>NZ_JACYVL010000005.1:50090-198016 GCF_014842245.1 Frigoribacterium sp. CFBP 13707
CGCGGGAGGCGCGAGAACGGCCGGCGCCCCGACGCCCCGGCGCCCGCTAGGCCCACCGAGCCCCGTCCGGGCGTTCCCAAGCCTTCCGGTCCACACTGGTCCGATGCCCCTCGCTCCCCCGACGACATCGACGCGCCGTGACCGCGTCCTGCCGCTCGACGGTCTGCGGACGGTCGCGATCGCCTTCGTGGTGCTCTACCACCTGCACGTGCCCGGCTTCGGCAGCGGCTTCGTCGGGGTCAACGTCTTCTTCGTGCTCAGCGGCTACCTGATCACGACCCTGTTGGTCGGCGAGCGGGCCCGCACCGGGCGCATCCGCCTCGGCCGGTTCTGGCTGCGCCGCGTCCTCCGCCTCTACCCGACCCTGCTCGCGGTGGTCGTGGTCGGCCTCGCGCTCTGGTGGCTGATCGGCGACTACCAGGGCTCGACGATGAGCGCCCTCGGCGCCGGCCTGGTGGCGGTCACCTACACCGGCAACGTCGCCCGGTCGTTCCTCGGCGAGTCGCAGGGCGTCTTCTCCCCCATGTGGAGCCTCTCGATGGAGGAGCAGTTCTACCTCGTCTGGCCTCCGCTCCTCATGCTGCTCTTCGCGCTGAAGGGCGCCCGCCGCGTCGCCGTGGCCGTGCTGGCGGCCCTCGTGGTCGCGTCGGTGGTCGCCTCGGGCGTCCTCTTCGACGCCCCCGCCGGAGGCGCCACCCCCGACATCTACTTCAGTCCTGTCCTGAACGTGGCCCCGTTGCTGCTCGGCTGCGCCCTGGCGCTGGTGCTGGGGTCCGACCGCGGCCGTGCGGCGTTCCAGGGCCGGTTCGGCACGGTCGCGACCTGGGCCGGCCTGGTCGGCGTCGTCGGCTCGTTGGCCGTCATCGGCAGCGGCTGGCAGCAGCAGGTCACCACCTTCACGGTGATGCTGCCCGGCGTCGCGGTGGCCTCGGCCCTCCTCATCGGCGGTCTCGCCTGCCGCCCGACCCTGCCGGCGCGGGTGCTGTCGCTCGGGCCGGTCGCCTGGTTCGGCCGGGCCCTGTCGTACCCGCTCTACCTCTGGCACGTCGTCTTCATCGCCCTCATCGAGCCGGTCGTGCCCGGTGCGCTCGGCACCGTGGCCGTCATCGCCGCGGCCGTGACGACCGCCTGGCTGTCGCATCGTTTCGTCGAGCAGCCCGCGCTCCGCCTCAAGGACCGGTTCGAGCCGTCGTCGACCCCGACCCGTGAGGAGTCCGGACGGGCGGAGGCTGCTCCCGCGACGTCCGTCGCCGCCGAGACGCGCCCGCGCGTCGACGCCTAGACGCTACCGCCACCGACGCCGACGCCGCCGCCCACGCGAGCGCCGGCTACGCCCCCACCTCCACCAGCACGCGCGGCAGCTCGTCGAGCAGCTCGCTCGCGAGGAACCCCATCGGCCCGACACCCACCGACAGCCGGTCGCCCGCCGTCGCGTGGGCGTGGGTCGCCCAGACCGCCGCCTGTGCCGGGGTCGCCCCGCGCGCCGCGAGCCCCGCGACCGCTCCGGCCAGCACGTCGCCGCTGCCCGACGTGCCGAGCCCCGGGTGCCCCGCGCCCGACCGCCACAGCCGCCCGTCGTCGGAGGCGACGAAGCTCTGGCACGCCACCACGGCGCCCCAGCGCCGGGCGATCTCGAGCAGGTCGCTCGGCAGGTCGTCGACGTCGCGCTCGAGCAGCCGGCCGGCCTCGCTCGGGTTCGGCGTCAGCACGAGGCGCCCGCGCAGCGGGTGGACCGCGTCGCCGCACCGGGGCAGCACCCCCAGCGCGAAGGCGTCGAGCACGACGACGGCGTCGTCGCCGACGAGGTCGGGCAGGAGTCGCACCAGGGCCTCCGCCTCGTCCGCGTCGTCGAGCCCCGACCCGGCCAGCACGGCGTCGGCGCCCTCCAGGTCGCTCGAGGCCTGGGCGAGCGACGAGCCGACCACGTGGCCGCCGTCGGTCTCCCCCAGGGGCACGACCCCCGCCTCCGGCAGGGCCACGGCCACGTGCGGGGCGACGGACCCGGCGACGGCGAGGGTCAGGCGGCCCGCCCCGACCCGGAGCGCGGCCCAGGCGCCGAGCATGGCCGCGCCGGGGGTCCGCGCCGCTCCGCCGACCACGACGACCTGGCCGCGCGAGTACTTGCCGGCGCCGGCGGACGGGAGCTCCCAGCCGCGCAGCAGATCGGGGGTGACGACGATCTCATCGGGGCTGGACGTCACGGTCTCCTCCGTGGGTCGTGACCGGGGCGTCGCCGCGGTCGAGGTGGGCGACGTCGGCGAAGGCGTCGAGGGTCCACCACGCGTCGCCGTCGGTGCGGGACAGCCGCGTGACGGAGGCGTTGGTGACGGTGTTCGACCGGGCGAACTCGAGCAGGTCGGCCTCGCTCAGGCCGGTGCAGACGTAGAGGAAGAGCATGACGACGGCGTCGTGGGCGGTCACGACGACCCGGTCGCCGGGCAGCTCGTCGAGGTCGCGCAGCAGCGACCGGACCCGCAGGGCGACGTCCGCCCACGACTCGCCGCCGGGAGGCCGGTGGTAGAACTTGCCCAGCCGCTCGCGCCGCGCCTCCTCGTCGGGGTGCCGGGCCGCGACGCCGCGCCGGGTGAGCAGGTCGAGCACGCCGAGCTCGCGGTCGCGGAGGCGCTCGTCGACCCGCACCACCGGGGCGAGCCCGGCCTCGTCGAGCGCGGTGCCGATGGTCTGCCGGGCCCGGAGGTAGGGCGAGCACCAGAACGACGTGACGGACGAGCCCGCGACGCCGCCCGGGGAGGCGGCGCCCACCGTCGAGGCGTCGAGCCCGTGCTCGCCGAGCCAGCCCGCGAGCGCCCGGGCCTGCTCGACGCCGCGCTCGCTGAGGGGCACGTCGGCGTCGCGCTGCTCGACGTCGATGGTCTCGGAGCCGGCCTGCTCGGCGGCGGTGGCGGCGACGTTGGCGATGCTCTCGCCGTGCCGGAGGAGCCAGAGTTCCCTGATCATGCGGGCGACGGTAGGCCGATCGGCGCGGGCCCGCACGGCTCCGCGGCCGGGTGCGACCGGCCCCGCCGACGCTGCCTGGACGCGGGCCCCCGCCCGCACGGCGTCGGGAGGTACCCTCCGACCATGAGCGACGAGAAGATGACCCGACCCATCATGGACGGTGCCGACGAAGCCACCGACGCCGAGAAGACCCGTGGCCTGGCCGAGCAGGTCGAGCACGACCACGCCGGCGAGGGCGACGCGGCGAAGGACGACGTCCTCCGCGAGCGGCAGGGCGAGACCGGCACCGACCCGCAGGCCGCGGCCGACGAGGAGGCCGGCGAGGAGGCCCTCGACGACGAGCAGGCCGCCCCGACCATGCCGAGCTGACCCGAGCCGACCCGCCGCGGGGCACCCGGCGACGGGGTGCCCGGCACGCACGACAGGAGGCGGTGGCCGCGTCGCCGACGCCGCCACCGCCTCCTCCACGCCCCGCTCACGAGCGTGGCGCAGGTCGCCCTCAGCGCTGCACGGCGTCGATCTTCAGCATGCGCGCGATGACGGAGTCGAGCTCGCTGTCGTCGAAGATCTTCTTCCAGTCGTCCTTGACGATCGACTCGCGGCCGTAGTCCATGGCGATGTGGCAGGCGTCGCTGAAGGGGTTCGAGCCGCGGAGGCCGTTGGTCAGTGCGATCCAGGTGTGGCCGTAGAGCATGGCGCGGGCCGCCTCGTAGGGCACTCCGACGCCGTCGACGGTCTCCTCCAGCGCCTCCTTGAGGAACGCGCCGACCATGCACGCGATCGTCTCGACGAGCGTGGGCTCGAGGACGGCGAGCTGCTTCACGGTCACGTAGTGCACCGCGATGACGGGGGCGTAGATCGTCGAGATGACCTGCGTGGCCAGCTCCCGCACGGGCGAGCCCTCGTCGACGCCCTCGAGGGCCGCGATGACCTCCTGCGGGGCGGCCACGCCGCCGAACGTGTCGGCCCACTCCTCCTTCGTGGTGCGCTCGAGGAACACCGACGGGTGGCACGGGTGCGCGACGGCGTAGTGGATGTCGTCGCGGTCGGCCAGCAGGCCGGCGTAGGCGGCGGCGGGGTCGAGGGTGAGGATGACCGCGCCCGACTTCATCGCGGGCACGACCTGCTCGGAGACCTTCCCGAGCACGACGTCGGGCACGGCGAGGATGACCACGTCGGCGTCGGCCACGGCGACGTCGGTCGGCGTGACGGTGCGGCCGAGCGACTCGATCAGCTCGACGCCGGCGGGCGACGCCTCGCTGTAGAGGGCGGTGTAGGAGCTCTTGGCCAGGTTGTTCGAGACGCGCTGGCCCATCTTGCCGCCGGCGCCGATGACGGCGACGACGACGTCGGACGAGCCCTGGCCGTCGGCGTGGGTGACGGTGCTCTCGGGGGCGGTGGTGTCGAGGGTGTCAGTCATGGTTCTTGCTCCTCAGCTGAGAGATGGTGTGGGTGGTCCACTCGGCTTCGAGCCGGGTGGTGGTCTCGGGGTCGCCCTGCCAGGGCAGCCAGTGCTCGACGACCTCGTCGACGCCGGACGTGCCGCCGTCGCGCTCGTCGAGCGCCGCCCGGATGCCGGCGTGGTCGAGCCGCCCCTCGCCGAGGGGCGTGCTGGTGAGGGCGAACCCTACCCAGCCGTCCTGCCGCGAGAAGGCGAAGTCCTTGACGTGCCAGTTGACGACGAAGGGCAGGCACCGCGCCGTCACGTCGGCGGGGTGCTCGAGGGCCGCGACGGTGTTCGCGGGGTCGAGCACGATGCCGAGCCGCGGGCTGCCGACGGCCTGCACGACCGCCACGAGCTCGGCGGATCCGACCTGCTCGTAGGTCTCGAGGCCGAGTGTGACCCCCGCCTCCTCGTACTCGGGCAGCACGGCCCGCAGGCGACGCTCCGTCTCGACGGCGTCGGGACGGTCGTCGCCGGCCGTCCACATCGTGCGGACGAGGGAGGCGCGGAGCGCGACCGCGAGGCGCAGCCAGCTCCGCAGCACGGCCGGGTCGGTGCCCCGGGTGCCGAGCTGGAGCGTGAGCCCGAGCTCGTCGGCGAGCGCCCGCAGGGCGGCGAGCTGCTCGTCGTCGTACGCGGCCAGCGGGGCGTGGTCGCAGATCTGGAAGAGCCGGACGCCCTGCGCCGCGGTGTCGCGCAGCATGTCGGCGAGGCTCATCGGCGCGGGCACGTGCTCGCTGCCGCGCCAGAAGTAGGCGTAGGTGCTCAGGCCGATCACGAGGCGACCTCCGCGGCCGCCGCGACCGTCGCCACCGGCGAGACCGCCGCCAGCGCCAGCGCCTCGTCGAGGACGCCCTCGACGGCGGACACGTCGTGCGCGCGACGCCCGAGGAAGAGGCCGCGCACCTGCCCCCCGAGCTCGGTGAGCAGGCCGGGCCCGGCGCTGCCGCCGTAGATGACGCGGCTGTCGGCGTGCCCGGGCAGCGCGGCGAGGTGAGCCTCGAGCGCGGCGACCACGGCGGCGATGTGCGTCGACGACGCAGGAGACTCCGCACCGATCGCCCACACCGGCTCGTACGCGACGACGACGCGTCCTGAGTCCTCGACGGCGGCCAGCGCCGCGTCGACCTGCCGCTTCACCTCGCGCGCGGCGACGGCGGCCGGCGCCCGGTCGTCCTCGCCGACGCAGATCAGCGGCGTGAGGCCGTTCCGCAGCGCGGCGGCCGTCTTGGCCGCGACGACCGCGTCGTCCTCGTGGAAGAGCGCGCGCCGCTCGGCGTGCCCGACCTCGGCGATCGAGCAGCCGATCTCGGCGAGCTCGTCCGCGCTGACCTCGCCGGTGAACGCCCCCGGGCTGGTGGCCGAGAGGTCCTGCGCGGCGAGGCGCACGCCGGTGCCGGCGAGCACGTCGCGCACGGGGACGAGCGACGGGAAGGTGGGCGCGACGAACAGCTCGACGACCCCGTCGCGCACCGCGGGGTGGCGCCGGGCGACCTCGGCCAGCTCGGTCGCCCACGCGACGGTGCGCGCGTGGCTGAGGTACGTCTTGAGGCTGACCCCGATCGTGAAGGCCGGTGAGGCGGCCGTCACGACCGCGCGTCGATCCCGACGGGCTCGGCCGAGCCGTCGTAGCCGCAGATCGCCGCGACCTTGTCGGCCGAGGCGCTCGTCGTGTCGAAGCGGTAGGTCAGGTACTCGCGTGCCAGGCGGCGCATCAGCTCGACGCCGACGACCCGCTGGCCCATGCACAGCACCTGCGCGTCGTTCGAGAGGACGGCCCGCTCGACCGAGAACGAGTCGTGGGCGGTGACGGCGCGGACGCCGGGCACCTTGTTCGCGGCGATGGCGACCCCGAGCCCCGTGCCGCAGATCAGGATCGCGCGGTCGGCCTCGCCCGACGCCACCATGCGGGCGGCGTCGACGGCGACGTGGGGGTAGGCGGTGTGCCCGTCGGAGCCGACGCCGACGTCGACCACGCTGGCGACGCCGTCGTTCGCCGCGAGGTCCGCCTTGAGGACCTCCTTGTAGTCGAACCCGGCGTCGTCCGATCCGACGACGATGCGCAGCTGGTCAGCCATGGTGGTGCCTTTCGTGGGGTGGTGCGGGGAAGGGGCGTGCAGGAGGCGCAGGTCAGGCCCGCTGTCGGCTCGCGACGACGAGGCCGACGGCCTCCGTGATCAGCGCGAGCGAGGTCGCGCCGGCGTCGGGGGTGCCGAGGCTCTTCTCGGCGTGCGGGCGGGCGCGGCCCATGCGCGGCAGCAGGTCGGCCGTCGCGGCGGCGGCGGCGAGGGCGACGCCGGAGGCCCGGGCCCAGGCGGTCGCGAGGTCGGCGCCCCGCTCGACCTCGGTACGGAGGGCCTCGTCGAAGGGCACGAGCACGTCGACCATGGTCTTGTCGCCGACGACGGCGCCGAACTCGAGGATCGCCTCGGTCGCTCCGCCGACGCCGGCCACGACGGAGGTGCGCGTCGGAGCATCGTCGTCGCCGACGGCCGCGCCGAGGCTCGCCAGCGCGGAGCCCCACAGGGCGCCGGAGGTGCCGCCGGCCCTGTCGGACCAGGCGTCCCCGGCCCGGTCGAGGACGGTGCCCGCGCCGGCCCCGGCCTGCAGTGCCTCGCGGGCCGCAGCGACCGCGGCGCCCACGCCGCGGAGCATCCCGATGCCGTGGTCGCCGTCGCCGGCCACCGCGTCGATCCGGCCGAGCTCGTCGGCGTGCTGCTCGACGGTGGCCTGGACCGCCTCGAGGGCGGCGAGCACGAGCTCGGCCGCCTCGCGCGACGCGGCCGTCGCGGGCGGCACGGGCGCGGCGACGAGCGCCTCGAGCTCCGCGTCGTCGGCGCGCGCCGCGACGTCGACGGAGCCCTTCTTGTACGCCGGGGCGTCGGCGGGCGCCGCCCAGAGCGACTCCAGCTCGTCGTCGAGCCAGAACAGCGTGAGCGACGCGCCGGCCATGTCGAAGCTCGTGACGAGCTCGCCGACCTCCGGCTCGACGATCTCGACCCCGGCCTCGCGCAGCAGCGCGTCGACCTTCGCGTAGACGACGAACAGCTCTTCGTACTTGACCGAGCCGAGGCCGTTCAGGAGCACGGCGACCCGCTGGCCCCGCGCCTCCTCGACGCCCTCGGGCCGCTCGGCGTCGGCCAGCAGCGACTCGACGAGCAGGGCGGCCAGGCCGTCGGCGGTCGGCACGTCGACCTCGCCGATGCCGGGCTCGCCGTGGATGCCCATGCCGACCGCCATGCGCCCCTCGGGCACGGTGAACAGGGGCTCGTCAGCGCCCGGCAGCGAGCAGCCGGTGAAGGCGACGCCGACGCTCCGGGTGCGGGCGTTGGCCGCCTCGGCGACGCGGACGACCTCGTCGAGCGACCAGCCCGCCTCGGCCGCGGCGGCGGCGACCTTGAAGACGGTCAGGTCGCCGGCGATGCCGCGGCGCTTGTGGGCCTCCGCCGCGGGGGCGCTGGCGATGTCGTCGGTGACGCGCACCGTGCGGGTCTCGATGCCCTCGGCGACGAGCTTCGCCTGCGCCGCGTCGAAGTTGAGCACGTCGCCCGCGTAGTTGCCGTAGCTCAGCAGCACTCCCCCGCCGGTGTGGGCGGAGCGGGCCACGGAGCGCACCTGCTGCCACGAGGGCGAGGCGAAGAGGTTGCCGAGGGCGGCGCCGTGGGCGAGGCCCTGGCCGACCAGGCCGCCGAAGGCGGGGTAGTGGCCCGAGCCGCCGCCGACGACCAGCGCGACGGTGCCGGGCGTCGACCGCGTGGCGCGGACGACGCCGCCGTGCACGCGGCGCACCCAGCGCTGGTTCGCCGCGACGAAGCCGTCGGTCATCTCGTCGGCGAAGTCGCTCGGGTCGTTGTAGAGGCGGGTCATGGGAACTCCAGGGAGGCGGTGGTCGAGCGGCCGCGGCGGCGCGGTCGGCGAAGTGGCGGGGTGGGGCGCACGGGCCCGGGGAGGGGGGACGCCCGGGCCCGTGCGGTCGAGGGGCCGCGCCGGGCCGGCGGCAGCGGCCGGGTGCAGCAGCGGGCAGCAGCCGGGTGCAGCAGCCGTCGGCAGCGGCCGGCGGCAGCGACCGGGCCTCAGTCGAGGCCGGCCGTGGCGGCCAGGTCGCGGGCCTCCTCGGGCGTCGCGGCGCCCTCGGGCTTCTTCATCCGGCTCAGCACGACCATCAGCACGGCCGACAGGAGCATGAAGCCGCCGACGATGAACATGGGCACCTCGTAGTTGCCCGTCCAGTCGGTGACCGCCCCGGTGATGTACGGGGCGCTGAAGCCCGCGAGGTTGCCGATCGTGTTGATCAGGGCGATGCCCGCGGCGGCCGCGACGCCGGTGAGGAACTGCGTGGGCAGGGTCCAGAAGTTGGGCAGCGCCGCGAAGATGGCCATGGCCGTGACCGCGATCACCGCGATGGTGGCGGCGGGCGAGCCGGCGAACAGCGCGAGCGGGATGCTCACCGCCCCGACCAGCGCCGGCAGGGCGATGTGCCAGGTGCGGAGGCCGCGCTTCGTGGCGTCTCGTGACCAGAAGTACAGCGCGATCGCGGCGGGCACGTACGGGATGGCCGTGATGAAGCCGCGCTCGGTGATGCTGAAGTCGGTGCCGTACTGCTCCTGGAAGCCGCCGATGATCGTCGGCAGGAAGAAGGCGAGCGCGTAGAGCCCGTAGACGAAGCCGAAGTAGATGAAGCTCAGCATCCAGACCCGGCCGTTGCCGAAGACCTTCCACATGCTGGGGTGCTTCCCGCCGGCGGTCGAGCCGGTCTTGGTCGCCGCCTCCTTCTGCAGGGCGCCGGTCAGCCAGACCTGCTCCTCCCGGGTGAGCCACTTCGCGTCGGCGGGCTTGTCCTTGAGGTAGAACCACGCCACGACGCCGATCACGATCGCCGGCACCGAGACGCCGAGGAACATGAAGCGCCAGCCCTCGAGGCCGAAGAACGCGCCGTCGTGGCTGATCAGCCAGCCGGCGAGCGGGGCCCCGATCACGGTGGTCAGGGGCTGCGCCAGGTAGAACAGGGCGAGGATCTTGCTGCGGTGCCGCGCGGGCACCCAGAGGCTGAGGAAGAGGATGGCGCCGGGGAAGAAGCCGGCCTCCATGACGCCGAGCAGGAAGCGCAGCACGACGAGCTGCTCGAAGTTCTGCACCCAGGTGAAGAGCAGCGCCACGACGCCCCAGGTGACCATGATCCGGGCGAGCCACTTGCGGGCGCCGAACTTGTGCAGGGCGAGGTTCGAGGGCACCTCGAGCAGGATGTAGCCGATGAAGAAGACGCCCGACGCGAAGCCGAACTGAGCGGCCGACAGGGCGAGGTCGCTCTCCATGCCGTTCGGGGCGGCGAAGCCGATCGCGGTGCGGTCGAGGTAGTTGATGAAGAACATCAACGCGACGAACGGCACCAGCCGGATCGCGACCTTCCTGATCGCGGACTTCTCGACGGGGCTCATGGCCTCCGTCGCTCGGGCGGTGGTGTCCACATCGACTCCTTCGTGCTCAACGTCATCGTTCGGGCCGACCGTGGGCCCGGCGGCGTGGTGTCCATGCTGCCCCCGTCACGGCCGACTTGTCAACCGGTTGACCAGTCGGTGCACCCGAGGGGCGCCCGAGGGGCACCCGCGCGAGGGTCGCCAGCAGCCGCCCCGGGCCGCTCAGTAAGCTCGGGGCCGTGCCTGCCTACCCCGACGACGACCCCACGAGCCTCCGGCTCGAGCTCGAGCTCGTGCCGAAGGGCACCGCCGTCGGCGAGGTCGTGAAGCAGCTGATCGCGCTGCTGACCGTCGGCGATCTCGTCCCAGGGTCGCGCCTCCCCCCGGAGCGTCAGCTGGCCGAGCAGCTCGGCGTCGGGCGATCGGCGGTGCGCGAGGCCCTCGCGGCGCTCGAGATCCTCGGCATCGTCTCGGTCCGGCCGGGCTCGGGCACGTACCTGCGCGACACCACGTCCGAGCTGCTGCCGACCACCCTCAGCTGGGGCATGATGCTCAACGCCGCGCGCACCCGCGAGCTGATCGAGGTGCGCAGCGGGCTCGAGATCCAGGCCGCGACCTACGCCGCCCAGCGCGTCGACGACGAGGCGGTCGAGGCGCTCCGCGGGTTCGTCGACACGATGCGCGACAGCCTCGACGACCTCGACGCGTTCCTCCAGGCCGACCTGCGGTTCCACCTCCAGATCGCGGTGAGCGCCGACAACGTCGTGCTGCGCGACCTGCTGCAGAGCACCCGCTCGCTGCTGCGCCTCTGGGTCGAGCGCGGCCTCAGCGAGCGCAGCCAGGCCGAGGTCGCCTACCGCGAGCACCTCGCCGTCTTCGAGGCGATCTCGCGCCGTGACCCCGACGCCGCCCTCGAGGCGATGCGGGCGCACATGGCCACCGCCGGCGAGCGCGTCGGCCACGCCGACGTCGAGGGCTCGCAGCGCTGACCACGGTGGCCGACCGGCCGCGCGCCGGGGCGCCCGCCGCGACTCCCTAGAGCCAGCTGCGCTCGCGGGCGACCCGGGCGGCCGCGTGCCGCGAGCTGCTGCCCGTCTTCGACATCGCCGACGACAGGTAGTTGCGGACCGTGCCGGAGGCCAGGTGGAGTCGCGTGCTGATCTCGCGCACCGACCACCCCTCGGCGGTGAGGCGCAGCGCGTCGAGCTCGCGCGCGGTCAGCGGGCAGTCGTCCATCATGGCCGCGGCCGAGATGTCGGCGTCGATCCAGCGGCGGCCGCCGTGCACGTGCACCACGACGCGCACCAGCTCGTCGGGGTCGACCGACTTGAGCAGGAACCCCCGCACCCCCGCCGACAGCGCCCGCTTCAGCACCCCCGGCCGGCCGTGGCGGGTGAGCAGCACGACGGCCTGGTCGGGGCGCGCGGCGAGGATGCGGGTGGCCGCGTCGACGCCGTCGAGCCCGGGCATCTCGAGGTCGAGCAGCACCACGTCGGGCCGGTGCCGCTCGACCAGGGCGACCGCCTCGAGGCCGTCCTGGGCCTGGGCGACGACCTCGATCTCGTCGCTCAGGTCGAGCAGCGCGGCGAGCGCGGTGCGCAGCAGCGTCTCGTCGTCGGCGAGGACCACGCGGATCACGGCGCGACCCGCGCCGCGGTGCGGAACGTGCCGCCGTGCTGCGACGTCTCGAGCACTCCCCCGGCCGCGGCGAAGCGGTCGCCGAGCCGGGCCAGGCCGCTGAGGCCCCGGCCGCTCGGCGCGGCGCCGTCGTTGACCACCGAGACCGCACCGGGAGCCAGCTCGATCACCACGTGCTCGGCCTGCGCGTGCCGCAGCAGGTTCGTCGTCGCCTCGCGCACGACCAGCCCGAGCAGGTCGTCCAGCGGCTGGGCCGCGGGCACGGCGCCGTCGACCCGCAGCTCGATGCCCGCGGCCCGGATGAGCTCGGCGGAGTTGGCCACCTCGCCCGCGAGGGTCACCGTCCGCTCGCCGTAGGCCAGCCGCCGCGTCTCGGCGATCGTCTGGGCGATCAGCTGCTCGGCCTCCCTCAGGTGCCCCCGGGCGGCTTCGACGTCGCGGTCGAGCGTCTTGTCGGCGAGCTGCAGCTGCAGCCGGCCGACGTGCAGGGCCTGGCCCTGGATGTCGTGCAGGTCGGTCGAGAACCGGTAGCGCTCGCGCAGCACGGCGAGCTCGGCCTCCGTCGCGCGCGCCGCGTCGATCTCGAGGTACAGCGCGAACTGGTAGCGGTTGAGGCGGTAGGCGCTCCACGCGGCCACGACGAACACGACCGCGCTCGTCGTCACCGGCGCCACCGCGGCGGCGGGCAGCTCGCCCAGGGCCCCGGCCATGACGGGGGGCGCGGCCACGGCCAGCACGCCCCCCACGAGCCAGGGCCAGCCGCGCGGTGCGCTCCCCCGCGGCGCCCCCGACCGGGGCGTCGTGGCGACGACGGCCACGGCGACGGCGACGGGCAGCGCTCCCCACGAGCTCGTGCCGAGGGCGAGCGAGACGCACCAGGCGGCCTCCGCGAGCACGAGGGCGACGATGGCCAGCGACCGGGGCGGGCCGTGCTCCCACGACAGCGACAGCACGGTGACGAGCACGCCGACGAGCAGGGCGGCGGCGACCGCCGCGAGCGAGCCCGTGGCGGTCGCCGTCACGAGCACGAGCACGCCGGTCAGCACGCCGACCATGCCCGAGAACGAGAGGGTGGTGTACCGCCGCATCCGGGCCAGGGGGGAGGCGGTGGTCCGGTCACCGGGGCGCGCCGGGTCGGCGGGCCCCGGCCGCACGGCGGGCCCGACGGGCTCGGCAGGTCGGTCGGCGGTCACGCCCGGGAGGTCCATCCCTCCACGGTAACGGCCGCCCCCGCGGGCCGGACCCGCCTCCCGTCACGACTCGACGTGACAAGTGTCACGGCGACTCGTGCCCCGGCGACACTGGGCGCCGACGCCCGCAGCGGGGATCGTCGTGGTCATGACCGACACCACACGACCGGCCCCGCCGGCGACGGACGACGTGATCCGCGCCTCCGGCCTGGGCTGCTCCTACGACGGGCACGTCGCCGTCTCCGACCTCGACCTCACCGTGCGCCGCGGCGAGCTGTACGCCCTGCTCGGCACGAACGGCGCCGGCAAGACGACCACGCTCGAGGTGCTCGAGGGGCACCGGCGCCCCACCACGGGCCGCGTCGAGGTGCTCGGCGGCGACCCCGCCGACCGCGCCCGCACCCGGCCCCGCGTCGGCCTGATGCTGCAGGACTCCGGCCTGGCCGGCGAGCTCACCGTGCGCGAGAGCGTCGCCCTGTCGGGCGCCGTGTCGGGCCGGGCCGACGACGTCGACGCCGTGCTCGCCCGGGTGGGCATCGACCACCGCGCCGACGCCCGCGTGCTCCAGCTGTCGGGCGGCGAGAAGCGCCGCGTCGACTTCGCCGGGGCGATCTGGGGCACGCCCGAGCTGGTCTTCCTCGACGAGCCCACGACCGGCCTCGACCCGGAGGCCCGCGACCGGCTCTGGGCCGTCGTGACGGAGCTGAGGGAGGCGGGCGTCACCTTCCTCCTGACCACCCACTACCTCGAGGAGGCCCAGCAGCACGCCGACCGCATCGGCCTGATGCACCGGGGCACGCTCCGCCGCGAGGGCACCGTCGCCGACCTCACCGCCGGGTCGACCACGACCGTGCGCTTCGTCGCCCCGGGGCCGCTCGACGACCTGCCGCTGCCCGTCGCCCGCGCCGAGAACGGGCTGGTCGTCGTCGAGACCGCCGACCCGCAGCGCGACGTCGCCGCCCTGCTCGCCTGGGCGTCCGACGCCGGGCACGAGCTCGAGCGCCTCAGCGCGCACGAGTCGGGGCTCGACGACGTGTTCCGCTCGCTGAGCCACGCGTGAGCGGCCCGCTCGGGCCGACCCGCGCCTCCTGCACACCCCACCGGAAGGACCTCTCGTGACCACCTCGACCGCCACCGCCCCTCCCCGCCCGACGACCGGGCGGCCCGTGAACGCCGTGCTCGCGATCGGCGTCGCCGAGCTGCGCATGATGGTGCGCAACCGCACGGTCGCCGCCTGCGCCGTGCTCGTGCCGCTCGCCTTCGGAGCCCTGCTGCTCGTGCTCGACGGGGCCGACAGCGCGGGCGTGCTCGCCGGCGTGCAGATCCTCGGCATGGTCGGCATGGGCGTCTACGTCACCGTGACGACGACGCTCGCCGCCCGACGGCAGACGCTGTGCCTCAAGCGGCTGCGCGGCGGGTCGGTGTCGGACCGCGGGCTGCTCGCCGGGCTCGTGCTGCCCGTGGTCGCGGTGAGCCTGGCGCAGCTCGTCGTCGTGCTGGGGGTGCTCGGGGTGCAGAGCCCGCCGGTGCACGCGGGGCTGCTCGTCGTGGCCGTGCTGATCGCGGAGGCGATGTTCGTCGGGGCCGCGCTGGCCACGGCCGGCGTCACCACGTCGCCGGAGCACGCCCAGTACACGACGATGCCCTTCTTCCTGCTGACGCTCGGGGTGGGGTTCTGGTTCCAGCTGACGGGCGCGGACGACCTGGTCGCCGTCAAGCGGCTGCTGCCGGGCGGCGGGCTGATGGAGCTCGTCACCCTCGCCTGGGACGGCGGCGACCTCGGGCTGCTGCCGTGGCTGCTGCTGCCGAGCGTGGGGTGGGCCGTGGTGGGGGGCGTCGCGGCGATGCGGTCGTTCCGGTGGGAGCCGCGGCGCTGACGGGGCGCGTCGACGGTTCAGGAGCGGCCGGCGCGAGGCGCCCGCGAGGCGCACGGGCCGCCGCCGCCTCCTGAACCGTCGACGCCCGTCGACGCACGTCGACCCGTGCACGGCTGGCACCGCCGCCCGCCGGCCGCGGGCCTCTGCGGCTCGGGCGGACGCGCGGCGTCGACGGTTCAGGAGCGCCCGGCACGACGGGTGCGCGGAGGGCCCGGCGAGCCGGTGACTCCTGAACCGTCGACGCAGAGCGGGGCGGCCCCGGGCACGCCGAGCAGAGCGGGCGCGCGGGCGCGGCGTCGCGACTCGCCTCAGGCGCCGAGCCTCAGGCGCCGCCGCTCAGGCGCCGCCGCTCAGGCGCCGCGCGGCCGGCTCACGGCGGGCACCCCGGTCGCGACCGAGTCCGCCGGCACGTCCTTCGTGACGACGGCGCCCGCGCCCACGACGCTCCGCGCCCCGACCACGACCCCACCGATCACCGAGGCGCCGGCGCCCACGGTCACGCCGTCCTCGAGCGTGGGGTGGCGACGTGCCCCTGCGCCCCGCCCGCCCTTGCCGCCGAGCGTCACGCCGTGGAAGAGCGTGCAGTCGTCGCCGACGACCGCCGTCTCGCCGACGACCGTGCCCATCCCGTGGTCGATGAACAAGCGGCGCCCCAGGCGGGCCCCGGGGTGGATCTCCACCCCCGTCACGGACCGGGCGACGTGCGCCACGAGCCGCGCGACGACGCGCCCGCCGAGCCGGCGGGTCAGGCCCTCGGCCCGCCACAGGCGGCTCGCCACGCGGTGCAGCCACACGGCGTGCAGCCCCGGGTAGACCAGGGCCGTCTCGACACGCCCCCGGGCGGCGGGGTCGCGCCGGCGCACGGCCGCGACGTCCTCCGCCAGGCGGGCGACGGCCCGCACGCTACGCGCCGGCGCCCGCGAGGCCCTGGAAGAGGACCGTCGACAGGTAGCGCTCGCCCGTGTCGCAGACGATGGCCACGATGCGCTTGCCGGCGTTCTCGGGCCGGGCGGCGATCTCGAGCGCGGCGTGGACGATCGCTCCCGACGAGATGCCGGAGAGGATGCCCTCCTTCGCGGCGAGGTCGCGGGCGACCCGCAGGGCGTCGTCGAGCTGGACGGGGAACACCTCGTCGATCTGCGACCGGTCGAGCAGCTCCGGCACGAAGTTGGCGCCGATGCCCTGGATCTTGTGCGGGCCGGCCTTGCCCTCGCTGAGCAGCGGCGAGTCGGCGGGCTCGACGGCCACGACCTTCACGCCGGGCACCTGCTCGTGCAGCACCTGGCCGACGCCGGTGATCGTCCCGCCCGTGCCGACGCCGGCGACGAAGAAGTCGATCTTCCCGTCCGTGTCGCGCAGGATCTCGGGGGCGGTCGTCCGGCGGTGGATCTCCGCGTTGGCCTCGGTCTCGAACTGCCGAGCCCAGACGGCGCCCTCGGTCTCGTCGACGATCTGCTTCGCGCGCTCGACGGCGCCGCGCATTCCCTCGCTGCCGGGGGTGAGCACGACCTCGGCGCCGTAGGCGGCGATGATCGTGCGGCGCTCGACGCTCATCGTCTCGGGCATCGTGACGACGACGCGGTAGCCGCGGGCGGCGCCGACGAGCGCGAGGGCGATGCCGGTGTTGCCGCTCGAGCCCTCCACGATCGTGCCGCCGGGCCTGAGCTCGCCGCTCGCCTCGGCCGCGTCGACGATGGCGACGCCGAGGCGGTCCTTGACGCTGCCGCCGGGGTTGTAGAACTCGAGCTTGACGACGACCTCCGCGCCGCCGGGCACGGCGAGCGCGTTGAGCCGCACGAGGGGGGTGTCGCCGAAGGCCGAGGTGATGTCGCCGTGGATTCCGGTCATGCGCGTCTCTTCCGTGAGGGCCCGCCGGGTGCGAGCGGTACCTGCGATCAACACATCCTAGGTCGACCGTGTTCCCGGTGACCGGAGGTGCAGGACGCGCAGGAGGCGCGGGTCGCCCCGAGGGCCCACCCGCGCCTCCTGCCCGGTCGCTACGCGCCGGTGATCTTGCCCGGGTTGAAGACGCGGCCCGGGTCGGCCGAGTCGAACAGCCCCTGCATCACCTGGATGCCCTGCGTCGAGACGTCCTGCTCGAGCCACGGGGCGTGCTCGAGGCCGACGCCGTGGTGGTGCGACACGGTCGCGCCGGTGTCGATGAACGCCTGCTGGATCGCGTGCTTCACGACGTCGTACTCGGCCTCGGCGTCGGCGCCGTGCTCGAAGGCGAAGGTGAAGTAGAGGCACGCCCCCGAGTGGTACGAGTGCGACAGGTGGCCCATGATCCAGCCCTGCACGCCGATCTGGTCGAACGCCTGGTTCGCCGCGGCGTAGACGCGGGCGGAGACGTCGCGCAGCTTCGACCACGGTGCGGCGGTCTCGCTGACGTCGGCCGCGCCTCCGTGGTCCATGAAGAAGTCGCGCAGGTAGGGCGTGTCGAACTTCTTCTGGTCGTAGAGCTTGCCCGGCCCCTTGCCGACGCTCATGCCGCGGTTCGCCTTGACGATCTTGGCGACGGCCTTCTGCGTCTGGGCGACGTGCTCGGGGCTGCCCTCGTAGCCGATGAACGACAGGCACATCGCCTCGACGTCCCAGCCCTTGGCCTTCAGCACCTTCGGGAGGGCGTCGTTGACGACCTTCGAGATGCCCTTGCTCTCCTTCGAGGTCGCGAACGAGAACGCGGTCTCGTGGGCGTCGCTGACGCGCGTCACCGACGGGTGGGCGTCGCTCTCGGCGATGGCCTGCATCGCCGCGAGGCCGTCGTGCCACGACGGGAAGAGGTAGGCGAGGATCTCGCGCTTCTCGGGCAGGCGGTGCACCTGCGCGGTGACCTCGGTGATGACGCCGAGGCGCCCCTCCGAGCCGATGATCATCTCGCGGAGCGACGGCCCGGTGGAGGCGCTGGGCACGGCCCGGATGACGAGCACGCCCCCGGGGCGGACGACGCGCAGCCCCTTGGTGATGTCGGCGATGTCGCCGTACTTGTCGCTCTGCATGCCGGAGGAGCGGGTCGCGACCCAGCCCCCCATCGTCGAGTGCGTGAAGCTGTCGGGGAAGTGGCCGAGGGTCCAGCCGCGGGCGTTGAGCTGCTCCTCCAGGTCGGGGCCCTGGCCGCCGGCCTGGATGCGGGCGAGACCGCTGTCTTCGTCCACGTGGAGCACCTTCGAGAGGCGGCCCATGTCGAGCGAGACGACGGTGCGCTCCTCCGTGGGCATCGGCTCGAGGCTGCCGACGATGTTGCTGCCGCCGCCGAAGGGGATGAGCACGACGTCGCTCGCGACGGCGAGGTCGACGATCTGCTGCACCTCGGCCTCGTCGGCCGGGTAGACGACGACGTCGGGCACCCGGTCGAGGACGCCCGCACGGATGCGGATCAGGTCGCGGATGCTCTTGCCGTACGTGTGGACGACGCGGTCGTGGTCGCCCTGGTCGACGTGCTCGGTGCCCACGATCTGCACGAGCGAGTCGACGACCTCGGAGGAGGCGCGCGAGGCCGGGACGGTGAGCTGCGAGAAGTCGAGGCCCGTGTCGTGCTGGCCCTGCGACAGCTCGACGCCGACGATCTTCTTGACGAACGGGGCGAAGCCCGGCTTGTCGTCGTGGTGGAAGGCGACGCCCTCGACGCCCCAGCCCCACCACTTCATGTGCGCGACGCCGTGGTCGCGCACCTCGGTCTCCGGCTTGCTCTGGACGTCGGTCACGGTCGTGCTCCTTCGGACGGGGTCTCGGGACCCAGGATACGGGCGGTGTTCGCGTCCTTCAGACGCAGGATCTCGTCGCGCAGGCGGGCCGAGAACTGCACCGGCGTCTCGCCGGGCTCGGGCCGCATCGGGTCGCCGAAGGCCACGCCGACGGGCAGCCGGCCGGGCCTCGGCCAGGCCGACCCGCGGGGGTGGGCGATGTGCGCCCCGATCAGGGCGAGGGGGATGATCGGCACGTCGCACGCCGCCGACAGCGCGGCGGCACCGGGCTTGAACGCGGCGACCGAGCCGTCCTTCGAGCGCGTGCCCTCGGGGAAGACCAGCACGGGGTAGCCGCGCTCGAGCAGCGACCGGGCGCTGACCGTGGGCTGGCCGGCGCGCTTGCGGGCGGCCGACTTCGCAGCGGCCTTGCGGCGGGCGGCGGACTGCGCCGGCGTCGCGCCGGTCGACGGGTGCGCGGCGGCCGCGGCCGCCGCCGCGGCGACGGCCGCGGGGGCCTGGGGAGTCGCCGAGCCGGGTGTGCCCGCGGGCGTCGCGGTCGAGGAGCCGCGCTGCACGGGGAAGGCGTTGAAGAACAGCTCGGTCAGCTGGCGGCGCCACGGCACGTCGAAGAAGTAGTCGGCCGCGGCCCCGGTGGCGAGGTAGCGGGCGAGCCGGCGCGGCAGCGCGCCGAGGATGAGGGGCGCGTCGAGGTGGCTCGAGTGGTTCGCCACCACGATGAAGCCGCCCTCGACGCCCTTGAGGCGGTCGCGGTCGATGACGGTGACGCTCGTGATCGACCAGATCGTCGGCTTGAGGACGACGCGCTGGGCGACGTACCGGGCCATCGCCCGGCCGCGCGAGCTGAAGCGGTCGGTGACGTCGGTCGCGGCGCGGGCGACGGCCTCGCGCCGCGGGTGGCCGGGCCGGCTGGGGTCGCTCACGACTCCGCGGGCTTCCGACGGCTCGACGAGATGGCGCCCGAGACGCGGCGGACGACGCTGCGCGGAGCGTGCCGCACCAACCAGAACAGCACCCTGTACCGAACCGTGGGCATGGAGACCACCTTGTTGTCATCGACGTCGCGCAGGCACGCGGCGACCAGTGGTTCGGCGCCGAGCCACAATGCGTTCGGGATGCTCGACGACCGGATGCCGGCGCGCTGATGGAACTCCGTCTTCACCCAGCCCGGCAGCAGCACCGTGACGCCGACGCCCGTGCCCGCCAGCTCGACCGACAGGCTCTCGCTGAACGAGGTCACCCACGCCTTGATGGCCGAGTAGCCGCCCATGGTCATGAAGCCGGCGGTGCTCGACACGTTGACGATGCGGCCGCGGCCCCGGAGGCGCATGGCGCGTGCCGCGGACCCGGACAGCACCAGCACGCTGCGGACCATCACCTCGAACGCCGCGTCGTGCGTCGCGACGTCCTCCGACGTCAGCGGCGTGTGCACGCCGAAGCCGGCGTTGTTGACGAGCAGCTCGACCGGGGAGGCCTCGTCGGCCAACCGGGCCGCGACCCGGTCGACGTCCGAGCGGTCGCCGAGGTCGGCGGAGAGGACCTCGACCCGGCGGCCCGTCGCGCGGAGCGCGGCGGCCGTGTCGTCGAGTCGGGTCGCGTCACGCGCGACCAGGACGAGGTCCCAGCCACGTGCGGCGAGTTGGCGGGCGAATTCGGCTCCGATGCCGGACGTGCCCCCGGTGACGAGCGCTGTTGCCATGCCGCTTACGATACGGTCTTGAGGGCTCGCAGCGTGCATCGTGCCCCGCCCGCCCGCACGAACGCGTCACGAGAGGATCACTGGTCATGACGATCGACGGTGACCCCTACGACACCACCGAGTTCGACATGCGCGAGTTCACCCTGACCGCCCAGGGCACCCTCCGCCCCGAGCTCGACCTGACGCCCTTCGAGGCCTCCCCGCTCGGCGACGACGAGCTGCGCCTGCTGCGCCACCTCGGCCGGCTCGAGGCCGCCACGATGGAGCACCTCCGCAACCTCCTCGTCACCGCGACGCACAAGGACGCCCGCGTCACCGCCTTCCTCGTCACGTGGGCCTTCGAGAAGTTCTGGCTGGCCGACGCCCTCGACGCCGTGCTCGAGGCGCACGGCCGCCCGCGCCTCCGTGACGACGAGGAGGGCCCGCGCCGCCACGCCGCCTCCGAGGCCGCCGAGCGCCGCGGCCCGATCACCCGCGCCCTCGAGGCGATCAACAAGGGCGTGCCGATCGTCGCCGAGCACATGACCACCGGGCTCGTCGACGAGTGGGTGCTGGGCGAGGCCTACGACGTGCTCGAGCTCCGCGCCGCGAGCCCGGCGCTGAGCGCCGTCCTCGACCGCGTCCGGGCGATCAAGCGCCGCCACGAGCGGTTCTTCGACCTCGAGGCCCACTGGCGCCTCGCCGACTCGGCGCGTGCCGTGAAGCAGACCCGCGCCTCCCTCGCGAAGGCCGTCTGGCCGATCGGCGCGATCGAGCGCGCCGACTCCGAGCGCACCTTCTTCGACACGGTCGTCTGGGGCGGGGCCGAGGGCCACCTCCGCGCCGACTCGGTCGGCGACCGCGTCGCCGCCCTGCCGGGGCTCGACGCCCGCGTCGGCTCCACCGTGACCCGAAAGCTCACCGCATGACCGCACCCCTCCCCTCCGCCACGCCGGGCTCCACCGTCGCCAGCCTCGGCTCGGCGCACGTGCTGCTCACGGGCGGCACCGGATTCGTCGGCCAGGCGATCCTCGAGCGCCTGCTCTCGACCCACCCCGACACGACGGTCACCCTGCTGATCCGGCCCAAGGCCGGCACGCCGGCCCTCGGTCGGCTGCGGCACCTGCTCAAGAAGCCGGTGTTCGCGAGCTGGCGCGAGCGCGTCGGCGCCGAGGAGGTCGAGCGCGCGCTCACCGAGCGGCTCCGCGTCGTCGAGAGCAGCCTCGGCTCGCTGCCCGACCTGCCCGCCGACCTCGACGTCGTCATCCACAGCGCGTCGACCGTCTCGTTCGACCCGCCCATCGACCAGGCCTTCGACACCAACGTCGGCGGGGCCGTCGGCCTGTACGAGGCCCTGCGCCGCGCGGGCGGAGACCCGCACGTCGTGCACGTGTCGACCGCGTACGTCGGCGGCATCCGCAAGGGCGTCTTCCCCGAGGCGGCGCTCACGCACGCCGTCGACTGGCGCGCCGAGCACGCCGCCGCCCGCGACGCGCGCGCCCGCGTCGAGGCCGCGTCGCGGCAGCCCGAGACCCTCCGCCGGTTCCTCGCCGAGGGCCGTGCCCGCCACGGCAAGACCGGGCCCCAGGCCGTCGCGACGGCCGCCGAGGAGGCGCGGGTCGCCTGGGTCGCCGCCCGTCTCGTCGACTACGGCCGCACCCGGGCCGAGACCCTCGGCTGGACGGACGTCTACACGCTCACCAAGGCCTTCGCCGAGCGCGCCGCCGAAGAGCTGTGGGCTGCCGACGGCCACCGCCTGTCGGTCGTCCGCCCCGCCATCGTCGAGAGCGCGCTCCGCCACCCGTACCCGGGCTGGATCGACGGCTTCAAGGTCGCCGACCCGCTGATCATGTCGTACGCCCGTGGGCTCCTGCCGGAGTTCCCCGGGGTGCCCGACAGCGTGCTCGACATCGTGCCCGTCGACTTCGTGGTGAACGTCATCCTCGCGGTCGCGGCGAACCCCCCGGCGCGCCCGGTGATCGACGACGCGGCCGCGCCGGTGCCGGCGACGCGCACCGCGACTCCGGCGGGCCCCGAGGCGCAGTACTTCCACGTGGCGTCGGGCAACGCGAACCCGTTCCCCATCCTCCGCATGTTCGAGAACCTCAACGCGTTCTTCACGGCGAACCCGCTGCCGCGCGACGAGCACACGACCATCCCGGTGCCGCACTGGGACTTCCCCGGCGTGCGCAAGGTCGAGGGCGCCATCCGCTTCAAGCAGCGGACGAACGACTGGCGCGAGCGCGTGCTCACGCACCTGCCCTCGAACCAGCGCACGCGCACCGCGCTGAGCGACGTGCAGACCCGGCGGGCCGACCTCGAGTCGCTGCAGAGCCTGACCGACCTCTACCGCCACTACGTGCAGTCCGAGATCATCTTCGACGACCGCCGCACCCGGGCGCTGCACGCCGGGCTGCCCGAGGGCTCCCCCGCCGACGTCGGCTTCGACGTCACCGACATCGACTGGGAGGAGTACTTCCAGACCGTGCACTTCCCGTCGATCACGGCCATGACGCGCGCCTTCTCGGTGCGCCCCGCCGCGGTCGGCGCCGTCGTCGACACCCGGCCGCTGCCGCCCCGCACCGACGTGGTCGCCGTGTTCGACCTCGAGGGGACGGTGCTCGACTCGAACATCGTCGAGCAGTACCTCTGGGTGCGCTCGAACGGGTTCCGCAAGGCGGCCTGGCCGGGCGAGGTCGCGTCGCTGCTGACCGGCCTGCCGGCCTACCTCCGGGCGGAGTCGCGCGACCGCGGCGAGTTCATCCGCAGCTTCCTGAGGCGGTACAGCGGCATGCCCGTCTCGCGCCTCCGCGGAGTGGTGCGCTCCGGCGGCTACGCCGACGCCGTGCGCCGCCACACCCTGCCCGAGGCGCTCGCCCGCATCGCGGAGCACCGTGCCGCCGGTCACCGGACCGTGCTGGTCACGGGCTCCATCGCGACCCTCGCCGGGCCGATCGCCGACCTGTTCGACGAGGTCGTCGGCAGCACCATGCACGAGCGCGACGGGGTGCTCACCGGGTACCTCGCCCAGCCGCCTTTGGTGGACGAAGCCCGCGCTGCGTGGCTGACGCAGTGGGCACGGGAGAACGAGATCGACCTCACGGGGTCGTACGGGTACGGTGACTCCCACGCCGACCTCGCCTGGTTGGAGCTGCTCGGCAACCCGTCCGCCGTCAACCCCGACTCCAATCTCGCCCGCGAGGCGCTCCGAAGAAGATGGAGCATCCGCGACTGGGCCAGGGCCCGGGGCGCGGTCACAGCGACGACCGGCGGCAGCACCACACGGAAAGGAGACGGAGGGCAGGTCTGACGACCCGCGCCTCCCGACACCACATGGCATTCGACATCGACAAGTTCGCCGCGACCAGCGAGCGGATCACGTGGGACGACCTCGACCTCGACCACTTCAAGGAGAACCCGCTCAGCGCGGACTCGCTCCGCACCCTGCGCTACATGGCCGACGTCGAGTACCACACCGTGTGCTACACCCGTGACCTGCTGACGACGCCCTCGCACAAGGAGGGCGACGTCTCGACCTTCATGACGATGTGGAACCGCGAGGAGTTCTGGCACGGCGAGGCCCTCGCCGCCATCCTCGAGGTGCACGGCGTCAAGGTCGACTACGACCAGCTGCGCGCGAACCGCCTCAAGCTCGGCTGGCGCGACAAGCTCGACCCGGTCAAGCAGGGCCTGCTCGGCAAGTTCGTCGGCTCGGACTTCGTCGCCGTCCACATGTCGTGGGGCGCCGCCAACGAGTACTCGGCCGTTGCCGCCTACAAGCGCATGGCCGCCCTCGAGAAGGACCCTGTGCTCGCCGAGCTGCTCGTCCGCATCGCCCGCCAGGAGTCGCGCCACGTGGCCTTCTACGTGTCGCAGGCCCGCGAGCGGCTGCTCAAGAGCAAGAAGGCGCAGAAGCTGACCCGCTTCCTGCTGCAGAAGGTCTGGGCCCCGGTCGGCTCGTCGATCATGGAGATCGACGACGTCCGCTTCGTGTTCGGCCAGCTGATGAGCGGCGAGGAAGGCCGGAAGGCCGCCGAGAAGCTCGACTCGAACATCTCGAACCTGCCGGGCATGACCGGGCTCAAGATCTTCCAGAAGGCGCTCGACGGGCTCGGTGTCAGCCACACGTCGCCGGTCGCCGGCGGGGTGTCGGTGGCCTGAGCCGCTCGGTCGTCGGCGGTAGTCTGGGGCGTCGGGCACCCGGCCGACCAGCGAGAGGCGACACCGTGAAGACCAGCCACCTGAGGCACTTCCTCGTCGCGGCCGAGGTGCTGCACTTCCCGGTCGCGGCCGACAAGCTCGGCATCTCGCGCCAGAAGCTCGAGTCGTCGATCGAGGCGCTCGAGCTCGAGTTCGGCACCAAGCTGTTCGACCGCGACGCCAGCCCCTACCGGCTGACCAAGGCCGGCCAGGCCGCGATCGTCGTCGCCGAGGAGGAGCTCGCGAGCCCCTCGACTCCTCCGCCGCCGCCTCCCGTGCCGGCGGGCGGCAAGGCCAAGGCGTCGAAGGGCAAGGGGCGCACCCCGGCCGTCAAGGGGCAGCCGAAGCCGTTCAAGAAGCGCCAGGGGCGCTAGCTCCGCCGGTTCGTCAGAGAGCGGCGAACCACTCCGCGTAGCGGGTGTTCTCGGCCATGCGCCGGGTCTCGTCGGGGGCGTCGTCGCTCCACCACACCGGGCCCCGCTCGCCGAGGCCCGTCTTGGCCGCGTCGACCCGGGCCTTCGCCGCCTCGACGCCGGCGTGGTCGTCGGCCGCCAAGGCCGTCTTCTTCGCGCGGCGGGCGTCCATCAGCTCGTGGACGAGCTCGGACCGCCGCTCCTCCGGCAGGGCCGGGTCGGTGCGCCGCCACAGCCGGCCGCGCACGACGAGGTAGCGGCCGTCGGGGGTCACGAGCGGGTCGGTCACCGGGCCAGTCTGCCCGGGGCGCGCGCGGCGCGGCCGGGCGGCCCGCCGCGTCGACGCCTCAGGAGGCAGCCGCGCGAGCGAGCCCGCGCGGGCCGCCCGCGCCGCCGGCTCCTGAACCGTCGACACGACCGCCGCGCGCAGCGCCGCGACGACCGCGGCCCCGCCGCACCGCCCCCGCGGCCGGGCGGCCCGCCGCGTCGACGACTCAGGAGGCAGCCGCGCGAGCGACCCCGCGCGGGCCGCCCGCGCCGCCCGCTCCTGAACCGTCGACACGGGACGGCGGCGAGGAGGCGCGAGCCGCAGCCCGCGCCTCCCCCGCTAGTCGCCCTTGACGTTCACGATCTGGCGCAGCGTGTGCCGGATCGTCACGAGCTCCGCCGCGTCGGCCATCACCTGGTCGATCGGCTTGTACGCCGCGGGGATCTCGTCGAGGAACGCGTCGGTGTCGCGGTACTCGATGCCCTCCATCGCGGTGCGCAGCTCGTCGTGCGTGAACTTCTTGCGGGCGGCGCTCCGCGAGTAGGCCCGGCCGGCGCCGTGCGGCGACGACTCGAGCGCGACGGGGTTCCCCCTGCCCTCGACCACGTAGGAGGCGGTGCCCATGCTGCCGGGGATCAGCCCGGCCTGCCCCGCCCGGGCCGAGATGGCGCCCTTGCGGCTGAGCCACACGTCCTTGCCGAAGTGCCGCTCGCGCTGCGTGAAGTTGTGGTGGCAGTTGATGCGCTCCTGCTCCTCCACGGGCGCTCCGACCCAGTCGGCGAACTGGCGCACGACGCGGTCCATCATCTCCTCCCGGTTCAGCAGGGCGAAGCGCTGGGCCCAGCCGAGCTCGGCGATGTACCGGTCGAACTCGGCCGTGCCCTCGACGAGGTAGGCGAGGTCGGGGTCGGGCAGCGTGATCCACCAGCGCGTCATGGCCGCCTGGGCGACCTTGATGTGCGCCTGCGCGATCTTGTTGCCCACGCCCCGGCTCCCCGAGTGCAGGAAGAGCCACACGGCGTCCGTCTCGTCCAGGCTGACCTCGATGAAGTGGTTGCCGCTGCCGAGCGTGCCCAGCTGCAGCTGCCAGTTCTTGGCGTACGACGCCGGGTCGAAGCCCGCCTCGGCCGCCAGCGCCTCGAGCTCGGCGACGCGGGGCTCGGCCGTGGCGACGACCTTGCGGTTGTACGCGCCGGCCGAGGTCGGCACGGCCCGCTCGATCTGCTCGCGCAGCGGCTTGCGGTCGGCGGGCAGGTCGGCCGCCGTGAACTGCGTGCGCACGGCGATCATGCCGCAGCCGATGTCGACGCCGACGGCGGCCGGCATCACGGCGCCGAGCGTCGGGATCACCGACCCGACGGTCGCGCCGAGGCCCAGGTGGGCGTCGGGCATCAGTGCGAGGTGCGGGTAGATGAACGGCATCGTCGACGTCGTCCTGGCCTGCTGCGCGGTCTTCTCCTCGAGCAGGCTGGCCCAGCTGAACAGCCGGGCGGTGATCTTCTCCATGGTCCTCTCGGTCCTCTGTGGGGGGGGGTGTCGTCGTCCGGGGCGGACGGACGCACTCCGACCCTGCAGTATCGGTGGATGCGAGAGGTGCCCCGGCCCTCGTGGGCTGGGGCGTCGGGTGACGCGCGCGGCCTACGAGAGGGTGTCGAGTTCGAGCATGGTCTTCTCCTGCTGCTCGGGCGATGCGTACTGCCCGGGGTGCCAGGAGCGACCGCGGCCGTCGAGGAGGCGCGGTGCACGCAGGTCGGCGAAGGTGCGGTTCGACACGGTGCTGGCCTCTCTCTCGGGGGTGCTCGACGTCGACGAGGCGACGGGTCGTGCCGACGATCGGCACGAGAGGTGACAGTACAGCCCGGGCGTGTCGCTGTCCACACCCCGGGCGTGTCGCGCCCGTCGCCCCGGGCGACCTCCGGGTCGCCCTTTCGGCGGACACCCGGTGAACCCCTGGTCATGAGCCTGTTTCATGATGCGGCCCCGTCTTGCGATTTAGGTGAGCCTTGCCTAACCTCGGGCAGGCCGCAGAGAGCCTGCCGCGATCACGCACCACCGGGAGCCCACCGTGACCCACCTCCTGTCCGCCGCCACGGCCGACGCCTACGCCCGATCGACGACCGCCGTCGTCGAGCGCCTCGCCGACCGGTTCCGGCTCGTCGACCAGCCGTCGTCGGGCGTGCCCCGCGCCGACCTCGAGGCCCTCGTCGACGCCGTCGACCTCGACGGCCCCGGCGCCGGCACCGACGCCGCCCTCCGCGAGGTGGACGAGCTCTTCACCGCGCACGCCGTCTGGTTCCACCACCCCGCCTACCAGTCGCACCTCAACTGCCCGGTCGCCCTGCCGGCGGTGGCCGCCGAGGCCGTGCTCGCCGCGGTCAACCCCTCGGTCGACACGTACGACCAGTCGACGGTCGGCACCCTCGTCGAGCGGCGGCTGATCGCCTGGACGGCCGAGCGCGCCGGCCTCCCCGCCGACACCGCGGACGGGGTGTTCACGTCGGGCGGCACGCAGTCGAACCTGCACGCCCTGCTGCTGGCCCGCGAGCGCGCCGCCGGGCGGGCCCGACGTCAGGACCTCGACGAGGAGGCGCGGCTGCGGAGCACGAGCGGGCCCGGTCGACGCCCCGACCGGCGCCCGCGCTCCCTGCACGAGGTCCTCGAGCGGATGGTGGTGCTCGCCACCGACCAGAGCCACTTCAGCGTCTCGACGGCCGCGCGGGTGCTCGGCCTGGGGCCGGACAGCGTCGTCGCCGTGCCCACCGACGACCTCGGCCGGATGCGGCCCGAGGCGCTCCGGGTGACCCTCGACGCCCTCGTCCAGGCCGGCCACGTCGTCGTCGCCGTCGTGGCGACGGCGGGGACGACCGACCGGGGCTGCCTCGACCCGCTGGCCGCGATCGCCGACGTCTGCGACGACGCCGACGTCTGGCTGCACGTCGACGCGGCCTACGGCGGGGGCCTGCTGGTCTCGACGACGCGGCGGCGCCTCCTCGAGGGCGTCGAGCGGGCCCGGTCGGTCACCGTCGACTTCCACAAGACCTTCTTCCAGCCCGTGTCGTCGAGCGCGCTCGTCGTGCGAGACCGGGCCGATCTCGAGCCGCTCGCCTGGCACGCCGACTACCTCAACCCGGTGGGCGCCGCCGACCCGAACCAGGTCGACAAGTCGCTGCAGACGACCCGGCGGCTCGACGCCCTCAAGCTCTGGGCGACCCTGCGGGCCGTCGGTGCCGACGGGCTGGGAGCGATGATCGACCGCGTCGTCGAGCTGGGCGCGGCCGCGACCGGGGTCGTCCGCGACTCCCACGACCTCGACCTGATCGGCGAGACTCAGCTGAGCACGGTCCTGTTCCGCTGGAGCCCGGAGGGGCTGGACGACGCCGAGGCCGACCGGCTCGTGCCGCACGTCCGACGCGCCCTGGTCGAGTCGGGGCGCGCCGCGGTCGCGCAGACGGTGATCGACGGGAGGCCGTGCCTGAAGCTCACGCTGCTCGACCCCGACACGACCCTGGCCGACGTCGAGGGGGTGCTCGACCTCGTCCGCGAGGCGGCGAGCGCCCTGCACGTCGGCAGCACCGACGGCGCGGCCAGCGCGGCGGTCGTCCGATGAGCGCCGTCCCCGAGCACGTCCACGACCTGGTCGGCGTCGGCCTCGGCCCCTTCGGGCTCGGCCTCGCCGCCCTCAGCGACCCCGTCGACGACCTCGACGCGGTCTTCCTCGACGCGGCCGACGCGTTCCGCTGGCACCCCGGCATGATGATCGAGGGCGCCACCATCCAGGTCCCCTTCCTGGCCGACCTCGTGACGATGGCCGACCCGACCTCCCGGTTCTCCTTCCTCGCCTGGTTGAAGCAGACCGGGCGCCTCTACCCGTTCTACGTCCGCGAGAGCTTCTTCCCGCTCCGCGTCGAGTACGACGCCTACTGCCGGTGGGTCGCCGACCAGCTCGGCACGCTGCGCTGGGGCCGTCGCGTGACGGCCGTCACCGACCTCGACGACGGGACGCTGCTCGTGCACGCCGGCGACGAGACCTGGCGCACCCGGCACGTGGTGCTGAGCACGGGCACCGAGCCCGCCGTCCCGTCGCACCTGAACGGCCTCGACGGCCCGGTCGTGCACAGCGCCGACTACCTCGACGCCCGCGACCGGCTGCGTGACGCGCCCTCCGTGACGATCGTCGGCAGCGGGCAGTCCGCGGCCGAGATCTACCGCGACCTGCTCGACGGGGTCGGGCGCGAGGGCGTCGCGGGCTCCGGCGCCCGGCTCGACTGGGTCACCCGCTCGCCCCGGTTCTTCGCCATGGAGTACACGAAGCTCACCCTCGAGCTCACGAGCCCCGAGTACACCGACCACTTCCACGGCCTCCCCCTCGCCGAGCGCGACCGGCTCGGCCGCGAGCAGCGCAGCCTGTACAAGGGCATCAGCGGCGACCTCGTCGACGACGTCCACGAGACGCTCTACCGCCGCAGCGTCGACGGCCCGCTCGACACGACCCTCCTCACCGAGACCGAGCTGACGGACGCGACCTGGGACGCCGACCGCGGGCTCTTCACGCTGGCCCTCCGCCACGCGCAGCTGGGCACGACGGCGGTGCGGCAGACCACCGCCCTCGTGCTGGCGACGGGGTACGCCCCACGGTCGACCTCGGTGCTCGATCCGCTCGGCGACCAGGTCGAGCGCGACGCCCGCGGGCGCCTCGCCGTCGCCCGCGACCACAGCGTCGACGGCGGTCGCGGCCGCGTCTTCGTGCAGAACGGCGAGGAACACACCCACGGCCTCACCGCGCCCGACCTGGGCATGGGCGCCTGGCGCAGCTCGAGCATCCTCGCGTCGATCACCGGCCGCGAGGTCTACCCGGTCGAGCGGCGGGTCGCCTTCCAGACGTTCGGGCTGCCGACCGAGGAGTCGCGGGTCGGCTCCCCGGGAGCCCCCGCCGCCGAGGGGGTGACGGTCCGATGACCGCGGTCACCGAGCACCGCGCCTCGTGCGGGCTGGTCACGATCGAGCCGTTCGAGGCGCACCCGCACGCGGTGCCGCTGCGGCGCTGGCTCTCGCACCCCGCCTCCTCGTGGTGGGGCATGGCGGGCCTCAGCACCGACGAGGTCCGCGCCCACCTCGCCGCGATCGAGGCCGACCCGCACCAGCGGGCCTGGCTGGGCCGCGTCGACGACGAGCCGCTCTTCTACGTCGAGACGTACGACCCCACGCGCGTGCTGCTGGCGGAGGTGCCCGAGGTGCGCCCCGGCGACGTGGGCGTGCACCTGCTCGTCGCTCCGCCGGTCGAGCGACGCGTGCACGGGCTGACCTCCGCCGTGATGGCCGCCGTGACGGGCTTCGTGCTCGACGGCCTGGGGGCGACCAGGGTGGTCGTCGAGCCCGACGTGCGCAACGCGGCGGTCAGGGCGAAGAACGACGAGGCGGGCTTCCGCGTGCTGCGCGAGCTCGAGCTGCCCGAGAAACGGGCGGCGCTGTCGGTGCTGACCCACGACGACCGCGCCGCGGCGCACCTCACGCCGGAGCCGATGGCGGTCGCGCACCGGCACCTCGTGACGAAGGCCCTCGCCGAGTTCTCGCACGAGCGGCTGCTGGCGCCGGCCGGCCTGGGCGACGACGTGTACGAGGTGGTGCTCGCCGCGCTGCCGCGGCACGACGCGGCGGCGGGCCCGGCCGGGGCGCCGGCCGTCGCCCCGGCGCCGACCCCGACCCCGACCCCGACCCCGACCCCGACCGTCGCCTACCGCTTCCGCGCCCGGCGGCTCGCCCTCGAGCACTGGGCCATCGACGAGGCGAGCGTGACGCGCACGGTCGACGGGCGCCCCGCCCCGCTCGACGCCCTCGAGCTGGTCGTCGAGCTGCAGCCCCTCCTCGCCGTGCCCGAGCACCTCCTCGCCACCTACCTCGAGGAGGTCTCGGCGACCCTCGCCGGCCTCGCCCACAAGCACCACCGGGGCGGGCCGTCGAGCGAGCAGCTGACGACCGCCGACCACGCGACGATCGAGGCGGCGATGACCGAGGGCCACCCCTCCTTCGTCGCGAACGCGGGCCGGATCGGGTTCGGGCTCGACGAGTCGCGGGCCTACGCCCCGGAGAACGGCGAGCCCGTGCGCCTGCTCTGGCTGGCGGCCCGGCGCGCCCACGCGCACCTCGCCCTCGGCCGGGGCCTCGACGAGGCCGCCCACCGCCGCGCCGAGCTCGGCGACGAGACGCTGGAGCGCTTCGCGGCGACCCTCCGCGGCCGGGGCCTCGACCCCGACGACTTCCACCTCCTCCCGGTGCACCCGTGGCAGTGGCAGCACCGCGTCGCCGTCACCTTCGCCGCCGACGTCGCCCGCCGCGACCTCGTCCTGCTCGGCGAGGGCGACGTCGAGCACCGGGCGCAGCAGTCGATCCGCACGTTCTCCACCCCGACGCACCCCGAACGCAGCTACGTCAAGGTGGCCCTGGCCATCCAGAACATGGGGTTCCTCCGCGGCCTCTCCCCCGAGTACATGCGGCCGACGCCGGCGATCAACGACTGGGTGCACGACCTCGTCTCGGCGGACCCGACCCTGCGGGAGGCGCGGTTCCGCGTCCTCCGGGAGCGCGCCTCCCTGGGGTACACCGGCGACGTCTACCACCGCACCGCGACGGCGTCCCCGCAGCGGAAGATGCTCGCGGCGCTCTGGCGCGAGAGCCCGGTGCCGCTGCTCGCCCCGGGCGAGCGGCTGGCGACGATGGCGGCGCTGCTGCACCGCGACCGCGACGGGCACGCGCTGGCGACGGCGATGATCCGGGCCTCCGGCGTCGGCGCCGAGGGGTGGCTGCGGTCGTACCTGCACGCCTACCTGCGGCCGGTCGTACACTGCCTGCTCGCCCACGACCTCGCCTTCATGCCGCACGGCGAGAACGTGATCACGGTGCTGCGCGACCACGTGCCCACGGGCGTCGTGATGAAGGACATCGGCGAGGAGGTCGCCCTGCTCGCCGAGCCGTCGTCGCCCGACGAGCTGCCGCCCGAGCTGCGCCGCGTCGTGTCGCCGGTCGACGACCGGGAGAAGGCGCTGGCCGTCTTCACCGACGTCTTCGACGGGGTGCTGCGGCACCTCGCGGCGATCCTCGACGTCGACCGGGTGCTGCCGGAGGCGCTCTTCTGGCGGCTCGTCGCGGAGTGCGTCGACCGGCACGCGGTCGAGCACCCCGGGCTGCACGGCGCCGTCGACCTGCGGGCGGCCCGGTTCGACCACTCGTGCCTGAACCGTCTGCAGCTGCGCGACACGAGGCAGATGGTCGACCTCGGGGCGCAGTCGTCGTCGCTGATCTACGCGGGCACCCTGCCGAACCCGATCGCCCGCTGAGGAGGCGCGGGGCGAGGGCGCGGGGCAGGGCGAGGGGAGCACGGCCGGGTCGGACCCGAATCCCCCCGGCCGCGCCCCGTCGGCGGGTGCCGACCGTCGACCGGGCCGGAGGCCTCACGTGCCCGGGACCTGGTCGACGCTACCGGTCGACACGTGTCGCGTCAGGGGGGTGGCCAGACGGGAGCCCGGGCCGTAGGGGCCCGACCGCCCGGATCGGGGTACGCGCTGTACCCCGGACCGGGCCTGCTCAGGCCGCGGGCGTCCGCGCCGGGAGGTCCTGCAGCTCGCGCTGCACCTGCAGCGCCAGCTCGCGGAGCAGCACGAGGTCGACGCTCTCGGCGCTGCGCGGCACGACGTCGGTCACGCAGAGCGCCCCGACCCGCACGCCGTCGGCCGTCTCGACCGGGTGGCCGGCGTAGAACCGCACCGACGGGTGCGACGCGAAGCGCGGGTCGGCCCAGGCGTCGGGCACGACGAGAGCCTGGCCGTCGCGCACCGTGTGGGCGCAGAACGAGTCGGCGATCGGCTGCTCGACGCGCATCTGGCCCGAGACGGCCTTGTTCCACTGGCGGCCCTCGTCGATCAGGGCGAACGAGGCGCCCTGCCCGCCGAGCAGCACGCGGGCGCGCTCGACGATCTCGTCGAACCGCTTCTCGGGCGGGGTGTCGAGCAGGCCGAGGGCGCGCACGGCGGCGAGCTGGGCCTCGGCGTCCTGCGGGGCGTGCCGGGCGCGACGGGCCGTCGCACCTCGCTCGAGCTCGCGGTCGATCAGGGGGGCGAGCAGGGCGGCCTGGTCGGCGGCCCAGGCGCCGTAGCGCAGCACCTGCAGGCGGCGGTCGGCCGTGCCGCCGGCGGCCGAGCCAGCCCGGCCCTGCTCGGCCGAGCCTGCCCGGGCCTGCTCAGCCGAGCCCGTCGACGGCACCGGCGGCAGCAGGAAGTGCAGGCGCTCGCGCCCCGCGCAGAGGTCGGCCGACAGCCGGTTGAGCACGCCGGCCTGCTGGTCGGCCGCCCCGCCGCGGGCGGCGCCGAACTTCTGGACCGAGCTCGGGGGCTGGATGCCGACCACGAGCAGGTGGCAGCTCGGGTCGGTGGCCTGCTCGAGCTGTGACAGCAGCGCGCAGAGGTGGCTGCTCCAGCGGTGCCCGGGCAGCAGCTGGAGGGCGTCGCTCATGCCGAGCACGACGACGACGGCGTCGTAGCCGCGGAGGGGGCGCGACGCGGCGAGCTCGTGGGCGGTCGCGACGGTGACCTGCGGGTCGGCCAGGGCGTCGACGTCGGCGCCGCGCCCGGTCAGGGCGGAGAGCCGGCGGGCGAGGTGCCCCGGCAGCGCGAGGTCGTGGCTGCGGACGCCCCAGCCGACGGCGGGGCCGTTGCCGAACACGAGCACGCGGTCGGGGTCGGTGCCCGGCGCGTGCGCCGAGGGGGCGTCGTCGGGGCGGGGCGTGGTGAGGAGGTCGTCGACGACGCGGTAGCGCCCGCGGGCGACCGTTCGCACGGCTCGGTGCATCAGGGACATGCGGCAGCTCCGTCCCCGGGTGACGGGAGTGAGGGTGGCGGGTCGGGCGGGGGCGGGGCCTGACCGTGGACGTTCGATCCTGGCCCACGCAGCCCGGGGCGGCAAGCCCCCGGACGGGGGCGCGGGGAGTCGCGGGTCGAGCCCCCGGTCACCCCCGGTCGTCGGGGCTGCGCCGCGCCTCCCCCAGCGCGGCGAGGTCGTCGCCGAGACCGGCGAGCCGCTCGTCGCGCTCGGCCTCGTAGGCGGGGTCGACGGCGCCCGCGGCGCGCACGCGCGTGACGACGGCGGAGCCGACGTCGGCCCAGGCGCGCTCGACGGCGGAGGCGACGATCCCGTCGACGTAGTCGCGGTCGGAGCGGAGGGCGTCGAGCCGGTCGGCGACGGCGACGTAGGTGTTCTCGCGGAACCACAGCGTCGCGTCGTCCGCGCTCCGGTAGTCGTGCTGGTGGCGGGAGCGGCCGCGGCTGCCCTTGGTCTTCGCGCGGGCGGCCTCGATGCGCTTGTTCTGGTAGCGCTGCTCCTCCGCGAGCCGGTGCAGGGTCCGGCCCACCGCCTCCGCGGTCTCGTCACGGTCGAAGACGTCGTCGTCGCGCAGGGCCCTGACCACGATGCGGTTCGCGACCGACACGACGGCCGCGGCCCGCGCGATGAGCAGGCCCTCCCCGACGGCGCGCTCGAGGGCGACCGGGTCGACCGGGGCCGGGTCGACGCCGTCGTCGGCACCGCGGTTCCTCGACCACCTCATGCCGCTGCCTCCTGATCCGGACGCCCACGTCCGCGTCGGACGTCCACCCCCGATTAAAGCCCCTCCGGAGGCGCGGCTCGTCACGCGCCCGCCCTTGCACGCCACGGGACCGACCAGTATGTTCGATGTCACCCTCCGGACGTCACGTCCAGGAGGGTCGACTCGACGACGAGAGGAGGTGACCATGACGAAGACGACCACCTCGACGCTGAAGCCGGGAGCTGCGGCGCGATGCGACCGCGGCAACTGCATGTGCACGTGACCTCTCGCGGCGGGGAGCCCCGTCTCCCCGCCGGGCCGACCTGACCGAGGAGCACCGTGCACCTACCCCTCTTCACCCTCTTCACGCTGCGTCGCGACCGGCAGCTGTGGGAGGCCCTCCGTGCCGCAGGCCCTGTTCGAGCGTGGGCCCTCATGTCCGAGCTCGCCGCCCTCGACCGCCCGCTCCACGACGCCTGCGCGGAGCCCGACCAGACGGCCGCCCATGTCGAGGCTCAGACACGGGCCTTCATGGAGCTGGCGCCGGCGCTCGACGAAGAGACGGCGACGGCTGCGGCCCGGCGGTTCGCCACGTACGGCCCCCGCCTCCAGCTCGAGTCGACCTTCCTGTCGCTCTGGCTCTCCGACGACCGGACGCTCTTCCAGGACGTCGTCGAGATCCGCGGCCTGGAGCACCTCGTCGAGGCCCAGCGCCGCGGCGGGGTGCTCGCCCTCCCGCTGCACCTCGGCCCGTCGTACGCCGTCCCGCTGGTCCTCGCGCACCTGGCGCCGACGAGGTTCGTCTACAACCGCATGAACCTCGCCGACCTCCGTGACGTCGCGTTCCCCGACCTCGACGTGGAGGCGTTCCCCGTCGACGACGCGGTGACCTTCCGCCGCGGGCTGGAAGCCCTGCGGGCGGGTCAGGTCTTCGCCATGTTCCCTGAGTTCGACCCGAGGGGGCAGGGGCTGCGCCACGCTCGTGTCCCGTTCCTCGGCACGACGGTCCTCGCGCCCGAGGGGCCCGTCCTCCTCAGCCGTGCCGCCCGGGTGCCGATGCTGCCGATCGTCCTCGACTCGGACGGCGGCGGGCACTTCACCCTCAGGTTCCTGCCCCCCGTACCTCCTCCCCTCGGCGACACGACGGGCCGGCAGGCACTCGAGTCGCTGTGGCGGGTCGTGGAGTCACAGCTCCTCGACGGCCGGGTCGGCGACTGGGAGATGTGGATCGAGTTCGACCTGATGTCACCGCGACGGGGAGAGCCGACGTGAGCGAGGGGCGCACGCTCGTGCGCGCCGTCGGCCTGCGTCGGGAGTTCCCCAGCCGTGGCGGGGTCGAGACGGTGCCGGTCGTCGACGGGGTCTCGCTGGAGGTCCGCGACGGCGAGTTCGTCGCCATCGTCGGGCGCAGCGGGTGCGGCAAGACCACGCTCCTCCAGATGCTGGGCGGGCTCGACGCCGTCGACGGAGGAGAGCTCGAGGTGGCCGGGACGGACCTGGTCGGGGCCGACGAACGAGCCCGCGCGCGCTTCCGGCGTCGGCACCTCGGCTTCGTCTTCCAGTCCTTCCACCTGGTGCCGACACTGACCGTGCTCGAGAACGTCGGAGCGACGGCGCTCATCGACGGTCGCCGGCGCGAGGACTGGGCCCCGGAGGCTTCCCGGCTCCTCGACGACCTCGGGCTCGCGTCCCTCGCACCGCGGCTGCCGCAGGGTCTCTCCGGGGGGCAGCAGCAGCGCGTCGCCGTCGCGCGCGCCCTGTTCGGGTCGCCGGACGTCCTGATGGCCGACGAACCCACGGGCGACCTGGACTCCTCGACGGGCGCGACCGTGCTGACGATGCTGCGGTCGGCCGTGGAGTCAGGCGCCGTCGGCTGTGCGCTCATGGTGACCCACGACGCGCTCGCCGCGAGCCGCGCCGATCGGGCGATCGCCCTGGCGGACGGCCGGGTGGTGGCGCAGCTCGACGTCGCCCGCGCCCGACACGACCAGGAAGGAGCGGCCGATGTGGTCGAGCGCGTGCACGCTTGGATGGCGTCACTGGCGCGATGACGCTCGTCACTACGCCCTGTCCACGGCTGCGGTGGCCGTCGGCGCGGCCCTCGTCGTCGCGACGCTGCTGACGAGCGACGCGGCGGAGCGGGCGACGGACGACCGGCTGGACGCCCTGGTCGCCTTCGGCGACGTCGCACTGGTGGCATCGGCGGGAACGGACGTGATCTCGTCCACCTCGCTCCACGAGATCGCCGGGCTGCCCGGCGTCGCCCGTCTCCTGCCGACGTTGAGCCACTCGAGCGTCGCAGCGGCACCGTCGCACGGGTCCGGCGGAGGCGTCTCGGTCGAGACCGAGGTGACGGTGACCGGGTACCCCTCCGACGCCGCCGACCTCATGGAGCGGGCGCTCGTCTCCGGCGCGTCGCCGACGGCGGCGTCGGGCGACGCAGTCCTGCCCCGGGACCTCGCGGACGAGCTCGGCGTCGACGTCGGGGACACCCTCGGGGTGAGCAGCACGGCGGGCGGCCGGGAGTTCGTCGTCTCCGGGCTCGCCGACGACGCGGCCCTCGGCCTCTTCGGCGGAGACACCGTCTTCGTCGACCTCGCCTCGGCGCGCGAGGCGTTCTCCGAGCCCGACGGGGCGACCCGTGTCGACGTGGAGCTCCAGCCGTCCGTCCGGACGACCTGGGCCACGGACCACGCCGGAGACCTCCCCGCCGGGGTCGAGGTGCAGGACACCTCGGCGTTCGCGACGGCCGTCGAGCCCGTGCTGGCCGTGCAGTCGCTCGTCCTCGCGGCCTGCTCGACCGTGGCGCTCGGACTGACCGCCCTGCTCACCGCGCACACCCTCCGGGCGTCGACACGGCGACGGGCGTCGACCTGGGGAGCGCTGCGCGCCCTCGGCGCACCGGGCCGCTGGACGGCAGCGGCCGTGCTCGTCGAGGCGAGCCTGGCCTCCGCGCTCGGGAGCAGCCTCGGGGTGGTCGTGGGGCTGGTCGGCGGCGTGCTCGCCGCCCCCGGCGCCGTCCCGTCGCTCTCGTCCATGGCGGGTCTCGGCCTCGTCGGCCTGAGCGTGGGGACGGTGGCCGGCCTCGCGGGCGCCGCCGCGGCCGCCCGCGACGTCGCGCGGAGCCGACCGGTCGACACGCTGGGCGGGGCGGAGAGGCGGCGGGGCGTGATCGCGCGCAGTCTCGCGACCTGCCTCGTGGCGGCCGTCGGTGTGGCCCTGGCGACGACCGGGGGCCCCCTGGGCCGCGGCGTCGCCGTCGCACTCGCGGTCGTGCTCTGCGTCGTGGGGACGCCGCTGCTCCTGGCCGCACTCGGCCGTCTCCTGCGCCACTCCCGCCGCTGGCGCGTCGCGACGGCCGCCCGCCGGGCCTCGGCGTCCGGGGCGTCCGCCTCCGTGGCCGCGCTCTGTGCCCTCGTGACCTGCTTCGCGACCGCGGCCGCCATCACCCTGTCGACCGTCGCCGCCGCGACGCTCGACCAGGTCGAGCGCCAGTTCGGGGCCGACGTGCAGGCGAGCGTCCCCGTGGCGCTCCCGGACGACCTCACCGACCGCGTGCGGGGCGTGCCCGGGGCGGAGACGGTGTCGGCCTCGGTCTCGGGCAGGGCCCTGGCCGTCGCGGGCGTGCGCACGTCCGACGTCGGCCTCGTCGGCGTCGACGCCTCGAGCTGGTTCGACGTGGCCTCCGTGCCGTGGGTGGACGGCGACGACGACGACGCCCGCGATGCCCTGGCGCGAGGGGAGGGCGTCCTGCTGCCCGTCTCCGTGGCCACCGTGCTGGGGACCACCCTGGGCGACCCGGTCGTCGTGCAGCACGGCGGTCGCACGACCTCGCTCGTGGTGGTGGGCACCTTCGCCTCGTTGGTCACCGGCGACCAGATCGTCGTCGACGTCGGCACGGCCCGATCGCTCGGCTTCGCGGGTGCGTCGGCCTGGGACATCGCGACCTCGCCCGGTGCCGACCCCGACCTCGTCGTCCGCGGCGTCGACGACGTGTTCGCCGACGTCCCGGGGAGCTCCGTCGTGACAGGGGCCCAGATGCGCGCCCGAGCCGTCTCCGAGCTGGGGGCCTCCTCGGGCGCGCTCGTCGCGGTGGTCGGCGTCGGCGTCGCCTTCGGTGCCCTCGCGGCCGCCGGCACGTGGGCGACCGAGGCGTCGCGACGGCGACGAGAATTCGCGACCTGGAGGGCCGTCGGAGCCCAGGGCAGCGACGTAGGGCGGCTCCTCGTGCTCGACGCCGCCCTCGTCGTCGCCGCCGCCGTCGCGGGCGGCCTCGCCTGCGGGGTCCCGGCGGGCCTGCTGGCGACGACGCTCGTCGCCGAGGCCCTCGGCACGGCCCTCGCGCCGCAGGTGCCCGTCGTGGGCCTCCTCGCCTGCTGCGTGGTCGTCGCGACCGCGATCCTCACCTCCTCAGGGGTGACCGCTCGCCGGACGGCAGCGTCGCCCACCGTCCTCGCCCTCCGGGAGGCTCCGTGAACGACCCGTCCGTCGCTGCCGCCGTCGTGACGACGCCCCCGATCCTGCGCCTCCGCCGGGGCCTCGTGGTCGAGCACGCCCCGGGCGCGCTCCGCGTCACGTCGATGGCCACGCGCGAGGTGATCGAGTACGCCGTCGACGACCACGTCGTCGACCTCCTGGCGTGTCTCGACGGGACCCTCGACCGGGGCGGCGTCCACCGTCGCCTGCAGGAGGCGGGACACCTCGTCTCCCTGGGCGTCGTGGACGCCGTCCTCGCCGTGCTGCGCGGCGACGGGCTGCTGGCGACGGGCCCGGACGCAGCGGGTGCCGACCCTCGACGGACGGCCCAGCTGCGCTTCCTCGACGAGCTCGCCTCGCTGCACCCGGCCCCCGGGCGTGACGCCGCCTCCCTCCAGGCGTCCCTGGTCGCGTCGAGGGTCGTCGTGCTCGGAGTCGGAGGCGCGGGGTCGACGGTCGTCGCCGCGCTCGCCCGCGCGGGCGTCGGGGAGATCGTCGTCGTCGACGCCGACGTGGTCGATGTGTCGAACCTCGACCGGCAGCCGCTCTTCGACACCGACGACGTGGGCAGCCACAAGGTCGTGGCTGCGGCGGCTCGCGTCGCGACCGTCGACCCCGCCGTCCGGGTCGTGCCGGTGCCCCTCCACGTCCGGGGCCCGGCAGATCTCGATCCGCTCCTCGACGGAGTCGACCTGGTGGTGAGCTGCGCCGACCAGCCGAGCGTGGCCGCTGCCTCCGGGTGGGTGGCCGACGCAGCGTGGCCTCGCGGCCTCCCCCACATCGTCGGCGGCGCCTACGGCAGTGCCCTCGGCGTCCCGGGGTTCACGGTCGTGCCGGGATCGACCGCCTGCTGGTGGTGCGCCCGGTCGGCGGCGACGGGCCCGGACGACGACCCCTCGTGGCAGGCCGCCCTCGTGACTCCGCGAGGAGGGACGATCTCCGCCGTCACCGGCCTGGTCGGGAACATGACCGCGTGGGAGGCACTTCGGGTGCTGCTCGGTCTGCCCCTCGGCTTCTCCGACCGGCTGCTCGAGCTCGACCTGATGACGATGCAGTGGCACGAGACGGGCGTGTCGAGACGACGGTCGTGTCCGTGTGCCGGTGGTGCCTCTGCTCCTGTTCCTCCTCCTGCGTGACGGGACGCGGCCAGCGACCGACGAGGCCCCCGGCCGTCCGCACGGAGGCGGCGGCTCGGGGGCCCGGACGCGAGGGCGTCGACGAGACGGCTAGGCGCCCGCGGGCTCCGTCGTCAGCGCGTCGCGGACGGCGCCGACGAAGTCGTCGAGGTCGTCGGGCGTGCGCGACGTGACGAGCGTGAAGCCGCCCTCGACGTCGGTGACGACCGAGCGGTCGACCCAGCTGCCGCCGGCGTTCGTCGCGTCGGTGCGGAGCGAGGCGAAGGAGGTGAGCTCCTTGCCCTTCAGCAGGTCGGCCTCGACGAGGAGCCACGGCCCGTGGCAGATCGCCGCGACGGGCGCACCGGCCGAGGCGAAGGCCTTCACCAGGGCGACCGCGGCGTCGTCCTGGCGCAGCGTGTCGGCGTTGATCGTGCCGCCGGGCACGAGCAGCAGGTCGTAGTCGGCCGCGGAGGCCTCCTCGATGGTGGTGTCGGGGCGGACGGACTGCCCCGGGTCCTTGTCGCCGACGAGGGTCTCGACGGGGCCGGTCGACTGGGCCGCGACGACGACGGTGGCGCCGGCCGCGCGCAGGGCCTCGGTCGGGACGACGAGCTCGTCCTGCTCGACGCCGTAGTTGGTGACGATCGCGAGAACGCGGCGACCGGTGAGATCGGTGTCTGCCATGGGGGTTCCTCCTCGGTGGCCCGCCGGGCGGGCCTCGTGTGATGACCCTCCCGGTCTACGCCGGGCCACTGGGCGCGGGCTCCGGGACGGTGTCCCCCGGAGCCCGCGCCGAGCTCGGCGCCGGCCACCGGCGCGCCGCCGGGCTCAGCGCCGCGTCGGGTCCCAGCCGTCTGTCCCGGCGAGGTACGCGGCCGCCGTCATGCCGGCCGCCGCCTCGTCGCTCAGCTGCGGGCGGGTCGCGGGCGTCGTCACGACGGCGCCGGGGCCGGTGTTCCGGTACTCGCTGAACCGGCCGGCCGTCCAGGTCGTCACGGCGTCCCAGTCGTTCCACGGCTTGTCGACCGCGACGGCCGACCCGAGCACGGTGTCGCGGACGACGACCTGCGCCTTGCCCTGCGTCGAGTACGGCCGGCCGAGGTAGATCGTCCCGGCGGCGCCGTCGGTGACGATCGTGCTGTCGGTGACCAGGAACCCGAACGGCGACGCCGCGGAGACCGAGGAGTCGGTGAGCGAGGCCCCGGGCCGGTCGAGCACGTGCACGGTGCTGTGGTCGATCACCGTGACGGCCCGGCCGAGCACCAGGTCGGCCCCGCCCTCGAGGTACGACCCCGTGACGAAGACGCGGCTGAAGGTCGATGTGTTGGCCGTGGAGGCGAGCAGCGTCTGCTTGTCGCCCAGCAGGCGCACGTGGTCGACGACCTGCTTGTCTCCCGACTTCACCTGCAGCGCCGTCGCCTGAGCGCCCGGCGTGCTCGCCACGCTCTTCAGCGTGAGGGCCCGCAGGGTCCACTGGGGCCCGGAGATCGTCATCGCGGCGACCGCGCCGCCGGGGGCGGTGACCACGACGTCGGCCGGGTCGCCGGTCGCACCGACGATCGTCACCCCGTAGCGGTTGCCGCTCACCACCGGGCCCGAGTAGGCGCCCGGCAGCACCAGCACGGTGCGGCCGCCCTGGGTCGTGTAGTCGGCGTTGTTCGGCAGGAGGCCCGGCGAGGCCGCGACCAGGGCGCCGGCCGCGTCGACCTGGCCGAGCACGCCCTGCAGCGTCGTGGCGTCGCCGCTGCCGTCGGCGGCGACCACGTAGTCGACCTTGACGGGGGTCGCGGAGGCGACCGCCGAGGGGGCCGACACCGCGCCTCCGGCCTTCGCGACGACCGACCACGAGTAGGCGGTGCCGACGACGACCGACTGGTCGACGAAGCGCGTGGCGTCGGCGCCCAGCGAGGCGACGACGGCCGAGCCGGCGGAGGCCGAGCTGCGGACCACGTCGTACCCGGTGACGCCGGAGGCGGTGCTCGCGGCCCAGCCGACGGTCACCGAGCCCTTGCCGAGCGTCGTCGTGACCGCCGTGGGGGCGACGGGGGCGACGGCCCCCGGGTCGACCGGCTCCGACGGGGTCACGGGCGTGACGGCTGTGGCGGGCGTCGCCGTCACGGTGGCCGGCGCGGAGCGGTTGCCCGCCGCGTCGACCGCGACGACGGCCCAGGTGTACGGCTGGCCGTCGGTGAGGCCGGTGTCGCTCCAGCTCGTGACCGGCCCGACCGAGGCGACGAGGTTCGCGGCCGAGGGCGTGACGGTCGTGCCGGGTGCCCGGTGGACGGACCAGCCGACGACGTCGGCGTCGGCCGGCGCCGTCCAGCCCAGGGTCGCCGACCGCGAGCCCGCGACGGCGGTCAGCGCGGTGGCCGCGCCCGGGGCGGTGGCGTCGGCCGGAGCAGCCGGGTCGGCCACGGCGGGGTACCAGGAGGCGGCGCCCAGCCAGGCGGACACGGTCGCGGTGACCGACTCGGCGGGGGTGAGCTGCGGCCGTGACGCGGTGGCGGTCGTCGCGGCGCCGGGCCCGGTGTTGCCGAACTCAGCGAACCGCGCCGCCGTCCAGGCGTACCCGTTGAAGTCCTGCCAGGGCGACGACTTGACGCCGGTGCCCAGCACGGTCTCGCGGATGATCGCCTGGGGCGCGTTCGCGGCGGTCGTCGTGCCCTGGGCGTACGGGCCGCCGAGGCGCACGTCGGTGACCCCGGCCGCCGGGGCGATCGTCGAGCCGACGACGAGGAAGCCCCGTCCGCCGACCGCGGTGGTCGACGGGATGAGCACGGTGCCCGAGGTGCGGGTCGGCGTGATGGTCGTGTCGTGCACCACCAGCGACGCCCGGCCGAGCAGGACGTTGCTCGCTCCGCGGACCGTCGACGACTCGATCATCTGTCGGCTGGTCGCGCCGGCGGTGGGCACGTCGGCCCAGACGGCACGGTCGACGGCGCTCAGCGCCACGCCGGTGAGGAGCACCCGGTCGCCCGTCATCGAGACGGCCGGGCCGTTCGAGGCGCCCGAGGTGTTCTCGACCGACAGCCCCTGCACCGTCACGCCCGAGCCGGTGATCGACAGGGCGGGCGCGGCCGTGCTGCTGGTCAGGGTCACGTCGGAGGCGCGGGCCCCGCCGCCGAGGACGGTCACGTTCGACCGCGCGATGGTCGTGCTGCCGACGTAGCTGCCGGGCTCCACCCGGACGACCCAGGGGCCGGAGCCGGTGGCGGCGTCGACCGCCGACTGGAGCGTCGGGTAGGGGCCGCCGGCCTGGACGACCGCGTCGACGCGCTGCGCCGGCGTCACCGCGACGGCCGCGCTGCGGGTCGACTCGGCGCCGGAGGCGTCGACCGCCGTGACGGTGAACGAGGTCTCGGTGCCGTTGGTCAGGCCCGTGGCCGTGAAGCCCTGCGTCGTGGTCGTGCCGACCTCGACCCCGTCGCGCTGGACGCGGTAGCCGACGACGTCGGCCTCGGTCGACTCGTCCCAGGTGAGGACGGCCTGGCCGCTGCCGCCCGCGGCGGTGAGGCCGACGGGGGCCGTGGGCGCGACGTCGGCGACCGGCGCGAGCGTCGGGTCCCACCCGTCGGTGCCGGCGAGCCAGGCCGACGGCGTCGCGGAGGCGGCGTCGGCGTCGCTGAGCTGCGGCCTCTTGTCGTTGACCGTGGCGCCGGGGCCCGTCGTGCCGTGCTCGGCGAACCGGCCGTCGGTCCAGACGTTCGGGGCGAAGTCGACCCAGGGCTGCGTCGTCGAGACGCCGTCCGAGATCCAGGTGTCGACCAGCGCGGTCTGGCCGCGGGAGTCGTCGCCGTAGGCGCCGTCGCTCCACGAGCGCCAGGGCCGACCGAGCGCGAACGTGTCGTCGGCGTCGCTGGCGATCCGGCTGTCGACCACGAGGTAGCCGCGCGCCTTGCTGGCGGTGCTCGGCGCGAAGATCGTGCCCCCGCCGTGCGCGGTCGCGTGGATCGTCGTCCGGTCGAAGACCGCGGTCGCCCGACCGAAGACGAAGTCGACGTTGCCCTCGATGAAGCTGTCGACGTAGTACTGGCGGGGGTAGCCGCTGCCGTCGGCCGTGATGTTCCCCGAGGCGTCGGCGTTGAGGGTGTCCTGCACGCCGAGGAGGCGCACGTCGCGGTAGACCTGGCGGTCGCCCGTCGCGCGGAGGGCGACGGCCTGCGTGTTGTAGGTGCCGATCTCGGGGTGCGCCGCCTTGTCGAACGTGTTGCTGATCGTCAGGTCGCGCACCTGGACGCCGGCGCCCGACAGGGTGACGGTGGCGCTGCCCGCGGTGCCGCAGGTGGCGGCGACGACGGCGGGGCAGGTGGTGGCGGAGCGGGGCGTGCCGTTGGCGTTGTCGAAGGTCAGCACGACGTCGCGGGGGGTCGCCCGTGCTGCCGGCGATGACGAGGTTCGACTTCGACGACGAGACCACGCCGCGGTAGGTGCCGGGCTCGACGACGACCACGGAGGGCTTCGTCGCCGTGCCGGCGGGGACGGCCGCGAGGGCCTGCTGGAGGGTCGTGACGTCGCCCGAGCCGTCGGCGGCGACGGTGACGTCGGCGACCAGCGGCGCGGGGGCGGGCACCGCGGTGACGGCGGCCGGGGCGGACGACGTGCCGGCCCGGTCCACGGCGACCACGAGGTAGTGGACGGCCGTGCCGTTCGCGAGGCCCGTGTCGACGAAGGTCGGCTTCGCGACCTCGGCGACGAGCAGGGCCGGGTCGACGGCGACGGGCTCGTCACCGGTCGACCGGTAGACCCGGTAGCCCGTCACGTCGGCCTCGATCGACTCCGTCCACGACAGGCCGACGCGCTGTTCGTCGGGGCTGGCGACCAGGCCGGCCACGGCGAGGGGCGCCACGTCGGGGCGCGGGGCCGCGACCGGGTCCCAGCCGTCGCTGCCCGCGAGGTAGGTCGCGGCCGTGTAGCCGCGCGCCTCGTCGTCGGTGAGCTGGGGGCGGGTGGCGGAGGCGCCGCTGCCGGGCCCGACGTTGCCGTGCTCGGCGAAGCGGGCGCTCTGCCAGGTGGTGGTGACGCCGCTGTTGACCATGTTCGTCCAGGTCTGGGTCGAGCTGATCACCGGTCCGAGCCAGGTGTCGCGGACGACGACCTGGGCGATCGCCGACGAGTCGGCGACGCTCGTGCCGTCGGCCTGCGCCTTGCCGGGCTGCCAGGGGCGGCCGAGCGACTGCGAGCCGTCGGGGGCGGTGCCGACGATGCGGCTGCCCGAGATCAGCACGCCGAAGCGCTGCGAGACGTCGGTGCTGGCCGCGGTGACGGCGCCGTTCGGCGACGTGCCGTGGTCGAGCGCCGCGAGGGTGGAGTCGTCGATCACGACGGTGCCGCGCCCGAAGACGAAGTCGACGTCGCCGGCGACGTACCCGCCGTGGAAGTACGAACGGGCCGGCACGCCCGCGGACGGGCTGTTGGCGTACCAGGTGTCCTGGTTGCCGAGAAGGTGGACGTTCTCGTACACGAGGCGGTCGCCGGTGGTGCGGAGGGCGACGGCCTGGCCGGAGGCGTACGTGCCCTCGACGTAGGCGTTCTCGACCGTGAGGTCGCGCAGCTGCACCGAGTTGCCGGTGATGACGAGCGTGGCGCTGCCCGAGGTGCCGTAGGTGTCGGCGACCCCGTTCGTCGTGGTGCCGGTCGGCGTGCCCGCGGCGCGGTCGCCGGTGATGACGACGTCGCCGGCCCGGCCGGTGGCGCCCACGACGATCGTGTGGGGCTTGCTGATCGTGGCGTACTCTGCGTAGCGGCCCGCGGCGAGCGAGATGACGGTGGGGTCGGTGGCCGTGCCCGCGGGGGCCGCGGCGAGCGCGTCGCGGAGCGTCGTGAAGCGCGTCACGCCGTCGGCGGGGGCCGCCGGGTCGACGACGACGTCGGTGACGAGCGGGGCCGCGGCGACGAGCGCCGTCACCTCGGCGGAGGGCGCCGACACGGCGCCGGTGCGCGAGAGCGCCACGACGGCCCAGCGGTAGGTCGAGCCGGTGCTGACGGTCGTGTCGCTCCAGGTCGGGGCGTCCACGGTGGCGACCGGCACGAAGGGGCCGGTCTCGTCGGCCCGCAGCACCTGCCAGCCGGTGACGGCGGCGGAGGCGTCGTCGCTCCAGCTCAGGTGCACGACGCGGGCGTCGGGCGAGGCGACGACGTCGGTCGGGGTCGCCGGCAGCGCCGTCGAGGCGGCACGGACGGGGTTCCAGCCGTCCTTCCCGGCGAGGTACTTCTCGGGCGTCGCCGCCGCGGCCTCCTTGGCCGTCAGCTGCGGACGGTTCTCGTTCGTGCCGGCGCCGGGGCCGGTGTTGCCGCTCTCGGCGAAGCGGGCGTCCTTCCAGGAGAAGGGCACCTTGACGCCCGACGAGTTCGTCGACGACATGTCGTCCCAGGGGGCCGCCGCGTCGATCGCGCGGGGCAGCCAGGTGTCCTTGACCACGACCGAGCCGAGCGCGTCGGGGTCGGCGCTCGGGTGCCACGGGCGGCCGAGGTTGACCGTGCCGGCGGCGGCGTCGCTCACGACCTTGCTGTCGGTGATCAGGAAGCCGTACTTGCTGCCCGTGTCGGTGCTCGCGGCGGTGAGGTAGCCGTTGTTCGCCTTGCCCCGGTCCAGCGACCGGAAGGTGACCCGCTGGAACACCGCGGTGCCGGCGCCGAAGACGTAGTCGACGTCGCCCTCGACGTAGCTGTCGACGTAGTACTGGCGGATGCGGGTGGTGGGCTTCGGGGTGTCGGCCAGCAGGGTGTCCTGGTTGCCGAGCAGGCGGACGGTGTCGGCGACGAAGCGGTCGCCCTCGACGCGCAGGGCGACGGCCTGGGCGCTGGTGATCTGCGGGTTCGCGGCCTCGTCGAAGGTGTTGGCCACGGTGAGGTGGTCCAGGGTCACGTTCGCGGCGGTGACGAGCACGACGGCGCTGCCGGCGGTGCCGAGCGTCGACTCCGGCTCGTCGGGGTCGGCGCTGCCCGAGGCGCGGGCCGACCGGATCACGACGTCGCCGGGGGTCGCCCCGGTGCCGTGCACCTGGACGTTCGGCCGCGAGATCTCGAACGACTCGTCGTAGGTGCCGGGGGCGACGTCGACGCGGTACGCGTCGAGCGAGGCGCGCGGGATCGCGGCGAGGGCCGCACCGATGGTGGCGTAGGTCCCCTCGGGTCCGACGGTCAGCACGGTCTGCACGACGGGCAGGGGCACGGCGACGGTGCGCGAGGTCGCGGTGACGACGCCGCTGGCCTTCGAGACGTTGCCGACGCGGTCCTGGGCGGTCACGCGGTACGAGGCCGCGACTCCCTGGGGCGCGCTGGTGTCGACGAAGCGGGGGGAGGCGCCGGACGCGTCGAGCGGGACGGTCGCCAGCAGGGTCCACGTGCCCCCCGCGACGCTGCGCGACACGGCCCAGCCGGCGAGGTCGAGGTCCTTCGGGGCCGTCCAGGAGAGCGCGAGGCCGGCGGTCGGGCCGGCGGCGACCTTCAGCGAGCCCGGAGCACCCGGGGCGACGTTCGGCGACTTCGCCGTGACGGCGAGGTACGACGACGCGTTGCCCGACCGGTCGACGGCGCGCACGCGGTAGTAGACGGTGTCGCCCTCGGCGACGGTCGGGTCGGTGAAGGTCGACGCCACGAGGACGCCCTGCCCGCTCGCCGGGAGGTGGGGCACGTAGACCTCGTCGCCGTTCCGCCTCGTCACGGTGTAGCCGGCCAGGTCGGCCTCGCCCCCGCCCGCCCACGAGACCGTCACGCCTCCGGTCGCCAGCACGACGACCTTCGGGCTCGACGGAGCGCGGGGCGGCGTGGTGTCGCCGGGGACGGCGGCGCTGACGACGGCTGCCGGGCCCTGCCCCGCGGCATTCGTCGCGACGACGGACCACCACGACGTCGCCCCGGCGGGGGCGGCGGCGTCGACGGCGCTCGTCGCCGTGGCGGACGAGGTGGGCACGCGCACCCACGGCCCGGAGGCCGCGGCGCCGCGAGAGAGGACGTAGCCGGTGGCGCCCGGCGTGGCCGACCACGAGACGGTGGGCACGCCGGCGCTGCTGAGCTTCACGGCGAGGCCGGCCGGGGCGGCGGGGACGACGGCGGGGCCGGCGGGGCGGGTGGCGCTGACGGTCGTGGCCGACGACACGTTGCCGCTGTGGTCGACGGCGGTCACGCGCCAGGTCGACTTCACGCCCGAGGGGGCCTGGGCGTCGGTGAACTGCGAGCTGGTGACCGGCGAGCTGGTGAGCTGGACGGCGGAGCCGCCGGAGGAGGCGGTGCGGGTGACCGTCCAGCCGGCGACGTCGGGCTCCGTCGCGTCGGCCCAGTCGAGGGCGACCCCGGCGGCGGAGACGGTGGCCTTGAGCTTCGCGGGCGACGAGGGCTTCGTCGTGTCGGTCGCCGTGACCGACTTGACGCTCGAGAGCTTCGAGACGTTGCCCGAGCGGTCGACCGCGGCCACGGCGTAGGAGGCCTTCGCCCCGCCCGTGATCGTCGCGTCGACCGCCGACGGGGTCGTGGGGCTGGCGACGAGGGTCGACGAGGTCGACACCGACGACGTGCTCGAGCGGTACACGCGGTACCCGGCGAGGTCGCCGGCCGAGACCTTGCCCCAGCTCAGCGAGCTGCCGACCCCGCCGCTGTAGCTGACCTTCAGGCTGCTCGGCGCGGACGGCGGCGTCGTGTCGGCCGCGGCCGTGGCGGCCTGGATCGGCAGGGCCGCGCCGGCGAGCGCGACCACGGCGGCGAGGGCGACGAGGGCGCGCGTGCGACCGGGGGCGGAGGCGCCGCGGCGGCGGGCGGCACGTCGGCCGTGCGCCCGCGGGGACGGGGCGACGGGGGCGGAGTCGGGAGAGGGCGTGACGGGACGACCGGGCATGGCGGTGGGGTGCCTTCGGGTAGGCGCGGCGACCGACCGCCCGGGCACGCGTCGACGCACCACGGCCGGGGGCCGTGGGGCGGGACGGGTGCGCGGCGATCGTGCATCGCAGGTTCGGGTGAGCGCTCACTCCGAGGTGGGGTGGGCCCCGGAGCGTCCCCATCATGGGGGACGCACAGCTCCAGACGCAAGGGTCTCTCACGTCGGCGTGTCGTCGGTGCTGCGGGCGCGCCTCCTCGGGGCTCTTCCGCCCTCCGGGCCGGGTCGTCGGCGCGCGCCCGCCTCAGCTCGCGAGCAGCGCCCGCGCCGTGCCCTCGTCGAGGATGAGGTCGGTCGCCAGCCCGGCCGCGAGGGCGCCGCGCACGCCCGCGACCTTCGCCTCGCCGGCGACGACACAGACCCGCCGGGGAGCCCGGCGGACGGTCGCGAGGTCGGGCCCCGTGCCGCGGGCGTTCAGCTCGATGTCGGTCGACGAGCCGTCGGCGCGGTAGAAGACCGTCGCCACGTCGCCGACGACGTGGTCGGCGTCGAGGCTGTCGTGGTCGCTCTGCTCGAGGTAGCCGCCCGAGTAGACGTGGCTGGGCACGCGTGCGTCGCGCGAGCCGACGCCGAAGACGACGAGGTCCATCGACGCCTGCAGCTCGAGCACGCGCTTCGTGCTCCGCTCCCGCCACAGCGCCCGCTTCGTCGCCGGGTCGTCGAAGAACGCCGGCACCGGGAACTGCTGGATCGCCGCCGTGTACGCCTGCCCGAACCGCCGCAGGATCTCGCTCGCGTACTCGATGCCCGTCGTGCGCGTGTTCGCGGCGCCGTTCAGCTGCACGACGACCGAGTTGTGCGTGGGCTTCGGCACCAGCGACCGGCTCACGGCGCTGAGCGTCGAGCCCCAGGCGACCCCGATCACCATGTTCGAGTCGACGTAGGGCGTGATCGTTCGTGCAGCCGACAGGGCGACCCGTTCGAGCCGGTCGACGTCGCTCGTCTGGTCGGGCACCGGCACGACGTGCGCCACGACGCCGAAGCGCCGGTGCAGCCCCTCGGCGACGGCGGTCGCCTGGTCGAGCGGCGACTTGATCTGGATGTCGACGAGCCCCGACTCGCGGGCGGACTTCAGGAGGCGCGAGACCGACGAGCGGGACGTCCCCAGCTCCGAGGCGATCGCCTCCATCGTGAGGTCCTGCATGTAGTAGAGGTGCGCCGCACGCAGCGCCTCCTGGGTCTTCTCCGCCGTCGTCAGCTCGGTCACGAGCACCTCCGTGCACATGTGTGCAGATACGTTGCACCCTCGCTCCGAGGGGTCGACCATGAGGTTACCGGCGAGACGGTGCGTCCACCCGCCCCGCCACCACCCCCAGATGGAAGAAGACCCCGTGACCGAGTCGAAGAAGACACAGAGCATCCGCAAGAACGTCGCCGCGATCATCGACCGCCCGACCGCGAAGGTGTTGATCGTCGGAGGGGGCATCAACGGCATCGCGACCTTCCGCGACCTCGCCCTCCAGGGCGTCGACGTCGTCCTCGTCGAGCGCAACGACTACGCCTCGGGCGCCTCGGCCGCCTCGTCGCACATGATCCACGGCGGCATCCGCTACCTCGAGAACGGCGAGTTCCGCCTCGTCCGCGAGAGCGTCGAGGAGCGCAACGGCCTCCTCAAGATCGCCCCGCACTACGTGAAGCCGCTGCAGACGACGATGCCGATCTTCTCGACCTTCTCGGGCATCCTCAACGCCCCGCTGCGCATGCTCACGCACAAGCAGCGCTCCACCAAGGAGCGCGGCGCGCTGCTGATCAAGGTCGGCATGACCCTGTACGACTCCTTCTCGCGCGACGGCGGCTCCGTGCCCCGCCACGTGTTCCGCACCGGCAAGGCCGCGCTGAACGACATGCCGGCCCTCAACAAGGGCGTCAAGTACACCGGCACCTACTACGACGCGTCGGTCCACGAGCCCGAGCGCCTCGCGCTCGACGTGCTCAAGGACGGCCTCGCGGTCGGCACCGGCGCCCGCAGCGCCAACTACGTCGAGGCCGTCGGCTCGCGCGACGGCGGCGTGCTGCTCCGCGACGTCGTCAGCGGCACCGAGTTCGTCGTCCAGGCCGACGTCGTCATCAACGCCTCCGGCCCCTGGACCGACCTCACGAACCAGGCGTTCGGCGGCGAGTCGGCGTACATGGGCGGCACCAAGGGCTCGCACATCGTCGTCGACAACGCCGAGCTGCTCGAGGCCACCAAGGGCCGCGAGATCTTCTTCGAGAACAACGACGGCCGCATCGTGCTCATCTACCCGCTCAAGGGCCGGGTGCTGATCGGCACGACCGACATCGACGCCGACCCGTCGCAGCCCGCGGTCTGCACCGAGGAGGAGGTCGACTACTTCTTCGACCTCGTCAAGCACGTCTTCCCGCAGATCGAGCTCGGCCGTGACCACATCGTCTACCGCTACTCGGGCATCCGCCCGCTGCCCCGTCACGAGGACACCGCCCCCGGCTTCGTGTCCCGCGACTACCGCATCGTCGAGACGCCCATCGCGGGCCTGACCTCGACCGTGCTGAGCCTGGTCGGCGGCAAGTGGACCACCTTCCGTGCCCTCTCGGCGCACCTCTCGACCGAGGCCACGAAGCGCCTGGGCGTCGAGCGCACCGTCGACACGACGGGGATGGCGATCGGCGGCGGCAAGGGGTTCCCGACCACCGACGCTGCCCGCACGACGTGGGTCGCGGCGCACGCCGACGGCCTCGACCGCGACCAGGTCGACCGCCTCCTGACGCGCTACGGCACCCGTGCCGAGAGCGTGATCGAGACGCTGCTCGACCAGCCGTCGCAGCCGCTGGCCAGCGAGCCCGAGCTGACCGAGGCCGAGATCGCCTACTTCGCCGAGCACGAGGACGCCGTCCACCTGGCCGACGTCGTGCTGCGCCGCACGAACCTCGCGTTCGTCGGCGGCGTGACGATCGAGCTGCTCACCGAGATCGCCGACGTCCTGGGCCGCGCCCTCGACTGGAGCGACGAGCAGCGCGACGCCGAGATCGAGGCGACCATCGAGACGCTGCGCGCCTCGCACGGCGTCGAGGTCGGCTCGCAGCACGTGCCGAGCGAGACCGCCACGGCCTCGAAGTGACGACCCGCGCCTCCTGACCCGCGAGAGCCCCCGGGAGGCGCGGTGCACCGGCCCGTGCGCGTCGCGTTCCTGACCCGACACGGTGCGCACGCCAGGAGAGACCCGCCCGCCCCCTCGGGGCCGGGCGGGTCTCGTGCGTCCGGGCCACCCGTCCCCAGCCCTCGCTCCCCCGGACGACGGACTGGTATGTGACACTTCTCCGGTAGGGTCGTGCCGTACCGCCCTCGTGCCGAACGGAGACCGCCGTGCCCATCCCCACCTCGCCCCCCGCCGCCGAGCGTCAGCTGTTGCGCGACACGGTGCGCTCGCGCATCCGCGACGCGATCGTCGACGGCACGCTCGAGCCCGGCGAACGCCTGCACGACGACGAGCTGATCGCCTGGCTCCAGGTGTCGCGCACCCCCATCCGCGAGGCGCTCGGCGACCTCGTGCGCGCCGGCCTCGTCGAGATGGCGCCGAACCGCTACACCCGGGTCGCGACCCCCCGGGCCGAGGAGGCCATCGAGGCCGTCCAGACGCTCGGCGTCCTGTTCGGCGGCGCCGTGCGCCTCGCCGTCCCCCTGCTGGCGGCGGGCGTGACGGCGCAGATCGTGGCCGGCATCGACGCCTGCCTCGCCGACCTCGACGCGGAGGACGGCCCGGCGCTCAACGCCCACACCGTGGCGCTCTTCTCCACCTACGTCGACCACTGCGGCAACGCCTCGCTGCAGCGGGTCTGCCGCGACGTGACCGACGGCCTCGCCTACAAGCTCCGCCTGCCCAACATCGTCCAGGTGCTCAACTGGGCCGGCATGGCGGAGCAGTACCGCCTCCTGCGGCAGGCGACCCTCGACGGCGACCCGATCACCGCCGAGCTCGCCGCCGAGGCCCTGCACGAGCTGCCGGGCGAGCGGCCCGCCCCGGCACGCGGGGGCGGGCCGGGGCCGGTCGCGGCCCAGCCCGTCGTCGCGGCCCAGCCCGTCGCCGAGGCCCAGCCCGTCGTCGGGGCCTAGACCGTCGTCGCGTCGTCGACCTCGCCGACGAGCTCCTCGATGATGTCCTCCAGGAAGAGCACGCCGGTCGTCGTGCCGTCGGCCCTCACCGACCGGGCCACGTGGGCACCGCTGCGGCGCATGGCCGCGAGGGCGTCCTCGAGGTCGGCATCGTGCGAGACCGCCCCCAGGCGACGGATGCGCTTCTCGGGCACCGGGGCGTGGAACGACTCCGGCGTCGTGAGGTCCATGACGTCCTTGAGGTGCAGGTAGCCGGTGGGCTGCCCGTCGGCGTCGGTGAGGACGTACCGCGAGTAGCCGTGGGCCGAGACGGCGCGCTGCACGTCCGCGGGGGTCGCCGCCGGGGCGAGCCGCACCATGTCGGCCACCGGCACCTCGACGTCGCGCACCTTGCGGGTCGTGAACTCGAACGCGGCGCTGAGGGTGCCCGACGCGTCGTCGAGCACGCCCTCGCGCGTCGACTGCTGCACGATGCCGGCGACCTCGTCGAGCGTGTAGGTGCTGGTCGCCTCGTCCTTCGGCGTCACGCCGAAGAGCCGCAGCACGCCGTTGGCGATGCCGTTGAGCGACCAGATCACCGGCTTGAACACGCGAGCCACGAAGACGAGCGGCGGGGCCAGGATGAGCGCGGCCCGGTCGGGCACCGAGAACGAGAGGTTCTTCGGGATCATCTCGCCGACCACCACGTGCAGGAAGGTCACGAGCACGAGGGCGATGACGAACGCCACGACGCCGATGGCCTCGGCCGACAGCGTGGTCAGCCCGAGCGGGATCTCGAGCAGGTGGTGGATCGCGGGCTCCGACACGTTGAGGATCACCAGCGAGCAGACCGTGATGCCGAGCTGGCTGGTCGCGAGCATGAGCGTCGCGTGCTCCATCGCCCACAGGGTCGTCTTGGCGGCCTTGCTGCCCGCCTCGGCGCGCGGCTCGATCTGCGAGCGACGGGCGCTGATGACGGCGAACTCGGCGCCGACGAAGAAGCCGTTGACGACGAGCAGCACCACCAGCCAGACGATGCCGGGCAGGTACTCACTCATGGGTCAGGTCCTCTCGGAGGGCGGTGGCGATGCGGTCGTGCTCCGCGCGGTCGGCGCGGTCGCGGTTCTCGGCGGGGGTGGCGGGGCCGGAGGCGCGGGTCGTGCCGGCCGGGCCGGTCGCGTCGTCGTCCGCCCGCGGCACGAAGCGCAGCCGCTCGGTGCGCTGGCCCACGACGCGCTCGACGCGGAGGGCGCCGCCGGCGACCTCCACCTCGTCGCCGACCTCGGGCAGCCGCCCGAGCCGCTCGGTGACGAAGCCGCCGACCGTCTCGTAGTCGCCGTCGTCGGGCACGCGGATCGCGGCCCGGTCGTGGAGCTCGTCGGGCCGGAGCGCGGCGTCGAACAGCACGGTGCCGCCCGAGCGGACGATGCCGACGCGCGCACGGTCGTGCTCGTCCTCCAGCTCGCCCACGATCTCCTCGACGAGGTCCTCGAGGGTGACGAGGCCGGCGGTGCCGCCGAACTCGTCGGTGACGACGGCGATCTGGAAGCCGTCGCGGCGGAGCAGGCCGAGCAGCGTGTCGGTGCCCATCGTCTCGGGCACGAAGCGCGCCTCGGAGACGAGGGCGGAGACGAGCACGTCGTCGCGCTCGGCGAGGGGCAGGGCGAACGCCTGCTTGACGTGCACCACCCCGAGGATGTCGTCGGAGTCGTCGCCGATGACGGGGAACCGCGAGAAGCCGCTGCTCAGCGAAGCCTCGACCACGGCGGCGGCGGTGTCGGTCGCCCGGACGGTCGTCATGCGCACGCGCGGCGTCATCACGTCGACGGCGTCGTGCTGGGAGAAGCGCAGGGTGCGGCCCAGCAGGGTCGCGTGGTCGTCGTCGAGGACGCCCTCGAGCGCGGAGCGGCGGACGAGCGAGCTGAGCTCCTCGGCCGAGCGGGCACCCGAGAGCTCCTCCTTCGGCTCGATGCCCATGCGGCGGATGGCCGCGTTGGCCGTGTCGTTGAAGAGCAGGATGACCGGCTTGAAGACCGTCGTGAAGGCCGCCTGGAACGGCACGACGAGCTTGGCCGTGGCGAGCGGCAGGGCGAGGGCGAAGTTCTTCGGCACGAGCTCGCCGATCACCATCGAGAACAGCGTGGCGACGAGGATGCCGACGACGGCGCCGATGCCGGGCACGATCGCCTCGGGCACGCCGAGGCCGGTGAGCGGGCCCTCGAGCAGCGAGCTGATCGCCGGCTCGAACGTGTAGCCCGTCAGGAGCGTCGTCAGCGTGATGCCGAGCTGCGCGCCGGAGAGGTGCGTCGACGTGATGCGGAGGGCCTTGATGGTCGGGCCGAGGCGCTTCTCGCCCCTCTCCTGGCGCTTCTCGAGGTCGTTGCGGTCGAGGTTGACCAGCGAGAACTCGGACGCGACGAACAGGCCGGTGCCGACGGTGAGGACGAGACCGATGCCCAGCATCACCCACTCATTCATGGTGCCCCTCCCCCCGTGGTGCGGCCGCCGAGGCGGTCAGGGCCGGGAAGGGCCAGGGCATGTGGGAGGGAGGGTCGTCCATGAGCGAGAACGGTAGGGGCCCGCGCCGACAGACCCCTGGGAACGTGCAGGCGCTGCACGGGCCGACCGGCGCCGGGGAGGCCGTACTGTGGAGCCGATCGAGATTGGACCACCACCCCGTGACTGACATGAGCCTCCGGCTTCCGACGACGCGGTTCCGCGCCGTCTTCGCGCTCGGCACCCGGCGCGCGGCCAGCTTGCCCCTGCCGACGACCCTCGGCGCCCCGAACCTCTTCGCGGAGTGGGACGACGAGACGGAGCAGAGCACGCTCTACGTCGGCTTCGGCACGGGGCAGATCCACCTCGACACCGCGCCCACGGGCATCGAGCACCACTTCCACGACCTCAGCGGCGACGACACCGACGTCAGCCCCTGGAACGGCGACGACACACGACAGCTGCTCGACTGGTCGTCGGCGCTCCTCTCCGACTTCCACCAGCTCGTGCCCGACCTGCTCGACGACGTCGACGACGCGGCCGCCTGGCACGACGCCGGCCTCACCCTCTGGGTCTGCGAGGTCGAGGAGCCCACGCAGCTCGACCTGATCGAGGTCGACATCGAGGGCGAGCTGCTGACCCTGCCGTGGCTCGGCGCCGGCCACGTCGAGCACGACCACGTCGAGGAGTCGGCGCACGGCGCCCTCGACCACGGCGTCGACGACGACCGCGAGCACCCGATCGCCCTGCTCTGGACGGCCGCGGCCGACGGCACGCCCGACTCCCCCATCGCCGAGGCCTGGCTGCGGCCCGGCACCGAGCAGCCCGTCACCCGGGCCGTGCCCGGCGTCGACTGGGCGGCGGTGGGCATGCCCGCCGACGAGGTGCTGTCGTGGCTCGAGGGCATCTACCTCAACCACCACGTGCTGCCCGACCCCGCCGGCACGATCCTCACCGGGGTGCTCGAGCGCCTCGGCGGGATCGACGGCACCGACTAGGGCGGCCCCTCAGACCAGGTCGCCGTCCGGCGAGAGCGACGGCTCCTCCGGCCCGGTGAGCGCGTAGTCGTGCACGTGCGACTCGCGCACCTCGGCCTCGTCCTCCTCCGATGTGCCCTCGCCCCGGAAGTCGTCGAGCGCCTGCTCCGAGACCCACCGCTGGGCGACGTTGACGCGGCCCGGGTCGACGACGTCGGGCGAGAGGGCGTAGTCGAGGTTGCCGGGCGCGACGCGCGCGGCCTCGATCTCGGGGGCACGGCTGGCGAGGTAGTCGTCGCGCAGCTCCGGGTCGACGAGCAGGTGTCCGGTGACGATGATCATGCGGCCACCCAACACCCCCGCCCCGGTGCGGCCGCGGCGCCGGGGTACGACGAAGGGCCCCGGCGAGTGCCGGGGCCCTTCGGTGCGCGACGGGCCGGGCCCGTGCTGCTGCTGCCTAGCGGCGGCTGCGACGACCGGTGACCTGGATGTAGATCACGAGGACGATGATGGCGCCGATGATCGAGCCGATGATGCCGGAGGGCTGGAAGAAGCCGTCCGCGTTGTCGCTGCCGAAGAGCAGGTAGGCGAGGAAGCCACCGACGAACGAACCGATGACGCCCAGCAGGATGGTCATGGGGATCGAGATGTTCTGCTTGCCCGGGACGACGAGGCGAGCGACGGCACCGGCGATGAGCCCGATGACGAGAAGGCTGATGATGAGGCCGATCATGGTGTTCTCCTTGATGTTGTCATGTCTGCGACATGCGAGAGCGGCCGGGTCAGCCGCTCCGACCACTGAACCACGCCTGAGCGTTCCCTGTTACGTCTCGCCGAGAACTGGTGCTGGAGCACGACGTGGGCTAAGTGATCTGGGCGCGTGACGCGATCGTCCTGCAGGGGGCGACCCACGCCTCCCGCGTTACGGTCATGTGAAACATCAGGGCGGAGGCGCGGCGCGGCCCCCGGGGCACGCCAAGCTGTCAGGGGGCCCCGCCGGGGGCCCAGCGAGGAGCAGCATGAGCGACCACCCCCCGACCGCCCCCGCCACCGTCGTGGGCGCGACGACGACGAGCCCGAAGGGGCCGCGGCACCCCGTCGACGAGGTGCCGCCGCTCCGCCGCCTGCTGCCGCTCGGCCTGCAGCACGTGCTGGCGATGTACGCGGGCGCCGTCGCGGTGCCGCTCGTGATCGGCACCGCCCTGATCGAGGCCGGGCGGCTCGACCCCGGCGCCCTGCCGCACCTGATCACCGCCGACCTCTTCGTCGCCGGGATCGGCGCGGTGCTCCAGTCGGTGGGGGTCTGGCGGGTCGGCGCCCGCCTGCCGCTGATGCAGGGCTGCACCTTCGCCTCGGTCGGACCGATGATCACCATCGGCACCGAGCACGGCGTCGGCGCCATCTACGGCTCGGTCATCATGTGCGGGCTGATGATGTTCGCCATCGCCCCCGTCTTCTCGCAGCTCGTGCGGTTCTTCCCGCCGCTCGTGACCGGCACGGTCATCCTCGTCATCGGCCTCTCGCTGATGAGCGTGGCCGGCGGCTGGGTGATCGACGGCGCCACCGACGGGGCACCGCCGGTCAACGTCGCCCTCGCCGCCGGCACCCTCGCGGTCATCGTGCTGATCGAGCGCTTCGCCCCGCCGGCCCTCGGGCGCCTGTCGATCCTGCTCGGGCTCGTCGTGGGCACGCTCGCCGCCGTGCCGCTCGGCCTCGTCGACGTCAGCGGCGTCGGCGAGCAGCCGTGGGTCGGCTTCTCGACGCCGTTCCAGTTCGGGCTGCCCACCTTCCCGGCCGCGGCGGTCATCTCGATGCTCATCGTCGGCCTCGTGATCATGACCGAGACCACCGGCGACATCGTCGCCGTCAGCGAGATCGTCGACCGGCCGCTGACGCCCCGCCGCCTGGCCGACGGGCTCCGCGCCGACGGGCTCACCACCGTGCTCGGCGGGGTGTTCAACACCTTCCCGTACACGGCGTTCGCGCAGAACGTGGGGCTGGTCAGCATCACGGGCGTCAAGTCGCGCTGGGTCGCCACCTGCGCCGGCGTGATGCTGATCGCGTTGGGGCTCGTGCCGAAGCTCGGCGCCGTCGTCGAGGCCGTGCCGCTCGCCGTGCTCGGCGGGGCCGGCGTCGCGCTCTTCGGCATCGTCGCGGCGAGCGGCGTGCGCACCCTCTCGACGGTGCGGTTCACCGACCGGAACGTGCTGGTCGTCGCCCTCGCCGTCGGCGTCGGCCTCCTGCCGACGGTGTCGCCGACGATCTACGAGCGGTTCCCGTCGTGGTTCACGCTGGTCTTCGACTCCGGCATCAGCGCCGGGGCGATCGTCGCGATCGCCCTCAACCTCCTGCTCGGCGGCGAGCGGGGCAGCCGCGGCGGCGACACCGTCGCCGAGGGCCCGTCCGCCCACGACGCCGTCCGCGGCGCGCAGCTCGCGGCCGATCCGGAGCCGCCGACCCGCTGACCGGGCCGGCGCGCACGACGCGGCCCGCGACTCCCCGGTGACGAGGAGGCGCGGGCCGGGTCGTGCAGGAGGGCCTACTTGGCGAGGAACGCCAGCACGTGGCGGTTCCACTCGTCCTTGTGCGAGACGGTGACGCCGTGCGGGCCGCCCTCGATCACGACGAGCTCGCTGCCCGCGATCGCCGCGTGGGTGCGCGCGCCGCTGACCTCGAACGGCACCGTGTTGTCGGAGTCGCCGTGGATGACGAGCGTCGGCACGGTGATCTTCGTGAGGTCGTCGCGGAAGTCGGTGGTCGCGAACGCGACGGTGCAGTCGAGCGTGCCCTTGGGCGACGCCATCTCGGCGATGGCCACGTTGTAGGCGATCTGGGCGTCGCTGACCTTCGGGCCGTTGAGCAGCGAGGGCTTGCCGGCGGTGAAGAACATGCGGACGAACTCCTCCAGGAAGGCGGGGCGGTCGCCCACGATGCCGTCGTGGAACCACGCGGCGAGGTCGTCGTCGACGCCGCCCTCGGGGTTGTCGTCGCTCTTGTACAGGTACGGCGGCACGGCGCTGGCGAAGACGAGCTTCGCGATGCGGCCCTGGCCGTAGGTGCTCACGTAGCGGGCCAGCTCGCCGCCGCCCATCGAGAAGCCGATCAGCGTCACGTCGTGCAGGTCGAGGGCGTCGAGCACGGCCTCGAGGTCGGCCGCGAAGGTGTCGTAGTCGTAGCCGTCCCACGGCTGCGACGACTGGCCGAAGCCCCGGCGGTCGTACGTGATGACCCGGTGGCCGGCCTCGACGAGCGCGGGCACCTGGCCCTCCCACGAACGGCCGCTGAGGGGCCAGCCGTGGATCAGGACGACGGGCGCGCCGCTGCCGACGTCTTCGTAGTGGAGCTCGACCTCGGGGCCGGTGGCGGAGGGGACGGTGATGGTGGGCATGGCTGCCTTCCTTCGTGTCGTGTCGGATGTGATCCCGACACTGGCCCCGCACCCTGGGAGCGACCGGAGGGTGTCCGGGGAGCGCACCGACCGGCGCGCTCCCCGGACCGCCCCGCGGGGCGGGGAGCCGGTGGGGGGAGCCGACGCGGGCTCAGGCCCGGCGCCACCAGGTGTCGTGCGGCGTGGCCGGCACGCGGCGCTTGTGCTCGGTGGCGAGGTAGCGCTGCTCGATCAGCTCGGCCGTCGCGTCGTCGACGTCGCGCCCCTCGAGGTACGCGTCGATGTCGGCGTAGGTGAGGCCGAGGTTCGCCTCGTCGGTCTGGCCGGGCGTCTCGTCGAGCAGGTCGGCCGTCGGCGCCTTCTCGTAGAGGCGGGCCGGCGCGCCGAGGTGCCGGAGGAGGGCGGCGCCCTGGCCCTTGCTGAGCCCGGTGAGCGGCGTGAGGTCGACACCGCCGTCGCCGTACTTCGTGAAGAAGCCGGTCAGCGCCTCGGCCGCGTGGTCGGTGCCCACGACGAGCAGGCCGCGCTCGCCCGCGATCGCGTACTGGGCCACCATGCGGGTGCGGGCCTTGACGTTGCCCTTCGCGAAGTCGCTGACGGGCGCCCCGAGGGCGTCGGCGACGTCGCCGGCGGTGCCGTCGACACCGCCCTGGATGTTCACGACCAGGCCGTCGGCGCCGTCGATGAAGCCGAGCGCGAGCTGCGCGTCGTCTTCGTCGGCCTGCACCTTGTAGGGCATGCGAACCGTGACGAGCTCGGCCTCGCCGCCGTCGCGGCGCACGCCCTCCACGGCGAGCTGGCAGAGACGACCGGCGAGCGTGCTGTCCTGACCGCCGCTGACCGCGAGCACGAAGCCCGCGGCGCCGGTGGTCTCCAGGTAGTCACGGAGGAAGGCCACGCGCGTCTCGACCTCGGTGGCGGGGTCGATCTGCGGGGCGACGGCGAGCTCGGCGATGATGGTCTGCTGCAGCGGTCTCATGCGTCGAGAGTAGCCACGACGCCCGACAGCTGCGCGGGGCCCTACTTCGAGGAGCCCATGGCCACGAACGACGCGACCACGAGGCCGAGGCCCGCGACCGTGACGGCGCTGATGAGCACGGTGAAGAAGGTGGCGATCTGGGCGTTGTCCATGGGTCGGCTCCTGCCGGTCGGGGTCGGTCGGACCGATCGTGGCAGACGTGGATGGGAGGACGGCCCGGGCCGTGCCAGGATCGGGGTCGGGATGGATGACGCAGACGGCTCGATGACGAGGTCGGCCACGGACGGTCGCGACCTCGACGAGGCGCGCCTGCTCTACGAGACGGCCTACCCGGGCGACGGCTTCCAGCTCGAGCACGGCGACGGCCCGTTCTCGTACCGCTACACCTCGGCGGGCGACGCGGTCGTCACGCTCCGCACGTCGGAGTTCCGCGGCACCGCCCACGGCGTCGCGGAGGAGACGCGCGAGTACATCGTCTCGTGGCTGCACGAGGGCCACGGCGTGACCGACGTGGGGCGCGACGAGACGGTCCAGACGCTGCACGTGCCGCACGTCGCGCCCACCCGGGCGTACGAGTTCGACTACGCCGACTACCGGCAGAACCTCGTCCACCTCGACGGCGGCTACCTCGAGGGCCTGGCCGCCGAGCACGAGGGCGTCGAGCCCGGGCGCCTGCTCTTCCACCACGCCGCCGAGCCGGGCCGGGACGCCCTCGCCCGGTGGCGCCGCGTGCTGGCGGCCACGACGCCCCTGCTGCTCGACGCGGCGACCCCGCTGCTGACCCGGTCGGAGGCCGACCGGCACCTCGCCCTGGCCGTGCTCGACACCTTCCCCCACGAGGCGGGGGCGTCGTCGCCCCTCGCGCTGGTGGCCTCCGGCTCGCGCCTCCGCCGCGCCGTCGAGTACCTCCGCGACCACGCGCACGAGCCGATCGCCGTGGCGGACGCCGCGGCCGCGGTCGGCCTCAGCAGCCGGGGGCTGCAGGCGGCGTTCGCCCGCCACCTCGACACCACGCCGACGCTCTACCTCCGCACCGTCCGCCTCGACCGGGCCCGGGCCGAGCTCGCCGAGCTCGACCCCCGGCGGGCGACCGTGGCCGACGTGGCCCGCCGGTGGGGCTTCGGGCACCTGGGCCGGTTCTCGGGCACGTACCGCGAGCGCTTCGGCGAGTACCCGAGCGCGACGCTGCAGCGCTGACGCACGGAGACGTGCGTCGTGTGCACGTTCCGGCGCGATCAGTGGCAGCGTAGGGGGGTGAACGACACCGACCCGACCCCCCGCACCCCCGCCTCCTCGCCCGACTCCGCCCCCACGGTCGGCCAGCCCCCGCTGCCCGGCGGGCGCGACCTGATGGGCCCGGTCGAGAACCTGCAGCGGATCATGTGGACGGGCACGCTGTGGTTCGTCGGCGGCGTGGTGGCCGTGGCCGTGGCGTTCGCGGCGGTGCTGCTCTCGGGCTGGCGGCCGGAGCTCCTGTCGACGCCCGGCGAGGTGCTGTTCTGGGTCGGCGCCGGCGCCGTGGCGCTGAGCCTCGGCCTGATCGGCTGGTCGGGCTGCCCCATCCTCGAGGTGAGCGTCCCGGTCTCCGACCGCAACAAGACGAAGACGATGCAGTTCGGCACCGCGATCTTCCTCGTCGGCTCGGCCGCGACGATGCTCGCGGTGCTGCTCGGCCCGGCCTCCTGACCGTCACGGTCCGCTGGTCGCGGGCCCTGTCCGCTCAACGCGACCTCTAGCGGGTGTAGCTAGGCGATCTAGCTATCCGTGTGTGAGTATGCATGCGCATCGATTCACGGCGATGCGGCCCCGCGGGGCCCGGTACGGACGACGGCGCAGGGCCGTCAGGAACGAGAACCGCCATGAGCATCCTCCGACAGTCTCCGTTCGCTGAGGCCTCGCCCTTCTCGGAGGTGCGGGAGGCCGAGCGTCGCACGACGCTCCTGGTCGTCGCGACGTCGGCGGTGTCGGCCTGCGGCATGCTCGTGGCCGGCATGCTCGTCGCCCTCGGGGCCTCCTGAGCGTCCCGGCCTCCTGAGCGTCCGGGCGCGGCGCGGCGCGGCTGACGAGCCCCGGGAACGCGAGGAGGCGCGGTGATCGCTCACCGCGCCTCCTGCCGTCCGGCCCGTGGCCAGGTGGTGTGCTCGACCTAGTAGGTCGACACGCCCGAGTTCGCCGCGGCGATGCCGAGCACGACGCTCGTGATGATGCCGATGACGATCAGCGCGAGGCCGATGATGATGGCGGCCAGCGCGAGGCCGCTGCCCTTCTCGCCGGTGCGCTTGATCTGCGAGCGCGCGACGAAGCCGAGGATCACGCCGACGAGGGGCACGAAGAAGGCGAGGATGATGCCGACGATGGCGAGGACGTTGGTCTTGTCGGTCTGTGCGGGGGCGCCGGGGGCGCCGTAGGGCTGGGGGGTGGTCATGGTTCTCTCCTGAGGAGTCGATGGAACGGAGCAGGGCAGCTGCTCGTCCGGTCGTGGATCCCCCCGGAACCGAGCGCCCTCACCGTAGCAGCGGGCACGAGGCGGGGCGCGCTCTCTCCACAGGGCACGCCGGAGCCCCCGACGCCGCGGCTCCCGACGCCCCCGAAGGGGGCGTGGCAGGCGGCGGCCGACCCCGACAAGCTGAGGCCGAGGACCCCACCACCCCTTGAGGAGAACCGTGACGATCGAGACGACCGCCCCTGATCCGAGCGCCTTCGACCTCGCCGTCGCCGACCGCAAGGACGTCGTCGTCGCGACCGTCGAGACGCTCGAGCGCCTCGGGTACGCCGGGACGAGCTTCGAGGACGTCGCCCAGACCGCCCAGACGAGCGTCGCCGCCGTCCGTCGCCACTTCCCGTCGTGGCTCGGCCTCGTGCTCGCGGCCCTCGACCGCTGGAACCAGGACCGCTTCGAGCAGGTCGCCCGCGAGACCGCCGGCGGCGCCACGCTCGGCTTCATGCGCGGGCTGGTCGCCTACAGCGCCCAGCACCCCGCGCTCTCCCGCACGCTGCTGTCGCTCGCGGTCGAGGGCACCGACCCCGGACACCTCGCGTCGCTCTACCTCCGCGACCGGTACTGCGACTTCCACACCATGGTGCAGCAGGGGCTCGCCTTCGACGTGACCGAGGGCGTCGTGCCCGCCGGCGTCGACGTCAAGGCGCTCGCGACGACCCTCATCGCGCTGTTCGAGGGCCTCCAGCTGCAGATGCTGCTGCGCCCCGGCTTCGAGCCGACGACGGCCTTCGACCACGCCCTCGCGGAGATCACCTGCTCGTGGTGACCGCGCGGCGCGGCTGAGGCGACCGCCCTCGGCCCGCGCTGCAGCCGACCGACGCACCTCGCGCCTCCCCGGGCCTTCCCCAGAACGGGGACTCGTGAGGGCCGCGCAGCTCTGGTGACATTGCTGTCGTGAACGACCAGAACGCCTCCCCCGACGACTTCTACGCCGAGTCGGCCCACGTCGAGCTGCGCCGCAGCGTCGTGGCCGCCGCCATCGAGACCTTCCGGCACCGGGCCTTCCACGAGACCACGCTGGAGGCGGTGGCCGAGACCGCGGGACTGCCCCTGGAGGCGGTGACCGCGCACTTCCCCGACTGGAACGGCCTGCTGCTCGCGGCCGTCGACCGCTGGACGGCCGAGCGCACCTCTCCCCTCGTGCCGGTCATGGCGTCGCACGGCACCGTGCTCTTCCTGCGCCGGATCGTGCAGTCGAACATCGAGGACCCGTCGCTGATGCGGTTGCTGAGCTCCCTCGTCAACGTGGCCGCGACTCCCGGGCACCCGCTCTCCGAGCTGCTGCAGGGCGACTGGAGCCGGTTCCACCGGATGGTCGCCGAGGGCCTGCGCCGAGACGTCGAGCTCGGGCGCGAGCCCGCGACCATGGCGCCGGCCCGCGGCGCGGAGCAGCTGCTCGCCCTCTACGAGGGGCTGCAGCTGCAGTCGATGGTGCGGCCGCGCATGGACCTCCTCGACGCCTACGACCGTGCCGTCACGCGGCTCCGGGACGGGTGGGGCCGCCCCTATGCAGCGCCCACCTGGGACCTCGAGGACCTGGCGCTGGTCGGCGCGGCCTGACCCGGCCGCCCCCGGACGTGCGGAGAGCCTCCCGGGGGAGGCTCTGCACGTGGCCCTCGTCGGCCCCCCACGACGTGGGCGGCTGGTACGGGCCGGGGCGACGCGGGTGCGTCAGGCGGCGTCGCTCGTGACGAGCTCCGCCAGGTCGAGGGGCTCGGTCATCGGGAGGTCGAGGTGGTCGACCATCGCGACGGAGGCGGTCACGCGCCGGCGCCGAGGACGACGAGCATGCCGGCGATCGCGGTGCCGCAGGTCGCCAGCGCCGACGTGGCGATGACGAGGAGCGTGATCTGACGATCCGCGTCGCGGATCTCGGACAAGGGGCTCCTGCTGCCGTGGATGAGGCTCATGGTGCTGCTCGTCTCTGGCAGCCCTGCGCTGCCGTCGGTGACCGTGGTGACCGGGTGGTCGGCCCTGTCGCCAGGGCCGCGTACCGCCGTGAACCGGTACGGGACGATCATGACACCCAACAGCTAGACGGTCTAGCTAGTTGCGTGAATCGGACAGTCGCCCGCGTTTCCCGTTCGGGGGACAGGGCCACGGGCGGTCGTCGACCGGTCGGCTGCGGGGCGGCGACGAGCCGTGCGCGCCGGGGTACAGCAGCACGGAGCGCGGGACGCGGCCGGGGGCGCCTCAGCGGGCGTCGGCCGTGACGGCGGAGACGCGGAGGAAGTCGAGGGCGGCGGCTGCGGGCGAGCCGGTCGCGGCCGTGTAGGCGACGAGGCGCAGGTCGGTGCCCGCCACGGTGAGCACGTCGCAGTCGAGCTCGACGTCGCCCACGACCGGGTGGCGGATAACTTTGCGCTCGGAGACGTGCTCACCGACGGCCCCGGTGCGCCAGAGCTCGTGGAAGGTGTCGCTCACGGCGGTCATGTCGTCGATCAGGCATCGCACGCGCGGGTCGCCCGGGTAGCGGCCGTGCACCCGCCGCAGGTCGGCGACGAGCGAGGCCTCGAACGCCCGGAGGCCGCCGTCGCGCCCGTGCTCGACGCGCTCGCCCGGCGTGATCGCTCCCGTTCCGCCGAACCACGACCGCAGCAGGTTCGGCCGCTCGCCCCCCTCCCCCGCGGGCTCGCCGAAGAGGCGGCCCCAGAGAGGGCTGTAGCTGAGCAGGTCCCAGGAGGCGGTGAAGACCGCGAGCGGCGTCTCGCCGAGCCGCACGATCAGCCGCTGCACCCCCGGCGGCACGTGCTCGGGCACGGTGGCGGGCGAGGGCGGCAGGAGGCCCGCGAGCACGAACAGGTGGTCGCGCTCGGCGTCGCTCAGCTGGAGGGCCCGCGCCAGCGCCGCGGCGACCTGTGCCGACGGGTGCTGCGCCCGGCCCTGCTCGAGCCGCACGACGTAGTCGACGCTGAGGCCCGCGAGCGCGGCGAGCTCCTCCCGCCGCAGGCCCGCGGCCCGGCGCTGGTCGCCGGCGGGCAGGCCGACGTCGACGGGCGAGAGGCGGTCGCGCCACGCGCGCAGCAGCGCGCCGAGGTCGCCGGCAGGGGTGTCCACCTCGTCAGTCTCGCAGCGCCGAGGGCCGACGGGGTGGTACTGCGAGTCCTCCCGACGCGGCGGGCCTGGCAGAGCGTCGGGGGCAGGGCGGAGACTCGGGTCATGACGAACGACACGCCCGCCACGGGCACCGCTCCCTCCCCCGACACCACCTCCGCCGACACCGCCGCGACCACGACCACCCTCGTCACCGGGGGCAACAAGGGGCTGGGGCGCGAGACCGCCCGCCGCCTCCTCGAGGCCGGCCACACGGTCTGGATCGGCGCCCGCGACGAGGCCAGGGGCCGCGCCACCGCCGACGAGCTCGGCGCCCGCTTCGTGCAGCTCGACGTGACCGACGACGCCTCGGTCGCCGCCGCCGCCGAGACGATCGCCGCGGCCGGCGGCCTCGACGTCCTGGTGAACAACGCGGGCATCACCGGGTCGCACTCCTCGCCCGACCAGCTCACCGGGTCCGACGCCCTCGAGGTGCTCGACACCAACGTCGCGAGCATCGTGCGCACGACGACGGCCTTCCTGCCGCTGCTCCGCCGCTCGTCGGCCCCGACCATCGTCAACGTGACGAGCGGCCTCGGGTCGTTCACGGCGGTGCACGACGCCGACCGCATCGAGTCGACCGTCGTCGCGCCGCTCTACACGGCGTCGAAGGCGGCCGTCACGATGCTGACGGTGCAGTACGCCAAGGCCCTGCCCGAGATCCGCGTCAACGCCGCCGACCCCGGCTACACGGCCACCGACCTCAACGGCAACAGCGGCCACCAGACGGTGACCGAGGGCACCGACGCCGTGGTCGAGCTCGCGACCCGCGGCGGTCAGGGGCCGACCGGCACGTTCATCGACCGCTCGGGCGTCGCGCCGTTCTAGGCGGCGCCCTCCCGGGCCGGGCCGCGAGGTCTGTGCCTCGCCTAGTCGGAGGTCGCCGCGACGGGCAGGGCCAGCTCGAGCGTCGTCCCGGTCGCGCCCGTCGCGGCCACCCGGACGCTGCCGCCGTGGCGGAGGGCGATCTCGCGGACGAGCGCGAGGCCGATGCCGAAGCTCGGGCGGGGGCCCCGGCCTCCGGCAGCTGTGGCCGGGGCGGCCGGGGCGGCCGGTGCGGCCGTCGCCGGCGGTTCCGCCCTCGCGAACCGGTCGAAGACCCGCGCCGGGTCGATGCCCGTGATGCCCCTGCCGCCGTCCGTGACCGACAGCACCGCCGCGCCGCCGTCGAGACGCGTGGCCACGGTGACCGTCGACCCGGTCGGGGCGTGGCTCAGCGCGTTGTCGACCAGGGCCAGCACGGCCCGCCGCAGGCTCGCGGGCGGCACGCGGACGCGGGCGGCGGCCGCCCCGTCGTACTGCAGGGCGACGCCGCGCTCCTCGGCCAGCACGGACATCGACCGGAGCACGTCCTCGACGACGTCGTCGACGACCACGGGCTCGGCGGGCGCCGCCTCGGACGGGTCGCGCCCCGCCGCCTCGAGCAGGTCGCCGACGATGTCGACGAGGGCCCGGGAGTCGTCGCGCAGCCTCGCGAGGTCGGTCGTGACCCGCTCGTCGGCCGTCGCCGCGCCTCCGGCGATCGCCCGCTGGAGCGCCTGCAGCCGGGCGTCGAGCACCGCGAGGGGCGTTCGCAGCTCGTGGCTCGCGTCGGCGACGAACTGCCGCTGGAGGCGGAGCGCCTCGCCGAGCGGCCGGACGGCACGCCTGGCGATCACCACCGTCACCAGGCCCGCGAAGACCACTCCGCCGAGGCCGAGCACCACCAGGCCCGCCACGACGTCGGTGGCGGAGACGAAGATCTCGCCCCGGCCCGCGGCCACGGCCTGCTCGAGCCGCTCCCGGGGCACGGTCTGGTGCAGCACCCACGCGATCGTGAGCGCGAGGGCCCCCACGACGACGAGCGCGGAGACGAGCACGATCTGCCGCCCGATCGACCGGGCGGCGGCCTGCAGGGCCTCGGACTCGGGGTCGGTGGCGGTGCCGCCCGCACGGCGTCGCGCGCTCACAGCGCCCCCACCCGGTAGCCGCTCCCCCGCACGGTGAGCACGACGTCGCGGTCGATCTTGCGCCGCAGGTAGCTGACGTACGTGTCGACGGTGCCGAGCTGCTCCCCGTGCGGGAACACCCGGGCGAGCAGGTCCGCCCGGTCGAAGGTGTGGTCGGGCCGACGGGCCAGCTCGGCGAGCAGGGCGCACTCGCGCTCGCTCAGCACGACCCGGCTCGCCCAGGGCGTGACGACGATGCGGCTCTCGGGCCAGAGCCGCGCCTCGCCGATGTCGAGCCAGCGCTCCTCGACGGCGAAGGAGCGGGTGAGGGCGCGCAGCCGGGCGAGGAGCTCGTCGAACTCGAAGGGCTTGACGAGGTAGTCGTCGGCACCGCCGTCGAGCCCGGCCACGCGGTCGGCCGTGGTGCCGAGGGCCGTCAGCATCAGCACCGGCGTCGTCACGTGCTCACGACGGAGGGCCGCGACCAGCTCGGTGCCGTCGAGCCCCGGGAGGCGGCGGTCGACGACCAGCACGGCGTGCCCGCCGGCGCGGGCGGCGTCGAGGCCCCGCCGGCCGTCGGCGACGAGGTCGACCTGCCAGGCCTCGCCGAGCACCTCGGCCACGATGGGGCCGAGCTGCGGGTCGTCCTCGACCAGCAGGAGGCGCGGGCGCGTGTCAGGACCGGTCACCCGCCGCCTCCTCACCTCTCGTCCTCGCCGTGGATCGTTCGTCGGCCCGGACTGCGTGCTGACGCCGCAGGGCCGTGACCACGATCGGCAGCACCGACACGACGACGAGCCCGACGGCGAGCAGGTCGATGTGGTCCGCCACGAACGGTAGGCCACCGAGCAGCGATCCGAGCACCGTCATGCCGACGGCCCACAGGAACGCCCCGGTGAGGTTCCAGACGACGAACTTCTTGTAGGGGTACCCGCTGGTGCCGGCGGCGAGGGGCACGAAGGTGCGGACGACGGGCACGAACCGGCCGAGGACGAGCGCCTTGCCGCCGTGGCGCTCGAAGAACGCCTCGGCCTGCTCGAGGTGCGCCGTCTTCAGCACGCGGGCGTCGGGGCGGAACCAGCGGCGCCCGAACCGGTGGCCGAGGAAGAACCCGACCTGGTCGCCGGCCGCCGCGGCGAGGAACGCGCAGAGCGCGATCAGGGCGACGCTGAGGCCGAGGCTCTGGTGCAGCAGGCCCGCCGTGACCAGCAGGGAGTCGCCGGGCAGGAAGGGGAAGAGCAGGCCGGACTCGACGAAGATCATCAGCGACAGGCCGCCGAGGGCCCAGGGGCCCATGCCGGCGAGGAGGTTCTGGGGGTCGAGGATGCTCACGCGCGGGTCCGTCCTGGGTCGGTGGTCGTGGGGGAGTTCGGTGCCGACGGCCCGACGGGCGGGGCGGCGCCGCGGTGGTCGTCGAGGTGGTCGAGGAGGCGCAGCCACGACGGGAGGGCCAGCGCGACGACCGAGCAGCCGAGCGCGACCGACGCGACGGTGTCGCTCGGGTAGTGCACGCCCACCCAGACGCGCGACAGCCCGACGACCGCCACCGCAGCCGATGCCGCGCCGGTCACGATGACGACCAGAGCGCGGCGCTGCCCCGCTGCGAGCAGCACGATCGCCAGCGCGAGCCCGGTCGCGAGAGCCGTGTGCCCGCTGGGGAACGAGAAGGAGTGCGGCTCGACGATCAACGGGTCGGCGAGGAGCCCCGGGTCGGGCCGATCGCGCTGCACGACGAGCTTGACCAGCTCGGCCGCGGCCCACGGACCGACGGCGACGCCCAGGACCGTCAGGGCCGCGGCCGCTCGACGGCTCACGACCCACACCGCGACGGTCAGCAGCAGCACGAGGGCGGCCCCGAGCTGGGGCCCGAACAGCCGGTCGACGAGCAGCGCGGCCTCGTCGAGCACGGGAAGGTGCGCGCGGCTCACGTGCTGGACGAGGTCGAGGTCGACCTCGCTCACACCGCCGGCTCCGGACGTGATCAGCAGCCCGGCGACGACGACGCCGACGACGCCGGTCGCGCCCCACGCCGCCCACGCCCGGTCGCGGACGGCGGCACGGACAGCGGGGAACAAGGGAGGCGCGGTGCGCCCTCGAGGGAACGCCGACGAGAGCGGGCGGTGCAGGACGGTCATGCGCCGAGCGTCCGCCCGGCCGTCCCAGAAACCGCCCAGATGCCCTGGCGGGCCGACCCGCGCCTCCTCGTCTCGCGCTCTGGGCGGTTTCTGGGAGGCGACCCGCGACCGTCATCGCATGACGACACGCGCTGTTCGGACCGGGGCCACGGCCCCCGACCGCCGGGCCCTGCTGAACAAGGTCCCCGAGATCACCCTCGCGTTCTGGGTGATCAAGGTGCTCTGCACCACCGTCGGCGAGACGTTCGCCGACTTCCTCGCCGACGGCCTCGGGCTCGGGCTCACCGTGACGAGCGTCGTGATGGCGGCCCTGCTCGTCGTGGCGCTCGTGGTGCAGTTCCGGGCGCGGGCCTACGTCCCGGTCGTCTACTGGCTCGCGGTCGTGCTGATCAGCGTCGTCGGCACCCTCCTCACCGACACGCTGACCGACTCGCTCGGCGTCGACCTCTGGGTCTCGACGGCCGTCTTCGCGGTGGCGCTGGCCGCCGTGTTCGCCGTCTGGCACCGCGCCGAGGGCACCCTGTCGATCCACGAGGTGACGACGCCCCGTCGCGAGTCGTTCTACTGGGCAGCCGTGCTGATGACGTTCGCGCTCGGCACCGCGGTCGGCGACCTCCTCGGCGAACAGCTGGCCCTCGGCTACCTGCCCTCGGCGCTGCTGTTCGCCGCGGCCATCGCCGTCGTCGCCCTGGCGCACCGGTTCGCCGGCGTCGGGTCGGTGCTCGCCTTCTGGGCCGCGTACGTCCTCACCCGCCCGCTCGGCGCCTCCGTCGGGGACTTCCTGTCGCAGCCGGTGGGCGACGGCGGGCTCGGCCTCGGCTCGACGGTCACGAGCGTCGTGTTCCTCCTGGCCATCGCAGCCCTGGTCGTCGTCCTCACGGTACGGCGACCGGCTCAGCCCGCCCTCCGTGTCTGACCCCCGTTCCTCCACCCCCTCGAGAGAGAAGCACGTCCATGGACTGGCAGTTCGACGGCCTCCCCCTGCACCCGCTCATCGTCCACCTCGTCACCGTCGCGTTCCCGACGGCGTCGCTGCTCGTCCTGGTCGGGGCGTTCTGGCCCGCGCTCCGTCGACGACTCGGCGTCATCACCCCGCTCATCGCCCTGGTCTCGCTGATCGCAGTTCCCCTCGCGACCTCGTCCGGTGAGGCGCTGGAGGAGCGGGTCGGCGGCAGCGCCCTGCTCGAGGCCCACACGCAGCTGGGCGACACCCTGCTGCCCTGGGCGATCGCGGTGTTCGTCGTCGCCGTGGCGCAGTGGATCTGGCAGCGCTGGGTGCTGACCCCCGAGGCCCAGCGACCCCGCCCGGCCGTCCGCGGCGGCGCACGACTGGTCGTCGGCGTCGTGCTGATGGTGCTGGCCGTCGGCACGAGCATCGGCGGGATCGTCACGACGGTCCGGATCGGCCACTCGGGCGCGGAGGCCGTGTGGTCGGACTCGAGCGAGGGGTGACCCAGGCCCCCGAGTACAGCTCGACCAGGAGCGCCCGCTCCCGCCCCACGACAGGAGAACACATGCCCCTCATCAGGATCGACCTCGTCGAGGGTCGCTCTGACGACCAGATCGCCGCGATCGGCGACGCCCTCATGCAGACCCTCGTCGACGTCTACGGGCTGCCGGAGCGCGACCGCTTCCAGATCGTCACGGAACACGCACCCGGCCGCCTGACCGCCCTCGACGTCGGGCTCGGCATCGAGCGCTCAGAGCAGGTCGTCGTCATCCAGATCTTCACGCAGGCCGGGCGCAGCACCGACGAGAAACAGGAGTTCTTCCGCGCGCTGGCCGAGGCCCTGGCCGGGGTGGGAGTCGCGGGCGAGGACCTCGTGATCGGGTTCGTCGAGAACACGCCCGCCGACTGGTCGTTCGGCTTCGGCCGCGCCCAGTACACGACCGGGGAGCTCGCGACGCCCGGGGCGTGACGCTGCCGGCGGGACGCCGAGGCCGGAGGCGGATCGCCGGGCCGCGTCGCCCGGCCGGAGGCGCGATGTCGGTGGCGGGTGACACGCTCGCCCGGTGCAGCCTCCCGCGCGCTCGACGCGCACGCCGCCTCCGCCCCTCGCCGCGTGGGGCCTCGTCGTCGTGGCCGACGTGCCGATCGTCGGCGGTCTCGACCCCGACGCCTCGGTCTGGCAGGTGGAGGACGGCTCAGGCGACCTGTGGTCGGTGAAGGCCACGCGGCGCGACTGCCGTTTCGGCCTCGCGCTGGCCGCCTCCCTCGGCGGCGCGCCCGGCGTCGTCGCTCCCCTGCCGACCCTCGCGGGCGAGCTCTGGTCCGAGCACGAGGGCTCGACGGTCTCCGTGTCGCCCTGGGTGCTCGGTGACGACGCCGCGGAGGACGGCCGCGGGCTCGACCTCGGCCAGTGGTCGGAGCTGGGCGCCGTCGTGCGACGGATCCACTCCCAGCAGCCCCCGGCCGGCATCGCGCCGCTCCGGAGCGGCGTCAAGCGCGCGGGGCGACGGGCACGCGTCCGCCTCCGCGAGCTGGACGCCCTCCTGGGCGACGACGGTGCTGCCTCGACGGCCGACCCCGAGCTCACCGACCTCTGGCGAGCGAACCGGGGGCGCCTCCGACAGCTCGAGGCGACGGCCCTGCGCCTCAAGGCCGAGCGCCGACCCGCACCGCGGGTGCCCTGCCACGGTGATCCGCACCTCGGCAACGTCGTCGTCGACGACGGGGGCCGGCCCTGGCTGATCGACCTCGACGAGGCCACCGTCGCGCCCCGCGAGGTCGATCTCGTGCTGGTCGAGCTCGGGGTCCTGCCGGGGCTGCCCGTCGAGCCGGAGCACCGGGCGGCGTTCCGTGCGGGGTACGGCGACGCCGCCCTCGACGAGGGCCGGCTCATCCGATTCGCGTGCGTCCGGGCCCTGGAAGACGTGACGGCGGCCTTCACGACGCGTGAGGGAGCACACTCTGCGCAGCACGACCCGGATGCGGTCGGGGTACACGCCGGTCTCCGCGACCTGCTGGGGCCGCTCGGCCTCGTGTCCCTCGTCGAGGAACGCCTCCCCGCTCCTGCCACGACCCCCGCACAGATCCCGACCGAACCGACGCCAGGAGAACCGACATGACGACCCGACGCACGACCGTGGCAGCCGCCGCGACCCTCGCCCTGGCCGCTGGCCTCTCCGGCTGCAGCGGCTTCACCGGAGGCTCCGACGACGACGCCGACGGCGCGCTGACCTTCACGACCTGGGCGAGCGAGTCCGAGCAGGAGTCGTTCGAGGCCCTGGTCACCCAGTTCGAGAGCGAGCACGACGGCGCGACGGTCGACCTCAACGTCGTGCCCTACGACCAGATGTTCTCGAACATCGACGCGCAGCTCTCCACCGGTGACGCGCCCGACGTGTTCCGCGTCGACTACGGCAACCTCGGCGTCTACTCGAGCCAGGGCCAGCTGCTCGACCTCACCGGCCAGGTCGACGACGAAGACTCCTTCCAGCCCGCCATGCTCGAGGCCGTCTCGTACGACGGCGCCGTCTACGGCGTGCCGCACCAGACCGACGTCTCGGCGCTGCTCGTCAACACCGAGCTGCTCGCGGCGGCGGGCGTGACCGACCTGCCGACCACGCAGGCCGACGCGTGGACGTGGGACGAGTTCGGCGAGGTCGCCGCGGCGCTGCGCACGAGCCTCCCGGCCGAGCAGTACCCCTTCGTCGTCAACTGGCAGCAGGGCGGCACGCCCCGCTGGCTCAGCTGGCTCTTCCAGTCGGGCGGCGCGCTGCTCGGCGACGACGGCACGACGAGCGAGATCGACTCGCCCGAGGCGGCCGAGGCGCTCGCCTTCACGACGTCGTTCTTCGACCAGCAGTGGGTGCCGCCGACCAGCAGCGTCAAGTCGACCTCGTACGCCGACACGCTGTTCAGCGAGCAGACGACGGCGATGGCCTTCGTGGGCTCGTTCCTCGTGCCCGAGCTCGCGTCGACCGACTTCGACTGGACGGCCGTGCCCCTGCCCGTCGACGAGCGCGGAGCCACCGACCTCGGCGGCAACGCCCTCGTCGCGACGGCCGACACCGACCAGGGCGAGCTCGCCACGGAGTTCCTGAACTTCATGGCCTCGGCCGACGCGATGACCGAGTTCTGCGCCGCCACCAACGAGCTGCCCACCCGCACCGACGTCGACGCCTCGTCGATCGATTTCGCGGTGCGGCCGGACGTCATGCCGGTCTTCGTCGAGCAGGCGACCACCATCGAGCCCTCCGACGTGAAGCAGCTGACGTCGCCCTACCTGGCCGAGATCACCGTCGCGATGCAGGACCAGCTCGAGGCGGCGTTCACCCAGGGGCAGTCGGTCGACGACACCCTGAGCGCCATCGACGAGGCCGTCGGCCAGGCCACCGACTGATGACGGTGCTGACGGGCGCGCGCCGGCCCGGGCGGCGCGCCGCGCGCCTCCGCGAGGGCCTCGTCGGCTGGGCCTTCATCGGGCCGAACCTCGTGCTGCTGTCGGTGTTCCTGCTCGTGCCCATCCTCGGGGCCGTGCAGCTGTCGTTCCAGGAGACCCGTGGCTTCGGCGACCCCGAGTGGGTCGGCGGTGCGAACTACGCGCGCATGGCCGCCGACCCGGTCTTCTGGCAGACCCTCGGCAACACCGTCCTCTTCACCGTCGTCACCGTGCCCGTCGAGATGGCCCTCGGCCTCGGCCTCGCCGTGCTGCTCGACGGGGTGCTGCCCGGTCGCCGAGCCTGGCGGACGATGCTCGTGCTCCCGATGGTCATCTCGGGAGTGGCCAGCGCGATGATCGCTGTGATCCTCTTCACGGAGGCCAACGGCCTGGTGAACCAGGTGCTCCGCGCGATCGGGCTCGGCGCGGTGCCGTGGCAGTCGGACGGCGCCCTGGCCATGGTGTCGGTGATCCTCACCATGATCTGGCTGCGCGTCGGCCTGAACATGATCATCTACCTGGCCGGGCTGCAGTCGGTCTCCCCCGAGCTGTACGAGGCCGCCGAGCTCGACGGTGCGGGCGCCTGGCAGCGGTTCCGGTCGATCACGGTGCCCCTCGTCGGGCCCTCGACCTTCTTCCTGCTGGTGCTCAACGTCATCGCGTCGTTCCAGGTGTTCGACCTCGTCTTCGTCCTCACCGGCGGCGGCCCCGGCTACTCCACCTCGGTGCTCGGCACCTACGCCTACCGCAACGGCTTCCAGATCCGCGAGCAGGGCTACGGGGCCGCCCTCGGCGTCGTGATCCTCGTCGTGACGCTGGCCTTCACCGTCGTGCAGTGGCGCACGAACCGCACCCGCGACCTCACCGAATGACGAGGACCAGCCTGTGACCATCCCCCAGACCGTCGCCGACCCGCCTGCGGCCGGCGCGCCCCGCAGCACCGCCCTCGGCGCCGACCGTGCCGCGGGGGCCCGCGCCCCACGTCGACGTCCTCCCCGGCGCGGCGGCTTCGTCGTCGTCCGCACCGTCGTCGCCGTCGTCGCCTCCGTCGTGGTGGCGTTCCCGCTGCTGTGGATGCTCGTCGTGGCCTTCTCGCCGCGGGGCGAGGTGTTCGGGCGCGGCCTGCGCCTCCTCCCCAGCGGCCTCACCCTCGAGAACTTCAGCCGGGTGCTCGAGCGCTACCCCGTGGCCGAGTGGTTCGGGAACTCCCTCGTGATCGGGGTCTTCGTCACCGTGCTGACGGTCGTCGTCAACCTGCTCGCCGGGTACGCGTTCGCACAGCTGCGCTTCGCGGGGCGCACGGCGGTCTTCCTGGTCTTCCTCGCGACGCTGATGATCCCGGTGCAGGCGACCATGGTCGCGCAGTTCCGCCTCGTGAACGGGCTCGAGATCTACGGCACCTACTGGGCCGTCATCCTGCCCTCGGCAGCCACCGCGTTCGGGGTGTTCCTCGCGCGGCAGTTCATGCTCGGCATCCCGCAGGAGCTCATCGAGGCCGCCCGCCTCGACGGCGCGGGCCCGGTGCGGGTCTTCACCGCGATCGTCCTGCCGCTCAGCGGCCCGCTGGTCGCGGTGCTCGTGCTGCTCACGCTGCTCGGCAGCTGGAACGACTTCGCTTGGCCGCTGATCGCCCTGAAGGACCCCGACCTCTACACGCTGCCCGTCGGGCTGCTCTACCTCAAGGGGCAGACGACGCCCGACTACAACGGCATCATGGCGCTGGCCGTGATCTCGGTGCTCCCGATGGTGGTGCTGTTCCTGGCGTTCCAGCGCTTCTTCGTCCAGGGCTTCGTGCGCAGCGGGGTGCGGTAGCCGACGGCTGCGGCGCAGACGTGCCTGACCGGGTCAGCAGCCGGGCCGTACGGGACGTCTGCGTCGAGGCGGTCAGCGCGCGGCGCGGCTCGCGTGCGCGCGGGCCTTCATGCGGTTGCCGCAGACGGCCATCGAGCACCACTTCGCCGTGCCGGGGCGGCTGTGGTCGACGAGGAAGAGGTTGCACTCGTCGTTGGCGCACGCGCGCAGTCGCCCGGGCAGCTCCTCCGCGACGCCCGACCAGGCCAGCACGGCACGGACGGCGAGCTTCTCGTCGTCAGGGGCGCGGAGTTCCCAGCGCACGCCCGCCGGAGTCACGCGGGGCACCTGGACCGCGCCCTCGAGCACCGCGGCGAGCTCGTCGACGGGACCCGCGCCTCCCCCGCGGACGACGGCCTGGAGGAGCCGACGGACGTCGGCGAGCTGAGCGGACTCCCGGTCGGTGCCCGTCCCGCCCCACCGGAGAGCGAGGGCCCGGCCCTCCGCCCCCTCGAGGGCGTCCGTCGGCACGCCGTCGATCACCGGTGCGCTGTTGAGCAGCGCCAGGAGGAGGTCTTCGTTCTCGAGCACGTCTCTCCGATCTCCTCCGCGGCCACGCCGACAGGATCATGCTAGCGTCCTGACTAACCAGTAATCAAGCCGTTAGGGGTTAGTCATGACCACCGTCCACCACCGCACCGTCTCCGTCGACGGCCTCGACGTGTTCTACCGGGAAGCGGGCGCCGCCGACGCACCCGTCGTCCTGCTCCTGCACGGGTACCCCACCAGCTCCCACATGTTCCGGCACCTCATCCCCGCCCTGGCCGACCGGTACCGCGTCATCGCGCCGGACCACATCGGCTTCGGGCGATCGTCGGCGCCGTTCGTCGACGACTTCGACTACACCTTCGCCGCCCTCGCCGAGGTGACGGGTCAGTTCCTCGCCGCCGTCGGGGTCGACGAGTACGCGATCTACGTCCAGGACTACGGCGCACCCGTCGGCTGGCGGCTGGCCCTGGACCACCCCGAGGCCGTGACGGGCGTCATCTCACAGAACGGCAACGCCTACGAGGAGGGCTTCGTGCCGAGCTTCTGGGACCCGATCTGGGCCGACGCGGCGGAGCGGACAGCCGAGACCCGCGACGCCCTCCGCCCGGCGCTCGGCCGTGACGCCGTCGAGTGGCAGTACACCCACGGCGTCCCCGACCCCTCGACCGTCGACCCGGACGCCTGGGAGCACGACCTCGCGCTCCTCGCGCGCCCCGGCCAGGACGACGTGCAGCTGGCGCTCTTCCGCGACTACGCCACCAACAGGGATCTCTACCCGGCCGTCCACGACTGGCTCCGCGACTCCCGCGTCCCCGTCCTGGCCATCTGGGGACGCCACGACGAGATCTTCGCCGCCGAGGGCGCCGCGGCCTTCCGGCAGGACTCGCCCGACGCCCGCGTCGAGCTCGTCGACGGAGGGCACTTCCTGCTCGAGTCGCATCTGGACGTCGTCGCGGCCACGGTCAGGGACTGGCTGTCGACCCGCTGACGGGCGCGGTCGGCTGAGGCCCCCGGCGGGTGCGAGGGAGCCGCTCGTCGAGCAGCGCCGCGAGCCGGTCGAGGTCGCTTTGTACGGCGGCGGCGTCGGCCTCGAACGCCGCCTCGGAGACGCCGTCACGCCGGAAGAGGGTGAACACGGCCTCGCTGCCCTGGTCGTTGGCCACGACCCGGAACGGGTTCCGTACGGTCGTCCCGTCGGGCAGGGTCACGTCGTGGTCGAGGACCCCCAGCTCCACCGGCCCGGTGAAGGCCACCTCGACGACGCCCATCGGGGAGTCCGCGAACCACCGACCGCCCTCCTCGCGGACGCCCGCGCTGAGGCCCGCCGCCCACGCGGGCAGGTTCGCAGGGTCCCCGGCGATGCGGGACACCGCGGCGACGTCGTGGTCGAACGAGCGGGAGAGGTGGACGACGGGCCAGGTCATGCCGGGACACTAGCGCCGGGCCGGGCCTGTCGCACCCTTCCGGGCCACGATCGCTCCGACCACGCCCGCTCCGACCACGCCCCTCCGGGCTGGCACGGCCCGCCGCGGCGTGCCAGGCTCGGCGCATGCGAATCGACGAGTGGTGGCCCGACCTGATCCCGAGCACCCGGCAGTGGCTGATCGACAACGCCGGCGATGCCGTGCCGCCGGAGATCCTCGAGCAGATCACCGCCGTCACGGGCGAGCCGGGCGACGACGACACCTGGGTCGGCGAGGGCACCGACGACGAGTTCTACCTCTCCGACGAGGCGACCGACTGGGTCGAGGCCGCGGGCGCCGCGGAGGGCGACGAGGACGAGGACGACGAGGAGGCCTGAGCCCCCTCCGGGCAGGCCTCCGGCCCGACGGGAGGCAGAGCTCCGGGTCGACGCGGTGATGCGCACCACCTGTCGTTCACCGGGGGTTCACCGGCTGCACGTCGCGGGGCACGAGAGTGCGGGTGACCACGTCACCCCACGAACGGATCACGCATGCACCCCCTCCTCCGGCGCCTCGGCGCGACGACCCTCGTCGGCTGCGTCGCCGCCGTCGGGCTCGTCGGCACCGCCGCCCCCGCCTCGGCCGCCACGGGAGTCCCGACGCTCCCCGGCACGGTCGTCGTCAACGAGATCGAGTCGGACGGCGGCACGCCCGGCGACTGGATCGAGCTCGCCAACACCACCTCGGCCCCGGTCGACGTCTCCGGCCTCGTGCTGAAGGACAACGACGACACCCACGCCTTCACCCTGCCGGCGGGCACGACCCTCCCGGCCCTCGGGTTCCTCGTCGTCGACGAGTCGACCGACCCGGCCACGGGCCTCAGCTTCGGCCTCGGCAAGGCCGACTCGGTGCGCCTGTTCGACGCCGACGGCACGACGCTGCTCGACTCGTACAGCTGGACGGCCGCCGCCGCCACGACGTACGGGCGCCTGCCCGACCGCACGGGCGCCTTCGGCGTCACGCCCGCCTCGAGCAAGGGCACGGCCAACGCCGCGGCGACGACGCCGACGCCGACCGACCCCGGCACGACGCCGGCTCCGACCCCCGCGCCCACCCCGGCTCCGACGCCCACACCCGCACCCGCGCCGGTCGCGACGACGCTGCGCATCAACGAGGTCGAGTCGAACGGCGACGACACCGACTGGGTCGAGCTGACCAACGTCGGCAGCACCGCCGTCGACGTCTCCGGCTGGTCCTTTCTCGACGGCGACGACTCGCACGCGAAGTACGTGCTGCCCGCCGGCTCGACCGTCGCCCCCGGCGGCTTCTTCGTCATCGACCAAGCCCAGGGCGTCCGCCCCGGCTTCGACTTCGGCCTCGGCGGCGCCGACTCCGCCCGCCTCTACGACGCCTCGGGCGCCCTGGCGCTCACCTACAGCTGGACCGAGCACAGCCTCGTCAGCTACGGCCGCTGCCCCGACGGCACCGGCGAGTTCGCCACCACGACGACGAGCACGAAGGGCGCGGCGAACGACTGCTCCTCCCCCGTGCGCCTCAACGAGGTCGAGTCGAGCGGCGGCACGCCCGGCGACTGGGTCGAGCTGACCACCGTCGGCGCGACCCCCGTCGACGTCAGCGGCTTCGTGCTCCGTGACAGCGACGACACGCACCGGTACGTGCTGCCGACGGGCTCCGTCGTCCAGCCCGGGGGCTTCCTCGTGCTCGACGAGCTGACGGCGACGACGCCCGCCGGGTTCGACTTCGGACTGGGAGGCGCGGACAGCGTCCGCCTGTTCGCCCGCGACGGCGTCACCCTCGTCGACTCGTACGCCTGGACGCAGCACGCCGCGGTGACCTGGGGCCGCAGCCCCGACGGCACCGGCGACTTCACGGGCACGCTCGAGGCCACCAAGGGCTCGGCGAACATCGCCGCGGGCACCGTCCTCACCCAGCCGTGGCCGGGCGGCCCGGACGAGCTGCCGCTCGACGACGAGGCGACCTTCACCGGCGACCTCAGCGGCCTGGACTACGAGCCCTCCGGCACCTCGGCCGACGGCACCCTCTGGGCCGTGCAGAACGGCGACGGCCTGCTCTACCGCATCGTCTCGGACGGCGCGGGGGGCTGGGCCCCGGCCACCGACTCCGGCTGGTCCGCGGGCAAGGCCCTGCGCTACCCCGACGGCACCGGCCGCGTCGACGCCGAGGGCGTCACCGTGACCGGCGACTCGAGCGACGGCGGCGTGTACGTCTCGTCCGAGCGGAACAACGCCGCCTCGAGCGTCAGCCGCCCCTCGGTGCTGCGCTACGAGGTGGCCGCCGCCGGCAGCGTGACGACGCTCGTCGCGACGCAGGAGTGGAACCTCGCCGCGGACTTCCCCGGCCTCGGCGCGAACGCCGGGCTCGAGGGCGTCACCTGGGTGCCCGACTCGTGGCTGACGGAGCGCGGCTTCGTCGACGAGTCGACCGGCGCCGCCTACGACCCCGCCGCCCGCCCCGGCCACGGCGAGGGCCTGTTCTTCGTCGGCGTCGAGGGCACCGCGAGCGTCTACGCCTACGCCCTCTCGACCGACGGCTCGGCCGAGCGCGTCGCGACGATCGCCACCTCGTTCGACCTCGTCGCCGACGTGCAGTTCGACGCCGACCTCGACGCCCTCTGGGTCGTCTGCGACGAAGCCTGCTCGGGCCGCACCGCCCTCTTCGACGTCGACGCCTCGGGCGCCTTCGCCGAGCAGGTCGTCTACGAGGCCCCGCTGAACGCCGACCGCGGGCTCGCCAACGAGGGCTTCGCCGTGGCCGACGCCGCGACCTGCACCGACGGCGCGCGCCAGACGTTCTACGCCGACGACGCCGACACGGACGGGTTCTCGCTCCGCGCCGGGACGCTGCCGTGCGAGGCGCCGACGGCGCCGACCGACCCGACGACGCCGGTCGTGCCGGGGACGGGAGCCGGCGCGCCCGGCGCCGGCACGGGCACGGGCACGGGTGCCGTCCCGGCCGGCACGACGCCGACCCGCGTCGCCGGCGCCCCGACCCGTGCGGGCGCGCTCGCCTACACGGGCGGCGCCGACGCTCGCCTCGGCGCGGCCCTCGCGGCGCTGCTGCTCCTCGCCGGAGCGGGAGGGGTGCTCGTCAGCCGCCGTCGCGCCTGACCGCGGCGCGCCTCCGGCACCCGCACCGCGCCTCCCCCGGGCCGCGGCCGTCGACCTCACCGTCGTCGGCCGCGGCCCGTCGGCGTTCCCCGATCGAGGTGACCCGTCCTGGGCCCTGGGTCGGGTGCAGGGCCCAGGACGGGGCACGTCGCGCTGCGACGGGGAGCGTCGACGAGACGAGCAGACCGATCCGGGGCAGATCGGATGCCCGTTCTTGTTGTTCTCTGCCCGATCATGTGGTTTCATCGTCCGGAACGGAGTCGATCAGGCTCCCGACGACGACGAGGTCCGACGATGAGCACAGCACCGACCGCCCACGGCCCCGCGGGCAGCGGCACCGGCCCCGCCGAGGGCGCCCCCGCCCGGCGGATGATCCTCACCGTCACCCCGAACCCCTCCCTCGACCGCACGATCGAGCTCACCGACGAGCTCCGCCGTGGCGAGGTGCAGCGCGCCGCCCGCACGACCGACGAGCCCGGCGGCAAGGGCGTCAACGTCTCGCGGGCCCTCGCGGCCTCGGGCGCCGAGACCGTCGCGCTGCTGCCCGGGCTGCTCGACGACCCCGTGCTCACGGCCCTCCGCCAGCGCGGCGTGCCCACCGTCAACCTGCCGATCGAGCAGCGCCTGCGGGCGAACGTCACCGTCACCGAGCCCGGCGGCACGACGACCAAGATCAACGAGGTCGGCCCCGACCTCGGAGCCCACGTGGAGGCGCTGACCGGCCTCGTCGTCGAGCACGCCCCCCTGGCGTCGTGGCTCGTGCTCGCGGGGTCGCTGCCCCCGGGGCTGCCGGTGACCTGGCTCGCCGACGTCGTCGGCGCCGTCCGCGCCGCCCACGGCGACGCTGCGCCGCGCATCGCCGTCGACTCGTCGGGCGCCCCCTTCGCCGCGCTCGTCGCCTCCGGCGTCCGGGTCGACCTGGTCAAGCCGAACGCGGAGGAGCTCGCCGAGGTCGTCGGCGGAGACGCCGACACCTACGAGCGCGACCTCGACGCCGCCGTGGCGGGCGCCCAGCGCCTCCGCGAGCTCGGCGTCGGCGCGGTGCTGCTGACCCTCGGCAGCGTGGGCGCCGTGCTCGTCGACGACTCCGGCGCGTGGTTCGCCGCCGCCCCGCGCATCGTGCCGCTGAGCACGGTCGGCGCGGGCGACTCCTCCCTCTCGGGCTGGCTGCTCGCCGAGCAGGCCGGCGCCGACCCGGCCGGCCGCCTCGCGCAGGCCGTCGCCTCGGGCGCGGCCGCCGCGGCCCTCCCCGGCAGCATCGTCCCCTCCCTCGACCAGACCTCCCCCGACGACATCGACGTCGTCCCGATGGCCCCCGTGGCCGTCGGCCACCGCTGAGCAACGACGCCCGACCCCAAGGAGCACCCCACCATGTCCGCACTCATCAGCACCGACCTCGTCGGCCTCGACGAAGACCTGGGAGCCACGTCGTCCGACGTGATCCGGGTGCTCGCCGGCCGCGTGGCCGCCGCCGGCCGCGCCGGCTCCGCCGACTCGCTCGCCGACGACGCGATCGCCCGAGAGGCCTCGATCGGCACCGGCGTGCCCGGCGGCATCGCCATCCCCCACGCCCGGTCGACCTCGGTCACCGAGCCGACGCTCGCCTTCTCGCGCCTCGCGCGCACGGTGCCCTTCGGCGCCCCCGACGGCGACGCCGACATCGTCTTCATGATCGCGGTGCCCGAGGGCGCCGACAGCGACCACATGACGGTCCTCTCCACCCTCGCCCGTGCGCTCATCCGCGACGACTTCACCGCGGCGCTCCGGGCCGCGCGCACCCCCGCCGACGTGGTCGCCCTCGTCGACCAGGAGGTCAGCGGCGACGTGGCGGAGGCGCGGGGCACCACCGGCACCGCTCCCGCGGGCGCGAACAGCGCCTCCGGCACCTCCCCGGCCGACGGCGCCCGTCGCCCCCAGCTGGTCGGCGTCACGGCGTGCCCCACCGGCATCGCCCACACCTACATGGCCGCGGACGCGCTGGTCGCGGCCGCCGCCCGCCTCGGCGCCGACCTGCAGATCGAGACCCAGGGATCGTCGAAGGTGACCCCGCTCGACCCCGCCGTGATCGCCGCGGCCGACGCCGTCATCTTCGCCGTGGACGTCGACGTGCGCGACCAGTCGCGCTTCGCCGGGAAGCCCGTCGTGCGCGGGCCGGTCAAGCGCGGCGTCGACGCCCCCGACGCCATGGTCAAGGAGGCGATGGCCGCGGCCACCGACCCCGCCGCTCCCCGCGTCGCGGGCTCGGCCGACGACGCGTCGGCTCAGGAGACCCGCGCGAAGGAGGGCTTCGGCTCGTCGCTGAAGCGCTGGCTGCTGACCGGCGTCTCGTACATGATCCCGTTCGTCGCCGGCGGCGGCCTGCTGCTCGCCCTGGGCTTCCTGCTCTCGGGCTACGAGATCGCGGGCAACGCCGCGACCGTGCTGACGGACTACTCGCTGACGAACCTGCCGCCCGAGGGCCTGGTGTACTTCCTCGGCGCCGCCGCCTTCCAGATCGGCAACCTGTCGATGGGCTTCCTGGTCGCGGCCCTCGCCGGCTACATCGCGTACGCCATCGCCGACCGCCCGGGCATCGCGCCCGGCTTCGTCGCGGGCGCCGTCGCCGTCTTCATGGGCGCCGGCTTCATCGGCGGCCTCGTCGGCGGCCTGCTCGCCGGCTTCGCCGCGTACTGGATCGGCCGGCCCACCGTGCCGCGCTGGCTGCGCGGCCTGATGCCCGTCGTGATCATCCCGCTCTTCGCGTCGATCTTCGCGAGCGGCCTGCTCGTGCTCGTGCTCGGCGGCCCGATCGCCGCGCTGACCGTCGCGCTCACCGACTTCCTCAACGGCCTCAACGGCACGGGCGCGGTCGTGCTCGGCGTCGTGCTCGGCCTGATGATGTGCGTCGACCTCGGCGGCCCCGTCAACAAGGTGGCCTACTCGTTCGCCGTCGCCGGCCTGTCGGCGGGCTCGCTCACCGACAACCCCGCACCGCTGATGATCATGGCCGCCGTCATGGGCGCGGGCATGGTGCCGCCGCTCGCGATGGCCCTCGCCTCGACGGTGCTGTACCGCAAGGGCTTCTCGCAGGTCGAGCGCTCGAACGGCACGGCCGCGTGGCTGCTGGGCGCCTCCTTCATCTCCGAGGGGGCCATCCCGTTCGCCGCGGCCGACCCGCTGCGCGTCATCCCGGCCTCGATGGTCGGAGGAGCGGTGACCGGAGCCATCTCGATGGCCGCGGGCGTCACGTCGCAGGCCCCGCACGGCGGCCTCTTCGTGTTCTTCGCGATCGGGAACCTCGGCATGTGGGTCGTCGCGATCCTCGCCGGCACCGTGGTGTCGGCCGTGGTGCTCGTCGGCCTCAAGCGCTTCGTCCGCCGCTCGGGCGAGAGCGTCACCGTCGAGGCCGCCCAGGCCGCCGACGCCGGCGCCGTGGTCGGCCAGCGCAAGCCGGTCGCCGCCTAGCGGCCACCGCCTGCACCGCACGACAGAGGCCCCCGCCCCGGGAAGGGACGGGGGCCTCCGTCGTCAGTGCGACGTGGCGCGACCGCTCAGTCGTTGCCCTGTCGACGACGGTGACGGAGCGTCAGCCAGGCGCCCATCACGATCATCATGAGGGCCGCGGCGCCGATGCCGACCCAGGCGTCCGAGCCGGTGAAGGCGAGCGGACCGCGGGCGGCGGAGACGCGGCCGGGGCCGTCGGAGCCGCCGGCTCCGGCACCGGGCACCCCCGTCCCGGGCGTGCCCGCACCGGGCGTGCCGGGCGTGCCCGGGTCGCCGGGGCCGTCGGCCGCCAGCACCGTCAGCGTCGCGCGGGCGATCTGCCCCGCGCCCTCGAGCTCGACGACGTGCGCCCCCGGCTCGAGGTCGGCCGGCACCGTGAAGCGCAGCACGCCGACGCCCGAGACCGTCGCGGTCGCCGTGCCGATCGACTGCGGCTCCGAGAACACCGTGCCGGCGAGGGCCTCTCCGGCGACGAAGCCGGTGGCCGTGATCGACACCGAGTCGCCCGGGCGGGCGGTCGCGGGGTCGAGCGTGCCGGGCACGATCGCCTTCGTGGGCTCGTCGACCTCGAGGTCGATGCCGAGCACCGCGGCGAAGCCCCGGAGGGCCACGTCGGGCAGTCCGCGCTGCAGCGCGGCCTCGGCGTCGGCCGTGAGGGCGTCCGAGCCCGCCGCGGCCGTGCCGTCGGTCATCGCCGCCTGCGCGAGGTCACGGGCGAGCGACACGAGCACGTCGGCCGTGGTCATCGCCCCGAGGTCGGTGCCGCTGAACGGGCCCACCGCAGCCAGGAGGAGGCGCAGGGCCGCGGCCGGGTCGGTCACGCTCCCGTCGTCGCCCCAGACGTCGGCGTCGAGCAGGGCCTGGACCGCCTCGCGGGCCGCGCCCTCGGGCAGGCCGGCGACCAGCGCCTCCACCCGGTCACGCGCACCGTCGGTGCGGAGGCCCCAGCCGTAGGGGAAGAGCGGCTCGTAGTCGGCGTCGCCGACGTTGATCGGCACCTGGTCGGCGCTGGCCGCCCAGGTCACGGGCAGGCGGCCGGCGAAGGGCCGGTCGCCGAACAGCACGTCGGCGACGCCGGCGCCCTCGGAGCCGGGCAGCGACGAGGCGACCACGGCGTCGGCCTGGCCGACGACGTCGCCGAGCAGCTGCGGCCGGCCCGACACGACGAGCACCACGCAGGTGGCCGTCGCGGCGCAGACCTTCGCCACCGTCGCCTGGTCGGCGGGCGTCAGCGAGAGGCTCGAGCCGTTGTTCGGCACGTCGCCCTGGCCCTCCGCGTACGGGCGCTCGCCCACCACGACGACGCCGGTCTGGTCGGCGCCGATCGGGGCGGAGGCGTCGGGGCTGACGGTCACGGCGGCGTCGGGGGCGACCTCGCGGATGCCCTCGGCGATGCTCGTGCCCGTCGTCGTGTCGCCCGACCCGCCCTGCCAGCTGATCGTCCAGCCGCCCATCTGGCGACCGAGGTCGTCGGCGCTGGAGCCGGCGACGTAGAGCGAGCCCGTCTTCGAGAGCGGCAGCGCGCCTCCCTCGTTCGTCAGCAGCACCTGCGACTCGCCGGCGGCCTGGCGGGCCACGGCGCGGTTCGCGGCGGAGCCGACCCCGTCGACGTTCGTGCGGTCCGCGAAGGGCTGCTCGAACAGGTTGAGGTCGAACTTCTGGGTGAGGATGCGGCGGACGGCGTCGTCGACCCGCGACTGCGACACGGCGCCGGAGCCGACGGCCGCGACGATGCTGTCGATGAAGGCCCCGTAGTTGTAGGGCGCCATCGCCATGTCGAGGCCCGAGTTCACCGACCGCACCGCCTTCTCGGCGTAGGTGCCGCCGGGCAGCTTGTCGATGCCCTCCCAGTCGCTGATGAGGAAGCCCTCGAAGCCGAGGTCGCCCTTCAGCAGGTCGGTGTTCAGGGCGGTGTTCTCGTGCATGCGCACGGGGCCGTCGCCGAGGTCGACCGCCGAGTACGACGGCATGATCGTGCCGACGCCGGCCTGGAGCGCCGGCAGGTACGGGTCGACGTGCAGGCGGGTGAACTCCTCGAGCGACCCGGCCTCGGTGACGCCCTGGTCGATCGGGTAGGCGCCCGTCCCGGCCACGGACTCGTCGTACGTCGTGCCGCCGTCGCCGGCCCAGTGCTTGGCCGTGGCCAGCACCTCGTCGGCGCCGCCGATGTCGGTCGGGTCGTCGCCCTGCAGGCCGAGCACCGACGGGGCCGCGAAGGTGCGGACCAGCGCAGGGTCCTCGCCGAACGACTCGTAGCTGCGGCCCCAGCGCTCGTCGCGCGAGACGCAGAGGCAGGGGGCGAAGGTCCACGGCACTCCCGTGGCGCGCACCTCCTGAGCCGTGACCCGGGCGATCTCCTCCACGAGGGCCGGGTCGCGGGTGGCGCCGAGCCCCGTGTTGTGCGGGAAGATCGTCGCGCCGACCACGTTGCTGTGGCCGTGCACGGCGTCGACGCCGTAGATCATCGGGATCTGCAGACGGGTCGACAGGGCCTCGCGCTGGTACGCGTCGACCATGTCGGCCCAGGCGACGGCGGTGTTGCCCTCGGGCACCGACCCTCCGCCGCTGAGCAGCGAGCCGAGGGCGCGGTCGCTGATGTCGCTCGTCGACGTGAGGCCGAGGCGCTCGGCCTGGGCCATCTGCCCGACCTTCTCCTCGAGCGTCATCCGGCCCAGCAGGTCGGCGACGCGGTCGGCGGTGGGCAGCGAGGCGTCGAGGTACGGCAGGTCGTGCGCGGCGAGCACGACGCGCGGGCCGTCGCCGACCTTCGCCGTGGTCGACGCGAGCGTCACCTGGAGCTCCTTGGCCTCGGCGGCCCCCGCGGAGGCGCGGGTCGCCACGGTGACCGTCTGCTGAGCACCCGAGGCGCTCCCGGCCGGGAAGGTCACGGTGCCCGACGCGGCGTCGTAGTCCGTGCCGGCCACGGCGGTGCCGTCGGCGGTGGCCCAGTCGACGGACACGTCGGAGGCGAGGGGCTCGTCACCGGCGGTCGTCACGGTCAGTGCGACCTCGGCCGGCTGGCCGGCGTCGACGAGCCAGACGTCCTGCGTGGAGTCGACGGTCACCGACGCCGCGGAGGCGGGGGTGCCGTAGAGCTGCGTGTCGTCGATCGCCCAGCCGACGGGCGCCGGGGTGCCCGGCGTGAAGGTGAACGAGTAGCCGAACGAGGCCGTCAGGTCGAGGGTGCCGTTCGTCGTCGCGGCGTCGCCCGGCTGGTAGCCCGACGGCGTGAACGACGAGAAGGGCAGCTCGACGAGCTTCCAGCGCGAGGTGCTGCTGCCCCAGTTGTCCTTGAAGGTCGTGGCCCACAGCTCGCTGGTCTCCGCGGTGTCGCCGCCGGCCGGGTCGCCGTCCTTGATCTCGAGCTTGATGTCGGCGCCCGCCGTCGGCGATGCCGGGTTGTTCGACTGCGACGCGTACCACCAGAAGCGGATGCCCTGGTAGCTCGACCAGTCCTGGCTGTCGGCCAGGTTGTGGCTCAGCCCGCCGTAGCCCCCGGAGGGGATCGAGAACTGCCCCGAGAGCACGTGGTTCCCGGCGTCGCCGCCGCGCTCCTGCACGGTGACCTCGCGGCTGATGGTCGGCTCGGTCGGTGCCGGCGAGCCCCAGGTGAAGAAGCCGACGGGGTCGGCGGTCGTGCTGAGCGGCACGTCGCCCTCGAAGTCCTCGATCATCGTGGCGCGGTCGAAGACGGCGACGTCGTCGACCAGGTACGTGCCGGCGCCGAGCTGCGTCAGCGTCACCGCGAAGCCGGTCGAGGCGGACGGGTCGAAGCGGGTGTCGCTGGTCGGCTGGCCCTTGACGCGCAGGTCGGCGAAGAGCACGCTGACGCGCTTCCAGTCGGTGCTGTCGTCGGTGACGCTCGTCTCGAAGAGCACGCCGCCGTTCTTCAGCTCGTACCGCAGCTGCTGGCCGCTGGCCGCGCCCTTGAACCAGAACGAGAAGCCGTCGGCGTCGCTCCAGTCGGCGGCGGGCTGGTCGTGCGAGAAGCCGTACCAGCTGTCGGGGGCGGTGGGCCCGGCGACGACGGCGCTGAGCGCCTGGGTGCCGGCGGCTCCCTCGCGCTCGGCGGCGACGGTCGAGAGCGCGGGCGTGACCGCGGCGCTGGCGCCCCAGCCGAAGTAGCCCGAGGGCACCCCGGCCTCGAAGTCGTCGAGCACGCGGGTCTCGCCGATGTTGAGCAGCTCGCCCGTCGGGGTGAGCGTGACGGCCAGCGACCCGCGCGACCCGACGACGGTCGGCTCGCTGGCGTCGGAGGCGGTCAGCTCGACCGTGCGGCGGGGGCTGAGCGCGCCGGTCGAGATCGTCTCGAGCGCGACGGAGGCGGTGGTCTCGCCGGGCGCGAAGGTCACCGTCTCGTCGACGGCCCGGTAGTCGGTGCCGGCGACGGCGGTGCCGCCGGTCGAGCGGACCCGCACGCTGACGGGCTCGTCGCTGGTGCCGGTCAGGCTGAGGCCGGCGGTGAGGGTCTGCCCGGCGGCGACGGTCGCGGTCGCGCGGTCGAAGCTGACGGAGCGGGTCTGCGCCTCGCCGTACACCTGGAGGCCGTAGGCGGAGTAGCCGTACCAGTGCGGCCGCGAGGCGTCCCAGGTCGCCGCCGAGCGCTGCAGCATGCTCACGCGCACGTAGCGGGCGTCGGTGGGCGCCGACAGGGCGACCTCGTCGCGCTGCCCGTCGCCGGCGTCGACCGTCTGGGCGGTGGTCCAGCTCTCGGCCAGCGCCGGGTCGCCGGTGGTCACGTCGACCGTGTAGCGCGTCGCGTACGACGACTCCCAGTCGAGGCCGATCGCGTCGACGCGGGCCACGCCGCCGAGGTCGACGATCACCGAGGCGGTGAACGGGACGTCCTCGTCGGGGCCGTTGCCGCTGGCCCACCGGGTCGCGGCGTCGCCGTCGTTCAGGGCCTCGGCGGGGAAGGTGCCGTCGGCGTCGGACTGCGAGGCCGACGCGGTGACGGTGCCGAAGCGGGCGAGGTCGACCGGGGCGGCGACGGCGGCGAGGGCCGGCAGGCCCGACAGCAGCAGGGCCGAGACGGCGGTGAGGGCCGTGCCGACGGCGACGCGGCGCGTCGCCCTGCCGGCTCGGCCTCGAGGTGGGCGGGTGGGGACGACGGTCACGACTACTCCCTTGTAATCACGAGCAGGCGGGCCGGTGCGCACGACATCGTGCGCGGTGGCTCACCAGGGGGACGTCGGCCCTCACCGACCCCGTGATCGGGGGCCAGGGGCTCGACCGGCTGATCGTATCCACACAGCTCATTCCGAGGCAAGGGGTGGACGACATCGATGTCAGACCTGCGACACGGCCCCTGGGCAGCACCGCCGGGCGAAGTCGACGACCTCACGGCCGACCTCCGCGGCCCGCGAGTGCACGACGTTGTGGACGGCGGCGGGCACGTCGCGCGCCTCGCCGTCGACGACGAGCGCGACGAGCTCGTCCGCCCAGCGGGCGGGCGCCACGGGGTCGTGGCGGCCCCGCAGCACGAGCAGCGGCGCCGCCAGACCGGGGAGGCGCTCGTCGATCGGGTGCCGGAGCATCGAGCGGGTGCCCGCCGCGTACGACAGCAGGCCGCCGCGCAGGTAGTCACGCGTCACCATGGCGCTCGTGAGCGGCGGCTCGCCGAGCATGTCGAGGGCGAGCCGGCGGCCCTGGCCGACGACGCTCGGCGCGACGCGGTCGACGACGGGGCCCACCAGCACCACGCCCGCGACGACGTCGGGGCGACGCAGGGCCATCTCGACGACCACCTGCGCGCCGAGCGAGTGCCCGACGAGCACGACCGGACCGGCGAGCGGGGCCGAGGCGAGCGCGTCGAGCCTCGGCAGCAGGGCCTCGGCGAGCTGCGGGATCGCCAGGCGCCGCCCCGGGCCGGGCGAGCGCCCGAAGCCGGGCAGGTCCGGGGCCAGCACGGGCCCGTGGGCGACGAGCGCGGCCGCGAGCCGGCTGAACGAACGGTGCGACAGGCCCAGCCCGTGCACGAGCACGAACACCGGCGCTCCGGGCGGGTGCCGCTCCGGGCCGCGGGCGGACCACCAGTGCACGGAGGGCCGGTCGGCCGACGGGCCGCCGCGGCGGGGGGACGACTCGGCGATGGTGTCCTCCACGGGCGGCTGAGGCAGGGGATCTGCCGTCTGGGAGTGTACCGGCGGGCGGCCCGGCGCCCTGCACTAGGGTCTCGCCTGTGGAACCACCCCGGCACGACGCTCCGACACCCGCCAGGGCCGCCGTGGTGGTCAACCCGGTGAAGGTCGACGTCGCCGCGCTCCGGCTGCTCGTGGCCGAGCAGGAGGAGCGGCTCGGCTGGGCTCCCGCGACCTGGTGGGAGACGAGCGCGGGCGACGACGGGCGCTCGGCGGCCGAGGCGGCGCTGGCGGCCGACCCGCGACTCCTCGTGGTGGCCGGGGGCGACGGCACGCTGCGCGCCGTGGCCGAGGTCGCCGCCGGGCGAGGCACCCCGCTCGGGCTCGTGCCCGCGGGCACCGGCAACCTGTTCGCCCGGGAGCTGGGCCTGCCCCTCAACGCGCTGCGCTCGGCGGTCGAGACCGCGTTCGGCGGCCGCGACCGCCCGGTCGACGTCGGCACCGTCGAGCTCGGGCGCCCCGACGGGACGAGCACGCGCCACGCCTTCCTCGTCATGACCGGCATCGGCGTCGACGCCCACATGGCCGGGCACACCGACCCCCGGCTCAAGGCCCGGATCGGCTGGCTCGCGTACTCCGACCCGATCGCGCGGAGCGTCTTCGGCAACCGCCAGTTCGACATGACGTACGCGCTCGACGACGAGCCCCCTGTGTCGACCCGCGTGCACACGGTGATCGTCGGCAACTCGGGGACGCTGACCGCGGGCATCCTGATGATCCCGGACGCCGTCGTCGACGACGGGCTGCTCGACGCCGTCGTGCTCCGCCCCGGGCGCGGTCCGGGGTGGACGTACATCGGCTACCGGCTCGCCTTCAACCGCCTGCTGCACCGCACCGGCATCGGCCGTGTCGTCACCCGGTGGAGCCCCCGGCCCCGCTCGATGCGCTTCGCCCAGGCGCGGGCGATGCGCGTGCAGCTCGCCGCCCCGCAGGAGATCCAGATCGACGGCGACCCCCGCGGCCTCGTCAGCGAGGTCGCCATCACGGTCGCGCACCACGCGCTGACCGTGCGCGTGCCGCCCGCGGGCTGAGCCCGGCGGGGGCCGACGACACGGCCCGGACGCAGGAGGCGCGGTGCAGGTCGAGCCTGCACCGCGCCTCCCCCGGGCCCTCGCCCGGTGACCTCGTCGCTCGCTAGTCGCGCAGCTCCAGGTACTTCGCGATCAGCGCGCCGGTCGAGCTGTCCTGCGCCTCGAGCGCGGCGACGTCGCCGTCGACCGCCGGGGCGATCTGCAGCGCGAGCTGCTTGCCGAGCTCGACGCCCCACTGGTCGAACGAGTCGATGCCCCAGATCGTGCCCTCGACGAAGACGATGTGCTCGTAGAGCGCGATCAGCTGGCCGAGCACGCTCGGGGTCAGCGCCGGGGCGAGGATCGACGTCGTCGGGCGGTTGCCGCTGAAGACGCGGGCGGGCACGACCGCCTCGGCGGTGCCCTCGGCGCGGACCTCGTCGGCCGTCTTGCCGAAGGCCAGGGCCTTCGACTGCGCGAAGAAGTTCGCCATGAAGAGCGCGTGCACGTCCTGGCCGGGCTCGACCGTGCTGCCGTCGCCCGACTCGTCCTTCAGGGGGTGCGCCGGGTTGGCGACCGCGATGAAGTCGGCGGGCACGATGCGGGTGCCCTGGTGGATGAGCTGGTAGAACGCGTGCTGGCCGTTCGTGCCGGGCTCGCCCCAGAAGACCTCGCCGGTGTCGGTGGTGACGGGCGAGCCGTCCCAGCGGACGCTCTTGCCGTTCGACTCCATCGTGAGCTGCTGGAGGTAGGCGGGGAAGCGGTGCAGGTACTGCGAGTAGGGCAGCACGGCGTGGCTCTGCGCGCCGAGGAAGTTCGAGTACCAGACGTTGAGCAGGCCCATCAGCACGGGCACGTTCTGCTCGAGCGGAGCGGTGCGCATGTGCTCGTCGAGGGCGTGGAAGCCGGCGAGGAACTCGCGCCAGGCGTCGGGGCCGATCGCGATGACGACCGAGGTGCCGATGGCGGAGTCGACGGAGTAGCGGCCGCCGACCCAGTCCCAGAAGCCGAACGCGTTCTCGGGGTCGATGCCGAACGCGGCGACCTTCTCGAGGGCGGTCGAGACGGCGACGAAGTGCTTCGCCACGGCGCCCTTCCGAGCCTCGTCGGTGTCGTCGAGGGCGCCGGCGGCGGCGAGGCCGCGCCAGAGCCAGTCGCGGGCGAGACGCGCGTTGGTGAGGGTCTCGAGCGTGCCGAAGGTCTTCGACGCGACGATGAAGAGGGTGGTCTCGGGGTCGAGGCCGACGGTCTTCTCGGAGACGTCGGTGGGGTCGATGTTGGAGACGAAGCGGACCTCGAGGCCCTGCTGCACGTAGGGCTTGAGCGCCTCGTAGACCATGACGGGGCCGAGGTCGGAGCCGCCGATGCCGATGTTGACGACGGTCTCGATGCGCTTGCCGGTGACGCCGACCCACTCGCCGGAGCGGACCTTCTCGGCGAAGGCGTAGACCTTGTCGAGCGTGGCGTGGACGTCGGCGTCGACGTCCTGGCCGTCGACGACGAAGCCGGCCGCGGGGACCAGCTCGGCGCCGTCCTTCGGGCGGCGCAGGGCGGTGTGCAGCACGGCGCGGTCTTCCGTGACGTTGATGTGCTCGCCCGAGATCATGGCCCGGTAGCGCTCCGCGACGCCGGTGTCGGTGGCGACCTGGAGGAGGTGCTGGAGGACCTCGTCGGTGACGAGGCCCTTGGAGAGGTCGACGGTGAGGTCGGCGGCCTGGAAGGTGAGGCGCTCGGCACGGTCGGCCTCGGCGTCGAACCAGGCGCGGAGGTCGGGCGAGAAGCCGTCGGCGATGCGGGCGAGCTGCTGCCACGCCTCGGTCGAGGTGGGGTCGACGGGAACGGATTCGGTCACGGGTGGTCCTCCTGGAGCGGATGAGCGGTACGGCCCGCGGGAGACGCGCCGTCGCGTGACGGACCGGGGCCAACTCTATTGCTCCGCTCCGCCGTGCGCCCCGCCTCGTCCGATGTGCGACGGGGGCTTGCGCACGTGGGAGCCGGCGCGAGCGCGAGCGCTGCTGCGGTGCGGGGCGGTGCAGGGGGCGGCGCTGCTCGCGCCCGGCCCGCGGACCCCCCTAGGCTGGCCCGAGGGGGAACGACAGATGGACGACAGCACCACCACGGGCAGCACCACCACGAGCACCGAGGCACCGCTGCGCGGCCGAGGCCGCGTGATCGCGATCGTCGGCGGCGTCGTCGCGGTCGCGACGATCGCCATCGGCGCGGTCGGCTGGGCCCTCTGGCCCGGCGAGGCCGAGCCGACGCCCGTCAGCACCGCCACGCGCACCGCCCAGGCCGTCGCGCCGAGCACGCCCTCGCCCACGCCGACCGTCGCGACAGCCACCGGCTCGCCGACCCCGCGGCCCGCGACGGCGCCGCCGGCCGACCCCGCCGTCCCCGCACCGTTCGTCACGCCGGTCGCCGCCGGCACGGTCGTCTCCGAGGGCGACGTCCGCTCGCCGAAGGGCAGCGTCGCCTACCACTGGCGGGCGACCGCGAACGGCGACGACACCTTCTCGATGGAGTACTCCGGCTTCACCTCGACGCTGCCGGTGCCGGTCGGCGCGACCCTGATCGAGATCGCGCCGAGCGTCGGCGACGGCCTCACGGCGCACGGCCCGGGCGACCTCCAGCTCGGCGGCCCCACGACGGAGCCCGCCCTCACCACCTCGACCCTGCTCGGCACGAGCACGCCCGGCTACCTCGGCACGCTGGTCACCTACTCCGCCGCCACCGACGGAGCCGACCTGCCCGTCGAGATCGGCCCCGAGAAGGTGCTCGCCGTGACGCCCGTCACGTGGTCGGTGCCCGGCCGCCAGACGAACATCGTCGTCGCCGACTCGGGCTCCGCCGACCTCGCGACCGGCACCGTCGTGTCGTCGACGCCCGCGGGCGGCCCGCGCGGCTACCTCGTCGCGGCGGGCGACACCATCGACGCCGTCGCGGCACGCTTCGGCATCACGCCGGCCGCGCTCATCTACCTCAACGCCGGCCTGCTCGTCACCGGCGACCAGCAGTACCTCATCTACGGCAACACGATCAACCTCGACCCCGACAGCGTCTGACCCCGACGGCGTCCGCCCCTGCCACCGCCGGGGCGCTGCCGCCGCCGGTGAGCGCCCGTCAGTCGCCGGCGGCGCGTCGGACCAGAGCCCCCAGGGAGGCGCGGGTCGCGTCGTCGACGCCGGTGACGGCGTACGCCGTGGGCCACATCACCCCGTCGTCGAGCTGCGCGCCGTCCTGGAACCCGAGGGTCGAGTACCGCGTGCCGAACTTGGCGCCGGGCTGGAAGAAGACGACGGCCTTGCCGTCCTCCCGCGCGTAGGCGGGGAACCCGTACCAGGTCTTGGGGCGCAGGCTCGGGGCGTGCTCGGCGACGATCTCGTGCACCATCTGCGCGATCGGCCGCTCGACGTCCGTCATCGCGGCGATCGCGGCGAGCGCGTCGGCCTCCTCCGCCGCCGCCTTGTCGGCGAGCTTCTGGCGCTTCGCCTCGACCCGCAGCTCGGCGGCGCGCTGCTTCATCGCGGCGCGCTCCTCCTTGGTGAAGCCGTCGTCGGCCATGTCGTCTCCTGTCTGAGGGGGGCGTTCCGCCCGCGCTCATGGTGACAGGCCGGGCAGAGGCGCACAACGCCGCCCGTCGCCCCGAGCCTCGGCCAGTCGTAACGAACCCGAAACGGAGCTGAGCGTGAGCCGGAAACACGCCCTGGATACCGTTCGAGCCTCCTGCACACCACCCTCCGCCGCTCCTCCCCATGAGAAGGACTCCCTCCCGATGAAGCCCCTCCGTCGGCGCCTCCCGCGCGCCCGCAGCTCCGCGACGGCCGTCGCCCTGGCCCTCGCCGCGGTCGCGCTCGGCGCCTCCCCCGCCTCCGCCGCCCCCGTCCTGGCCTCGGCCACCGTGACGGCCCCCGCGACCGCCACGGTCGGCGACGTCGTCGACGTCTCGGTCGTGCTCACCGGCACCGCCGACGTCTACGCGTACGACCTCGAGCTCGGCTTCGACGACGTCGCCCTCGACTACGTCGCCGACAGCGCCACCTCGCCGAGCGGCGGCTTCGACGACGTCCAGGTGGCCGACGGGTCGCTCTCGATCCTGCACACGCGGCTCGGCAGCTCCCCGGCCCTGACCGGCGACCTCACCGTCGACCTGCAGTTCACCGCGGTCGCCGCGGGCGGCGCCGCGGTGTCCCTCGACTCCGTCGAGCTGATCGGCGCCGACGGCAGCAGCCTCGTGGTCACGCCGACGGCCTCCGCCGTCGTCGCGGTCGCGGCCGCGCCGGTGGCCCCGCAGCCGTCCGCCAGCCCGACGGCCGGCGCGCCCGCGCCCTCGGCCAGCCCCACCGCCGCGACGCCCGTCACGGGCGCGGCCGCCGGCCGCCCGACCGCCACCGGCTCCCGCGACGACCTCGCGTTCACCGGCTCCGACAGCTGGCTCCTCGTGGCCGGCGGAGCAGGGCTGCTCGTGCTGGGCCTGCTCGTCGTGGCCGCGGTCGCCCTCCGTCGCCGTGCGGCGGCGACCCGATGAGCGCCCGCGACCGGGCCGGGCTGCCGGCCCGCGACTCCCACGCTCCCCTCGCCCCCGCGACGCCCTCGTCGCCGTCACCCCGGAGACTGCCCGCCATGACCCCTCGCCGACGCACCGCCACGGTCGCCGCGACCTCGATCATCTCGGCCCTCGCCGTCGGCGGGCTGGTCGTCGCGCCCGGCGCCGCCGCCGACGACGCGCCCGTCGCGGCGTTCCTCGCGCCGTATTACACGGAGCTCGACCTCACGGGCGACGACCAGGTCACCGCGGCCGACCTCGAGCTGGTCTCCGCCGCCCTCGGGGCCACGTCGCCCTCCGCCGAGTTCGAGGCGGTCGCCCCGGCCGACGTCGACGCCGACGGCGTGATCACCGTGGCCGACGTCGCCGCGGTGTCGCAGCGCGCGATCTACGACGACGGCGAGTTCCAGCTCGTCGAGGCCAGCGCCGTCGACATGCAGGCCGCGATGAACGCGGGCGTCGTCAGCTCGGTCGACCTCACCACCGACTACCTCGCCCGCATCGCTGCGTACGACACCGCGAAGGTCGACCCGGCCGCCGACGGGCGCCCGCTGCACTCGATCATCACGACGAACGACGAGGCCCTCGCCGCGGCCGCCGCGGCGGACGCCACGCGCGCCTCACAGGGCATGACGAGCATGCTGCTCGGCGTGCCGATCGCCGTGAAGGACAACTACGACACCCTCGACATGCCGACCACGGCCGGTTGCGGCTGCTGGGACGCGAACCAGACCGACGACGACGCGACCATGGTCGCGGGGCTCCGCGACGCCGGCGCCGTGATCCTCGCCAAGGCCAGCCTCGACGAGTTCGCCTACGGCTTCGCCTCGGAGTACACCGCGGGCCAGCCCGCCGGGCAGACGACCCTCGTCGCCAGCCCGTACGTGACGAGCCGCACCGCCGGCGGCTCGAGCGGCGGCACGGGCGCGGCGATCGCCGCGAACCTCGCGGGCATCGGCTTCGGCACCGACACGGGCGGCTCGATCCGCATCCCGTCGTCGTACAACCAGCTCGTCGGCGTCCGGCCCACGGTGGGGCTCACCAGCCGCACCGGCATCGTGCCGCTGGCCCTCAGCCAGGACACCGGCGGCCCCCTCGCCCGCAGCGTCACCGACGCCGCGATCGCGCTCGACGCGGTCACGGGCGTCGACGCGAGCGACCCCGTCACCGCCGAGCAGCAGGGCCGCGTGCCGACCTCGTACACGGCCGCGCTCGACCCGACGGCGCTCGAGGGCACCCGGATCGGCTACGTCGCCTCGATGGTCAGCACCGACGCGACGACGCAGCGGCTCTTCGCCGCGTCACTCGCGACCCTCCGGGCCCAGGGCGCCACGGTCGTCGCGGTCACGCCGCCCGCCGGGTTCGCCCGGGTGCTCTCCGAGTCGAGCGGCAGCACGAACGAGTTCGCGCACGACCTCGCCGCCTACACGCGCGACCACCTCGCCCCCGAGGTCACGGCGCGGACGATCCCCGAGATCCAGGCGTCGGGTCGGTACGTCCAGTCGCGGGCCAGCATCTACACGGCGCGCGCCGCGGTGACCGAGGCGCAGTACCAGGCCTGGGCCGGCCCGACCGGGTCGCACACGACGCAGATCGCCGCGGGCCAGCAGCTCGTCACCGCCATGCTCGACGGGGGCGACCTCGACGCGCTGATCTACCCCTCCGCGGTCGCGTACAACTCGTTCAGCACCAACATGCGCCTCAGCCCCAACACGGGCATGCCGGCCGTGACGGTGCCGATGGGCCAGGCGATCGCGGCCGACGCGACCGTCACGGGCGCGGGCGTCAACCTCGAGTTCCTCGGCCGCGACTACGACGAGTCGACCCTGATCGGCCTCGGCTACGCGTTCGAGCAGGCGACCCACGCCCGCACGTCGCCGGCGCTCTACGGTCCGCTGACGAAGTAGGCGCGAGCAGCCTGCGGGAGGCGCGGTGCGGGGAGACCTGCACCGCGCCTCCTCGTCGTCGACGGGGGTCGCCACCCCTTGTGCCGCACGAATGGATAGCGCTACTCTCCGATAGTGCGCATATCCGAACTCGCCCAGGAGGCGACCACACCGCTCACGGCGGTCAAGTACTACCAACGCGAGGGGCTGCTGCCCCCGGGCGAGAAGACGGCCCCGAACCAGACCTCGTACGACGACCGGCACGTGCGGCGAGTGCGCCTCGTCCGGGCCCTGCTCGAGGTCGGGGGCCTCTCGGTCGCGGCCACGAAGGACGTCCTCGCCGCCCTCGACGCCGACGACGCCCCGCTGGCCGAGGCGTTCGCCGCGGCTCAGCACGCGATGAGCTCGCCCCGGGCGCACGACGCCGCGCCGAGCCCCGCGGCCCGCGAGCGCGTGGCCGCGCTGACGAGCGCCGCCGGCTGGGCGACGACCGACGAGAACCCCGGGCTCGACGCCGCCGCCCGCGCCCTCGACGGGCTGGCCACGATCGACTTCGAGCCCACCGACGACTACCTGCAGGCGTACCTGACCGCGGCGGCGACGGCCGCCCGGGCGGACGTGGAGGCGCTGGGCGGCCGGCACGACCGCGACGACGTCGCGGAGCTGATGGTCGTGGGCACCGTGCTCGGCGACCCGCTCTTCGCCGGCCTGCGCCGCCTCGCGCACGAGGACGTCACGCACGACCTCTTCCCGGTCGCCGACCAGGACGGCCGACGCTCGTGAGCGCGTCGCGGCACGTGCTCCTCGGCGGCCACGGCGTCGTCGGGCGGGAGACCGCCCGCGCGCTCCGCGCCCGCGGCCACGACCCGGTCACGGTCGGCCGACGCCCCGTCACGGAGGGGGACGGCAGCTCGGTCGTCGCCGACCTCCTCGACGGCGACGACGTGCGCCGCGCGCTGCGCGGCGCGGACGTCGCCTACCTCGTCGCGGGCCTGCCGTACTCGACCCGCACCTGGCGCGAGCAGTGGCCGACCGTCGTCCGCCACGCCGCCCGGGCCGCCCTCGACGAGGGCGTCCACCTCGTCCACCTCGACAACGTCTACGCGTACGGGCCGGTCGACGGCCCGATGACGGAGGAGACGCCGCTCCGCCCGACCAGCCGCAAGGGGGCGGTGCGGGCGGAGGCGCTCGGGCAGCTCGACGCCCTCCGCAGCCGCGGGCTGACCGTGACGACCGCCCGCAGCGCGGACTTCTACGGCCCCGGCGCCGCCACCAGCGCGTTCCAGGGATTCGTGGTCGACCGCGTGGTGGCGGGGAAGCGGCCCACCTGGCTGCTCGACGCCGACCAGCCGCACTCGCTGACCTACACGCCCGACGTCGGCGACGCGCTGGCCGTGCTCGGCACCGACGAGCGCGCCCGGGGCCGGACCTGGCACGTGCCGACGGCACCGCCCCTGACCGGGCGGGAGTGGGGCGAGCTCGCCGGCGTCGCGCCCGACCGGATGTCGGTGATGAGCCTGGCGACGCTCCGCCTGGGCGCGCTCGTCGCGCCGGCCGCGCGCGAGACGCTCGAGCTCACGTACCAGAGCACGGCCCCGTACGTCTTCGACTCGAGCCGCGCCTCCCGCGAGCTCGGCCTCACCGCGACCCCGGCGTCGGTCGGCGTCGCCGCCACGCTCGAGCACGCCCGAGCGGTGGCCCGGTGAGCGCCGGGCTGCGCCGGGCCGTCGCCTGGCACCCTCCGCTCATGGCGCTGGCCGCCGTGATGGCGGTGTGCGCCGTGGCCTGCGTCATCGGCCTCGTGGTCGACCCCCGGACGATCCTCGGCGCGCCCGCGTGGGCCAAGCCGCTCAAGTTCTCGCTCTCGATCGGCCTCTACGCGGTGACCTGGGCGTGGCTGATCGCGCACCTGCCGCGTCGCCGGGTGCTCGCCGGGCGCCTCGGCACGGTCATCGCCGCGACGCTGCTCGTCGAGCAGGTGCTCATCGTCTGGGCGGTCGCCACCGGCACGACGAGCCACTTCAACGTCTCCGACGGCCTGCACGTCGTCGTCTGGGGCACGATGGCCGTCGCGATCACGGTCATGTACCTCTGCACCTTCGTGACGTCGCTGATGCTCGTCGGGCTGCGCTTCCCCACGCCGGCCCTCACGGCCGCCGTCCGGGCGGGCGCCCTGATCGCCCTCGGCGGGATCGGCGTGGCCTTCCTGATGACCGGGCCCACGGGGGCGCAGATCGCGAGCCCCACCGGCATCGTCGGGGCCCACGCCGTGGGCGTCGTCGACGGCGGGCCGGGGCTGGCCCTGCTCGGGTGGAGCACGGTCGGCGGCGACTACCGCGTCGCCCACTTCGTCGGCATGCACGCCCTCCAGGCCCTGCCGCTCGCGGCGCTGCTGCTCGGCGCGCTCGGGCGGCGGGTGCCGCTGCTGGCGTCGTCGGTCGTCCAGCTCCGGCTGGTGCTGGTGGCGGCGGTCGCCTACGGGGCGGCGACCGTCCTGCTCGCCGTGCAGGCGTCGCTGGGGCAGTCGGTCGTCCACCCGGCGGGCGCGGTCGCGGTCGCGGCGTGGACGATCGCGGGCGCCGCCGTGGTGGTCGCCGCCGTCATCGCGGCGCGGGGCGGCCGCGGCGCGCTCGGCGCACCCGGCGGCCCGTCATCCAGGATGCGCTCTCTACCGGGTCGCAGCCCTGCCCCGCGGAGCACGGGTGGAGATCGAGTTCGTCGCCGCCGCCGTCGGAGCGTGAGGAAGGCGCGGCGAGGGCCCGCCTGACGCCTCAGCCCCGCGAGCGGGCCAGCACCGCACCGTGGGGCCGCGGACCCTTCGGCGAGCCCGTCCGGGTGTGCGTCTCGACGACCTCGAAGCCCGCCGCGCCGAGCTCGTCGGCGAGCCAGCCGACCGGCCAGCGCCAGGCGGTCACGACGGCGTGGTCGAACTGCTCCAGCTCGTCGCCGACGAAGAAGCCGACGAGCAGCCGCCCGCCGGGGCGGAGGGCCCGGGCGGACTCGGCGAGCGCGCGACCCACCACCGCGGGCTCGTGGTGGATCAGCGAGTACCAGGCCAGGACTCCCCCGAGCGTCCCGGCCCGGTCGGGCAGGGCGTCGACGCTCGCGACCGTGAAGGGCACGGCGGGGTGGGCGGCGCGGGCGTGCTCGACGAAGGCCGGCACCTGGTCGACGCCCCGGGCGTCGGCACCGAGCCCGGCGAGGTGGGCGGTCCAGTGCCCGGGCCCGCACCCGGCGTCGAGCAGGGGCCCGTCGACGTCGGCGGCCCACGCCTCCACCAGCTGGCGGTCGGACGGGTGCACGGACGACATCGACCCGAGGTGCTCGACGTACTCGCCGGCTCGGAGCGAGTACGCGTGCTCGACGTCGATGGTCATGCGGGGAGCCTACGAGGAGGCGCGGCGCAGCGGAGCGAGACGGCTGGGCCCCCGGGCAGGACGGTCCAGGAAGGCTGATCCACCCCGGAGTGGATCAGCGGATCCGGACCACGACTCCCGCTCGTCGCACGTGGTCGCACCCCGCCACGCCTCCGGCGCGCTCCCGGCACGCCCCAGATCGGGGTGTGGCACCGGGTGCCGGGATGGGGCAGGCTCGGTGAGCACCTCTCTCGGAAGGACCCCGTGCTCTCGCTCGTCTACACCAGTGCCGCCCGCACCCCGTTCTCGGACGGCGACCTCGCCACCCTGCTGATGAACAGCCGCGCCAACAACCGTCGCCTGGGTCTCTCCGGCTTCCTCATGCACAAGCAGGGCCGGTTCGTCCAGGTGCTCGAGGGGCCCGAGGAGGCCGTCCAGCAGCGCTACGCGCTCATCGCCGCCGACCCCCGCCACACCGACCTCGACGTCCTGCTCCGCGAGACCATCGACGAGCGCCGCTTCGGCGCGTGGACGATGGGCTACCGCGCCACGACCGACACCCTCGTCGACGAGATCCCGGGCTACGCCGACGTGTCGGGCGCCTCGCTCGACGTCGCGCGCTCGCGCCCGGACCTCGAGCCGTCGGTCCGGTCGCTGCTCGACTGGTTCCGCGCCCCGCTGCCGGCCGGCGCCTGAGGCCCGACCCGCGACTCCTCGGGAGCCCTGCTCCCCCGGGCTGCCGGCCTCAGAGCGAGCGCGGCTCGCGCCAGCGGTGGTCGCGGTCGGCGTCGGTGACCTCACGGAGGACCCGCGCCGGCACTCCCCCGACGACGACCATCGGCGGCACGTGGGCCGTCACGACGGCCCCGGCCGCGACGACCGAGCCGGCGCCGACCGTCACGCCGGGCAGGATGACCGCGCCCGCGCCGACCCAGACGTCGTCGCCGAGGTGGACCGGCGCCGAGAACTGGCTGCCGTCGCGCCGCACCTCGGGGTGCACCGGGTGCCCGGTGGTGCTGATGGTCACGTTCGGCGCGATCATCACCCGGTCGCCGACCACGACGGCCACGTCGTCGACCACGGTCAGGCCGAAGTTCACGTAGACCTCGTCGCCGAGCACGACGTTGTCGCCGTAGGCCACGTGCAGCGGGGGCTCGACCCAGACCCCGGTGCCGACCGAGCCGAGCATCTCGTCGAGGATCTCGCGGCGGCGCTCGGTCTCCCGCGGCCGCGTCGCGTTGTAGTCGTACGCGAGCTCCTTGCCGCGCACGCGCCGCTCGGCGAGGTCCTCCAGGCCCGGGCCCCCGTCGGTGTACAGTTCGTGGGCCGCCATCCGGCGGCGGACGTCGTCGTCGCGCTCGTTCATCGGGCCAGGCTACGGGGCGGTGACGCCCTGCTCGGTCCGGTGGCGCTCGTGCCAGCGGCCGCGCGCCGACAGCACGACGCCGCCGAGCACGGCTGAGATGAGCGACCCGACGAGCACGCCGACCTTGACCACGTCGTCCTGCTCGCTGCCGGTGCCGTAGGCGAGCTCGCCGACGAGCAACGAGACGGTGAACCCGATGCCGGCGACGAGCGAGAGGCCGACGACGTCGGGCCAGCGGAGGCTCGGGTCGAGCTTGATGCCGGGGAGGCGCGTCACCAGCAGCGATGCCCCCGTGATGCCGACCGACTTGCCCACCACGAGGGCGACGACGATGCCGATCGCGACGCTGTCGCGGAGCGACTCGGTGAGGCCCGAGAAGCCGCCCACCGAGACGCCCGCCGAGAAGAAGGCGAAGATCGGCACGGCGACGCCCGACGAGATCGGGCTCCAACGCTCGGCGAAGTGGTGCGTGAGCGCGTGGCGCTCCTCGTGGCCGTCGGCGTCGACGTGCGTCACGCCGGCCCGCCGGGTGGCGATCGCCGGCACCAGCAGGCCCAGCGCGACGCCCGCGATCGTGGCGTGGATGCCCGACGCGTGCACCAGGGCCCACGCGACGACGCCGAGCGGGATGAGCAGCCACCACGAGCGGACCCCGCGGCGCACGAGCACGGCGAACGCGGCGAGCGGCAGCAGGGCGAGCAGGAGCGGCACGACCGCGATGCCCGCCGTGTAGAAGATCGCGATGATGGTGATGGCGATGAGGTCGTCCACCACGGCCAGGGTGAGCAGGAAGGTTCGGAGCGCCGGCGGCAGCTTCTTGCCCACGACCGCGACGACGGCCACCGCGAAGGCGATGTCAGTGGCGGCGGGGATGGCCCAGCCCTGCAGCGCGTCGGGCCCGGCACCGATGTTGATCGCGGTGAAGATCAGCGCCGGCAGGGCGACGCCGCCCACGGCCGCGGCGATCGGCAGGGTGGCCACCCGGGGGTCGCGCAGCGAGCCGGCGACGAACTCCTGCTTGAGCTCGAGGCCGACGACGAAGAAGAAGATCGCGAGCAGGCCGTCGGCGGCCCAGGTGCCGACGCTGAGGTGGAGGTGCAGCGCCTCGGGGCCGAACGTGGTGTCACGGACCTGCGCGTAGAACGAGCCGGCCGGGCTGTTCGCGATGACCAGGGCGAGCACGGTCGCCCCGAGCAGCAGCAGGCCGCCCGTGGTGTCACGGCTGACGAAGCGCGAGAGGCGCTGGGCCCGGGAGGCGGGCGCGGCCGAGGGCGAGGGCGGCGTCGAGGAGGCGGGGGCGGGCGTGGCGGAGTCGGGCACGGTGTCCTAGAGGGGTCGAGTCGAGCGGTGACGGGTCGGGGGGCGACCTGCCGGGCTCGGGGCCCGCAGGTCTACGCCGCTGGCGGCGGGCAGCCGGCGATCTCGCCGTGGGCGTTGCTGCCCCAGAGGCTCATCCAGCCGTTCGTGCCGCAGGTGCGCTTCGTCAGCACCAGGCGGTTGGGGAACGCCTGAGCCCGCACGCGCGCACGACGGCACGACGACGAACTGAGGGAGGCGGACACGACGACAAGGGTACCTCCCCGGTCAGAAGGCGTACCGGATGCGGCACCACGGCGCGACCTCGGCGACGAGCGCCGTGAGGGCGGCGACCCCCTGTGCCTTGAGGTCGTACCGGTAGCGCAGGTTCTCCGCCCCGTTCTCGGAGGTCTTGGCCTCCTGGAGGTCAGGGCGCCAGATCAGCTCCTCGCCCCTCGGGTGCCAGCGCTCGTTCACCTCGTGCAGGGCGGCGTTGTGCGTCAGGAAGATCATCTCCGCCGCCGCCTGCTCCTTGGCCGCCGGCGACAGCACGTCGTCGACCTCCCGCAGCAGCTCGCGCCAGTCGTCGAGCCACCCCGGCGTCATGATCACCGGCGAGAAGTTGAGGTGCACCTCCCACCCCGCCGCGACGAAGTCGTTCACCGCGGCGATCCGCTCGCTCATCGGGCTCGTGCGGAGGTCGGTGACCTTGGCGACCTCCGCCGGCATCAGCGAGAAGCGGATGCGCGACCGGCCCTGAGGGTCCCACTCGAGCAGGTCGCGGTTGACGTACTTCGTGGCGAACGAGGCCTTGGCCGTCGGCGTCATGCGGAAGAGCTCGCAGACGTCGCGCACGTTCTCGGCGAGCAGCGCGTCGACCGAGCAGTCGCTGTTCTCGCCGATGTCGTAGACCCACGCCTCGGGGTCGCACTGGTTCGGCTCGGTCTTCGGGCCCTGCTTCTGCACGTGACGCGCGAGGTGCCGCGAGATCTGCTCGACGTTCGTGAAGAGCGTGACCGGGTTGCTGTAGCCCTTGCGCCGCGGCACGTAGCAGTAGACGCAGGCCATCGCGCAGCCGTTCGCCAGCGACGGGGCGATGAAGTCGGCCGAGCGCCCGTTCGGCCGGGTGACGACGCTCTTCTTGACGCCGAGCACGAGGGCCTCGGTCTTGATGCGCACCCACCGGCGCACGTTCGCCTCGTCGCCGTGCACCTCGGGGATCCGCCAGTGCGACTCGACCGGCACGACGGTGGCCTCGGGCCAGCGCCCGATGATCTCCTGCCCGCGGGGCGACGCCGCCGCCTCGGGCTCGGCGTAGATGCGACGGACGTCGAGCAGCGGCGAGGGAGTCATCGCCCCTTGTCTACCCGGCACCCCCGACACGGACATTTCCATGTTCATGCAGAAAATGAATAGCATGATCCACATCATGAATAGGAACGACGGCACCCTCCCCATCTTCAAGACGGAGGCACAGGCTGCTGCGCTCGAAGCACTCCTGCTGAGCGATCGGCCGCTCTCGACGCGGGAGATCATCACGGCGACGGGCGCGAGCCAGCCGACCCTCCACCGCGAGCTCACGAGGCTCGTCGACGCAGGGCTGCTCGTACGCACCACGGTCGGCCGCAGCGCACTGTTCGCTCCTGACGAGGCGAACCCTGCCGTCGCGCCGCTGCGGACGCTCATCACCCTGTCGCGCGGCCCGCAGGCCCTGATCACGACGGCACTCGCGGATGTCCCCGGCATCAGCCGGGCCCTCATCTTCGGGTCGTTCGCCGCGCGGTCCACGGGAGCCCCGGGAGCGGCGCCGGACGACATCGACCTGCTCATCGTCGGGAGCCCGGTCCGTCGCGATGTCTACGACGCCCTCGACCCGCTCGACCAGGCCCTGCGACGCGAGGTGAATGTGACATTCTTGAGCGATGACCGCTGGGACGCTGCTGAGGACGAGATCGTGACGAGGATCCTCGGCGAGCCGAGGCTGGAGCTGCTCCCGTGAGCTACGGGCAGGCCGATCTCGAAGCGATGGTCTCCGACGGAGACCTGGAGGCCTGTCCCGCCGATGCCGCGGGCGCGAGAGCGCTGCTGACCAAGGCCCGCCGACACGTGGAGACAGCGCGGTCGTTGATCGACGACGACACGGAGATCGCCGCCGACGCCCTGCACGCCGGCAACAGGAAGGCGCTGGAGGCCGTGCTCCTCGACCGCGGTCTCAGATCCACCAAGAAGGGCGGGCACATCGCCCCTCGTCGAGCCGTCCAGTCGATGCTCGGCGGCGGGAGAGGGCTGCTGGGGGTCTACGACGTCGTCAGGCGACTGCGGCACGAGGGCGACTACACGCTCACCGATCTCCACCCGGACGATGTCCGCGACAACCTCCAGGACTCCCTCGCCCTCGTCGAGGCCTGCGAGAAGGTCATCGGGATGATGCCGCCCTTCTCTGCGGGTCGTGCACGATCTTGACGATCACTCGACGCCGAACGACCGGCTTGCCGATCGCGGCGGGGCCACTGCTAAGGTAAGGCTCACCTAAGGCCGACCACGGGTCGCTCCGATCACGAGCACCCCTCCGACGCGGCGTGCTCCCGAGCACGCCCTCCCGGAGCGTCGAGCCGGGCCCCTGCACCCGTCCCGGAAGGACACCCATGCCCCGCACCACGCGCCTGCTCGCGATCAGCGCAGCATCCGCCCTCGCCCTCGGCCTCGCCGGGTGCTCCGCCGACGCCGGCGACTCGACCGACGCCTCCTCGGGGTCGTCCGGGTTCACGCCGATCACGATCGAGCACGCCCTCGGCACGACGACGATCGAGACGAAGCCCGAGCGCGTCGCCACGGTCGCCTGGGCGAACCACGAGGTGCCGCTGGCCCTCGGCGTCGTGCCCGTCGGGATGGCCGCCGCGAACTTCGGCGACGACGACGGCGACGGCCTGCTGCCCTGGGTCGAGGAGAAGCTCACCGAGCTCGACGCCGAGACCCCCGTGCTCTTCGACGAGACCGACGGCATCGACTTCGAGGCCGTGGCCGACACCGACCCCGACGTCATCCTCGCCGCGTACTCGGGCCTGACGCAGGAGGACTACGACACCCTCAGCGAGATCGCGCCCGTCGTCGCCTACCCCGAGACCGCGTGGGGCACCGCCTGGCGCGACATGATCGAGCTCAACAGCGAGGCCATGGGCATGGCCGACGAGGGCGAGCAGCTGGTCAGCGACCTCGAGTCCGAGATCAGCGACACCGCCGACGCCCACCCCGAGCTCGCCGGCACCTCGGCGATGTTCCTCACCCACGTCGACACCGGCGACCTCAGCGAGGTCAGCTTCTACACGACGCACGACACCCGCGTGCAGTTCTTCGACGACCTCGGCCTCGAGCAGCCCGGCAGCATCACCGAGGCCAGCGACGCGACCGAGCTGTTCTCGCTGACGCAGAGCGCCGAGCAGGCCGACGCGTTCGACGACGTCGACGTGATCGTCACCTACGGCGACGAGACCCTCGTCGACGCCCTCGAGGCCGACCCCGTGCTCTCGCAGATGCCCGCGGTGAAGAACGGCGCCATCGTCGCCCTGCCCGGCACCACCCCGCTCGGCACGGCCGCCAACCCGACGCCGCTGTCGATCTCGTGGATCCTCGACGACTACGTCGACCTCCTCTCGCAGGCCGCCGCGAAGTCGTAGTGACCACAGCCCCCACGCTGCCCGCCGCGGGCGTCGCCGTCGTGCGACGCCCGCGGCGTCTGCGCGCCGTCTGGCTGCTCGTGCTGGTGGCCGTGCTGGTCGGCGTGGTGCTGCTCAGCGTGACGGTCGGCTCGCGCGACGTGTCGCTCGCCGACGTGTGGGCGGCCCTCGGCGGCGCGACCGACGGCTTCGACCGCGCGTCGGTCGCGAAGCGGGTGCCGCGCACCGTCCTCGCCGTCGCGGCGGGCGCGGCCCTCGCCGTCTCCGGCGCCGTGATGCAGGGCGTGACGCGCAACCCCCTGGCCGACCCGGGGATCCTCGGGGTCAACACCGGCGCCTCCCTCGCCGTCGTCGCGGGCATCGCGTTCTTCGGCCTCAGCGCCTCGACCACGACGATCTGGGTCGCCGTCGCGGGCGCCGGCGCCACGGCGCTGGTCGTCTACGCGATCGGCTCGCTCGGCCGGGGCGGGGCGACGCCGCTCAAGCTCGCGCTCGCCGGCGCGGCCACCTCGGCGGCCCTGGCCTCGTTCATCACCGCGATCGCGCTGCCCCGGGGCGACATCGCGTCGAGCATCCGCTCGTGGCAGATCGGCGGGGTCGGCGGCGGCACATGGGCGAGCCTCGAGCAGGTCGCGCCCTTCCTCGTCGTGGGCGTCGTCGTCTGCCTGCTCTCGGCCAAGGCCCTCAACTCCCTCGCCCTCGGCGACGACCTCGCAGCCGGCCTCGGCGAGCGCGTCGCCGTCGCCCGCGGGGCCGCCGCGCTCGGCGCCGTCGTGCTCTGCGGGGCGGCCACCGCCGTCACCGGCCCGATCGGCTTCGTCGGCCTCGTCGTGCCGCACGCCTGCCGGCTGCTCACCGGCGTCGACCACCGCTGGCTGCTGCCCTTCTCGGCCGTCGCCGGCGCCGTGCTGCTCACGGGCGCCGACGTCGTCGGCCGCGTCGTGGCCCGCCCGGCCGAGATCGACGTCGGGATCGTCACCGCCCTGATCGGAGCGCCCGTGTTCATCTGGATCGTCCGACGCTCGAAGGTGAAGGCCCTGTGAGCGCGCCGACCGACCTCCGGGCGTCGACGCCCGTGCCGCCCCGCGGCGCCGGCGGCGAGCCCGCCCGCCCCGGCTCGAGCCGCCTCGACGCCGTCGCCGCCTCGGTCGCCGCGGGCCGTGCCCGGCGGGGCCGCCGACGCCGCGCCGTGGTCGGCGTGCTCGTCGCCGCCCTCGTCGTCGTCTTCGTGCTGAGCCTCATGGTCGGCCGCACCTTCTACGGGCCCGGCGAGGTGCTGGGCGTGGTGCTCGGGCAGGACGTGCCCGGCGCGACGTTCACGGTCGGTCGCCTCCGCCTCCCCCGCGCGGTGCTCGCCGTGGCCGCGGGCCTCTGCTTCGGCCTCGGCGGCGTGACCTTCCAGACGATGCTCCGCAACCCGCTCGCGAGCCCCGACATCATCGGCATCAGCTCGGGGGCCAGCGCCGCCGCCGCCTTCGCCATCGTGACGCTGTCGCTCGACGACGGCCAGGTCTCGGCCTTCGCCATCGCCGCCGGCCTCGCGGTCGCGGTGCTCGTCTACCTGCTGTCGAAGCGCGGCGGGGTCGCCGGCACTCGGCTCGTGCTCGTCGGCATCGGCGTCGCCGCGATGCTCGACAGCCTGACGGCGTACGTGCTGTCGAACGCGGCGCAGTGGGACCTGCAGGAGGCGACCCGCTGGCTCACCGGCAGCCTCAACGGCAGCAGCTGGCCCCAGGTCGTGCCCGTGCTCGTGGCCCTCGTCGTGCTGACGCCGCTGCTGCTCAGCCGGTCGCGCGACCTCGCGGCGACGCAGCTCGGCGACGACGCTGCGTCGGCGCTCGGCGTGCGGGTCGACCGCACGCGCCTCGTGGTCATCGTCGCCGCGGTCGGGCTCATCTCGTTCGCGACGGCCGCCTGCGGGCCGATCGCGTTCGTGGCCTTCCTCTCCGGGCCGATCGCGGCCCGCCTGGTCGGGCCGAGCGGCTCGCTGCTCGTGCCGTCGGCCCTGGTCGGCGCCCTGCTCGTGCTCGTCGCCGACGTCGTCGGGCAGTACGCGCTCGGCACGCGCTTCCCCGTCGGGGTCGTCACGGGCGTGCTGGGCGCTCCGTACCTGATCTGGCTCATCGTCCGCACCAACCGATCGGGAGGCTCCCTGTGACCGCCGACCACACGCTCGACGCCGAGCACCTCACCCTCGGCTACGGCGAGCTCACCGTCGTCGACGACCTCAGCCTCGTGGTGCCGCCCGGGCGGATCACCGCCATCGTGGGGGCCAACGCCTGCGGCAAGTCGACCCTCCTGCGGTCGATGTCGCGCCTCCTCAAGCCCCGGTCGGGGCAGGTCGTGCTCGACGGGCGCGAGGTGCACCGCACCCCGGCGCGCCAGCTCGCCCGCACCCTCGGCCTGCTGCCGCAGTCGCCCGTCGCGCCGGAGGGCATCACGGTCGCCGACCTCGTCGGCCGCGGCCGCCACCCGCACCAGGGCCTCCTCTCGCGCTGGAGCAGCGACGACGACCGCGCCGTCGCCGAGGCGCTCGAGGCCACCGAGACGACCGCCCTCGCCGACCGGTCGGTCGACGAGCTCTCGGGCGGCCAGCGCCAGCGCGTCTGGATCGCCATGGCGCTCGCCCAGCAGACCGACGTGCTGCTGCTCGACGAGCCGACGACCTTCCTCGACGTCAGCCACCAGGTCGAGGTGCTCGACCTGCTGACCGACCTCAACCGTCGCCGCGGCACGACGATCGTCATGGTGCTGCACGACCTCAACCTCGCGGCGCGCTACGCCGACCACCTCGTCGCCCTGGCGGCGGGCCGGGTGCACGCCGCGGGCGCCCCCGCCGAGGTGCTGACGGAGGACTGCGTCCGAGCCGTGTTCGGCCTCGACAGCCGTGTGGTCGCCGACCCCACGACGGGCGCGCCGATGATGCTCCCGCTCGGGCGGCACCACGTCGTCGCCGAGCCGACGGCCTGAGGCGCGGGCGCTCCACGACGGACGGCCCCGGGGAGGCGCGCTGCCGGTCGCACCGGCACCGCGCCTCCCCGGGGCGTCGGCTCGTCGCTCGGGCGTCAGCCCGTGACGACGGCGATCTCGTTCGGCGCGGCCGGCAGCTCGGCCGAGGCCAGCACCTCGCCGGTCGCCGCGTCGACGCGGCGGATCGAGCGCGTCGACGCGTCGGTCACGTACGCCGAGTCGCCGACCACGGTCAGGCTCGGGTGCGAGTCCTGCCACTCGACCGGGCCGACCCACGGGTCGATGACCGGCCACGAGTCGGTGGCCTCGCCGGTCTCGCCGTCGAGGCGGTGCAGCGCCCCGTCGGTGCCGAGCACGAGCACGTCGTCGTCGGCGGTGCGGGCGACGCCCTTCCAGGTGTAGGCGACGCCCTCGGGCAGGTCGACGACGCTCGACGACTTCGCCGCGGTGTCGACCATGGTCAGCTGCGTGAGCTCGTAGCCCTCGGAGTCGGGGTCCGAGTTGTAGTCGCCGAACATCACCGGCGACGAGTCGGTGACGTACGCGTTGCCCGTGCGGCCGTAGGCGTCCGCGGCGGGCAGCTTGGTGAACGTGCCGTCGTCGTAGACCAGCACGCCGTCGCTGCAGCCGAAGACGGCCACCTCGTCGGCCGTCGTGCCCTCACCGTGCACCGACGGGCACTCCTCGCTGCGCGCGATCTCGTCGCGGTCGGCGTCGAGCGCCCGCACGCCGGTGCGGCCCTCGCTGTCGCCGATGGTCGTCAGCAGGGTGCCGTCCTCGAGCTCGATCGAGACGCCGTGGTGGGCCTCGGGCGCCGGGATCTGCTCGGTCTCGGGCAGCTCGCCGGTCGACGAGGCGTCGAGCAGGTCGGCGGTGTCGAAGACCGTCGTCTCGCCCGTGCCGTCGGAGAAGAGGATCGTCTTGTCGCCGTGGCGCACCACGTGGCCGGGGGTCGGAGCGTCGAAGACGAGGTCGGTCAGCTCGGGCTCGGCGACGCGGTGCTCGCCGTCGGCCGTGGTCCAGGCGCCCGTGTCGAGCACCTGGAAGCCGTCGGTGGTGGAGACGAGCACGTGGCGCCCGTCGCCGGACGAGTTGACGCGGTTGAAGCCGGCCAGCTCGATGTCGGCCCGCTGCTCGAGGGTGTCGGCGTCGAGCACGAGCAGCCCGCCGTCGTAGGTGAGGGCCACGCGGGGCTGCGCGGCGGAGGCGGTGGTGCCGCCGGCCTCGGAGCCCGCGCCGGCCTCGGCGTCGGTGCCCGCGCCTCCCGAGCAGGCGGTGAGGGCGAGGGCCGCGCCGGCCGTGAGCGCGAGCCCGGCCAGGCCTCGGCGGCGTCGCGGGTGTCGCTGGTGTCGCTGGGTCATGGGGTCCTTCCTTCGGGGTGGCGGCCGGTCAGGGAGACAGGCCGTGCGAGATGAGCTGCTCGTTCGAGCGCATCATCTCGAGGTACGTGGCGGCGCCCCCGCCGGGGGCGCTGAGCGACTCGGTGTGCAGGGCGACGACCTCGACGTCGACGTCGGCCTCGTCGGCTAGCACCTGCACCAGCCGGTCGGGCTGGGACGAGTCGGCGAAGATCGTCGCGACCCCCGCCTCCTCGATCGCGTCGGTGAGGTCGGCGAGGTCGGAGGCGCTCGGCGCCGCCAGGGTCGTGCCGCTCGGCAGCACCGCCCCGACGACCCGGAAGCCCCAGCGCTCGGCGAGGTAGCCGAAGACGTGGTGGTTCGTCACGAGCGCGCGGCGCTCGGCCGGGATCGCCGCGAAGGTCGCGGTCAGCTCGGCGTCGAGCGTCTCGAGCTGGGCCCGGTAGGAGGCGGTGGCGGCGGTCAGGCGGTCGACGTCGATCCCGTCGACCTCGGTCGCCAGCACGGGCTCGAGCCCGTCGACGACGTCGAGCACGCGCCCCGTGTCGGTCCAGAGGTGCGGGTCGGGCTCGCCCTCCGCGTCGCCGTCGACGTAGGCGAGCGGCTCGATCAGGTCGCCCGCCTCGACGACCGGCACGCCCGCCGCCCCGGCCGCGTCGACGTGCTGCTGCAGCCCCTCCTCGAGGCCCAGGCCGTTCGAGACGACGAGGTCGGCGTCGAGCATCTCGGCCGCCTCGCGGGCGGAGATCTCGACGGAGTGCGGGTCGGCGCCCGGGGGCATCAGGGTGACGACGTCGACCTGGTCGCCGACGAGCTCGCCGACGACGTCGCCGAGGATGTTCGTCGTCACGACCACGCGCGGCCGGTCGGCCGTGCCGGCCGTGCCCGTGCCGGCGGCCGTGCAGCCGGCGGCGGCGAGCAGGGCGCCCGCCGCGACGGCGGCGGCGAGGGCGGTGCGCACGGCGCTCATCGGCCCGTCTCCACCAGGAGGCTCGCCGGCAGGGCGAAGCTGCGCGCGACGCGGGCCGCGTCGGCGTGGTCGATCTCGTGCACCCGGCCGGTCGAGGGCGAGGCCACGTAGCTGCGCGAGGCGTCGACCTCGAGCCGCACGCCCTCGGGCAGGACGCCGTCGACGAGGTCGCCGGCGAGCAGCGGCTCGGTCTGCGCCACGAGCCCGTCGGGCGACAGGACGACCACGCGCCCGGAGGCGTCGACCCCGACGACCGTGTCGTCGGAGTCGCCGACCGCGGTCGCACGCAGCAGCGGCTGGGGGGTCTCGATCAGCGTCAAGGCGCGGGCCCGGGCGTCGAGCAGCCAGGCACCGCGGGCGCCGGCCACGGCCGCGAGGTCGGGTCGCCCGGGGCGCTGCTCGAACGCGGTCGCGACGTCGGCGGGGGCGGTGCCCGCGGGGTACGGGACGCGCTCGACCGCCGCGGACGACCCGTCGTCGCCCTCGGTCACCAGCAGGGCGCCGTCGGAGCAGCCCACGACGACGCCGACCCGGGTCGCGGCGGCGCCGCGCAGGTCGGGGCAGGAGGCGAGGGCGCCGTCGACCTCGTCGCCGTCGGCCGTGAGGACCCGGACGGCGTCGGCCACGTCCTCGCCGGCGGCGCCCGTCGCGGTGCTCGCGACCAGCAGGCCGCCGAGCGGCACGAGCACGCCCTCGGCACCGAGTCCCTCGACCCGCGCCCGCTCGTCGAGCTCGCCGTCGGCGAGCGCCTCGCCGTCGAGCACGACGCCCGTCCCCGAGCCGTCGAAGGCGACGGCCGTGAGCGAGGCGCTCGAGGCGATGCGCGCCTCCCCCGCTCCGTCGCCGCCGTCGATCTCGCCGGGCTCCGCGACGACGCGCGGGTCGGCCAGGTAGTAGTGGGAGTGGTCGCCGTGCGGCACCGTCCACGCCCCGCCGTCGACGAGGGTCACGGCGCCGTCGTCGGTCGACGCCAGGACGTACCGGCCGTCGGTGCCGAGCCGGGTCGCGTCGACCCCCTCGGCGAGGGTGACGCTCTGCTCGGTGGCCGGGTCGAAGGCGGTCAGGGCGCCGTCGGCGAGGGCGACGAGGCGGAGCTGCGGCTCCTGGAGCTCGTCGGCGCCCTCCACGAAGCCGTGGCCGGCCCCCGTGGTGGCGGTCGCGGCGGCGTCGGGGTCGGCGGCGGCGTCGTCGGTGTCGGCCACCGGGCCGCTGCCGCACGCGGCGAGCGCGAGCGCGGACGCGACGGCCACGGGCAGGAGGAGGGCACGGCGACCGACGGTCGAGGAGCGGGCGGGGCGGTGGGAGGTGCGGGCGGGGCGCGAGGTCACGGGTGGACCGTCTCCTTCGGGGTCGGGGCGGGCAGGGCGGTCGACGCGCCGTGCGCGTCGTGCGCGCTGGGCGCGCCCGGTGCGTCAGGAGCGCCGTGCGCGTCGGAGGTGGAGGAGGGGCGCCGGAGGCGCGTGGCCGTCGCGCGGACCGCCGCCGACACGGCCGTGAGGGCCACCGCGACGAACGCGATGCTCGCGCCGGCCGCCGTGGAGGCGTGCCACGAGACGAGGAGCCCGACGACGACGGCGACGGCGCCGAGGGCGGCGGCGAGCAGCATCGTGCTCGGGATGCGGCGCATCCAGTGGCCGGCCGCGACCGCGGGGCCGAGCAGCAGGCCGACGACGAGCAGGCTGCCGACGGCCTGGTACGACGCCACCACGACGAGCGTGACCAGCCCGATCAGCACCACCTGGGCGAGCTGCGGCCGGAGGCCCGAGGTGCGCGCCACGCGGGGGTCGAAGGCGAGGGCGACGAACGGTCGGTGGAAGGCGACGACGACTGCGACCGCGACGGCGAGGGCGACGGCCAGGAAGACCAGGTCGCCGGCGTCGATCGCGAGCACGTCGCCGAAGAGCACGGCGGTGAGGTCGGTGGCGAACGACCGGGAGCGCGAGACGATCACGACGCCGAGGCTGAGCAGGGCGACGTAGAGCAGTCCGATGGCCGTGTCGGGCGAGACCCGCGAGCGCCGGGAAGCGATGCTCACCCCGGCGGTCATGACGCTCGCGCTGACGGCGGCGCCGAGCACCGGCGGCAGGCCGAGCAGGGCGGCGGTCGCGACGCCGGGCAGCACGCCGTGGGCCATGGCCTCGCCGAGGAAGGCCGCGCCACGGATGACGACCCAGGTGCCCACGACGCCGCACAGCGCGGCGACCAGCACGCCGCCGACGAGGGCGCGCAGCAGGAAGGCCGTGGAGAAGGGCTCGAGGAACAACATCACTCAGCGACCCTACATGAAAACGATTCTCGTTATGATTCTCATGTGACTGCCTCAGATCTCGCCGACGCCCTCCTCGACCCGACCCGCGCCTCCCTCGGCCCCGACGCCCCTCCCCTGGCTCGTCTGGTCGGCGTGACGGCCCGGCACGACGGGGCGGTGGCGCTCGACGACGTGACGGTCGACGTGCCGCGGGGGCGGCTGACCGTGCTCGTCGGGCCGAACGGCTCGGGCAAGTCGACGCTGCTGAGCGTGCTGGCCGGGACGCACGACGACCTCTCCGGCACCGTCGAACGGCCCCGCGGGCGGACGACGGCGGTCGTCGTGCAGCGGAGCGCCGTCACCGACCGGCTGCCGATCACGGTGCGCGAGACCGTGTCGATGGGGCGCTGGGCCGACCGCGGCGCGTGGCGCCCGCTGCGCCGGAGCGACCGCGCGATCGTCGACGAGAGCCTCGAGGCGCTCGACATCGTCGGGCTCGCCGGGCGGCCGCTCGCGAGCCTCTCGGGCGGTCAGCGCCAGCGCGCACTGGTCGCGCAGGGGCTGGCCCGGCGAGCCGAGCTGCTGCTGCTCGACGAGCCGACCGCGGGGGTCGACGCGGCGGCGACGGCGGCGATCCGGCGGGCGGTCGCCGCGGAGCTGGCGCGCGGGGCGACGGTCGTCGAGGCGACGCACGACGCGTCGCTGCGCGGGCCCGACGTTGCCGTGGTGCACCTGGTCGACGGGCGGCGCGTGCACTGAGCGGCGACGGCGCCCCGACGTCGAGGTGACTCGTCCTGGGCAGTGACGCTCGTCGAGGCCCCGGGACGGGTCACCTCGGCGCCGCGCCCGCGCGCCGCGCCCGCGCCCGCGCGCCCCGCCTCAGGGCAGGATCGAGTCGACGTACCCGCCGTCGACCCGCAGCGCCCCGCCCGTCGTGGCCGAGGCGAGCGGCGACGCGAGGTACACCACCATGTTGGCGATCTCCTCCGGCTCGATCAGCCGCTGCAGCAGCGACTGCGGCCGGTGCTCGACCATGAAGCGGTGCTGCGCCTCCTCCCACGGCAGGTCGCGGGGCACGAGCTCGTAGACGAAGTCCTCGACGCCGTCGGTGTGGGTCGGCCCGGCGATGACCGAGTTGACGGTGACGCCGGTGCCCGCCGCAGCCTTCGCGAAGCCGCGCGACACGGCGAGCAGCGAGGTCTTCGACATGCCGTAGTGGATCATCTCGGCCGGCGTCACGATCGCCGAGTCGCTGGCGATGTTCAGCACGCGGCCCCAGCCGGCGCCGGTCATGCCGGGCAGGTAGAGGCGGGTCAGGCGCACGGCCGACAGCACGTTCACCTCGAAGTAGCGCCGCCACTCGTCGTCGTCGATCGAGAGCGGGTCGGCCGAGCCGAAGACGCCCAGGTTGTTGACGAGCACGTCGACCTCGGGCACGAGGCCCTGCACCGCGAGCGCGCCCTCCGCCGTCGAGACGTCGCCGGGGGCGGCCGTGAAGGAGGCGCCCGGTGCGTCGTCGAGGAGCCCCGCGATCGCGTCGTCCACGCGGGAGGCGGTGCGCCCGTTCACCGCGACGGTCGCGCCCGAGCGGGCGAGGCCGAGCGCGATCGCGCGGCCGATGCCCTGGGTCGAGCCCGTCACGAGGGCGGTCTTGCCGGTGAGGTCGATCTGCACGGGGTGGTCCTTCCGTCGGGGCGGCGAGGGCGCCGCCCCATCGTGCACCCGCGGGCGGTCGAGACGCGGCCGGGCGGGCGGGCGGTCGGGCGGGCGGGCGGTCGGGCAGCTCAGCCGGCGGCGATCTCGCGGAGGGTCGCCAGGTGCTCGGCCCACGCCGTGCGCCCCGCCGCGGTGAGCGACAGCGTCGTGCGCGGCCGCTTGCCGACGAAGCCCTTCCTGACCCGGACGAAACCGGCCGTCTCGAGCGTGCTGATCTGCTTGCTGAGGGCGGAGTCGGTCACCTGCACGGCGTCGCGGAGGTCGCCGAAGTCGAGCTGGTCGGCGGCCGCCAGCGCGGCGGTGATCGAGAAGCGCACCGGCTGGTGCAGCACCTCGGAGAGGCGGAGTCGCGGGTGCGGATCGCTCATCGCCGGGCCTCCCGGGCCTCGACGGCCGCGAAGCCCACGGTGACCGCCATGAGGGCCGCGGCCAGCAGGCACGTCGCGACCACCGCCTCCCCCTGGGAGCCCGCGACGACGATCATCGCCGGCACGTAGACGACGAAGAGGGCGACGATGAAGCCGATCCAGCGGCGGGAGGCGCCGGCGGCGGTCGAGCGCATCACCGCGAGCTGGAAGACGACGACGACGAGCACCCACGCGAGGAGGCCGACGAGGGCGACGAGGTAGTTCGCGCCGGCCGTGAGCCCCATCGCGAGGGTGCCCATCGAGACGGCGGTGCCGAGCGAGAGCATCACGGCGACGGCGGGCCAGCCGGCCGCGGCGGTCGTGAGCCGGCCGGTCGCGTGGGCCTCGGCGAGCAGGCGGCGGGCCTCGTCGGGGCTGGGGGCGGAGGCGGGGGTCTCGGTGGTCATGACGGGGCTCCTTCGGTGGTGGCCGGGCCTCGGTGCCCGTCCGTCTGCCTCCACACTAGGCAAGTACTTTCCACTTTAGCAAGTACTTTCCGCGAGCTGATCACCGGGACCGTCCGCACCGCCGGTACCCTCGGACCGTGCCCCCGACCGCCGACGCCGACGCCCCCGCCTCCGCGGGCGACCGGCCGACCCGGGGCCGCCCCGCCGAGATCGACCCCGCGGCGCTCGCCCGCACCGCGGTCGCCCTCTTCGAGGAGCGCGGCTACGACGCGGTCAGCATGGCCGACGTCGCCGAGGCGGCCGGCATCGGGCGCCGCAGCCTGTTCCGCTACTTCCCCACGAAGGCCGACCTCGTCTGGGACGGCGCCGAGCCAGTCGGCGACGAGATGCAGCGCAGGCTCCGGTCGAGCCCGCCCGGCGGCGACCTCCTCCGGGCCTACGGCGACGCGTTCGTCGCGGGCCTCGCGGTGCCGGCGCTCGACCTCGCCGCGACGCGGGCCCGGCTGCGCATCATCGCGGCGCACCCCGAGCTGCTGACGCAGGTGGGCTCGCGGATGGGCAGCCGCTCCACGACGCTCGCGGCGTTCATCGCCGAGCGCCGGCCCGACCTCGTCGGGACGGTCCGGATCGTCGTCCTCGCCGACGCGCTGAGCGCCGCCACGTACGCGGCCCTCCGGTGGTGGGCCGTCGAGAGCGACGACGAACGACCCGACGCCGCGATCCGCGAGGCGCTCGAGGCGCTGGCCGACCTCGCCCGGCCGCCCCGCGACTCCTGACCCGCCCGGCCCGCCGCTCGCTGCGCGCTAGCGTGGGCCGATGGACTCGATGCCCTCCCGTGCCCGCTGGGACGACCTGCCCGTCGAGCTGCGAGAGGCGGTCGCCGGCGTGCTCGGCAGCCCTGTCGTGACCGCCGTCAGCCAGGTCGCCGGGTTCTCGCCGGGCAGCGCCGACCGCGTCGTCGCCTCGGACGGCCGCCGAGCCTTCGTCAAGACGGCCGACCGGTGCCGCAGCCCCGACACGGCCGACCTGCACCGACGGGAGCTGGCCGTCGCCGAGGCGCTGCCCGCCAGCGTGCGGGCCCCCGCCCTGCTCGGGTCGTGGGTCACCGACGACTGGGTCGCGCTCGTCCTCGACGACGTCGAGGGGCGGCACCCCGGGGAGGCGCGCGACGGCTCCGACGTCGAGGCCGTCCTGGACGCGTTCGCGACACTGCCCGTGGCCCGGGGGTCGATCGCGTTCGAGGGCCTGCCCGAGGCCGCCGACGAACTCGGCGGCGAGGCGGCCGGCTGGGACCGGCTCGAGGCGGACGGCGCGCTCGACGCGCTCCCGGACGAGGCGCGCCGCGACCTCCCGGAGCTCCGTGCTGCGGCCGCGCGGGCCGCCGAGGCCGCCGCGGGCGACCACCTGCTGCACCTGGACGGCCGCGCCGACAACGTGCTCGTCGACGCCGACGGCGCCGCCTGGCTCGTCGACTGGCCGTGGGCCGCGATCGGCGCCCGCTGGATCGACGGCGCCCTCTACCTGCTCGACGTGCTCGTGCGCGGCGAGCGCGTCGACGTCGAGGCCGCCCTCCGGTCGCACCGTCTGCTGGCCGACGTGCCCGCCGAGGACGTCGACGCCGTGCTCGCCGCCGTTGCGGGGTCGTTCTTCGACAAGGCCCGGCGACCGGCACCCGAGGGGATGCCGACCCTGAGGGCGTTCCAGCACCACGAAGGAGTCGTCGCCGCTCGCTGGTGGGCAGACCGCCGGGCGGCACGCCGACGGTGACGGCGCTGGCCGACCTCGCCCGGCCGCCCCGCGACTCCTGACCCGCCGACCATCGAGTGGTCACGATCTGCTCCGATCCGGGGCGGGGCGGAGCAGATCGTGACCAGTCGGCGCCGCTGCGCTAGCGTCGGGGCGACGGGCCGGGGGCCCGACAGCGGGGAGCAGCAGATGACCGACGACGACCGGGGGCCGGACGGCCTCCCCGACCTCTCGACCCTCCCGCCCGCCCTCCGCGGCGGCGGCTGGCGCGGCACCGTCGGCGCCGCCCCGCTGACGGTCGGGCGGTCGCTCGCCGCCGTGGCCTCGGGCGTCCTCGCCGGCCTCGCGACCGTCGTCGTCGTGCTCGTCGTGGCCGTCGTCGCGTCGCCGAGCGGCTGGGAGGGGCTCGGCGTCGTCCTCCTGGCCCTCGCCGGCGGCATCCTCGTCGCCTGCCTGGTCGCTGCCCTCGTCGTCAGGGCGTTCGTCCGGACGCGCCAGCGGGGCAGCCGCTTCTCGGGCGTCTTCTCCGCCGCCCTCGCGGTGCTCCTCGTCGCCCAGGCGGCCCTGGTCGCCGGGGCGGGGTCGGGGCTGCTCACCGGGCCGGCCGCCGATCTCCGCCTGCTCGACTGGGTGCTCGTCCCGATGCTGTGGACGGTGCCGGCGGCCGCCGCCGGCGTCGTGCGCGCTCGGGTCGTCGCCGCGGTCGCGGGCGCCGGTGCGCTCGTCGTCGTCGTGGTCGCCCTCCTCCGCCTCACGACCTGACCCCCGCCCCACGTCCGAGTGGCCGCGATCTGCTCTCCGCCGGGGCGAGGAGGAGCAGATCGCGACCACTCGAGGCCGGTGCGGGAGGCGCGGGTCAGCCGCCGACGCCCGCCCGCGCCACGAGGTCCTGGATGAAGGGCCACACGTCGCGGGCCTGGTCGACGCCGGCGAGGGCGGTGGCGAAGAGCGGCCAGAGCGACACGAGCAGCGTCGAGACGACCGCCGCGACCGCCAGCACCCAGGCGAGGGCGCCGTGGCGGGAGAGGAACACCAGGCCGAGCAGCGCCAGCGCGAGCAGGAAGCCCACCGCCGCCGCGCCCGCGATCGACCCGACGGGAACGTCGAGCGCCCCGGCGGTGCCGCCGTCGGCCGCGCCGATCAGGGCGAGCACGGGCACGAAGACCCCGCCGACGACGAGCAGGCAGACCACCAGGCCGGTGGCGAGGGCCCACCAGACCGCCCGGGGGCGGTGCGGTCGGCGGCTGGTCGTGGTGCGTCGTCCGAACATCGTCGTATCTCCTGCGTGCGGTCGGGTCAGGGCGGGTCGGTCAGGGCGTGCCGGGTCGGGGCGGGGCGGGGGCCGGGTCAGGCCCGGCGGGCGTCGTCGTNNCGGCGGCGTCGACGGCCGCGTCCGCGGCGTCGCGCTCGGCGTCGACGGGGCCGGTGCGGTCACCGTCGTCGTCGCCGTGACCGTCGGCCGCGCGCCCCCACTCGACGGCGGCGGCGTCGTCGTGCGTGACCGGCTCCGCCTTCGGGTCACGGGCGGAAGCGTCACGGGCCGCGGCGTCGCGGGCCTCGCCGGACGCGTCGTCCACCGCGTCGGCCGTGCCGTCGATGGCGTCCGCGATCGCGGTCGCGGTCCGCGCCGAGTCGGCGAGGTCGGAGGCGCGCTCACCGAGCGACCTCGGGTCGTCGGCCGGTGCGCCGTCCTCGACCCGCGACTCCTTGTTGTCCGCCCCACGGCGCGGCTCCGCGTCGTCAGCGTCGGGCGACGCGTCGTCGGCGGGGGCGACGTCGTCGAACGGGCCGTGCACGTCGACCACCGACACGTCGACCGAGACCGGCTCGCCGTCGAGCTGGCCGACCGCGTGGCCGACCTGCGTGCGCACCTTGTCGGCGAGCTCCGTGACGTTGGTCGGGTACTCGGCCACGAGGGCGACGTCGACCTGCAGGCCGGTCGACGCCTGCGTCACGGTCACGCCGGTCACGCCGCCCGCGCCGAGGCGCGACCGGACGACGCCGACGAGGCGCGCCGAGGGGGTGCCGAGCGCGTGGACGCCCGTCGTGCCGAGCACGGTGAGCGCGATGGTGCGCTCGAGGGCGGCCTCGGGCGACGAGGCGTCGACGGGCCCGAGGGAGTCGAGGTCGATCCGGGTGACGTGGTGGGTGGCGCTGGTGCTGGTGCTGGTGCTGGTGCTGGTGCTCATGGTGCGGCCCCTTCTCGGGCGGTCGGCCGCGCGGGCGGCTCGGAGTGGAGTGCGGGTGGGGAGGTCGTGGGACCGAGAAGCGGCCCTCGCCCTCGGTCGAGGTCGAGGGCCGCGTCGGTGGTGCGGGTGCGTCGTGCCGGGCGGTGCTCAGTCGAGCCGCGTCGCTCCGGACATCTGCGTGCGGAGGCCGCCGTTGATCTGCACGACGACGGGGGTGACCGTGCCGAGCAGCTCGTCCCAGCGGGCCACGGCCTCGTCGACGGCGCGACGGAGGTCGACCGGCGAGGCACCGCGGCGGGCGTCGACGGTCACGCGGAGCACGTTCTCGCCCTTGACGCGGAAGGCGACGACGTCGGCGGCGAGGACGCCGGGCGTGCTGGACAGCGCCTCCTCCAGCACGTCGGCGGCGACCCGGGCGTCGACGACCACGTGGCCGCCGGTCGGCGAGTGGCTGCCCTCGGCCTCGGAGAGGTCGAGCAGGGTGCTGGTGCGCCCGCCGCCCTGACGGACGATGAACACGACGAGCAGGAGGGCCAGCACGAGGCAGGCCGCGGCCGTCACCCACAGGATCCAGACCTGGCCGCCCGAGAGGGCGTCCGTGACCGGGCCGGTCGCGTCGGACGCGCCGTCGGAGACCGTCTGCTGCACGTCGGGCCACAGCGCGCCGACCGCGACGGCGGCGCCGGCGACGAGCAGCACGAGGCCGACGACGAAGACGACGATGCGGTTGAGAGCGCGGTTGGTGTCGTTCATCGACCGACCTTCCCCTTCTTCTTGGACAGCTTCACGCGGGGGCGGAGCGTCGGCGAGTAGTCGTAGCTCGAGATCTCGCCGCGGACGGCCTCCTCGATGCTGCGCAGGTCGGCGGTGCGGCCCGACACGGGGTCGATCTCGACGAGCGCGACCTTCTTGCCCACGCTGACGCTCACCCGGTCGGGGTGGACGTCGCCGGCGAAGCTCGCCGTGCGGGCGAGCGACCGGGCGATGACGCGGTCATCGACCACGGCGGCGGTGCGGTCCGCGGTGGCGGCACGACGACCGCGACGGCCGGGGGCCAACGACACGACGATCAGCACGAGGCCGACGATCGCGACGACGGCACCGATCGCGGTGAGCGCTCCGACCGGGGCGCCGGCCGCGCCGAGCACGGCCGAGGCGGCGTCCGCCGGGGCGACGAGCAGGGGCGCGGTGCCGAGCGCGGCGAGCACGGACTCCGTGCCGATCCAGGCGAGGACCAGGACGAGCAGGACGGCCAGGGTCACGGCGACGCCCGACCTCGACGAGTGCGTCTCCCGCCGGAGGACGCGGCGGTAGGTGCTGCTGGTGCTCATGAGACCCGCCTCCTCTGGCTGAGCTCGGCGCCGGTGATCTGCAGGTCGACGCGTTCGACTTCGGTGCCGGTCAGCTGCAGGACGCGCTGCCGGATGGTGGACTGGGCCGACGTGAGCCGGTCCAGCAGGGTGCCCGCCGTGCGGTTCGGCACGCCGAGCGGGGTGAGCCGCACGGGGGCCTTGGCGACGAGGGTGAGCCCGCCGTCACGGTCGGACAGCTCCACGGACACGTCGGACGCCTTCGCGTCCAGTGCCTCCGCGGTGACGGCCGACACCACACGGCGCACGGCGCGCGACGTGATCACGGTGCGGCCGTGGGGGGCCTGGTCGGCCGTCACCGCCGCGGTCACGAGGACCGCCGCCCGCGGAGGGCGTCCGCGACACCGCGGACGTCCAGCTTGCCCTCGGTGAAGCGACCGACGAAGTAGCCGATCACGAGTGCGAGGGCGACCAGGAGGAGACCTCCGAAGCCGAACTGCAGGGCCGTCAGCGCGAGGACCGCGCCGACGAGCATGCCTCGGGTGGTGGCGGTCACTGGACGCGGCTGTCGTCGGCGTCGTCGGCGTCGTCCGACGGGATGTAGACGTCGGAGACGGTCACGTTGACCTCGGTGACCTCCATGCCGACGACCTGCGAGATGGCGTCGGTGACCGACTTGCGGACGTCGTCGGCGACCTTCTGGAGCTCAACGGGGTACTCGGCGACGATGACGATGTCGGCCGCGACCTGCTTCTCGCCGACCTCGACCGAGACGCCCTGGCCGCGGTCCTGCTGGTTGATGGCGTTGCGGATCGCGCCGATGGCACGGGCGGCGCCGTTGCCCAGGTCGTGCACGCCGGGCACCTCGCGGGCCGCGATGCCGGCGACCTTCGAGACGACGCCCTCGGCGATGGTGTTCTTGCCGGCGGCGTCGCCGGTGTGCTTGGCGGCAGCGGTGCTGGTGGCGGGGGTGACGTTGGTCATGGTCTGTCTCCTTCTCGTGCTGGTGGCGCCCCACCGGGTGGTGGTGCGGTGTTCCCGTCGGTGGGACTCATCATTCAGACGCATCGACGTGGTCAGGTGTCACGGCGGTTCAGGCGGCTGTCAGGAAGCGTGCTGAGGACACTCACTTCCCGGACATCCCGCCCGCGCATCCGTCATCGCCGCAGGGTCTCCCGCGGCTGCTCGCCGAACCGGCGGGCGTAGGAGGCCGAGAACCGGCCCAGGTTGCCGAAGCCCCAGCGGGTCGCGACGTCGGCGACGTGGACCTCCCGCGGGGCGGCGCGGAGCAGCTCGGCGTGGACGCGGTCGAGGCGGACCTGCCGCACGTAGGCCGCGGGCGAGGCGCCGAGCTGGCGGCTCATCGACTGCTGCAGGGTGCGGGGGTGCAGCCCCGCCGCCGCCGCGACGTCGGACGGCGTGATGGGCTCGTGGGCGTGCTCGTGGACGAAGTCCACGGCGTCGCGCAGGCGGCCCGGGCCGACGGACCGGACGGTCGCGGGCACGTCCGAGACGCTCCAGGGGAAGAGGTCGAGGATCGCGTGGACGAGCACGAGCTGCGCCTCGGCGCGGAGGAGGGGCGACGTGCCCACCTCGACGAGCGGGCCGGTGACGGCGGCCAGGGCGCGCCTCCATCCCTGCACCGCCTCGGGCGCGGGCGTCGCCGAGCCGTCGAGCACGACGAGCTGGGCCGGGCCGCCGTGTCGCTCGCGGGCGGTCTCCTCCAGGAAGCCGGGCTCGACCTGCACCACGTGCTGCACGTGCGGCGACAGCCGCAGCTCGTAGGGCAGCTCGGTGGGCAGGGGGAACGGGTCGGAGGCGCGGCTGCGGTGGCCGCCCCGGCGGTGGTCGACGGACCCGGCCCCCTCGCGGAACCAGCCGACGGCGTAGCGGTCGGGCCACGGCACCTCGCCGTGCAGCCGCCCGCCGAAGGTCGACGTGAGGAGGGTGACGCGCCCGTCGTCGACGGACGAGCAGCGGTACGTGAACGCGTCGTCGACGGCCTCGGCCCGGAAGTCGCGTCCGCCCCAGACCTGCTCGTAGTGCAGGCAGGCCTCGTCGGGGTCGGTGCCGGAGGCGCTGGCCCGGCGGGGTCGGTCGGAGGCGCCCGGGCCGTCGGCGGGTGCAGGGGCGACGGCGAGCGTCTGGTACGTGGTCATGCTCGGTTCCTCTCCGGTGCGCACGCCCTCGGGCGGGCACCACTGACAGGACGTGCGACGTGGCAGGTTCGTCACGGATCCGTCGTGCAGTGAGGATGATTCGTGTCTGCGGACGGGTTCGACGGGTCGCGTCGGCACCCCAGAAGACGGGCCGACAGGGTCGTCCGCTCCGTCCGCTCCGTCGGCCCGTCGCCCCGTCGCCCCGGCGCGCCGTGAGGAGGCGCGGGGCGGGAGCGCGGTCCGGGGAGCGTGGGCCGGGAGTCGCGGATCGCGTCGCCCCCGGACTCGACCAGCGGCCAGGACGCGCCGCCCGCCCAGCCCGCCGTGGTAGCAACGACAGCAGCGCGGGTCACCCACCCGCGCTCCGCCGCGGGCACGACGCCCCGCCCGGCGAGGTGCGCCGCACCCCGCCCGATCGCCCGGGAGGTCGACACCATCGCCGACGACCCGCTCCTCGACGCCTCGGACGGCACGCTCGCGACGCGTGCCCGGGACGGCGACGTGCACGCCTTCGAGGTGATCGCCCGGCGTCACGGCCCCCTGATGCGCGTGCTCGCCGGCCGGCTGCTCGGCTCCGACGTCGAGACCGACGACGTCGTGCAGGAGGCCTTCCTCGTCGCCTGGCGGCGGCTCGGCGACCTCGACGACCCGGGCACCCTCCGGGCCTGGCTGATGCGCATCGTCGGCAACCGGAGCATCGACCGGCTGCGGGTGCGCCGCGACCACGACGACGTCGACGCGTACGAGCGCCCGGCGCCGCGCTCGGAGGCCCCCGACCGACAGGTCGAGACGCGCCTCCAGCTCGACGCGATGTGGTCGGCCCTCGACAAGCTCCCCCTCGACCAGCGACGCTGCTGGTTGCTGCGCGAGACCGCGGGCTACTCGTACGCCGAGATCGCGCAGGCCCTCGACCTGCCGACCTCGACCGTGCGCGGGCAGATCGCCCGGGCACGGATCTTCCTGATGGGCGAGATGGAGGCATGGCGATGACACCGATCGACGACTCCGCGCCCCTCGACGCGGCAGAGCTGGTGGACGGCGTGCCCGTCGACGAGCTCGCCGACTACCTCGACCGCGGCCGGACGCCGCGCGACCCTCGCATCGAGGGGTCCGCCGAGTGCCGTCTGTACCTGCAGGCGCTCGACCGGGTGACGCGACTCTCGCACGCCTCCCTCGAGCGCGAGGCCGAGCGTGAGCCCGACCGCGACGACACCTGGATCACCGGCCTCCTCGAGACGATCCGCCACGAGGTCGTGGGCGGCCGCGACATCCCGGTCGGACACCCCGACCCGGCGACGAAGCTCAGCGTCACCGAGGCCGCGGCGCGCGGGCTCGTGCGCCGCGCCGGCGACGACCTCGACGGGGTCCTGCTCAGTTCGACCTCGTTCGACGGCGACGTCGACACGGCGGGAGCGCCCGTCGTCGTGCGCGTCACGGCCGCGGTGCGCTACGGGCTCGACCTCAACGCCGTGGCCGACCAGCTGCGCGACCGCGTGGCCACGACGCTCGGGCTGCACACCGAGCTCGCCGTGACCGCGATCGACGTCACCGTCGACGACGTGTGGCTGCCGGGCGACCGCGGCACCGGCCCCGGCGCCGGCCCCCACACCGGCACCGGAACAGAGGAGGCGCGGAGATGAGCGACGAGATGGTGGACGCCCCCGAGACGGCCGAGACCGACCAGGCCCTGTCGCGAGCCCTGACCCGGGCGCTGCGCGGCACGCCCGGCGTCGTCGACGTCTTCGACGCCCACCCCGTCGTCGAGGCGGCGGTCACCCTGGTCGCCGAGGGGCTCGAGCTCGCGGAGCCCACCGGCCTCGTCGACGTCGACCGCTCCGGCGGCCTGCTCTCCGTCGCCGCGCACGTCGCCACCGACGTGGCGGTGCCCACCCCGCAGACCCTCGCCCGGGCCGCCGACTTGGTCCGTCAGACCGTGGCGGAGCTCGGCGCCGGTGCCGACGAGGTCGTCGTCAGCGTCACGGCGCGTCTGGTCGAGGCGCCTCTCGAGGCGGCTCCGCCCGCGGAGTAGGTCGTCGGGGGTCGCCCGCCATGGCCCGGGCACCGGCGGCCGCCAGCCGTTCGAGCGGGCCTCGCCCCACGAACTGCACCCACAGCGTGCTGGCCACGAGGAGCGACAGGGAGAGGACGACCCAGAGCGTGTCGTCCTCGGCGGTGCCGGCCACGCCCAGCGTCACCGCGATCACGACGACGTGCGCCGCGTAGGCGCTCAGCGGCATCGACCCGAGGGAGGCGACCGGCAGCAGGACCCACCGGAGCGGTCTGCTCAGCAGCAGCGCGCCTCCCACGATCGCCATCGCGAAGCCGCCGCTGCCCACGATCTCGGCCGACCCGCCGGAGTGCGGCGACGCGTCGACGACCGCGTCGACGATGCCGCTGTCGGGCAGGATCTCCCCCAGCACGACGAGCTGCTCGACCAAGCCCGCCTCGGTGCCGGTCGGCGTGGACGAGACGGTCGACTCGCTGCTGCCGCTGCCGGAGACGTCGGCGCTGTCGGGGTAGCAGTCGACGTAGTCGGGCGACGACCAGCAAGTCCAGTCGGTGAGGTCGAGGTCGCCGCCCGGCACGGTGACGCCCTCCTCGTACGACGACGAGCTGGAGCCGGACGACGACGCGGCGGACCTCCCGGTCAGCCCCGCGACGCCGTAGCCGACCGCGCAGAGGGCGACGCCGACGACGAGCAGGCGCACGGCCGTGCGGCGCGAGAGCAGGTCGCTGCGCCCGATCGCGAGGCCGGTCAGCAGCAGGGCGAGCCAGACGGTGACCGGGTAGCTGCCGAAGAGCACGAGGTCGATGCCGGGCCCGTAGGCGTCGACGGCCAGGTAGCCGAGCACCGTCAGGGCGAACGGCCCCACGAGGGCGAGCAGCGCGGCGGTGATCAGGAGGTGGCGACGCCGCCACCGGAGGAACGGGACGACGGCGACGAACAGGACGCCGTAGAGGGTGAGGATGACCGCGATGCCGGTGCCCAGCAGCTCGAGCGCGACGCCGAGGGCGAAGACCACGGCGCCGCGGCCCACGAGCAGGAGGCGCAGGCGCGGCAGGTCCTCCCGGGCCGGGAGGGTGCGCCCGCCGGTGAGCAGGGCGATCGAGATGCCCGCGACGAGGGCGAAGAGGAGCGAGGAGCGACCGTGGACGAGGTCGGTCCAGGTGCTGACGTCGCCCCAGCGGAACGCCTCGGTGACCCCGACGTGGGCCCCGATCATGCCGATCACGGCGACGCCGCGGGCGACGTCGACGCCCATCACGCGCGGCGGCCGGCCGAACCGGCGCAGGCCGCGGACGGGCGGAGGCGCGGTGCCGGTCAGCGCGTCGGCTGACGGGGCCGGGGCGGGAGCGGGAGCGGCGTCGGGGGCGGGGGCAGGGCCGGTCACGGTCGTCCTTCGTCGGGAGCGCGGCCCGAGGTGAGCCGTGACGAAGATAGGGCACCGCGGAGCTCCGTGACGGCCCCACTTCGCGCGGGGTGCCGCGGGGAAGCCGGCTCGGCCGGCCGGGTGCGACGCGACGAGTCTCGGCTCAGCCGTCGTCGTGCCGGCGAGGCGTCCAGCCCGCCCAGCGACCGTCGGGCAGCCCGGCGAGCGCGTCCTCCCAGCGTCGGAGCTCGGCCCGACGGACGCCGCGCGTCGGGGTCCTGCCCGACCAGGCGTGACGCGTCCGCGAGAGCGACCACTCCACCTGACCGCGCCTCCCCGCCTCGACGGTCTCGCGGACGCCGTCGCGGGCGAGCGCCAGCACGACCTCCTCCAGACCGTCGGCCACGTGCTGCCACGGCTCGTCGCAGAGCTGGCAGCTGCAGAACGGGAAGGCGAACGAACTGAAGGCGCCGGCGGCCACGCCGACGACGCCGGGCTCGGTGCCGACCATGATCCACACCGTCACCTCGCCGGGGTGCCGAGGAGAGATCCGGACGATGCGTGAGAGCGGCTCGGGCAGCCACCGTCCGTGCGCCGAGGGGACCTCCAGCGGCGCGTCGACGACGACGTCGTACTCGCGGGCGACGTGTTCGACGAGCGCCTGGGCGACGGCGGCGACGGGGCGGTAGGTCTCCGGGTCGGCGTACGACGGGTCGTCGCCGAGGTCGGGGTCGGACGCCCGCGGGGAGAAGACGGTCTCGGCGAACGCCGGACGCACGTAGTCGGTCACGCCAGCGGACCCGAGGGGGCCTCGGTGACGACGACGGGGTGCATGCGTGCAGTCTCGCAGGCCCGCCGGCCTGCCGAGCCGCCCGCGGCGACGTTGCGGCGCACCGGCCCACGCTGGGATGCTCGCGGCATGACCTCCGCCACGGCCCTGCTCGTCATCGACCTCCAACGCGGCGTCGTCGTCGGGTGCGTCGACGCCGACGCGGTCCTCGAGCGGACCGCCCGTCTCGTCGACCGGGCGAGGGCGGAGGGCGTGCCCGTGGTCTGGGTGCAGGACCACGACGACTTCCCCGAGGGCACGGACGACTGGCAGCTGGCTCCGCCGCTCGCCCGGGCGGGCGACGAGCCGCTCGTCCGGAAGGACCGCCGCGACTCGTTCGTCGGCACCGACCTCACCGCGGTGCTCGAGCGACTGGGCGCGGAGCACCTCGTCGTCGCCGGCGCCCAGACCGACTACTGCGTCCGGACGACGACGCAGGCGGCGGCCGTGCGGGGCTTCGACGTGACCCTCGTCTCGGACGCGCACACGACCACCGACGCCGAGCACGACGGCGTCGTCATCACCGGCGAGCAGATCGTCGCCCACACGAACATGTACTTCGCCGGCCTCCGCTACCCGGGGCAGCACTTCGCCGTCGAGACGCACGACCGGGTGGAGCTGACGAGCCGCCGGTAGCTGCGGCGACCGGGTGACAGAACTCGTCTCCTCAAGAACGTGAGCAACTGATAGCTTCTCGACGGGGGCTGAGGCCCTCTTCTGCTCGTCGAGGTGCTGGGCCCCGACGGACTTGCAATGACGCATGTATCCGTTCCGACAGAAAGCACTCCTTTGCGCTCATCAGCCACCAGGGGCCTCGTCGCTGTGCCGACGGCCCTCGCACTCGCACTCGGAGGTGTCCTGCTCGCCGCGGGCCCCGCCTCCGCCGCGGCTCCCGTGACGATCACGTCGCCGGCTCCCGGGTCCACCTACGACAACTCGGCAGGCCTCCCCCAGGTCGTGCCGATCACGGGGACGGGCCTCCCCACGGCCGACGACCTCGTGCTCACGTACGACATCGGCACGGGCACGGCCGCCCAGGCCCTGTTCAGCGGCACGACCCACAACGCTGACGGGTCGTTCTCCGCCAACGCCAACTTCGGACAGCTGCCCCCCGGTGAGACGACCGTCGTGGCGACCGTCTCAGGCGCCGACTCGCTGTCCGGCGTCGCCGACCCCGAGGTGACGCCGTCCGCGTACACGTTCGAGCTCGCCGTCGCGCCGAACCCCTCGTTCCCGTTCACCGTGACGTCGCCCGGCACCGGTGAGGTCGTCGACACGACGACTCCGGTCTTCACCGGCACGGCGCAGCCCGGCAGCACGGTCACGGTCACCTACAGCAACAAGGCCCTCGGCAACTCGGTCGCCGGCACCGCCGTCGCGGACCCGAGCGGGGCGTACTCGGTGCCCACGACCTTCCTCGACCTCGCGCCCGGTTCGCTCGGGTCGGGCGCCACCGTCACCCAGACGAACCCGGACGCCCAGGTCGGTCGTCTCTCGATCGCCTTCACCTTCGCGCAGCCTCCCGTGCCCGCCATCGCGCAGACGGTGACCGCGACCCCGGACGAGGTGACCGTCGAGCAGGCCACGACGACCGGGATCACGGTCGCCGCGACGGGCTTCAGCCCCGGCGAAGAGGTGCGCACGGTCGTCACGGACTCTGACGGAGCCGCCGTCGAGCTCGCCGATCGCGACCTGAACTACTACGCGGAGAACGACCTCGGCGCCTACGCCGACACCCTGGTGTTCACGGACACCGTCGCTCCCGACGACTACACGATCACCCTCACCGGCGTGCGCTCCGGCATCGTCCTGGCCGCCGAGGTCACCGTCGTCGACGAGGTCGTCGTCCTGACACCGACGCCGGTCATCACCAGCCCGACTGAGGGGCAGGTCGTCTCGGGCGGGACGGTCACCGTCTCCGGCACCGGTCCGGTCGGCTCGGGCATCGTCCTGACCGTCGCCGAGCAGTCGTTCTTCGACGGCACGGACCTCGAGTCGCCTGCCGAGGGCCGGTTCTACCTCACCGAGTTCGCCGACCCGATCCTGGTCGACGACGCCGGCAACTGGACGATCACGGTCTCGCTGCTGCCGGGTGACTACGTGGCCCAGGCCGTCGCCGCCGAGCTCACGTCCGACGGCGCCGTCGACGAGGCGGGAGGCGTGTCCGAGTTCTCGAACATCGTCGCCTTCAGCCTCGTCGCAGCCCCCGCCGCCGTGGTGCCGCCCGTCGTGACCCCGGCGGCGCCCGTCGCCCGGCCGACGGGTCTCGCCTACACCGGCGCAGAGGCCGGCCAGGGCGTCATCGGTGCAGCTCTCCTGCTCCTCGTCGGAGGCGGCCTGCTGGTCGCCGCCCGTCACCGCCGCACCCTGGCGGTCCCCTCCGCCGAGTAGCACCGGATCAGCACACCCGACCGCCCCGTGAGGCGAACACGAGGTCAGTGGTCACCACGCGGGGCGGTCGCACGTCGTCTCCCTGGTGATCGACCGGCGGCCGACCTGGGTGAGGAGCGCGCGGCTCGCGTGACCCCTGTCCGGCGGCTCAGCTCGACGCGCGCCTCCGCGCCGAGCGCGGCGGGGCCGCACGCAGGTGCGCGGTGACGAGGCCGAGGATGCGGGCGAGCTGCTCGGCGTCGTCGTCCGTCACGGGGGCGAAGAGGAGGCCGCGAACGGTCTCGATGTGCCCCGGGAAGACGGCGGCGAGCACGTCTCGGCCCGCACCCGTGATGGTCACGACCGTGCTGCGCTCGTCGTCGGGCGACGGGGAGCGCACGACCAGGCCGCGGTGCTCGAGCAGCTGCGCCTGGTAGGTCAGTCCGCTCCGGCTGTGGACCACCCCGTCGGCGAGGTCGGTCATGCGCTGTCGCCCGTCCGGGTCGTCGCCGAGGCGGGCGAGGAGCTGGAACTGGACGTAGCTCAGCCCGCCCGCCTCCCGCAGCTGCGCCTCGACCGACGGCCGGAGCAGGGCGCTGACCTCGGTGAACGCGAAGTAGGCGGCGAGCTGCGCCGGCGTGAGAACGGTCGGAGAGTCGGTCATGGCTCCGAGCCTACTGGTTGCTTCCAGTTCGAAGCAGTGTTACGTTCTGGGAATTGCTTCGAACTCGAAGCACACAACGGAGGAGAACACGATGAAGGCAGTGCGTTTCGACCAGGTAGGCGGACCCGAGGTCCTCGAGTACGGCGACGTCGAGCGACCGACCCCCGCGGCAGGGGAGGTCCTCGTGCGCGTCGCGGCGTCCGCCTACAGCGCGGCCGACGCGGGCATGCGGGGCGGCTTCCTCCCGATCCCCGTGGCGCTCCCGCACGTGCCCGGCTACGACGTCTCGGGCACGGTCGAGGCGCTCGGCGACGGCGTCGACGGCCTGGCCGTCGGCGACGAGGTCGTCGGCTTCCTGCCGATGGAACGGGACGGAGGCGCGGCGGAGTTCGTCGTCGCCCCGGCCGACGCTCTCGTCGCCGCCCCGACGAGCATCCCGCTGGCCGACGCGGCGGCCCTGCCGTCGGTGGCGTTGACGGCGTGGCAGGCCCTCGTCGACGACGGCGAGCTGCGGGCCGGCCAGCGTCTCCTCGTCATCGGCGCGGGCGGCGTCGTCGGCAAGTACGCGATCCAGCTCGCGAAGCGACTCGGCGCCCACGTCGTCGCGACCGCGAGCCCCCGCAGCGCCGACGCCGTCCGTTCCGCCGGCGCCGACCAGGTCATCGACCACACCGCGACCGACGTGCTCGGTGCTCTCGCGGGCCAGGTCGACGTCCTGCTCAACCTGGCGCCGCTCGACCCCGCGCAGTTCGAGGCCGACGTCGCCGCGGTGCGCGACGGCGGCGTCGTCGTGAGCACGACCGCCTTCATCGCCACGCCCGGCGACGCGTCCCGCCGCGTCCGGGCCGCGACGGTGTTCGTGCGACCTGACCGCGACCGCCTCGAGCAGCTCGTCGCGCTCGTCGACGCCGGCGAGCTGACGGTCGAGGTGACCAGGCACATCCCCCTGGCCGAGCTGCCCGCGCTGCACGCCGAGGCGGAGACGGGGCGCATCGTGGGCAAGGTGGTCGTCCTCCCCTGACGGCGGGTCGACGCCGCGTCGACGAGCGGCTCAGCGCTGCACGGCAGGGCGCACGACGAGCTCGGTGACGTCGACGTCGAGCCTCTCCGTCGCCGAGCGCCGTGACGACGTCAGGAGGCGAGGGCCGGGTGACTGCCGGGGTTCTCGCTGCCGAGGAAGCTGCCTGGCGCCTCGGCGTCCGGCAGTTCGACGTCGGCCCAGAGCGCGTCGAGCGAGAGGCCCAGGACGCGAGCGACGGAGGCGATCGTCGCGAACGACGGCGTCGCGACACGACCGGACTCGATCTTGCGCAGGGTCTCCGGCGAGATCCCCGCGGCCAGGGCGGTCTCGAGGAGGGGGCGCTCGCCCCTCGTGCGGCGCAGCACGGCACCGAGTCGGCGGCCACGCTCGATCTCAGCGGGCGTGAGCGGGAGGCGGACCATGGGGCGATGGTAGCCGACGGGCTACGGGACGGGATAGTCTTACCGGGATAATAATACCGCCGTGGACGGTGCGCCCTTCCCACCTCGACGGCCTGACCCCTGGGAGCCTCCGTGATCGAGATCCTCGCCCCGGCCGAGATCGACCGAGCCCGTCGGAGCGGGGCCCTGGTCGGCAGCATCCTCGACACCCTCCGCTCCCGGGCCGAGGTGGGCACCGACCTCCTCGAGCTCGATGCCTGGGCTCGCGAGCTCATCGACCGAGCCGGCGCCGACTCCTGCTACGTCGACTACGCCCCCTCGTTCGGCAGCGGCCCGTTCGGGCACCACCTCTGCACCTCCGTCGGCGACGCGGTGCTGCACGGCAAGCCCCGGGCGCAGCGGATCGTCGACGGCGACCTGGTGACCCTCGACCTCGCGGTCTCCCTCGACGGCGTCACCGCCGACTCCGCGGTGAGCTTCGTCGTCGGCCAGGCCGCACCCGAGGCCACCGCGCTGATCGAGGCGACCGAGCGGGCACTCGCCGCCGGCATCGCGGCCGTCCGCCCCGGTGCCCGGGTGGGCGACCTCTCCCACGCGATCGGCACCGTATTGACCGACGCCGGCTACGCCGTCAACCTCGAGTTCGGCGGGCACGGCATCGGATCGACGATGCACCAGGACCCGCACGTCGCCAACGACGGCCGCCCCGGTCGCGGCTACCGCCTCCGACCAGGCCTGCTGCTCGCCCTCGAGCCGTGGGTGATGGCCGACACCGACCAGCTCGTGACCGACCCCGACGGCTGGACGCTGCGCAGCGCCACGGGGTGCGCCACGGCGCACAGCGAGCACACGGTGCTCGTCACCGACGACGGCGCCGAGATCCTCACGCTGCCTCCGCGGCGGTCCTGAACTGGCGAGTGAGGCCACGATGGCCGCATGTCCGACTCGACTGCCACGACGAATCCGCTGCGTGACGACTCCCTCTCCGTGCTCACCCGGGGCTACGGCTTCGGCGCCCGGCTGTGGGAGCGCACCCGGCTCGGGTGCGCGTGCAGTGCCTCTCCGGCTCCTCGGGCGGCCAGCGTTGCTCGTGCGCGGCGCTGAGGCCGTCGAGCTGTTCTACGACGAGCAGCGGATCGCACGGCACGGAGCCATGCCCGCGCTCGTCCAGCAGACGCTGTTCGGCCGGGGGTCGGTCCACAGTCTCGACGAGGCGGAGCACCGGCACCGGAAGGCGACCTTCCTCGACGTCGCCTACGACGACGAGCAGGTCGCGCGGCTGACGCCGCTGCTCGATCGTGAGTGGCGCCGTGAGGTCGACGGCTGGCTGGCCGGCGGTCGACGCTCCGCCTACGACGCGGCCGTCGGAGCGTTCGGACGAGCGAGCATGGCCTGGGCGGGCCTGCCCGGGACGGCGGCGGCACGGACCCGATGGTCCGCGCGCCTCGCACAGATCGTCGACGGCTTCGGCGTGCCGTACTCCCCCGAGTACCTGCTCGCAGCCGCGAACCGTGCGTGGTCGGACCGTCACGCCCGACGCCTCGTGGAGGCCGTCCGCGCCGGCGCTCTCGAGCCCGACGCGGGGACGGCTCTGCACGAGTGGGCCTGGCACCGGGACCCGGAGGGTGCGCTGCTGCCCGCGAAGCTGGCGGGGATCGAGCTGCAGAACAGCATCCGCCCGATGATCGCCGTGGCCCGCTTCGTAGCCTTCGCGGCGGGGGAACTGCACGACCGCCCCGAGTGGCGAGGGCGGATCGCGGCGGAGGGCGCGGAGCGCGGGACCCTGACCGGCGGGCCGCTCGCCGCCGCCTTCGCGCAGGAAGTCCGGAGGACTGCGCCGTTCGTGCCGATGCTGCCGGGCTGGGCGCGGGACGACGTGGAGCTCGACGGCCAGCGACTGCCGGCCGGGGGCCGGGTGCTGCTCGACATCCTCGGCACCGACACCGACGAGGCGTCCTGGGACCGCGCCTCCGAGTTCGATCCGGAGCGCTTCGCCGGTGTCGACGACTACGAGGCGATCACGACGTTCGTCCCGCACGGTGGCGGAGACCCGGCCGCCGGCCACCGGTGCCCGGGAGAGAAGCTCGCGATCGCGGGCCTCGCCGCCGCGGTCACGGCCCTCAGCGACCCCCGTCTCACGATCCTCGACGAGGGATTCTCGGTCGACCGGCGGCGGCTGCCGACGAAGCCGTCATCCGGCGGGCGGATCCGAGCCGCCGGAGCGCCGTCCCGCTGCCCGTTCCACTGACGTCGCGAGGACGCTCCACGGGGGTGCACCTCTCAGCCTCCCTCGACCGTCCCCGGGCCTGAGCTGCGATCATCGAGGTGAGCCCGCTCCGTGATCGACCTGCCACCCGGTCATCTGACCGTCGGCCATGGCGCGAGAGGTCAGGCAGCCGGCCCCAGCTCCGTGAGCTCTCCGCCCGCGATGCGAAGGCGGCGTTGTGCGCGCCGGGCCACGGCCGAGTCGTGCGTGACGATGACCACCGTGAGCCCGCGGTCACGCCAGACGCCCTCGAGCAGGTCCATGATCTCGTCGCGGGTGGCCTCGTCCAGGGAGCCCGTCGGCTCGTCCGCGAGCAGCACGCTCGGTTCCTTGACGAGCGCCCGCGCGATGGCCACCCGCTGCTGCTGTCCGCCCGAGAGCTCGCTCGGCAGGTGGTCGGCTCGTTCGGCGAGCCCCACGGACGCCAGCGCTGCCCTCGCTTTCTCCCGGCGCTCCGCCCGGGGCGTCGAGCCGTCCGCGAAGGCCGTCTCGACGTTCTCCGCGGCCGTCAGGGTCGGGATGAGGTTGAAGCCCTGGAAGACGAAGCCGATCTCGCGGGCCCGTGCCGCCGCCAGGGCGTGGTCGCCCGCCGCCGAGAGCTCGGAGTCACCGAGTCGGACCGTGCCGCTCGTGGGTCGGTCGAGCGCGCCGAGCATCTGGAGCAGGGTGGACTTGCCTCCGCCGGTGGGCCCCTGGATCGCGACCATCTGCCCTGTGGGGATGACGAGGTCGACGCCGGCGAGGGCCGTCACCGTGCGCTTCTTCTGCTGGTAGGTCTTGGTGACGGCGGTGAGCGTGTACATGGGCGGCGTGCCTCCAGAGGCGATGGTGGTGGTATCGCCGGCCGCAGCCGGCCGGGGGATCGGGTCCGTTGCTTCGTGGATGTCGGTCACGCGACGCTCCTCAGGGCCTCGGCGGGGCGTAGGCGCGAGGCACGCCATCCCCCGGCGGCTCCCGCGAGCAGGCCGCCCAGGACGGCCAGGCCCACCGCGAGGACGACGATCGACGCCGTCACGGGCACGGTCAGGGCGACGTCGGTGGTGGCCTGCGCCACCTGCTGGCCGACGCCGCCTCCGCCCGCTGTCCCGGGGCCGCCCGCGCCGGGCCCCGCCGCCTGGGTGGTGGCCGCGGCGGACAGGGTCGGTGCCACGAGGTTCACGACCAGGATCCCGAGGAGGCCGACCGCGACTCCGACGACTCCGCCGATCAGGCCCTGCACGAGGGACTCCCCCGCGACCTGCCGGGTGATGCGGGAGCCGCTCCAGCCGATGGCCTTGAGCGTGCCGAACTCGCGGGTGCGTCGACCGACGCCCGAGACGGTGAAGAGGATCGCCATGAGGAACGCCGCGGCGAGCACCGCCACGGAGAGCCAGGTGCCGAGCCTCCCGATCAGGTCGGACGCGGTCGACAGCGAGCCGGACACGCTCGACGCCAGGTCGGACTGGGTGCTCACCGTGGCGTCCGGCAATGCGGCCTGCAGGTCGGACTTCAGGGCGTCGACGCCGCTGGCGCTCGACGCCGTGACGTACACGTCGCTGATCTGGTCCGTCAGGCCGCTGAGTGCCTGAGCGGTGTCGAGGGGCACGTACGTGTCGGAGGCGGTGGCGGCGTCCGACGACGTGGACGCCACGATCCCGACGACCGTGAAGTCGGTGCCGCCGATCGCGAGCGTGTCTCCGACGGCGAGATCGGCGCTCGTCGCGTACGTCTGGTCGAGCACGACGACGTCGGCCCCCGCGTCGGCGGCGGTGAAGCTGCGGCCGTCGACGAGCGAGGCGCTGCTGAGCGGTCCGACCGCGTTCGTCGCGGGGTCGAGGCCGGTGACCGAGAACTGGTCGACGTCGAACGCGCTGCCGCCCGCGCCGTCGGCCCCGCCGGTGGGAGGCGCGGCCTGCGTGCCCGCGTCGGTGCCGTCACCGGTCGCACCGTCGGCACCCGCGCCTCCCGCGCCCCCCTGGGAAAAGTCGGGCACCGTGCCCGAGAAGGTGGAGGCCTGCAGGCTCAGGGTCGCGGTCGCGGCGGAGACGCCGTCGACGCCCTCGACGGTGGTCAGGGCCGACGAGTCGAAGGTCGCGGTGCCCCGCGCGGCGGAGAGGGTGCTCTGGGCGACCTCGGTGCTGCCGTCGTCGGTGGTGGTGCCGTCGCCGGAGCCGAAGGCGAACTGCTGGCCGGGCCCGTCGGCGCCCGGCTCGGCGGTCTGCGTGATGGTGACGTCGGTGCCGACGCCGTAGACCGACTCGAGGACGGTCGACTGGGCGTTCTTCACACCGGCCGCCACCCCGCTCACGATCATCACGAGGGCGATGGCCAGGGCCATGCCCGCCGCGATGATCACGGTCTGCTTGCGTCTGTTGCTCAGCTCTCTGAGCAGGTAGGTCAGGAACACGGTTCTCCTCGGTGCAGGGATCAGGACGAGGAACACGGTAAGAAACACCGCCCTCAGCACCCGATGGCCTTGCTAAGAGACCCCTATGGCACCCAGACCCCCAGCCCGCCGTCATGGCCGGACCTGTCGAGGGTCCACGAGCCATGCCGCGGCCGCTGGACGATCGTCTATCGGGCAGTGCACGAGTGTTCCGCGCGGCACGAAATGATGGTGGCATGTCCACCCCCGAGCAACTCGTGCCGACCGTCCGTCGTGCGAATCTCACCGGAAGTGACGCAGCGCAGGTAGGAAAGCTCATCGCCGACTACCTCATCCAGACCGAGCGGGAAAAGGCCGAGCACCTAGACGGCGCCCACGGTCCGACGCCATTGCCTGAAAAGTACCGCCACGAAGTCGACGACCCTTACTCCGCGTATGCCTCTGCCGATGTGTACGTGGCCGAGTTGCAAGGCCACCTAGTCGGCGTCGCTGTGGTCCACAGCGACCAGGACGCGGACGAACTGAAGAGAGTGTGGGTCGATCCAGCTGCTCGCGGAACTGGCGCAGGATCTGCGCTCCTCAACGCAGCGCTGACACGTGACGAGCAGCGCCCGCTCCGGCTGACAGTATGGAGGTGGCGGGATGACGCGATCAGGCTCTACTCCAGACGAGGGTTTCAAGCCGTTGCCTCATGGGACCCGCGTCCTGACCTGATCTGCATGGAACGACGAACCTGACCCGACGTCGCTAGCATCCCAGGCACGGATCCCCTATCGGGCATGCAGAAACGATCGTTTGTGACTAGCGCCGACGAACACCACGAGCGGGCCCTGGCCAGATCAGAACCGCTCCCCAACTGAAGATCGCCTTGGTCGGGGAGCAGCCCTTGCTGTCGTACAGCGAACGGGTCAGGCCCGGAGGTCCTTGAGCCACTGCTCGACCGTGCGCGGGCTCAGCCCGAGCTGCTGCTGTGCGCTCGTGGCAGGGTCGATGAGCTCGGAGGGCAGGGTGGCCCGCCACCGGTACGAGGCCACGACAGGGTCCGCTCCGGCTGAGCCGAAGAGGGGCTCGATGACGCGGCCGAAGTCGTCGACGTCCTGCGCCTCGAACCGCACGCTCGTGCCCGAGGCTGCGGCGAAGCCAGCCGCGAGGTCGGAGCCCACGAGGCCGGGCAGCGCACCGACCCCGACGACACCGGTCACGGAGCCGTCCTGCAGCAGTCGCGCGACGACGTCGGCCACGTCGAGGTGCGAGCTCCACGACACGGCGTAGTCGTCACGGATCGGGTAGCGGAGGACGCCCTCCTGCTCCACGCCCGCGGCGACCGGCGGCAGCAGCAGGTTCTCGAGGAAGAGGCGCGGGGCCGCGACGGCGACGGAGACCCCGGTCGCCCGCAGACCGGCAGTGAGGACGCCGACGGGACTCTCAGCCGCACCGTCGCCCTCCGTCGGGTACCCGCTGGTCGAGACGACCACCCGGGCCGGCCGTGCCTGCTCGACGGCTGCGACGACCGTCCGGGCATGCGCGAGCTGCTGGGCGGCGTCGCCGACCGGAAGGTGCACGAAGACGCCGTCGACGCCCGCGTAGGCCGCCGCGAGGGACGCGACCGACATCAGGTCGACGGCGACGGGCGCGCCGCCTCCCTCATAGGCGGACGGGTCGCGGACCGCCGCGGTGACGGCGGCGCCGGAAGCGAGAAGGGATGCGACGACGGGGGAGCCCTGGGCGCCAGTAGCGCCGTGGATGAGATAGGTCATGAATCTATCAATGCATCTGGTGCACCAGTTACGTCAACTGCACCAATGGCGTACTGTCCATGTTCATGGCTTTCTGTGGGGAGATCTGGCCCGAGTGCGGCATCGCGAAGTTCCTGACACTGCTCGACGGCCCCTGGGCAACGCTCATCGTGCGAGAGCTCCTCGAGGGCCCGGCTCGTTTCACCGAGCTAAAGGAGGCGCTGCCCGGCATCAGTGCGCACACCCTCACCAACCGCCTCCGGAAGTTCGAGACGTCGGGCCTCGTCACCAGGACGGCGTACTCCGAGATCCCGCCGCGCGTCGTCTACGAGCTCACCCCGACGGGGCAGGGGCTCCGGCCCGTGCTTGAGTCGATGAACGCCTGGGCGTTGTCCGTCCCGCCGACACCCGACGCAGAGATCGAGGTGGTTCCTCGGTAGAGGATCGTCTATCGAGACACTCTGAAGCTAGAGGTCGCGTTCCTTGGCCCCCTAGCGGGCGGCCGCTATGACGACTAGCCAAACCGCTCGCAGAGCTGCACTACGGTTCGAGCATGGAGACCGTTCCGCTCGTCATGACCGTAATCGGCGCTCTCGTCGTCGCGGCAGGCTTCGCCTACACGTTCAACCTCAGGAAGCGAGGCGGGGTGCGATCGGGAAGTCGCCCCTTCTTAGCCATGACCATCACGATCGGACTCGGAACCGGAATCCTCGTAGCAGGCGTCATCGCCGCCCTGAGCTGACTCGCGAACCCCTAGCTAATGGCCGATCGCCTATCAGGCATCGGTGGTGCCAATGACACGCCCGCGGAATGCGCCGGGCACGTCACGCGGGCCCTTGTCGGCAAGTTGATCGTGGAGGACCTTCCGGGCTCGGGAAAGGCGGGCACGAACTGACGTGGCCCGCTTTCCAAGGATTAAAGCCACTTCTTCCTGGGTGAAACCGTCCCAGTAGACGAGGCGCACGATCTCCCGATCTACCACCGGAAGCTGCTCAATTGCCGCTCGTACGTAGGCGACTCTTTCCATGTTCTCGGTTGAGGCATGTTGCTCGAGGGCATCGGCAGACACAGTGAGCCGAAGGCGTGCGCTCAAGGCGGTCCGCCGGGTTCGACCTCGTAGGTGTTGCGAGAGTTTTTTGCGAGCGATGCCAAACAGCCAGGCACGAAGCATGTCCGGTTCGATTGTGCGGGTCGTGCTCGATTGCCAGGCTGCGAGGAACGTTTCACTGACGAGATCCGCTGCGTCCTCGGCTGGTACGTCACGTCGTATGAAGAACCCGAGCAGCCCTCTAGCCTCGTTGCGGAACAAGTCAGCGAGATCTGCGCCTACTTCTCTGTGAGGGTGAGGCTTCGTCGTTCCCGTCAATGGAGTTGTCCGTCGCAGTCCGAATCGATCTCTGCCCAGCCACTCACGGTGCCGGCGGGCAGGCCGAGTTCGTCGGATACATCCATGACGATGAACTCGAGCATGGACACGGACAGTGCCGATTCGTCTTCGAGGGGCTGCTGATCTCCGATTCCCGGGATTTGCGCTGTTGACTGCACTGACTGGGGGAGATCGCCGGGGGTGCCTGCCTTGTCGCCAGCCAGAACAAGGGCGTATTCGTAAATGCGCTGACCGAGACCGCTCGTGGTGAAGTCGGCATTTCGGTAGTAAGTGGAGACCTCGGTGAACCTGGGCGAGAAGTACGAGCTTTCGATGGTGGCAGTGCACGAGACTGTGACCCCAGTGTCGGTGACGTACTCGACGGGGATCGGGGTCTCGATTCGTGTCAGCCCGTCGACGGCGACTGCGCCGGCCGTGAGTGCTCCGACGGCAAGAATGCTGCCGGGCACGAGCCAGAGTGCTTTTCGGCGCCGGGGAAGCCGCCGGCTCCCAGTGGCAACGCGAGTCTCTGCCACAAGAGCATCGAGTGCCGCCTCCGTAGCGACTGAGGTGGTAAACGCCGGGCGGCTCCCAGCGAGGAGTTCGTCAACATTGTGCTTGGGCAAGGTGATCCGATCCAACCGATGACCGCGGGCTCTCCGCTGTCACAGAAGTAATGTCCAGTGAGCACCAAAGTGTGACGTCGTGAATCGACTTTTCCTCTTTCGTAATTCCTCGAAGTGCAGGCCGTGGCCCAGCAACACTCGGTCACCGAAGATAGATCGTCTATTGGAGGTCATGTCGGCAGGAGTGAAAGTGTGACGAGCAGCTTGGGAGGGTCGCCGCATCAGACGAAGTAGAGGACTCCGGCCACGGCCACCACAAAGCACAGCGGAACGGCTCCAAACACTGTGACTCGCCGACTGGCGGGCATCGACCGCGGTTCTTGAGCGCTCAGCCATGCCATCACCAGAACTGTCACGCCCGCAAGGGTGGTAATCGCCGAAACCATGAGAACGGATGCGTCGGCAGGGAGCATGGCGCAGGCCGACGGACGGTCGTCGTAGGAGCAGGACCGCCAGGGCTGCAACAAGAAAAGAGTCAAGACGAGAGCGCCCGTAACACCGGTGACCGCACCCAGCGCCATGAAAGTTCGTCGCGTCCTCATGGCTTAACCGTAGAGCTGGCAGCCAATCGCTCTCCTTGGATGACGGAACAGCTTGCAGAAGGGCAGGCTCACGGAGCACCAGATCCGGCCTAACGACATTGACCTGCCACCAACTCAGCCCATCGACATCAGTCACTGGCTAACGCATGGCGATGCGGCAGATCGGTACCGGAGATCGCTAGAGCGAGGTTACAAACGGTGCCCGATAGACGATCCCCTATCGGGACGGACCGAGCAGAGGACATTGCGTTTAGCTGCAGGGGTGTGCGTATGCTCGCAGCAGCACCAGCCGCACCAGCCGCACTGTCGCGAAGGGTAGGACACGATGATCCGACGACGCATCCTCGAAGCTTCTGCAGGAGCAGGGGTTCTCTGCCTACTGCTATCAGGATGCGGCGGAACTGCTGCGGCGGGGACCGGCGACCTGCCAAGCTTCACTTCGATGGATCAGCTCGTCTCCGCCGTTGACGAGCACCTTGGCTGCGACACCGACCCTGCCGGCGATCCTGTCACCCCGATGAACGGCGACGCCCTGCCCACGGACCAAGTTCTGTGCCTGCCCCACGTGCAGATCGACCTCTACAAGGACCAGGCGGCACTGGACAAGGCTCTAAACCTCTGGAGCGATACCCAACAAGGCCCCGTGCCGTTGGTGCACGGTGGCAACTGGATGGTGGTGGACCTAACCGGGGTGGCTACTGGTGAGCCCTCGGCCGTCGATTTGGAAGGGCTTGCATCTGAGATGGACGCCGAATACGAAACCGTCGCCGCCTGACGACGCATCGGTGACCGGCGAGCGATCCCCTTACGGGACGCTCCGGCTCCGACAGTCAGACAAGAGGTGCAACGTTGTGTGACAACACGCCATGAGCAGCCCCGCGACGAGCAGGCCGTCCGATGCGGCCCCCGCACGAACGGTCGGGCCTGAGTTCAGACGCGGGCGCGGTGCAACGGGTCGAGCGCCGAGTCCAGCGCCGCCTCGAGCGGCCACGCCGAACGCAGCGGCTGGCTCATCACGAGTCCACCCTGCACCGCCGTGAGGATCACCATCGCGATCCGCTCCGGGTCGGCCTCGCGGTCGACGTCGCCCGACCCCTGCATCTTGCGCACGCCCGCGGCGAGCAGGTCGCGCCACGCACCCATGCTCTCAGCGATGACCCGTTCGAGCTCGGGATCAGTCATGGCCGACTGTGTCGCGAGCGAGCCGATCGGGCAGGCCCACCGGCCGAGGCCCAGGTAGTAATCAACGAGGGCCTCACGCCAGGCGCTCCACGACTCCCACGAGCCGAGGTCGTCGATGTGCGGCTGCTGCGCCTCGAGCAGCTGGGCGCCCTCCCACACGGCGACCTCACGCACGAGCTCCGCCTTGCCGCCAGGAAAATAGTGGAACAACTGGCTCTTGCTGGTCAGCGTCGCCGCCCGGACGGTCTCGAGGGTCGTTCCGCCGATGCCCGACGCGAGGATCTGCTCGCCCGTCGCCTCGATGATCCGTTGCCGGGTCGCCCTGCCGCGCTCGGTGAGCTTCGTCTCGTCCACCCTGCGATCTTACCCGCCTGGACCGCACAGTCCATTCCTATGCTAAGAATGGACCATGAAGTCCAATGAAGAAGAACTCCAGACCCTCGCCGTCGACACCCGCCTGGCGGGCAAGACCGTTCTCGTCACCGGCTCGACCAGCGGCATCGGCGAGGCCATCGCCCGCGTCCTCGCCGCCTCCGGCGCCGAGGTCGTCGTGAACGGGCGCGACGCCGGACGCGCCGAGGCCGTCGTGCGCAGGATCACCGCGGCCGGCGGTCACGCCCACGCCGTGGTCGGCGACCTCGGCGGGACCGCGTCAGAGGTGCGCCGCATCGCCGCGGCAGCTGAGGACGCGCTCGGCGGCCACGTCGATGTCGTCGTCAACAACGCCGGCATCTACCCCGTTGGCCCTACCGCCGACCTCGCCGACGCTGACCTCGACGCCGTCCTCGCGGTCAATGTCCGCGCGCCCCACGTGCTCGTAGGAGCACTCGCCCCCGCGATGGTCGAGCGCGGAGGCGGCTCGATCGTCAACATCGGCTCGTGGATGGCTCGTGTCGGAGTCCCCTTCGGCGCCGCCTACACCGCCTCGAAGGCCGCCCTCGAGCAGATGACCCGCACCTGGTCGGCCGAGTTCGGGCCCTCCGGCGTAGGAGTCACGACCGTGTCGCCCGGCGCGACGAGCACGCCCGGCAACGCCGAGAGCGCCGACGTCCTGGCCGCGATGACGGCGGGCACCGTCGCGGGCCGACCGGTCCGACCGGTCGACGTCGCCTTCGCGGTCCGCTGGCTCGTCTCGGACGAGGCGGCGTTCGTGCACGGAAGCACCGTCGACGTCGACGGCGGGATCGCTGCGGTCCGACTCGGATGAACGCCGACCGGACACTCGAGGACGCCCGACGGTTCGATGCGTCCTCGACCGCCCTCGACGTGGTCGAGGGCGTAGACCTGCACGGCCAGACTGCCCTGGTCACGGGTGCCAGCTCAGGGATCGGCGTCGAGACGGCACGGGCTCTCGCCCGGGCCGGCGCGACGGTGGTCCTAGCGGCCCGCAACGTCGAGGCCGGCGAGAGGACGGCCGAGGAGATCAGGGCCCGGGACCCGGCCGCGACCCTCCGGGTGAGGGAGCTCGATCTCGCCGACCTCAACTCCGTGCGTCGACTGACCGCCGAGTGGTCGGGCCCCCTGCACCTGTTGCTCGCCAACGCCGGCGTCATGCACGTCCCCGAACGACGTACGCCCGAGGGTCAGGAGTGGCACTTCGGCATCAACCACCTCGGGCACTTCGCCCTGGCCAACGGCCTCCACCAGGCGCTGGCCATGGCTCAGGGAGCGCGCGTCATCTCCCTGTCATCGAGCGGCCACGGTGCGAGCGGAATTCGCTTCGGCGACCTCGACTTCCGTCGGACGCCCTACGACCCAGGGATCGCGTACGGGCAATCGAAGACCGCGAACGTGCTGTTCGGCATCGAGGCCACGCACAGATGGCACGGCGAGGGCATCACGGCCGCTGCCGTGATGCCCGGGGGCATCTGGACCGGACTGCAACGCCACTGGGACCCCGCCGTGCTGGCCGAGATGAAGCGCCGATACTCCCACCGCGTCAAGACTGTCGAGCAGGGTGCGGCGACATCGGTGTTCGTCGCCACACGGGCGGAGCTCGGCGTCGGCGCCCCGGCGTACTGGGAAGACTGCAGCCCGGCCGACGTCGTGGACCACATCATCGACGGGACCCACGGCGTCATGCGCCATGCCGTCGACCCCGACGTGGCTCAGCGCCTCTGGTCAGAGTCCGAAGCCCTGACCCGACGATGAATTCGCCCCGACGGATGGCAACCCGGTAGCGGATCCCCTAACGGGCGGCGGTGACCGTTCCCGTCGGCCCTCGGCTGCTCGGGGGGTATAGCGAACAGCACGAGCTCAGGTAAAGGTCATGAACAATGTGGTCAATCCGAAACCGTTGGAGTTTTCATGAGGAAGACAGCACTCGTCCCTATGACCGTCGCGTTGGTCACGGTTCTTGGCGGGTGCACCTCAACTACGGCGCCGCAGGTGACGGCCATCAACGAGCAATTCGACGAGCTAGACCTCAGCGAACTAGGTGACCTGAAATGCGACTTTACGTATCAGCCTGGGCCCTTTGATCAAACCGGAAACAGCTACCTCCGTCAGGTCGTCCTCGACGATGAAGCGAACGCGCCAAAAGCGATTGAAGCCCTCGAAGATCAGGGCTTCACGGTCGTGGAGCGTCATCAGAGCGCGGAGGGCGAGCTCGTAAATCTGGATGGGCCGGACGGTGTGGCGGCCAGCCTTTCGACAGCAACTGCAGATGTGACTGGCACCGTCCTGCCCTACGACGGCCTTGAGGACTGCCCCGTGCCTACCGACGGGCTGATCATCGTGTCTCTTTCCCTGGCCAAATAACGGACCTAGAGGAGGCGCGCTCGGCGAACTGCTGACCGTCCGACTCAGGACCGTCTGAGGAGCGACGGGCCTGCGGGCTTCCCAGAAACCCGAACCGGTCCAAAACCCCGTTTTCAACCGTTCGTCGTTTGCGAGCAGCTGATCCAAGCCCGCCGCGGCCACACCCAGAACCGATCGTCTGCGATCTTCGCCGCTGGGGGATCCCCTACCGGACAGTGGTCGGCCGTGCATCTGCCCACACCAGGCCCTCCGCGCAGAATCAGCACCAAGATGTCTTGCTCTGCATCTACCGTCAACAAGGTGACCACCTTTGACGCGGAGCCATCAGCCGACGCCCCCGGGAGCTTCCCCTCCGGCTGGGTACTGATCGGCGAGCGACGCAGGTGGTGGGCGCCCCTGGCCGGCGCCGGAGTACTCACGTTCGTCTTCTTCGGCATCTACGGCGCTGGCACATTCGGGTCATTCTTCGAAGACGTCGCCCCATGGCCCAGCAGCCTCCTCCTAGGCGCCCTGACCGCAGGCGTTCTCGTGGTCGCGGCCACGCTCATCCGGAA
>NZ_JACYVL010000006.1:0-126273 GCF_014842245.1 Frigoribacterium sp. CFBP 13707
GGCGTGTCGCAACCACCAACCCCGGAAAATCAAGGGTCCAGCGCGTGAACGTTCGGCAGAGAGCCGCACACGGCCGCACGAGGGCAAGTCTGCCGACGGGTGGACCCCTGCCGAATGGCCCCCGGCCGGCATGGTCGTCGCGTCCCCGGAACGACGAGACCCGCCCGCCGGCATCTACCGGGGGCGGGTCTGTGGAGGGGTCGGCGGGCTAGGCGCTGACGCGCACACCGGCGAGGGTCTTCTTGCCCCGGCGGAGCACCGCGACCCGACCGGGCAGGAGCGACTCCCCCACGAGGACGTCGGCATCGGCGACCCGGGCGTTGTTCACGTAGACCCCGCCCTCGGTCGCCGCGCGACGGGCAGCGCCCAAGGACGTGACGAGCCCGGTGTCGACGAGCGCCTGCGCGACCGTCGCGTCGGCGGCGACCTCCGCGGTCGGCAGCTCGGCGATCGCGCTGGCGAGGGTCGACTCGTCGAGGGCGTCGAGGTCGCCCTGCCCGAAGAGCGCCGCGGCGGCGTCGATGGCGGCCTGGGTCGCGGCCTCGCCGTGGACCAGGCGCGTGACCTCCCAGGCCAGGGTGCGCTGCGCCTCCCGCCGGAACGGCTCCGTCGCGACGGCCTGCTCGAGACGCTCGATCTCGGCCCGGTCGAGGAAGGTGAACACCCGCAGGCGCGACACCACGTCGCCGTCGTCGGTGTTGAGCCAGAACTGGTACATCGCGTAGGGGCTGGTCAGCTCGGCGTCGAGCCAGACGGCGTTGCCCTCGCTCTTGCCGAACTTGGTGCCGTCGGTGTTGGTGATCAGGGGCGTCCCGATGGCGTGCACCGCGACTCCCTCGGAGCGACGGATCAGCTCCGTGCCGCTCGTGAGGTTGCCCCACTGGTCGCTGCCCCCGGTCTGCAGCACGCAGTCGTACGCGCGGTACAGCTCACGGAAGTCGAGGCCCTGGAGGATCTGGTAGCTGAACTCCGTGTAGCTGATGCCGGCGTCGGAGTTGAGGCGTGCGCTGACGGCGTCCTTCTTGAGCATCGTCCCGACGCGGAAGTTCTTGCCGATGTCGCGGAGGAACTCGATCGCCGAGAGCGGCGCCGTCCAGTCGAGGTTGTTGACGACCCGCAGGCCGTTCACCCCCTCCGGCGACAGGAACTTCTCGACGTGCACCCGGATGCGCTCGACCCACTCGGCCGTCTGCTCGGGCGTCTTCAACGTGCGCTCGGCCGTGGGGCGCGGGTCGCCGATCAGGCCCGTCGAGCCGCCGACGAGGCCGAGGGGCCGGTGGCCGGCCAGCTGGAGGCGACGCATGAGCAGCAGCTGCACGAGGTTGCCGAGGTGCAGGCTCGGCGCGGTCGGGTCGAAGCCGCAGTAGTACGTGATCGGGGGCCCAGCGAGGAGGGCCTTGAGGGCCTCGGCGTCGGTCGAGACGTGGACGAGGCCGCGCCACTGCAGCTCCTCCCACACGTCGTCGAACGTCGGGTCGTTGCTCTGCCCGGCCAGGACGTCCGCGGTTGTTCCAGTGCTCACCCGAGAACGGTACCAGCGTCAGGGAGCAGGGCGGGCGCGCCGGACCGCGGGCCGCCAGGCCGACACCGTCGGGTCGCCCTCGAGGCTGAACCGCCACGGCCAGGCGTCCGTGCCCGCCGGGCCGGAGACTCCCACCCGGGGCCCGGCGACCACCGGTCCGACGGGCCCGGTCGGCAGCTCGAGCGAGAACCGGCCGGAGCCCAGACGCGACCCGTCGTCCGTCAGCTCGATCGCGAGGGCCGACCCGAGCCTCCCCGGCCCCCGGGCGAGCTCGACGTCCCGCCGCGCCGTCGGGCGTCGGCGCCGGGCGACCTCGAGGCCGTCGACGACCTCCCCGGCACGGAGCAGCAGCCCGGACCCGTAGCCCTCGGGCCCGCACACGATGTTGACGCACCGGTGGATCCCGTACGACAGGTACACGTAGAGCGTGCCCGCCTCGGCGAACATGCTCGCGTTCCGCTCCGTCGGCCCGCGGTGGGCGTGCGACCCGGGGTCGTCGCCCTGCCCGTGGTAGGCCTCCACCTCGGTGAGGCGGACGGCCACGTCGCCGACCCGGAAGACCGAGCCGAGGAGTCGCGGGCCGGCCCGGAGAGCAGGCGGGTCACCTCGTCACCCGGCCCCGCGCCTCCCCCGGGGCCCTGCTGCCCGCTCAGAAGAAGCTCTGCCCGCTCGCCACGACGATGACGACGACGGCCACGAGGACGACGACGCAGAGGGCCACGACCGTGGGGAGCACCCACGGCCGCGGCCCGGTCGGACGGCCTCGGGTCACGCCGACACCGGGTCGAGCTCGCGCACCAGGCGCGCGACCTGCTCGGTGAGGGCCGCCGTCTGCTCCGCGACCCGCTCGGGAGCCGTGCCCCCTGCGCCGCGGCGGCTCGCGACGGAGCCCTCCACGGTGAGGACGGCGCGGATCTCGGGGGTGAGGTGCGGAGAGACCGCGGCGTACTGCTCGTCGGTCGGCTGGTCGAGGTCGAGCCCCGACTGCTCGCAGAAGCGGACGAGCTCGCCGCTGATCTCGTGGGCGTCACGGAAGCTGACGCCCTGCCGCACGAGCCACTCCGCGACGTCCGTCGCGAGGGAGAAGCCCTGCGGGGCGAGCTCGGCCATGCGCCCGACGTCGAACTCGAGCGTCGCGATCATGCCCGTGAAGGCGGGCAGCAGGACCTCGAGCTGGGTGACGGAGTCGAAGACCGGCTCCTTGTCCTCCTGCAGGTCGCGGTTGTACGCGAGCGGCAGGCCCTTCAGCGTCGCCAGCAGGCCCGTGAGGTTGCCGATCAGCCGACCCGACTTACCGCGCGCCAGCTCGGCGACGTCGGGGTTCTTCTTCTGCGGCATGATCGACGACCCGGTGGAGAACGCGTCGTGCAGCTTCACGAAGCCGAACTCGCGCGTGGACCAGAGGATGACCTCCTCGGCGAGCCGGGAGACGTCGATGCCGATCGAGGCCGCGACGAAGGCGAACTCGGCGACCACGTCGCGGCTGGCCGTCGCGTCGATCGAGTTCTCCGTCGTGCGGTCGAAGCCGAGCTCGGTCGCCACGAGCAGCGGGTCGAGGCCGAGCGAGCTGCCCGCGAGGGCCCCCGCGCCGTAGGGCGAGGCCGCAGCACGTCGCGACCAGTCGCGGAGGCGCTCGAGGTCGCGCACCAGGGGCCACGCGTGCGCCAGCAGGTGGTGGGCGAGGAGCACGGGCTGGGCGTGCTGGAGGTGGGTCCGACCGGGCATGACCGCCGTCGGGTGCGCCGCCGCCTGGGCGGCGATCGCGTCGACGAGCCCGACCACGAGACGGGCCACGGACGCGCCGTGGTCACGGAGGTACAGGCGCACCAGCGTGGCGATCTGGTCGTTCCGGCTGCGGCCGGCGCGCAGCTTTCCGCCGAGCTCGACACCGGCGATGCCGATGAGGCCGCGCTCCAGGGCCGAGTGGACGTCCTCGTCGGTCTCCTGCGCCGCGAAGGCACCGGTCGCGACGTCGTCCTCGAGGCGGTCGAGGGCCTCGATCATGCTCGTCAGCTCCGCCTCGTCGAGGTACCCGGCCGCCGCCAGGGCCCGGGCGTGCGCCCGGGACCCGGCGATGTCGTACGGTGCCAGCTGCCAGTCGAAGTGCGTCGACCGGCTCAGCGCCGTCAGCTCGGGGGACGGACCGGAGGCGAACCGGCCTCCCCACAGTGCCCCCGCCTCCCCCGCCCTCTGGTTCGGGGCTGGCGTCGCGTCGGCCACTACTGCTGGGCCAGGTCGCGGCGCGCCGAGATCTTGCTCGGCAGCGACCAGATCTCGATGAAGCCCTTCGACAGCGACTGGTCGAACGTGTCGCCGGTGTCGTAGGTGGCGAGGTCGAAGTCGTACAGGCTCTGCTCGCTCTTCTGCCCGGTGACGACCGCACGGCCGCCCTGCAGCTTGAGGCGGATCTCGCCGGAGACGTACTTCTGCGTGTCGTCGATGAAGACGTCGAGCGACCGCTTGAGGCCCGAGAACCAGAGGCCGTCGTAGACCAGGTTCGACCACTCGGCCTCGACGCCGCGCTTGTAGCGGCCCAGGTCGCGCTCGATCGTGAGGGCCTCGAGGGCCTCGTGCGCCTGGATCAGGGCGACGGCGCCGGGCGCCTCGTAGACCTCACGGCTCTTGATGCCGACGAGGCGGTCCTCGACGACGTCGATGCGGCCCACGCCGTGCGCCCCGGCCAGCTCGTTCATCTTCTGCACGATGCCGAGCGGGGTGTACGAGACGCCGTCGATCGCGACCGGCACGCCGGCCTGGAAGGTGATGACGACCTCGTCGGCGGGCTTGATGACCGAGGGATCCTGCGTGTACTCGTACAGATCTTCGATCGGCGGGTTCCACGGGTCCTCGAGGAAGCCCGTCTCGACCGCTCGGCCCCAGACGTTCTTGTCGATCGAGTAGGGGTTGGCCGCGCTCTGGCGGATCGGCAGGCTGTGCTGCTCGGCGTAGACGATGGCCTTGTCACGCGTGAGGGCGAGGTCGCGGACGGGCGCGATGCTGGTCAGGTCGGGGGCGAGAGCCGCGACGGCGGCCTCGAAGCGGACCTGGTCGTTGCCCTTGCCGGTGCAGCCGTGCGCGACGCTGTCGGCGCCGAGCTCCTTGGCGACGCGGGCCAGGTGGCGCGCGATCAGGGGGCGGCTGAGGGCCGACACCAGGGGGTAGGTCTTCTGGTACATCGCGTTGGCCTTGAGGGCCGGCATCAGGTAGTCGGTGCCGAACTCCTCCTTGGCGTCGACGACGACCGACTCGACGGCGCCGCAGTCGAGGGCACGCTGACGGATGTCGTCCATGTCCTCCCCGCCCTGCCCGACGTCGACGGCGAGGGCGACGACCTCCTTGCCGGTCGCGTCGGCGAGCCAGCCGATGCCGACGGAGGTGTCAAGGCCTCCCGAGTATGCGAGGACGACGCGATCCGCCATGGTTCTCCTTAGGTGTGATGTGGGGTGAGAGTGTATCGGCGGTCGACCGGGCGGGGGCCCGGTCGACCGGTGGGTCAGGTGACCCGGTGGTGCGGGAGGTGCTCCGGCGTCAGTGCGCGAGGAGCCAGGTGAGCAGGGCCTTCTGGGCGTGGACGCGGTTCTCCGCCTCGTCCCAGATGACGCTGGTGGGGCCGTCGATGACGTCGGCGTCGACCTCGTAGCCGCGGTCGGCGGGCAGGCAGTGCAGGAAGATCGCGTCGTCGGCCGCGTGCGCCATCAGCGCCTGGTCGACCTTGAAGCCGCCGAAGACGGCCACGCGCTCTTCCTTCTCGTCCTCCTTGCCCATCGAGACCCACGTGTCGGTGACCACCACGTCGGCCCCCGCCACGGCCTCGCGGGCGTCGGTCGTGACCTGCACCGCGCCTCCCGTGGTGGCGGCGATCGCCTCGGCGTCGGCCACGACGGCGGCCTCGGGCTGGAAGCCCTCGGGCGCGCCGACGCGCACGGTCATGCCCGCGGTGGCGCCGGCCAGCAGGTACGACTGGCCCATGTTGCTCCGCCCGTCGCCGACGAAGGCGACGGTGAGGCCGGCCAGACGGCCCTTGGCCTCACGGATGGTCTGGAGGTCGGCGAGGAGCTGGCACGGGTGGAAGTCGTCGCTCAGGGCGTTGACGACCGGGACCGTCGTGCCCGCCGCCATCTCCTCCAGGCCGGCCTGGCCGTAGGTGCGCCAGACGATGGCCGACACCATGCGCTCGAGCACGCGCGCGGTGTCGGACGGGGTCTCCTTGCCGCCGAGCTGGCTGTTCGCCGTGGCGATGATCAGGGGGCTGCCGCCGAGGTCGGCGATTCCGACCGCGAACGAGACCCGCGTCCGCGTCGACGACTTGTCGAAGATGACCGCCACGGTCTGCGGCCCCTCGAGGGGCCGCTGCGACCAGCGGTCGCGCTTCAGGGCGTCGGCGAGGTCGAGGACCTCGAGCTGCTCGGCGGGGCTGAGGTCGTCGTCGCGGAGGAAGTGGCGGGTCATGAGAGACCTTTCAGGACGGTGCCGAAGATGGTGGTGAACTCGTCGATCTCGGCGTCGCCGACGATCAGCGGCGGGGCGAGACGGATGCTCGAGTCGTTCGGGGCGTTGACGATGAGCCCGGCCTCGAGGCACCGCGCCGCGATCTCGGCGGCGACGGGCTGGGTGAGGCCCAGGCCGATGAGCAGCCCGCGGCCGCGGATCTCGTCGACCAGCGGCGAGTCCATCGCCTCGATCGCCGCGCGCAGCTGGTCGCCGCGCACGAGGGCGTTGAGCACGAGCCCCGACCTCTCGATCTCGGCGAGGACGGCGTCGGCCGCGGCGGTCGCCAGCGGGTTGCCGCCGAACGTGCTGCCGTGCTGGCCCGCCTCGAAGAGGTCGGACGCGTCGCCGAACGTGACGAGGGCGCCGATGGGCACTCCCCCGGCGATGCCCTTGGCGACCGTGACGGCGTCGGGCACGACGTCGAACTGCTGGAAGGTGAACCACGACCCCGTCCGGCCGACGCCCGTCTGGATCTCGTCGAGGATGAGCAGGGCGCCGTGCTCGGTCGCCAGCTCGCGGGCGAGCTCGAGGTAGCCGTGGGGCAGGTCGAGCACGCCGGCCTCGCCCTTGATCGGCTCGACGAAGATCGCGGCCACGTCGTCGCCCATCGCGTCTTCGAGGGCCTCGATCGACGTGTCGATGTGCTCGACGCCGGGCGCCATGGGCAGGAAGGGCTCGCGCAGCGCGGGCTTGCCGGTGAGCGCCAGGGAGCCCATGGTGCGGCCGTGGAACGAGTTGGTGAGCGCGAGGATGCGGGTGCGGCGGCCCCCGTCGCTGTTCAGCCGCGCGAGCTTGAAGGCGGCCTCGTTCGCCTCGGCGCCGCTGTTGCCGAAGTAGACGCGGCCCCGCTCACCGGCGCCGGTGATCCGCTTGAGGCGCTCGGCGAGGGCGAGCTGGGGCTCGGTGGCGAAGTAGTTCGACACGTGCACGAGCTTGGCCGCCTGGTCGGCGATCGCCGAGACCAGCGCGGGGTGCGCGTGGCCCAGGGCGTTGACGGCGATGCCGGCGAGGAAGTCGAGGTAGCGCTTGCCCTCGACGTCCCAGACCTGGCAGCCCTCGCCGCGCTCGAGCATCACCTTCGGGGTGGACAGGGAGCCCATGAGCGCGTCGCCGAAGCGGCGCTGCCAGGTACCGCCCGGGGTCTGGATGATGGTCATGACTGTCCTTCCTTCTCGGTGCCCGCGTCGACGGACGCGACGGCGTCCTCGTCGACGACGGGGTAGCTGGTGACGACGGTCGCGCCGTGGTCGGCGGCCCTGTCGTCGGGGACGACCTCGGTGCCCGACCCGCGCTGGGTGAAGACCTCGAGGAGGATCGAGTGGGGGATGCGGCCGTCGATGATGGTCGCTCCCCCGACGCCGCCCACGACGGAGTCGAGGCAGGCCGTCATCTTGGGGATCATGCCCGACTCGAGCGTCGGCAGCATGTCGCGCAGCGCCGACACGGTGATCGCCTCGACGAGGGACTCCCGGTCGGGCCAGTCGCTGTAGAGGCCCGCCACGTCGGTGAGCACGACGAGCTTCGTCGCGCGGAGGGCGATGGCCAGGGCCCCCGCGGCCGCGTCGGCGTTCACGTTGAGGGCGAGCGCGGGGTCGGCCTCGTTCGTGGCGATCGACGACACGACCGGGATGCGACCTGCGGCGATCTCGGCGAGCACCGACGACGGGTCGACCTCGGTGACGTCGCCCACGTGGCCGAGGTCGAAGGTCTCGCCGTCGACGACGACCCCCCGGCGTCGGCCCTCGAAGAGCGTGGACCCCTCGCCGGAGACCCCGCGCGCGAGGTCGCCGTGCTCGTTGATGAGGTCGACGATCTCTCGGTTGACCTCCCCGGCGAGCACGTCGCGGACGACCGAGATCGCCTCGGTGCTCGTGTAGCGGTAGCCCCCGCGGAAGTCGCTCGGGATGCCGGCGGCCTGGAGGGCGGCGGAGATCTGCGGGCCGCCGCCGTGCACCACGACGGGGTGCAGGCCGGCGTAGCGGAGGTACACCATGTCTTCCGCGAAGGCGCGCTTGAGCGCGTCGTCGACCATGGCGTTGCCGCCGAACTTGACGACGACGACCTTGCCGCTGAAGCGCTTGAGCCACGGGAGCGACTCGATCAGCGTGGCCGCCTTGACGGCGGCGAGCTCCTGTTCGTCGCCGAGGACGATCGCGGTGGAGGCCATCAGCTGGAGTACGCGCTGTTCTCGTGCACGTAGTCGTGCGTGAGGTCGTTCGTCAGGATCGTCGCCTCGGCGTCGCCGACCTGCAGGTCGACGAGCACGTGGACCGCGCGCGGGGTCAGGTCGACGCCGTCGCTCGGCTGGTCGGGCGCCCCGGCGTGGCAGACCCGCACGCCGTTGATGCTGACGTCGACGGCGTAGGGGTCGAACTCGGCGCTCGTGGTGCCGATCGCGGCGAGCACACGGCCCCAGTTGGGGTCGTTGCCGAAGACGGCGGCCTTGAACAGGGCGTTGCGGGCGATCGACCGGCCGACCTCGACCGCGTCGTCGTCGTCGATCGCGCCGACCACCTCGATGCGGATGTCGTGCGAGGCGCCCTCGGCGTCGGCCTGGAGCTGCTCGGCCAGGTCGGCGCAGAGAGCCGTCACGGCGGCGGTGAACTCGTCGTCGCCGGGAGTCGCTCCGGACTCGCCGCTGGCGAGGAGGACGACCGTGTCGTTGGTCGACATGCAGCCGTCGGAGTCGAGCCGGTCGAAGGTCACGCGGGTGGCGGCGCGGAGGGCCGCGTCGAGGCGGTCGGCCTCCAGGTCGGCGTCGGTCGTCAGCACGACGAGCATCGTCGCCAGGCCCGGCGCGAGCATGCCCGCTCCCTTGGCCATGCCGCCGACGACCCAGCCGTCGCCCCGGACGACGGCCTGCTTGGGCACCGTGTCGGTCGTCATGATGGCGGTCGCCGCCTCGAGGCCGCCGTCGGCGTGCAGGGCGGCCGCCGCGTCACGGGAGCCGGACAGGACCTTGTCACGGAAGACCTGGTCTCCGACGCCGATCAGGCCCGTGGAGCAGACGACGACGTCGGTCGCGGAGACCTCGAGGGCCTCGGCCACGGCCTCGGCGGTGGCGTGGGTCGTCTGGAAGCCGAACGACCCGGTGAAGCAGTTCGCGCCTCCCGAGTTCAGGACGACCGCCTCCGCCAGGCCGTCGGCCATGACCTGCTGCGACCAGAGGACGGGGTTCGCCTTGGCGCGGTTGCTCGTGAACACGGCGGCCGCCGACTTGCGGCGGCCCCTGTTGACGACCAGCGCGACGTCGGGCGCCCCGGTGCTCTTGAGGTGCGCGACGACGCCGGACGCGACGAATCCCTGGGCTGCGGTGACGCTCACGGTGCCACTCCGTTCACGGTGAGGCCGGTCGTCTCGGGGAGCCCGAGTGCGATGTTGGCGGACTGGACGGCAGCTCCGGCGGTGCCCTTGGCGAGGTTGTCGATGGCGCTGACCACCACGAGGCGGTCGGCGTCGACGTCGACGGCGAGCCCGATCAGGGCGGTGTTGGCGCCGACGGTGTCGGCGGTGCGCGGGAACTGCCCGGCCGGCAGCACGTGCACGAACGGCTCGGCTGCGTAGGCCTGCTCGTAGGCCGTGCGCACGTCGTGCTCGGAGACGCCGGGCGACAGCGTGGCCGTCGACGTCGCGAGGATGCCGCGCGACATCGGCACGAGGACCGGCGTGAACGAGATGCTCACGCGCTCGGCGCCCGCGACCACGAGGTTCTGCTGGATCTCGGGGACGTGGCGGTGCGTGCCGCCGACCCCGTAGGCCGAGGCCGAGCCCATCAGCTCGCTGGCCAGCAGGTGGGGCGCCAGGGCCTTGCCGGCCCCCGACGGGCCGACGGCGAGCACCGACACCAGGTCGGTCGCGTCGACGAGGCCGGCCCGGACCGCGGGCGCCAGGGCCAGGGTCACGGCGGTGACGTTGCAGCCCGGCGCGGCGATGCGGCGTGCACCGACGAGACGGTCGCGCTGACGGCCGCCGGTCTCGGCGAGGAGGAGCTCGGGCAGGCCGTAGGCCCAGGCGCCGTAGAACTCGGAGCCGTAGAAGCGCTCCCACGCCGCCTCGTCGGTGAGGCGGTGGTCGGCGCCGCAGTCGACGACGAGGACGTCGTCGGGCAGCTGGGCGGTGAGCGCGCCGGACTTGCCGTGCGGGAGGGCCGTGAAGACGACGTCGTGGCCCGCGAGGGCCTCGGGGGTCGTCTCGACGAGCGTGAGGTGCGCCAGGGAGCGCAGCTGCGGCTGGAGGGCGATGAGGGGCTGCCCGGCGTTCTGGTTCGCGGTGACGGTGGTCACCTCGAACTCGGGGTGGGCGGCGAGGAGCCTCAGCAGCTCGCCCCCGGCGTAGCCGCTCGCTCCGGCGACGGCAACGGTGTGTGGCATGGATGAACCCTACTGTTCGAGTCGGTCGAGGATCGAGGGCGGCGACGCCGGGCGAGTGTCAGTCGCGGAGCGCCGCCCCCGATCGCTCGGACGCGAGCCGGACGGCGCCCTGCTTGGCCTCGGTGGCCTCGGCCGCCGTCAGGGTGCGGTCGTCGGCGCGGAAGCGCAGGGCGAAGGTCAGCGACTTGGTGCCGTCGGGGAGCCCGGCGCCGCGGTAGTCGTCGACGAGGCGCACCGACTCCAGGAGCGAGCCGGCCCCCTCGCGGACGGCCGCGAGCAGGTCGCCGGCGGAGACGTCGAGGTCGACGACGAGCGACACGTCCTGCGTGGCAGCCGGGTAGGCCGAGATCGGGCGCGGCGCGACGTCGACGCCCAGGGCGAGCACACGGTCGAGGTCGACCTCGCCGACCGCGACGACGCGCGGGAGGTCGAGCTCGGCGGCGACCGTGGGCAGGAGCTCGCCCGCCACGCCGACCCGCTCGTCGCCGACGAGGAGCTCGGCGGTGCGGCCGGGGTGGAGTGACGGGTGGCTGCCCTGCCGCACGGTCAGCTCGACGCCCGCGGCGCGGACGGCGACCCGGAGAGCGTCGAGGACGTCGGCGAGGGAGGCCGCGACGGCGGCCTGGCCGGGCTGACGGTCCACGGCCGCGCCGAGCGCGAGGACGCCGAGGTGCCGCGGCTGGGGAGGCAGGCTCGCGGCCAGCTCGGCCAGCACGTCGTCGGTCGGACGCGCCGCACCGGCCGGCACCTCGGCCGTGCCGTAGCGGACCCCGGCCTCGGGCAGGAAGACGGTGCCGGTCTCGAAGAGCGCGAGGTCGACGAGGCCGCGAGACGCGTTGCGGCGCGCCACGTCGAGCAGGCCCGGCAGCAGCGAGCGCCGCAGCTGGGGCGCCGCGGTGTCGAGGGGGTTCGCCAACGTCACGGCGGGCACGGCCTGCCCGTCGGCGGACCCGAACACGGAGTTCTGCGCCGGGGTGACGAACGGGTAGGCGGCGACCTCCACGAGCCCGGCCGCGGCCAGGGAGGAGGAGACCTGCCGGCGCAGCCGCTGCTCACGGGTGAGCCCGCGGCCGGGAGGCGCGACGGGCAGCACCGACGGGATGCGGTCGTAGCCGGTGATGCGCGCGACCTCCTCGACGAGCGACGCCGGGTCGACGAGGTCGGGACGCCACGTGGGCGGGGTCACGACGAGCACGTCGCCCTGCTCGACCACCGAGGCGCCGACGGCCGTCAGGGAGTCGACCACCTCGGCGCGGTCGTAGGCCACGCCCATCAGGCGGGCGGGCCGGTCGACGGCGAGCTCGACCGCGGCCGGCGCGACCGACTCGTCGAGGACGGAGCCCAGCTCGTCGGCCGTGCCGCCGGCGAGCTCGACGAGCAGGTCGACGACGCGCTGGGCCGCCGGGGCGGAGACCGCCGGGTCGACGCCGCGCTCGAACCGACGGGACGCCTCGCTGGGCAGCTTGTGCCGGCGGGCCGTGCGGGCGATCGAGACCGGATCGAAGGTGGCGGCCTCGACGAGGACGTCGGTCGTCGACGCGCCCATCTCGGTGCGCGCCCCGCCCATCACGCCGGCGAGGCCGACGGGCCCCGTCTCGTCGGCGATCACCAGGTCTTCGCGGTGCAGCGTGCGCACCTGGCCGTCGAGGGTCTCGAGCGTCTCGCCCGGGGCGGCGCGGCGGACGGTCAGGCCGCCGGTGATCGCGGAGAGGTCGTAGCCGTGGATCGGCTGGCCGAGCTCGAGCATGACGTAGTTCGTCACGTCGACCAGCAGCGAGATCGACCGGACGCCAGCCAGCCGCAGCCGCGACGACATCCAGGTCGGCGTCGGACGCGCGGCGTCGACGCCGCGCACCACGCGGGTGACGAACGTGGCGACCGCGGCGCGGTCGCGCACGGGCGCCTCGTCGACGACGGAGACGCTGAAGCCGCTCGCCTCGACGGGCGTCACGGTCGTCGCGGGGTCGGTGAAGGTGGCGCCGGTGGCGTGCGAGTACTCGCGGGCCACGCCCCGGATGCTGAACGCGTAGCCGCGGTCGGGCGTCACGTTGATCTCGACGGCCGCGTCGTCGAGCCCGAGGAGGGGGATCGCGTCGGTGCCGACGACCGGGTCGAGCCCCAGCGAGCTGAGCAGCAGGATGCCGTCGTGCTCGTCGCCGAGCCCGAGCTCGCGGCTCGAGGCGATCATGCCGTCGGACACGTGGCCGTAGGTCTTGCGGGCGGCGATCGGGAAGGGCCCGGGCAGGACGGCCCCGGGCAGCGACACGACGACCTTGTCGCCGACCACGAAGTTGTGGGCGCCGCAGACAATGCCGCGCACGTCGTCGTCGCGCGTCGCGTGGTCGGGGCCGACCGCGACACGGCACCAGTTGATGGTCTTGCCGTTCTTCTGGGGCTCGGGCGTGACCTCGAGCACCTGGCCGACGACGAGGGGGCCGGTGACGTCGCCGACGTGGACGGCCTCCTCCTCGAAGCCGACGGAGACGAGCGCCGCGTGGACGCTCTCGAGCGTGACGTCGCTCGGCAGCTCGACGTGCTCACCGAGCCAGCTCAGCGGAACCCGCATCAGACCACCATCCCGAACTGCTCGCTGAACCTGACGTCGCCCTCGACCATGTCGCGCATGTCGTTGAGGTCGTTGCGGAACTGGAGGGTGCGCTCGATGCCCATGCCGAACGCGAAGCCCTGGTAGTCGTCCGGGTCGATGCCCGCGGCCCGCAGCACGTTCGGGTTGACCATGCCGCAGCCGCCCCACTCGACCCACCGCGCGCCGCCCTTGGCGTGCGGCTGCCAGACGTCCATCTCGGCGCTGGGCTCGGTGAAGGGGAAGTAGTTGGGGCGCAGGCGGATCTGCGCCTCCGCGCCGAACATCGAGCGTGCGAGGTGCTCGAGGGTGCCCCGGAGGTGCGCCATCGTGAGCCCGCGGTCGATCGCGATGCCCTCGATCTGCGTGAAGACGGGCGTGTGGGTCGCGTCGAGCTCGTCGGTGCGGAAGACCCGCCCGGTCGCGACGTTGTAGACCGGCAGCTGCTTCGAGAGCAGCGTGCGGATCTGCACCGGCGAGGTGTGCGTGCGCAGCACGAGGTGCTCGTCGACCGGGTCGACGAAGAAGGTGTCTTGCATGGCCCGCGCGGGGTGGTCGGCGTCGAAGGCCAGGGCGTCGAAGTTGAACCACTCGTGCTCGAGCTCGGGGCCGTCGCTGACCTCCCAGCCCATGCCGACGAAGAGGTCGACCATCTGCTCCTGCAGCAGGGCGAGCGGGTGACGGGCGCCGGCCCGACGGCGGGTCGGCAGGGCCGTGACGTCGACGGACTCGTCGGCGAGGCGCCGGGCCTCCTCCTCCTCGGCGAGGCCGGCCTCGCGGGCGGCGACGGCCTGGGCCACGCGGCCGCGCGCTCCGCCGACGAGCTTGCCGGCGGCCGCCCTCTGGTCGGCGGGCAGGTCGCGCAGACCGGCGTTCATGCGCGCCAGCACGGAGGCCTCGCCCACGTGCTGGGAGCGAGCGGTCTTCAGCTCGGCGACCGACGCGGCGGTGGCGACGGCGGCGAGCGCCGCGTCGACCGCGGACGCGACGGCGTCTTCGGAGATGGGGACGGTGTCTGACACGAGAACCAAGCTTAGCGATCGTCGGGGAGCCGGACCGCGCCTCCTCGTGCCGTGGGGGCGAGGAGGCGCGGGTCGACGGCCTGGGGAGGGGCGGGCGACCGGGTCAGACGGAGGCGCCCGTGGTGGCGTCCGTCTCGACGCGCCCGGGTCGGGCCAGGATGCCCGGCCCCCCGAGCCCGCCGCCCCTGCCGGCCCGACCGGCGCGGCGGAGCACGCCGTCGCGGCCCGTGCGGCGGTCCACGATGCGGACGACCCACGAGAACAGGAGGTTCGTGGCCAGGTACACCACGAGCACCACCGCGAAGAGCGTGAACGTGTAGGTGCTGCCGTAGTAGGTGCCGAGACGGGTGAGGCCCCCACGGGTCAGCTCGACGTACCCGACGATGTACCCGAGGGACGTGTCCTTCAGGAGGACGACCAGCTGGGCGAGGATGATCGGCAGCATCTGGCGGAACGCCTGCGGGAACTCGATCAGGAACCTCGTGGCGGTGGGCGTCAGGCCCAGGGCGAGGCCCGCCTCCTTCTGGCCCTTGGGCAGCGACGCGACGCCGGCGCGGAGGGCCTCGCCGATGAGGGCGCCGTTGTAGACGGCCAGCGCCGCCACCACGGCCCAGAAGGCCCCGGTCGAGAAGACCAGCAGGATGAACAGCATCATCAGCAGCACGGGCATGCCGCGGAAGAACTCGAGCACGACCGTCGTCGGGACCCGGACGAAGCGGGAGCGCGCCGTGCGGAGGAACGAGAAGACGACGCCGACGACCACCGCGAGCACCGAGGCGACCGCCGCGGCCTGGATCGTCGCGAGCCAGCCCCGGAAGATGGCCCGCCACAGGGCCAGGTCGGAGAGGATGTCCCACCGCGACGGGTCGAGCACCCCCGGCGTCACGGCGCCGTTGGCGCTGACGCGGGGGCGGCCCAGGAGGTAGACGAGCCACGCGACGAGAGCGAGCACGAGCACCACGCCGACGACGGAGATGATGCGCGAGGTGCGGCGGGCCTTCGGGCCGGGCGCGTCGTAGAGGACGGTGGTGCTCATCGGAGGACTGCGACCTTCTGCTCGACGACGGCGGCGACGCGGCCGAGCGTGACGGTGATGACGAGGTAGAACACGGCGACGGCCAGCAGCACGGTGACGACGGCGTCACCGCGGTCGTTGGCGATGTAGCGGCCGGCGGCGAAGAGCTCGCTGACGAAGAAGGCCCCGGCGACGGAGGTGTTCTTCGTGAGGGCGATGAAGACGTTGATCAGCGGCGGCAGCACCATGCGGACCGCCTGCGGCAGGATGACGTGCCCCAGCGTCTGGCCGAACCCCAGGCCGATGCTGCGGGCCGCCTCCGCCTGCCCGACCGGGACGCCGTTGACGCCGGAGCGGATCGCCTCGGCCACGAAGGGCGAGGTGTAGGCCGTGAGGCCGATGACGGCGAGCGGGAAGTACGTGCCGAAGTCGACGCCGAGGTACGGCAGCACGAACGCGCAGAAGAAGAGCACCAGCGTGAGAGGCGTGTTCCGCAGCGCCTCGGTGTACGCCGTCGCGAAGACGCGGAACGACGAGACCGGGGAGATGCGCATGGCGGCGACGACGAAGCCGATCACCAGCGCCCCGACCCCGGAGAGCACGAGCAGCTGCAGCGTCGTGACGAAGCCGCCCCAGAAGCGGGGCCAGTTGTCGGTCACGGCGTCGAAGCCGGGGATGACGTCCAAGGGGTTCACGGGGGTGTCTCCAGGTCAGGGGCGACCGCGCGGGTCGAGCGGTCGTGCAGGGGCGCCGGGGAGGCGCGGGCGGGCACCGCGGGCGACGAGCGTCGCGGTGCCCGCCGGGCCGTCAGTAGCGGTCGATCGACGGCGGGGTCGGCGTGGGCAGGACCTTGCCGGCCGTCTTCTCCCACAGCTCGTCCCAGGTGCCGTCGTCCTCGGCGTCCTGGAGCGTGTCGTTGACGAACTCGCGGAAGTCGGTGTCGTCGAGCGCGAGGCCGATGCCGTAGGGCTCCTCGGTGAAGGGCTCGTTGACGACCTCGAACTCGCCCTCGTTCTGGTCGGCGAGGCCGGCCAGGATGACGTTGTCGGTGGTCACGGCGGCGACCGCGCCCGAGCGCAGCGGCTCGAGGCAGTTCGAGTAGGTGTCGGTCGCGATGACGTCGGTCGCGGCCGCGACGTAGGGGGCGATGTTCTTCTCGCTGGTCGAGCCGCTCACGGTGCAGACCTTCTTGCCCATGAGGTCGTCGACCGAGCTGATGCCCTCGGGGTTGCCCTCGAGCACGAGGAGGTCCTGGCCGGCCTGGTAGTACGGCCCGGCGAACGAGACGACCTCCTTGCGGGCGTCGTTGATCGTGTAGGTCGCGATGACGAGGTCGACCTGGCCGTTCTGGATGAACGGCTCGCGGTTCGCGGAGACCGTCTCGACCCAGTTGATCTTCTCGGGCTGGATGCCGAGCTTCGCGGCGATGAGCTTGCCCATCTCCGCGTCGAAGCCCTGGGGCACGCCGTCGGGGTCGGCGAGGCCGAAGAGGGGCTGGTCGAACTTCGTGCCGATGGTGATCTCGCCGGCGTCGGCCAGCTTCGCCATCGTGCTGCCCTCCGCGAAGTCGGCGGGCGTCTCGACGTCGACGGCCGGGGCCGACGAGTCGGTGCAGGCCGTCAGGCCGAGCACCATCGCGGCGGCTGCGGCAGCGGTGACGATTCCCTTGCTGAGTCGCATTCTGTTCTCCTTGCTGGGGGACCCGGTCGACGGTCGTCGCCCGGAAGTCTCGAGGGGGTGCTCCCCCGCGGTGCGGGGGGCGGGCCGGAGTCGCGGTGCCGGTCGGCCTCGTGGGCCCCGGCTCCGCGAGCGGGCCGTCAGTGCGTGAGGATCTTCGAGAGGAAGTCGCGGGCGCGCTCGGACTTCGGCGCGGTGAAGAACTCCTCCGGCGTGGCCTCCTCGACGATCTGGCCCTCGGCCATGAACACGACGCGGTCGGCAGCCTTGCGGGCGAAGCCCATCTCGTGGGTGACGACGATCATCGTCATTCCGTCGGCCGCGAGCTGCACCATGACGTCGAGCACCTCGGTGATCATCTCGGGGTCGAGGGCGCTCGTCGGTTCGTCCAGCAGCATCACCTTCGGGTCCATGGCGAGGGCACGGGCGATGGCCACGCGCTGCTGCTGGCCGCCGGAGAGCTGCGAGGGCATCTTCTCGGCCTGGTCGGCCACGCCGACACGGTCGAGGAGCTCCATCGCGCGCTTCCGCGCCTCGGCCTTCGACCGACGGCGGACCTTGACCTGGCCGAGCATGACGTTCTCGACGACGGTCTTGTGCGCGAACAGGTTGAAGCTCTGGAACACCATGCCCACGTCGGCCCGCAGCTTGGCCAGCGCGGCGCCCTCCTCGGGCAGCCGGGTGCCGTCGATGCTGATGACGCCGTCGTCGATCGTCTCGAGGCGGTTGATCGCCCGGCAGAGCGTCGACTTGCCCGAGCCGCTCGGCCCGATGACGACGACGACCTCGCCGCGGCCCACCGTCGTCGTGACGTCCTCAAGGACGTGAAGCTCTCCGAAGTGCTTGTTGACGTGGTCGACCACGACGAGGGGATCCATGGAGCCACACAAACAGACACCCGGAGGGGGGTCAAATTCACGGCGGATTCGTAACAGAACCGAAATGCGTCGTACGACGGCTCAGCTGCGCTGGGCGAAGGCGCTCTCGTACAGGCAGACGGAGGCGGCGGTGCTGAGGTTCATGGACTCCGCCTGCCCGTAGATGGGCACGACCACGGCCCGGTCGGCGAGGGCGAGGTCGGCGTCGGTGAGGCCCCGGGCCTCGTTGCCGAAGAGCCAGGCGGTCGGGGCGCCGAGCAGGCCCTCCTGCCGGGCCTCGAGCAGGTCGTCGCCCTTGACGTCGGCGGCGAGCACCTGGACGCCGGCCTCCGCGCAGCGCGCGACGACGGACGCGAGATCGCCGCCCAGCGCCACGGGCACGTGGAAGAGCGACCCGGTCGTCGCCCGGACGACCTTGGGGTTGTAGAGGTCGACGCTGCGGCCCGTCATCACGACGGCGTCGGCGCCAGCCGAGTCGGCGGCCCGGATGATCGTGCCGGCGTTGCCCGGGTCGCGCACCTCCTCGAGGATGGCGATCAGACGGGGCCCGCCCTCCCCCGTGTCGGCGAAGACGTCCTTGACGCTGACCGGGAACTGCTTGCACACCGCGACGACGCCCTGCGGCGTCACGGTGTCGGCCATGACGTCGAGGACGGCCTCCGTGACGAACTCCGCCTCCAGGCCCGCCGCCTCCGCGGCCTCGCCCAGGGCGGGGTGACGCTCGAGCGCGGTGGGCGTGACGAACAGCTCCACGAGCAGCTCCGGTCGCCACGCCAGGGCTTCGGAGACCGCCTGGGGGCCCTCGAGCAGGAAGAGGCCGGTGTCGGTGCGGGCGTCGCGCTTGGCGAGCTTCGCCACCGCTCGGACTCGGGGCGAACGGGGGTTGTCGAGGAGGGGGCTGCGCACGCCACCACTGTGCCACACGACCCGGCCGGTGACGGCGGCGGCGCCGCCGCGCCGCGGACGCGGGAGAGGCCCCGACAGCGGTGCTGTCGGGGCCTCTCGGGCGGTGCAGGTGACGCGGTGGATCAGGCGGCGGCCTTGGGGGCCGACGTGTCGGCGGGCAGCGCGGCCTTGGCCGTGGCGACGATCGACGCGAAGGTGGCGGGCTCGTTGACGGCCAGCTCGGCGAGGATGCGGCGGTCGACCTCGATGCCGGCCAGGGCGAGGCCCTGGATGAGGCGGTTGTAGGTCAGGCCGTTCGCGCGCGACGCGGCGTTGATGCGCTGGATCCACAGGCGACGGAACTCGCCCTTGCGAGCACGACGGTCACGGTACGAGTAGACGAGCGAGTGGGTGACCTGCTCCTTGGCCTTGCGGTACAGGCGCGAACGCTGACCGCGGTAGCCCTCGGCGCGTTCGAGGACGACGCGACGCTTCTTGGCGGCGTTGACCGCTCTCTTGACTCTTGCCATTTTCTTGTTCCTCTACGTTCGTGTCAGCGGTCAGTGACCGAGAAGCTTCTTGGCGACCTTGGCGTCGGCGGGGGCGAGCACCTGGTCCTTGTTCAGGCGAGCCTTGCGCTTGGCGCTCTTCACCTCGAGGTTGTGGCGCATGCCGGCCTGCTGCTTCATGATCTTGCCGGAACCGGTGACCTTGAAGCGCTTCTTGGCGCCGGAGTGGGTCTTCTGCTTGGGCATCTCTTACTTGCTCTCTTCTGTGGGCGCGGCCGGTGCGTCGGCCGGCGCCTCGTCGGACGTCGGGTGCTTCGGGCCCTTGGCGGCGACCTTGCGGGCCTCCGCCTCGGCCTTGGCCTCGGACTTGTTCTTGTGCGGACCGATCACCATCACCATGTTGCGGCCGTCGATGGTGGGCGTCGACTCGACGCTGCCGAGCTCGGCGACGTCCTCCGCGAAGCGCTGCAGGAGGCGGACGCCCTGGTCGGGACGCGACTGCTCGCGACCGCGGAACAGGATCATGGCCTTGACCTTGTCGCCGCCCTGGAGGAAGCCCTCGGCGCGCTTGCGCTTGGTCTCGTAGTCGTGCTTGTCGATCTTCAGGCGGAAACGGACCTCTTTGAGGATCGTGTTCGCCTGGTTGCGACGCGCCTCCTTCGCCTTCTGCGCAGCCTCGTACTTGAACTTCCCGTGATCCATGATCTTGGCCACGGGAGGCTTCGAGTTGGGGGCCACCTCGACGAGGTCGAGCTCGGCCTCGGCGGCGAGCCGCAGGGCCATGGCGATGGGGACGACACCGATCTGTTCTCCGGCGGGGCCGACGAGTCGGACCTCCGGGACGCGGATGCGGTCGTTCGTACGGGGATCGCTGATGCGGAACTCCTCTGTTGATGCTTCCGACACCACCGCGTCGGTGACGCGGCGGGGAAAGAGGAGGTTCGTGGCCCCTGCACCTCACGGCGCGACAGGACCACTGCACCCTGGCTGCCTGTCTCCGACCTGAGCCACCTGCAGGGCAGGTGAGCTTCGGACGGACACCGACGGGGTGCCAACAACCCGGTAACCTCGTGTAACGGTCGAGCGCGGGTGGGAGAATCTCCACTTTCGCACGGAGCAGACGCTCCGAGCCTTGACGACTTTAGCAGAGGATCAGTTCGTGAGCCACTCCCCCCGAGACACCGCCGCCGCCTCCGACGACGCGCACACCCACCGCTTCGCCGACGACACCGCCCCGTCGGCGACGGGCGGCGCCGACGACGCCGTGCGCGACATCGCCGAGGTCAACGCCGTCGAGGTCATCAACACCGTCGCCGTCCACCTGATGAGCGCCGCCGCCGTCAAGGTCGGCCTGGCCGACGACCCCCAGGCGCAGACCGACCTCGACGAGGCCCGCAAGCTGATCACCTCGCTCGCGGGGCTCGTCACGGCCAGCGCGCCCGAGATCGGCGACCAGCACGCCCGGGCCCTCCGGGACGGGCTCCGGTCGCTGCAGCTCGCCTTCCGCGAGGCGAGCGCGATCCCCGACGCGGTGGGCGCCGGCCCCGGCGAGAAGCTCACCGGCCCGGTCAACTAGGGCCGGGCCAGCCCGTCGGGCCGGGCCGGGCCGCCGGGCTGGGCCGGCCCCCCGGCGGCGGCGGGGACGACCTTCACGGCCATGCCGTCGACCCGCTCCGCGATGACGGCGTGGGCCGACCAGGCCGCCTGCAGGCGCCCGAGGAGGGCACCGAGCTGCTCCTGGTCGAGGCCCGGCCGCACCCCGAGCTGCACGACGAGCTCGGGCGGGCCGAGCCGCGCCGACCGGTAGCCGGGCGCGACCGCCAGCGTGACCAGCGCCTCCTCGGAGGCCGACGCCGCCAGGAACGCCCGGAGCACGTCCGGGTCCCGGTGGCTGGGCAGCCAGCGCCCGTCCTGCGCGACGGCCCACAGGGCCGGCCGCCGCAGGCCGAACTCGGTCGCCGAGCCGGGGTCGAGCACGAGCCGGTCGGTGGACTCGGCCGCCGCGGCCAGGGCGATGCGCCGGGCGTCGGCGGGCACGGGGCGCGCCGTCGCGTCCCAGGCCCGCAGCGTGTCCACCGACGTGAACGCCGGCAGCACGTCGCGGCCGTCCGGGCCCGCGACCGTGACGATCGACAGCTCCTGCGTCTTGTCGACGACGACGCCGTGCTCATTCAGCCCTTCCTCGCCGGCGACCGCGACGAGTGGGATCAGCAACCGGGCGGGGCGGAGGGCGTCCACCACCGCCACCTCGTCGGCCTCCCCCGCGTGGAACCGCGTGAGGGCCTCGAGGAGGCGCGGGTCGGCCGAGCCGTCGTCACCCGCGTAGGCCGTGTCGTGGTGCTGGAAGGTGCGGCCCGCCCACGGGCGGCCGGCGCTGTCGACCGGGGGCACGGGACGCCCGTCGTGGTCGTTGCGCCCCGCGTGCGCCGCGCCGTGGCCAGGAGCCTCCGACGTCACGCCGAGGCGACGTCGAGCGCGGCGCCGAGCGTGAACGCACCCGAGTACAGGGCCTTGCCGACGATGGCGCCCTCGACCCCCCGGGGCACGAGCTCGCGGAGGGCCGCGATGTCGTCGAGGCTCGAGATGCCGCCGCTCGCGATGACGGGCTTCTCCGTGCGCTCCGTCACCTGCTTCAGCAGCTCGACGTTCGGGCCCTGGAGCGTGCCGTCCTTCGTGACGTCGGTGACGACGTAGCGCGCACAGCCGGCGTCCTCGAGGCGGGCGAGGACGGTCCAGAGGTCGCCGCCCTCCTGCGTCCAGCCCCGCGCGGCCAGCGTCGTGCCTCGCACGTCGAGGCCCACGGCGACGGCCTCGCCGTACTCCGCGATGACGTGCGCGGCCCACTCGGGGTTCTCGAGCGCCGCGGTGCCGAGGTTGATGCGCTTGACGCCGGTGCTCAGGGCGTCGTCGAGCGAGCGGTCGTCACGGATGCCGCCGCTGAGCTCGACGTTGATGCCCTTCACCTGGCGGATGACCTTCTTGATGATCGACCGGTTGTCGCCGCGCCCGAACGCCGCGTCGAGGTCGACGAGGTGCAGCCACTCGGCGCCCTGCTCCTTCCAGTCGTCCGCCGCGGCCACCGGGTCGCCGTAGCCGGTCTCGGTGCCGGCCTCGCCCTGGGTCAGGCGGACGGCCTGGCCACCGGCGACGTCGACGGCCGGGAAGAGGGTCAGGCCGGGGGTGGTGCAGAACTCGCTCATGCTGTCTCCCTCGCGGCGTGGCCGCGGGATCGTGCCCCCGTCGCGTCGGGACGACGCGCCTCTCGGGGCGGGGTCGGGGTGGAGGCGGCGGCCGGCCGGGCGGTCGGGCCCGGCCGCCCGTCGCGCCGGGTCAGAGGGTGCCGAGCCAGTTCGACAGGAGGCGGATGCCGGGCTGCCCCGACTTCTCGGGGTGGAACTGGGTCGCCCAGAGCGGGCCGTTCTCGACGGCCGCGACGAACCGGCCGCCGTGGTCTGCCCACGTGACGTGCGGCTCGGGGAACGGGCGGATCACGTCGAGCGTCCACTCCTGCGCGGCGAACGAGTGCACGAAGTAGAAGCGCTCGTCGCGGACCCCGTCGAAGAGGACGCTGCCCTCGGGGGCGTCGACGGTGTTCCACCCCATGTGCGGGAGCACGTCGGCCTTGAGCTCGTCGACGACGCCCGGCCACTCGCCGAGCCCGCCCGTGGTCGTGCCGCGCTCGACGCCGCCCTCGAAGAAGACCTGCATGCCGACGCAGATGCCCATCACGGGGCGACCGCCGGCGAGGCGTCGGTCGATCAGCTCGCCGCCGCCCACCGACTCGAGCTGGCTCATGACGGCCCCGAAGGCCCCGACGCCGGGCACGAAGAGGCCGTCGGCCGACTGCACGCGACCTCGGTCGCGGGTCAGCTCGACGTCGGCGCCCGCGAGCTCGAGCGCCTTGACGGCCGAGTGCACGTTGCCGCTGCCGTAGTCGAGCACGGCGACGGTCGGCCGCGCCGTCACAGCGAGCCCTTCGTCGAGGGCACGCCCGAGACCCGGGGGTCGGGCTCGACGGCCTGGCGGAGCGCTCGTGCGAAGGCCTTGAACTCGGCCTCGGCGATGTGGTGCGGGTCGCGCCCGCCCAGCACGCGGACGTGCACGGTGATGCCGGCGTGCACGGTGATGGCCTCGAAGACGTGGCGCACGAGCGAACCGGTGAAGTGCCCGCCGATGAGGTGGTGCTCGAAGCCCGCGGGTTCGCCGGTGTGGACGAGGTAGGGGCGACCCGAGACGTCGACGACCGCCTGGACGAGGGCCTCGTCGAGCGGCACGAGCGCGTCGCCGTAGCGCGAGATGCCCGACTTGTCGCCGAGGGCCTCGCGCAGCGCGGTGCCGAACGTGATGCCGATGTCCTCCACCGTGTGGTGCGCGTCGATGTGCGTGTCACCGGTGGCGGTCACGTCGAGGTCGATCAGCGAGTGCTTCGAGAGCGCGGTGAGCATGTGGTCGAAGAACGGCACCGACGACGAGATGGTCGACCGCCCCGTGCCGTCGAGGTCGAGCGAGAGGGCGACGCTCGACTCGCTCGTCGATCGGGTCAGGGAGGCGGTGCGGGAGGCGCGCTGATCGGTCACGAGGAGAGCCTAATGTCGCGGAGGGCGTCGAGGAACGCGGTGGTCTCGGCCTCGGTGCCGGCGCTCACGCGGAGGTGGCCGGGGATGCCCAGGTCGCGCACGATGATGCCACGCTCGAGGAGCCGCTCGAAGACGTCGGACGGGTCGCCGACGCCGCCGAACAGGACGAAGTTCGACCAGGTCGGCCACGGCTCGTAGCCCATCGCGGCCAGCTCGCGGACGATGCGGTCGCGCTGGCCCCGGATGTCGTCGACCATGGCGAGCATCTCGTCGGCGTGACGGAGGGCCGCGACGGCGGCGGCCTGCGTCAACGAAGAGAGGTGGTACGGGAGGCGGACGAGACGGAGCGCGTCGGCCACGGCCGGGTGCGCGGCCAGGTACCCGACGCGGGCCCCGGCGAAGGCGAAGGCCTTGCTCATCGTGCGCGAGACGACGAGGCGCGGACGCCCCTCGAGGAGGGTCAACGCCGTCGGCTGCCCGGGCGGCATGAACTCGGCGTAGGCCTCGTCGACGAAGACGATGCCGTCGGTCGCGTCGTAGGCCGCCTCGACCGTGGCGAGGTCGAGGGGCGTGCCGGTGGGGTTGTTGGGGCCGCAGAAGAAGACGATGTCGGGGCGGACGCGCTCGATCTCGGCGACGGCGGTCTCGGGCGAGATGCCGAAGCCCTCGTCGCGGCGACCCTCGACCCAGGTGCTGCCGGTGCCGACGGTGATGATCGAGTGCATCGAGTACGTGGGCGGGAACCCGAGGACGGAACGACCGGGGCCGCCGAACGCCTGGAGCAGCTGCTGGATGACCTCGTTCGAGCCGTTCGCCGCCCAGATCTGCTCAGGCGTGACGCCGTGCCCGAGATAGGCCGCCAGCGCCTCGCGCAGGGCCGTGAACTCACGATCGGGGTAGCGGTTGACCTCGTGCAGCGCCTCGGCGATCGACGCGACGATGTCGCGGGCCACGTCGGCGGGCACGGGATGCGTGTTCTCGTTGACGTTGAGGGCGACGGGCACCTTCTTCTGGGGTGCGCCGTACGGGGTCAGGCCGCGGAGGTCGTCGCGGAGGGGCAGGTCGTCGAGACTGAAGGACACCCCTCCATGGTAGGCGCGAGGCGCGCCCCGACCGTCACCGGGACGACGGCCGCTGCCGACGGGTCAGTCGGAGTACTTCGTCGGGACGGCGAGGGTCTGCCCCGCGCTGACCTCGGCGCTGCCGAGGGCGTTCAGCCGGACGATGTCGCTGACGACGTCGCGCGGGTCTTTCGTGGGGGCGATCTCGTGGGCGACCTGCCAGAGCGTCTCGCCGCCCTCGACCGTGACGTGCTCGAACGCCACGGCGGCCGAGCTGTCGGAGGCCTGCGCCCCGGGGCCGGCGAGCAGGACGCCGCCGACGATGCCCGCCACGCCCAGCGCGACGGTGGCGGCCACGACGCGACGCCCGCGGCGCGTGATGCGGAGACGGGTGCGGACGGGGGCGGCGGCGGGGGTGCCGTCGATGCTGGGGGCGATGCTGATGCTGCTGATGATGGCGCTCATGGGGTGGGTCCTTTCACCGCGAGAGAAGACTGCGAATTCGTGCCCGGCACTCGGCCGGGAATGCCGGACACGAAGACGTGTTCCGAACATACATTCGATCCGTGGTCGATTCAACCCCTCATCCCCCTCCGACGCCCTCCGGATCTGCGACACACTCGAACAGGTGTGTGGCTGGGGCGTCGTCATCGGATACGGTTTCGATCGATGGTGGGAGTCAAACAGCGACCACCGACATCCGACGTCAGGAGACAGATGAGCGACCCGCAGCGCGCGAGCGCGGCCGTGACGGCCCCCTCCCGCAAGGCACTGACGGCGAAGCAGGAGTCGATCCTGGCGGCCATCCAGGCGAGCATCGCCCAGAGCGGCTACCCGCCGAGCATGCGCGAGATCGGCGACGCGGTCGGCCTCCGCTCGCTGTCGAGCGTCACGCACCAGCTCAACCAGCTCGAGCTCGCCGGCCGCATCCGCCGCGACCCGAACCGGCCCCGCGCCCTCGAGGTGCTCGCCGACGAGTCGGCCCCCTCCGCTCCCGTCACCACCATCCTCACCAGCAGCGACGACGGCGACACCGCCCACGTGCCCATGGTCGGCCGGATCGCCGCCGGCGTGCCCATCACCGCCGAGCAGCAGGTGGAGGACGTCATGCCCCTGCCCCGCCAGCTCGTGGGCAAGGGCGACCTCTTCATGCTGCGCGTCGTCGGCGACTCCATGGTCGACGCCGCCATCTGCGACGGCGACTGGGTCGTCGTCCGCCAGCAGCAGAGCGCGGAGAACGGCGACATCGTCGCCGCGATGCTCGACGACGAGGCGACCGTCAAGGTCTTCCGCCAGCGCGACGGCCACACCTGGCTGCTCCCCCGCAACAGCGCCTTCGAGCCGATCCTGGGCGACCACGCCCAGATCGTCGGCAAGGTCGTGGCGGTGCTGCGCTCGGTGTAGCGGGCTGGGTCGCGGCGGCCTCGACGGCACGACCCGCGACTCCTGCACCACCGTCGACCACGACGACGAAGGCCCCCTGCCGAGACGGCAGGGGGCCTTCGTGCTGTGGCGGAGGGCTGGCGCTCAGCGCCGGGCGACCGCCGGCTGCACGAACGGTGCCAGGGCGGCCACGTCGCTCGGGTACACCCGGGCGTGGAGGCGCGTGCCGGCCTCCTCGTAGTCGGTCGAGACGACGCGGCCCGCGTCGTGCAGATGCGCCACGACCTCTCCGCGGTCGTACGGCACGAGCAGGTCGACCTCGACCTCGGGCTCCGGCAGGAGGCCGGCGACGCGGTCGAGCAGCTCGTCGACGCCCTCGCCCGTCCGGGCGGAGACGAAGACCGCCGAGGGCTCGAGGCCCTGCAGCACGAGCCGCTGGTCGGCGTCGACGAGGTCGGCCTTGTTGAAGACGACAACCTCGGCGACGTCGTGGCCGTCGACCTCGGAGATCACCTGGCGCACGGTCGCCAGCTGCGCGGCCGGGTCGGGGTGCGAGCCGTCGACCACGTGCACGATGACGTCGCTCGCGGCGACCTCCTCGAGGGTCGACCGGAACGCCTCGACGAGCTGGTGCGGCAGGTTGCGCACGAAGCCGACCGTGTCGACGTACGTGAACGGGCGGCCGTCGGGCGTCGTGCTCTTGCGCACGGTCGCGTCGAGGGTCGCGAACAGGGCGTTCTCGACCAGGACGCCCGCGCTCGTCAGGCGGTTCAGCAGGCTGCTCTTGCCGGCGTTCGTGTAGCCCGCGATCGCGACGGAGGGCACCTCGTTGCGGTCGCGGTTCCTGCGCTTGGCGTCGCGCGCCGGCTTCATCTCCTTGATCTGGCGACGGAGGCGCGCCATGCGCGTGTGGATGCGGCGACGGTCCAGCTCGATCTTCGTCTCACCGGGGCCACGGCTGCCCATGCCGGCACCAGCGCCGCCGACCTGGCCACCGGCCTGGCGCGACATCGACTCGCCCCAGCCACGGAGGCGGGGCAGCAGGTACTCGAGCTGCGCGAGCTCGACCTGCGCCTTGCCCTCGCGGCTCTTGGCGTGCTGGCTGAAGATGTCGAGGATCACCGCGGTGCGGTCGATGACCTTGACCTTCACGACGTCCTCGAGGGCGCGTCGCTGGCTGGGCGCGAGCTCGGTGTCGGCGATGACCGTGTCGGCGCCGAGCGCGGCGACGGTCTGCCGGAGCTCCTCCGCCTTGCCCTTGCCGAGGTACGTGCTGGGGTCGGGGTTCGGACGCCGCTGCAGGAGGCCGTCGAGCACGACCGCACCGGCGGTCTCGGCCAGGGCGGCGAGCTCTCGCAGGGAGTTCTCGGCGTCGCCGAGCGACCCCTGCGACCAGACGCCGATCAGCACGACGTTCTCGAGCCGCAGCTGGCGGTACTCGACCTCGGTGACGTCCTCGAGCTCGGTCGACAGGCCGCCCACGCGCCGGAGCGCGGCGCGGTCGTCACGGTCGAGCTGCTCGCCGTCGGAGCCGGCGTCGGCCAGGGAGCGGGTCTGGATCGCCTGCGCGGGCGAGAAGACGGTGTACGCGGAGGAGCGGGCCGCCGCGCGCTCCAGTACCCGGGCGACGACGTCGTCGGGCAGCTGGTCGCCCTGCTCGGCGTCGAGCGGGGTGGAGGGAGTGTCTGTCATCGGTGTGATCGTAGCCCTTTCGTCAGGCAGGTCGCAGGGCGCCCGGACGGGCGGGCCCTGCATCTTCGGTAGGTTGTGGGTCATGTCGAGCGAGCACTACTTCTCCCCGAACCCGGAGAGCGAGCTGCGTCGTCGCACGATCACGGCGACCCTCGCGGGCCGTGAGCTCTCGATCACGACGGCCGCGGGCGTCTTCAGCCCCGGCCGGGTCGACCCCGGCACGTCGGTGCTGCTGGCCGGCACCCCGGCGCCGCCCCCGGTGGGCGACCTCCTCGACGTCGGGTGCGGATGGGGGCCCGTCACCCTGAGCCTCGCGCTGATGTCACCCGACGCGACGGTGTGGGCCGTCGACGTGAACGAGAGGGTCCTGCAGCTCGTGCGCGAGAACGCCCGGGCCGCCGGCCTCCACAACGTCAACGCCGTCACCCCGGACGATGTTCCCGACGACGTCCGCTTCGCGACCATCTGGTCGAACCCGCCCATCCGCGTCGGCAAAGCCGACCTGCACGGCATCCTCGAGCGCTGGCTCCCCCGGCTCGAGGAGGGGGCCGACGCCTGGCTCGTCGTGCAGAAGAACCTCGGCGCGGACTCCCTGCAGCGCTGGATCGGCGAGACCATGGGCGACGTCGTCGACGTGCACCGCGCCTCCACCAGCAAGGGGTACCGCATCCTCCGCGCCACCCGCAGCTGACCCCGGGGAGGCGCGGGTCGGCCCCCGCGAGGGAGCGCCGCGCCTCAGAGGGTCAGGGCGCCGCTGTAGACCAGCTCGGCCGGCCCGCTCAGCGAGACGTGCTCGCCGTCGGGGTGCTCCGTGACGCGGACGCCGACCACGCCGCCCGGCACCGTGACGAGCCAGGACGCCGGGGCGCCCGTGCCCGCCCAGTGGCGGGTCGCGAGGGCCGCGGCCGCCGCGCCGGTGCCGCAGGAGAGCGTCTCGCCGCTGCCGCGCTCGTGGACGCGCATGCGGATGCGGCCGACGCCGTCGACGACCAGAGGGTCGGAGGGGACGACGAACTCGACGTTGGCGCCGTCGCTCGGCACGGGGTCGAGCATCGGCGCGTAGCCGAGGTCGACCGCGTCGAGCTCGGCGTCGCCGGCCAGCGCGACGACGACGTGGGGGTTGCCCACGGAGAGCGAGAGGCCGGGGCGCGCGGCGTGCAGCTCGCGGGCGCGCACGGTCGGCTCGGCGTCGTCGAGGCGCCAGGCCCCGAGGTCGACGCGGAAGCCGTCGACGGACCGCTCGACCCAGCGGACCCCGGCGCGGGTGCCGATCGCGAGGCGCTCGCCCTCGGCGAGCTCGACGAGGCCGCGCTCGAGCAGGTAGCGCACGTAGACGCGGATGCCGTTGCCGCACATCTCGGCGACGCTGCCGTCGGCGTTGTGGTAGTCCATGAACCACTCGGGGGAACCGGCGCCGTCGCCGACGAAGGGCGCGGCGCCGCCGGGCAGCGACGTCGTCTTCACGGCCCGGATGACGCCGTCGCCGCCCACGCCGAAGTGGCGGTCGGTCAGCGCCCGGATCGTCACGGGGTCGAGGTCGACCTCGGCGTCGGCATCGGTGAACAACACGAAGTCGTTGCCGGTGCCCTGGCCCTTGGTGAACTGCAGGGTGGTGGTCACCCGAGGAGTCTAGCGACGGCCCGCTCGACGGCCCCGGCCTCCCCCGTCTCCGACCAGTCGACGTCGGGCAGGCGGCGGAACCAGCTGACCTGGCGGCGGGCGTAGCGACGCGTGAGGGCCTGCGTGGTCTCCACCGCCTCCTGCTGGTCGACCTCGCCCCGCAGCTGCGCCGCCGCCTGCGCGTAGCCGATCGCCCGGCGGGCGGTGACGCCCCGGTCGAGGCCGAGCGTCGTGAGGTGCGCGACCTCGTCGAGGAGCCCGCCCGCCCACATGGCGTCGACGCGCTCGTCGAGCCGCTGCACGAGGACGGAGCGCTCCTCGCGGAGGCCGACCACGTGGGAGTCGCGCCACCGGGGCGCCTCGTCGGGCAGGGAGGCGGAGAACGGCTCCCCCGTGATCTCCCCCACCTCGAGCGCCCGCACGAGCCGTCGGGCGTTGTGCGGGCCGATGGACTCGGCCGCGCGGGGGTCGGTCTCGCGGAGCAGCGCGTGGAGCGCCCGCGGCCCCCCGCTCTCGCCCAGCGCCTCGAACCGCGCCCGCACGACCGGGTCGGTGCCGGGGAAGCGGTAGTCGTAGAGCACGCTCGAGACGTACAGCCCGGAGCCGCCCACCAGGAGGGGCACGGCGCCGCGGGCCAGGACGGCGCCGACGGCCGCGCGCGCCTCCTTCTGGTACCACTCGACGCTCGCCTCGTCCGTCACGTCGAGGACGTCGAGGAGGTGGTGCGGCACTCCCCGGCGCTCGGCCGGGGGCAGCTTCGCCGTGCCGACGTCCATGCCGCGGTACAGCTGCATCGCGTCGGCGTTGACGACCTCCGCCGCCGCCCCGCGGGCGGCGAGGGCCTCGGCGAGGTCGAGGGAGAACGCGGACTTCCCCGTGCCGGTCGAGCCGACGATCGCGACCAGCACGTCAGCGGAGGTCGTCGGTCGTGCTGTAGATCGGCGTCGTCGCGACCCGGAGCGTCGGGAGGCCCAGCGACACGCGCGGCGCGGCGGTCGTGCCGGAGGCGCCCCCCACGGTCGCGGGGACACCGCAGGACGCCGCCTGGGCGCGGTCCCACGCGTCGCCCGCCCGCGTGCGGCGGAGGCTCCAGGGGCGGCCGGGGCCCGCGTCGGCGATCAGGTAGAACGGCGCAGCGTCGGTGACCTGCACCGAGACGACGTCGCCGGGACGCGGGACCTCGGCGCCTCGCGGCACCTCGACGTGCACGAGGCGGCTGTCTTCGGCGCGGCCGGAGAGCCGGTGCGTCGCCGCGTCCTTCCGGCCCTCGCCGGCGGCGACCATGACCTGGACGAGCCGCCCGACCTGGGCACGGTTCTCCGCGGCGGAGATGGAGTCCTGGAGGGCGACGAGACGCTCGTAGCGCTCCTGCACGACGGCCTTCGGCAGCTGGTCGGGCATCTCGCCGGCCGGGGTGCCGGGCCGCACCGAGTACTGGAAGGTGAAGGCGGACGCGAACCGCGCCTCCTCGACGACCCGGAGGGTCTCGGCGAAGTCGGCCTCGGTCTCGCCGGGGAAGCCCACGATGATGTCGGTGCTGATCGCCGCGTGCGGCATCGCGGCACGGACGCGGTCGAGGATGCCCAGGAACTTCTCGCTGCGGTAGCTCCGTCGCATGGCGCGCAGCACCCGGTCGGAGCCGGACTGGAGGGGCATGTGGAGCTGCGGCATGACGGTGGGCGTCTCGGCCATCGCCTCGATGACGTCGTCGGTGAACGACGCCGGGTGCGGGCTCGTGAACCTCACGCGCTCGAGGCCCTCGACCTGGCCCACCGCCCGCAGCAGCTTCGAGAAGGCGAGCCGGTCACCGAACTCGACGCCGTAGCTGTTGACGTTCTGGCCGAGGAGGGTCACCTCGATCACACCGTCGTCGACGAGCGACCCGACCTCGGCGAGGACGTCGCCGGGGCGCCGGTCACGCTCCTTGCCCCGCAGGGACGGGACGATGCAGAAGGTGCAGGTGTTGTTGCAGCCGACCGAGATGCTCACCCAGCCGCTGTGCGTGGACTCGCGCTTGGTCGGCAGGGTCGACGGGAAGACCTCGAGCGACTCCAGGATCTCGACCTGCGCCTCGTCGTTGTGCCGCGCGCGCTCGAGCAGGGCCGGGAGGGAGCCCGTGTTGTGGGTCCCGAAGACCACGTCGACCCAGGGCGCGGCCTCGAGGACGGCCGCGCGGTCCTTCTGGGCGAGGCAGCCGCCGACGGCGATCTGCATGCCGGCGTGCTTCCGCTTGACCCCGGCCAGCTGGCCGAGCGTGCCGTAGAGCTTCTTGTCGGCGTTCTCGCGAACCGCACAGGTGTTGATGACGACGACGTCGGCCTCCGCCCCCTCCGGGGCGGCGACGAGGCCGGACGCCTCGAGCGAGCCGCTCAGCCGCTCGGAGTCGTGGACGTTCATCTGGCAGCCGTAGGTGCGCACCTCGTAGGTGCGCGGACGGACCTCCGCCGGAGCGGCCGGGAGCGGGGCGGAGGTGACCGTCGTCATGGTGACCCAGTGTAGATCGGCGCCCCCGCCCCCTCGGTCACTCGAAGCGGACGCCGCCGCCCCGAGGGCTGCCACCGCGCGGCAGCACCTTCTCGATCGCACGTCGCACGACGTCGGAGCGGTAGCCGCGCCTCATCAGGTACCCGTTCAGGCGCCGCTCGGCGGTGGCGTGGTCGAGCCCGCGGAGGGACCCGACGCGCTTGCGGGCCCACTCGTCGGCCCGGGACTGCTCGTCGTCGTCGTCGATGTCGGCCAGGGCCTCCTCGACGACCGAGGCGTCGAGCCCGCGCTGCCGGAGCTCCGACGTCACGGCTCCCCGACCGAGCCCCTTGCGCTCCTGCTTGGAGCGGACGAGGTTCTCGGCGAGCTCGCGGTCGTTGAGCAGCCCGACGCCCTCCAGGCGAGCCACCTCGCCCAGCACGACCTCCTCGTCGAGGTCACGGCTGCGGAGCAACGTCGTCATCTCGGCGGAGGACACGCCGCGGCGCGACAGGGCGTGGAGGCTGACGTTCTCGGCACGTCGCCGCTGGGCGTCGAGGCCTTCGGGCTCGGGCTCCGGCTCCTGCTCGGTCGCGTCCGCGTCGGGAACGATCGTGGGCTCGACGGCGCGGAGCCGTGACCGGCTGCGGGGCGAGCTGGACGCCGGCGGCTCCTCCGCGGTCGGCTCCGGCGACGTCGGGGCCGACCAGTGGGCGCTGATCGCAGCCAGCCGTTCGGCCGTCTCGGCGACGGGACCACCGGGGGTCGACGCCGTGTCGCCCTCCCCGAGGCTCGCCTCGTCGACGGCGGGAGCGCCGTCGACAGCGTCGGGTCGGCCGGACCCCGAGCCCAGCGGGCCGGAGACCGCCCAGCCCGTCACGGGGTCGAGCTGCACGTCGCCGTCGGGGTCGAGGGCCGCGTCGCCGTCGTCAGCGTCGAGGGACTCCGTGGTGACCGGCTCGACGGGGGGCACGACGTCGAGACGACGTCGCGGGGCCGTGGCGTCGTCGGCGAGCGGCGCGGGAGGCGCGTCGCTGGACACGGGCCGACGGCCCGGCCCCGCACCCCGGACACCGAAGAGCGGTGTCACGGGGGCGAGGGCCGAGCCGTCGCCCTGCTCGTCGTCGTGCGTCATGCGCCCTTGCGAGCGGCGATCTTCGCCTCGATCGACTCGACCGGGGCCGCCGGGGCCGCAGCAGCGCCGACGCCGAGCTTCGCGAGGATCTTCTGCTCGATCTCGTCGGCGACGGGCGCGTTCTTGATCAGGAAGTTGCGCGAGTTCTCCTTGCCCTGACCGAGCTGGTCGCCCTCGTAGGTGTACCAGGCACCGGACTTGCGGACGATTCCGTGCTCGACGCCGAAGTCGATCAGGCTGCCCTCGCGCGAGATGCCGACGCCGTAGAGGATGTCGAACTCGGCCTGCTTGAAGGGCGGCGCCATCTTGTTCTTGACGACCTTGACCCGCGTCCGGTTGCCGACCGCGTCGGTGCCGTCTTTCAGGGTCTCGATGCGACGGATGTCGAGACGGACCGACGCGTAGAACTTGAGCGCCTTGCCGCCGGCGGTCGTCTCGGGGCTGCCGAAGAACACGCCGATCTTCTCGCGCAGCTGGTTGATGAAGATCATCGTCGTGCCGGTCTGGCTCAGGCCACCGGTCAGCTTGCGGAGGGCCTGCGACATCAGGCGGGCCTGGAGGCCGACGTGAGAGTCGCCCATCTCGCCCTCGATCTCGGCACGGGGCACGAGAGCGGCGACGGAGTCGATGACGATGAGGTCGATGGAGCCCGACCGCACGAGCATGTCGGCGATCTCGAGGGCCTGCTCACCGGTGTCGGGCTGCGACACGAGGAGGGCGTCGATGTCGACGCCGAGCTTCTTGGCGTACTCCGGGTCGAGCGCGTGCTCGGCGTCGATGAAGGCCGCGATGCCGCCGTTGCGCTGGGCGTTGGCGATCGCGTGCAGGGTCAGCGTCGTCTTGCCGGACGACTCGGGGCCGTAGATCTCGACGATGCGGCCACGGGGGATGCCCCCGATGCCGAGCGCGACGTCCAGCGCGATCGAGCCGGTGGGGATGACGGCGACGGGAGCGCGCTCGTCGCTGCCGAGGCGCATGACAGCACCCTTGCCGAACTGACGGTCGATCTGCGCGAGAGCGGTCTCGAGGGCCTTCTCGCGGTTCTCTGCTGAGGGCATGCTGTTCTCCTTCGGGGTGATGTCCGTGCGCCTGTAGGCTGTCGCGTCGCTGGGCACCGGTGGGGCAAGGAGCTCAGCGTGACGACAAGGCTGGTGGCCCCGACGCGGGTCGGGACCGGTGGAACGTCGATGCAGTGAACGCTACGAGCCACCACCGACACCGGTGGTGCCGGCGTGGTGGCCGGTGGAGAACACGAGGCTTCGACGCCCTGGGGAGGACGCTACACCGATCCGAACGGATGTTCGACAGGGGCACGCGGCGTGTCGAACGCTCCGACGACCGGCAGCGCGACTCAGCGTCGGGGCTCGGGCAGCCCGACGCCGTGCCTCCGGGCGACGGGGACGCCCTCGGCGGCGCAGAGCGCCAGCCAGACGTCGCGCGGGGGCACGCCCTGGGCCACGGCCTCGTCGGCGGTGCGGTCGCCGAGCTCGGCGATGACCAGGTCGCGGGTCACGACGCGGCCGTAGGCCTCCCCGAACTCGTCGGCGACGGCACGACTGAACTCGCTCTTGCGCATCGCTCGAGGGTACCCGCGACGCCCCTCGCCCCGCACACGACGAACGCCCCCGGCCTGGGCCGGGGGCGTTCGGGCGGCGTGGTGAGCGGGAGCTCAGCGCACCGCGAGGTCGGTGTCGAACTCGGCGACGAGGTCGTCGGGCAGCGTGTCGGGGATCGGGTTGAGGCCCTCGATGACCGCCATGCGGTCACCCACCTCGCGCATGATCACCGAGATGGGCGTCTCGAGCGCGTCAGCCACCGACGCGAGGATCTCGGAGCTGGCCTCTTTCTGACCACGCTCGACCTCGCTGAGGTACCCGAGCGCGACGCTAGCCTTGCTGGCGACCTGTCGGAGCGTCCGGCCCTTCTGCAGGCGGAAGTCGCGAAGGACGTCACCGATTTCTTGACGAACCAGAACCATGGGACCCTCCTCCGGATGGACGACCCACCAGACGGACGTCAGTGGTGGGCGGGTGTATCTGCGCGACGACCGTTGTCACTGTAACCACCACGATCTGTACGACGCTTGTGAACCCGGCAGTTGTAACGAGACCGAAACGCGGATCATTCCCGCGTGTCGTCGAGCCACTCAGCCAGCAGTGACAGGAGTTCGGAGACGGTGCCCGATCGGATGGCTCCGCGGTCGCCCCGGAGGTCGAGACGCCGTACCCGACTGTCGTCGGCGGTGGCCAGCGCGATGTAGACCGTGCCCGCGGGCAGGTCTCCCTGGGGGCCCGGCCCGGCCACGCCGGTCGTCGCGAGGCCGAGGGTGGCCGGCGCCCCGGCGACGGCGAGGCGCTCACGCACGCCCGCGGCCATGGCCGCCGCGACGTCGGGGTCCACGGGCCCCGTCGCGGCGAGCCGTGCAGCGTCGACGCCGAGGACGGTGTGCTTGAGCTCGGTCGCGTAGGCCACCACTCCCCCGTGCACGACGGCGGACGCCCCGGGCACCGAGACCAGCTCCGCCACGACGAGGCCGCCGGTCAGCGACTCCGCGACGGCGACGGTCTGGCCGCGACGCGCCAGCTCGGAGACGACCGACGACGCGTCGGCGATCACGCTCCGCGCCCGTGCTTCGCGGCGACGCGCAGGTAGTCGGCTCCGGAGACGAGGGTCGCCACGAGGGCGGCCGTCATGAGGACGCCGTTCACCCAGTGCATCCCCTCGCCGAACACGTTCCAGAGCGGGAAGAGGGCGAGCGTGACGGCCACGGCCTGGAGGACCGTCTTGAGCTTCCCCCCGCGGGAGGCCGGCACGACGCGGTCACGGATGACGATGAACCGGTAGACGGTGATCCCGACCTCGCGGAGCAGGATCAGGGCCGTCACCCACCACGGCAGCTCGCCGAGGATCGTCAGCGAGACGAGCGCCCCACCGATGAGGACCTTGTCGGCGATCGGATCGACGATCTTGCCGAAGTCGGTGACGAGGTCCAGCCCGCGGGCGAGGGCGCCGTCGAGGCTGTCGGTGAGGATCGCCACGACGAAGAGCACCGCCGCCGCGATGCGCAGCGGCCCGTCGGCACCGTCGTCGACGAGCAGCCACGCGATGAACAGCGGGGCCATGAGGATCCGCACCACCGTCACGACGTTCGCGATGTTGGCCGTGCTCGCGGGCCCCGGGCCCTTGCTCGCGAAGCGCCCTCGGAAGGGGAACGTCGCCGGTGCGGGGGACGCGCCTCCGCTGCGGTCGTCGGTCACGGGTCAGTCCCTCCCGGTCAGGCCCCAGGCGTCTTCCGACCCCTCGTCGCCGTCGACCTCGTCGTAGCCCCGCGTCATCTCGGCGACGGGGTCGTCGTCGTAGCCCGGTCGCGGGCTCGACCCGGAGGACAGGCCGGCGGGCGCGCCCGCCCCGTGCTCGTCGTCGCCGCCGCGCAGCTTCGCCAGCACCCCCGGGAGCTGCTCGGGAGTCACGAGCACGTCACGCGCCTTCGAGCCCTCGGAGGGACCGACGATGTCGCGCGACTCCATCAGGTCCATCAGGCGACCCGCCTTGGCGAAGCCGACCCGGAGCTTGCGCTGCAGCATCGACGTCGAGCCGAACTGCGTGCTGACGACGAGCTCGGCGGCCGCGAGCAGGAGCTCGAGGTCGTCGCCGATGTCGCCGTCGATCTCTTTCTTCTCGACCACCGCGGCCACGTCGGGCCGGTAGTCGGGGCGCGCCTGGCGCGTGACGTGCGCCACGACCTGGGCGATCTCGTCCTCCTGGACCCAGGCGCCCTGCACGCGCATCGCCTTGGAGGCGCCCATCGGCAGGAAGAGCCCGTCGCCCTGGCCGATGAGCTTGTCGGCGCCCGGCTGGTCGAGGATGACGCGCGAGTCGGTGACGCTCGACACCGCGAAGGCGAAGCGGGACGGCACGTTGGCCTTGATGAGGCCGGTCACGACGTCGACCGAGGGGCGCTGCGTGGCGAGCACGAGGTGGATGCCGGAGGCGCGGGCCAGCTGCGTGATGCGCACGATGCTGTCCTCGACGTCGCGGGGGGCGACCATCATCAGGTCGGCGAGCTCGTCGACGACCACGAGGAGGTACGGGTAGGGCTTGAGGGTGCGCGCGCTGCCCGCGGGCAGGACGAGCTCGCCCGCCACCACGGCGCGGTTGAAGTCGTCGATGTGACGGAAGCCGAAGCTGGCGAGGTCGTCGTACCTCATGTCCATCTCTTTGACGACCCACTGGAGCGCCTCGGCGGCCTTCTTGGGGTTGGTGATGATGGGGGTGATGAGGTGCGGCACGCCCGCGTAGATCGAGAGCTCGACGCGCTTCGGGTCGATCAGGACCATCCGGACGTCGGTCGGCTTGGCCCGCATCAGCAGCGACGTGATCATCGAGTTGACGAAGCTCGACTTGCCCGAGCCCGTGGCGCCCGCCACGAGCAGGTGCGGCATCTTGGCGAGGTTGGCGACGACGTAGCCGCCCTCGACGTCCTTGCCGACGCCGATCGTCATCGGGTGCACGCTCTTCGCGGCGGCGCCCGAGCGCAGCACGTCGCCCAGCGACACCGTCTCGCGGTCGGTGTTGGGGATCTCGACGCCGATCGCGCTCTTGCCGGGGATGGGCGAGAGGATGCGCACCTCGTTCGACGCGACCGCGTACGAGAGGTTCTTGCTGAGCGCGGTGACCTTCTCGACCTTCACGCCCGGGCCGAGCTCGATCTCGTAGCGGGTGACCGTCGGGCCACGGCTGAAGCCGACGACCCTGGCGTCGACCGAGAACTGCCGGAGCACCTCGGTGATCGAGCGCACGATCTCGTCGTTCGCCTCGCTGCGGGCCTTGGCGGGCGGGCCCACGGCCAGGGTGGAGGCGGCGGGCAGCCGGTAGGGAGCCTGCGGCGAGTCGTCGTCGACGTCGAGCGACGCGGGCGGCAGCTCGTCGTCGTCGGGCGCGAGGACCGCCGCGGCGACGTCGCTCTCGGCGAGGTCGGCGGGCGGCAGCGACGCGGGGACGCTCGGCAGCACGGTCGTCGCCGCGGTCGCGGAGTCGTCACGGACCGCCGCCGGGGCCGGCGCCGGGGTCGGGGCAGGGGGCACCTCGACGCCCCGGGCACGGACGGCCTCCTCGGCCCGGTCGAGCTCCTCGAGGAGACTGATGTCGAAGACGTCGGTGGCGCCCTCGTCGACGAAGCGGGGGGTCGTCGGCGCGGCCTCGACCGCCGCCGGCCCCGAGGCCCGGCGGTCGCGCCGGGACGGGCGGGCGGGGCGCTCCGGCGGCGCCTCGGTGAGGACGGGGGTGTCGTAGGCGGGGTCGTCCTCCCGACCGCTCTTGGTGCGTCGCCACCACGGGAGGCTCTCGGCGTCGTCGGTCGACCCGTCGGCGGCCTCGGCGGTGCCTGGCTCGGCGGCGGTCGCGCCGAACAGCCAGGCGTAGAGCTCGCCGAGGCGTCGACCGATGTGGTTCGGCGGGGTCTTGGTCGTGATGAGGACGGAGAAGACGAGGAGCACGACGACCACCGGGACGGCCACCCACTCGGTGGCCAGGGCGACCATCCAGGAGGCGACGAGCCAGCCGAGCACGCCGCCGCCGCCGGCGAGAGCCGGCAGGCCCTCCGCGGCCTGGGGCTGCCCGCCGAAGATGTGGCAGAGCGCGCTGATCGACACGATCATCAGGCCGAGGCCGATGCCCATCCGCGTGTTGTCGTGCACGGAAGCCGGGTGCCGGAAGAGCCAGCCCGCGAAGAGGACCATGATCACCGGCAGGGCGTAGGCGACCCGCCCGACCAACGCCCCGAACGTGTAGGCGTCGAGCGCCTGCGCGACGGGGCTCGTCGGGTTCAGCCACTCGACCGCCGCGCCGGCGACGGCGAGCAGCACGAGCAGGAACGGCACCCCGTCGCGGCGTTCGCTGGCGTCGAGCGCCTCGCGGCCGAGCAGGCGGAAGGCGCCGCCGGTGGCGTGCGCCAGGCCCATCCAGGCCCGGGAGACGACGCCGGGGCCCGGGTCGACCGCCGCGGGAGGGGGCGTCGGGAGCTTCTTGGTGGCAGCCGTCGCGCCGCGGGCGCCGGACGCGCGGGAGCCGGAGCGCGATCGCGGGGTCTGCTTGGTGGGCGTGGCCATGGGCTCGAGGGTACCGCCCGCCCCCGACGCGGGTCGGAGGCGGGCGGCGCGTCAGCGGCGGGCGGGGTCAGTAGCGGATGGCGTCGATGACCTTGACGCGCACCGCGACGAGGGCCGGCAGGAGCCCGGCGACCGCACCGATGAGCGTCGCGGAGCCGAGGCCCACGAGGGCCGCCGTGATCGGGAAGGGCGGCAGGTCGTCGACCGCCCCCTGCGCGATGAACCCCTGCACGGTGCCGTTCTGCACGACCAGGACGGCCACCATGACGCCCACCACGCCGGCCACGACGGTGCCCGCGACGCTCTCCAGCATCACCGAGAAGAAGACCCGCGGGGCCGTCGCCCCGAACGACCTCCGCACCCCGATCTCGCGGATGCGCTGGCGGACCGTCACCAGGGCGATGTTGACGAGCCCGAGACCGCCGAGCAGCAGCACGAGCACCCCGACCCCGGTGATCGTCAGCTTGATCGGCAGGAAGGGATCGGTGTCGCCGGCGTACGCGGCGTAGTCCGTCCGGCTCACGTCGACCTGGACGTCGTCGCCGAGGGCGGCGGCCAGGTTGCCCTGCACCATCGCGCTGAGCTCGTCGCCCGACCCCGGCGGCAGCCACATCTCGTACTGCGGCGACTCCGGGTAGCCCCCCTGCGAGACCGGCACGAGGTCGAGCTCGTCGGACGGGAGGAGGAAGATCGCGGGCCTCTCCCCCTCGTAGAGCGCGGCGGTCACGCCGACGACCACCCCGGTCGCCGAGTCGGCGCCGCGGAGCTGCAGGGTCGGGTGCGACGAGACGGGCGGACGGCCGAGCTGCTCCCACAGGGCCTCGTTCACGACGACCGCGGGCGCCATGCGACGCTCGTCGCCGTCGACGAACCACGACCCCTCGGCCAGGGCGACGCGGTGCATCTCGCCGTACTCGGGGTCGACGATCTGCGCCGACACGTCGGTGAGCCCGCCCGGCAGCTGCACGGAGCGCGTCGTGTAGAGGGCCTCCGAGGCCCAGGTGACGTCGTACCGCGACATCGTCGAGCGGAACTCCCGGTCGACGAGGGCGGGGTCGAGCACGCCGGCGCCCGTCGTGTAGGCCGAGACCGTGTAGGTGGCCGGCCTCCCCCCGGACTTCTCCGACGACTCCCGCGTCGACTGCTCGGCGAGGCTACCGAGGCCGACCACGGCCGTCAGCGCCGCCACGGCGACCGCGACCCCGACGAGGCTGAGCAGCACGCGCAGCTTGTTGACCCGCAGCTCCGACCAGGCCTCGACGAACGCCCCCACGACGCTCGACAGCAGCCCGGTCACGCCGCGGGCTCCGCGGTCGCGGTCGCGGTCGCGGTCGCGGGCACGAGCGCCGACGGGCCGGCGAGCTCGCCGCCCAGCCGGGCCGCCGACAGCACGCCGGCGTCGAGCGCGTAGTGCCGGGCCGCGAGGCCCGCCACCGCGAGGTCGTGCGTGATGGTCACGAGGGCCGCGCCGGTGTCGGACGAGATGTCGTCGAGGAGGCGCATGACCGTCGCGCCCGTCTCGATGTCGAGCGCCCCCGTCGGCTCGTCGGCGAGGATGACGCGGGGGTCGCGCACCAGCGAGCGAGCGATGGCGACGCGCTGCTGCTCGCCCCCGGAGAGACGGTGCGGCATCGAGTCGACCCGGTCGCCGAGCCCGACCTTCTCGAGCATCTCCGCGGCGATCGACCGTCGCCGCCAGAACCGCCGGCCGCGCGCGTAGAGCAGCGGCGTCATGACGTTCTCGAGCGCCGTCCGCCCCTGGAGCAGGTTGAACTGCTGGAAGATGAAGCCGACCTGCTCGCCCCGCAGACGGTCACGCGCCCCCGACCGGAGCCCGCTCACGTCGACGTCGTCGAACGAGTGCGTGCCCGTGGTCGGCGCGTCGATGAGGCCGAGGATGTTCAGCAGGGTCGACTTGCCCGAGCCGGAGCGGCCCACGATGCTCACGTGCTCCCCGGCGTCGACGACGAGGTCGACGCCGCGGAGGATGTCGAGGGCCGCCCCGTCGGCCAGGGGCACCGTCTTGGTGACCCCCTCGAGCCGGATCAGCGGCATCAGCAGAGGACCTCTCCGGTCATCGGGTCGACACAGCCCTCCTGCGGGGCGACGGCGCCCGGCACGAACTCGAGCACCGTGTCGCCCTCGACGAGGCCGCCCGTCACCTCGACGGCCGTGCCGTCGTTGATGCCGAGCGTGATCTCGCGCTCCTCCTGCGTGCCGTCGGCGCCGACCACGGTCACGACGCCCTTGCCGGCCGCGCCCTCGACGGCGGTGAGCGGGACGGTCAGCACGTCGGTCGCCACGCCGGCGGGGATGGTCAACGTCGTCGCGAGCCCGGCGAACACCGTGACGTCGGCCGGCACGGCGCAGCTCACCGACTGACCGGAGGTGCCGGTCGCGGCGGGGTCGCCGCCGTCGCCCGACGTCGACGGCGCCGCGGCGCCGACGCCGCCCACGACGAGCGCCGTGCACGCGAACGGCGCCGGCCCTCCCGGGATCGACGCCGTGCCCTCCGTGGGGCGGCTGACGAGGCGGTACAGCTGGTCGGCAGCCAGCGAGCCCGTGACGTGGAAGGTGGGAGGCGCCACCTTCGCCACCGGGTCGCCCACGGCCACGATCTGGTCCTTGATCACGGGGAGCTCCGTGACGGTGCCGGCCACCGGGGCCGCCACCACGGCGGTCTTGACGACGGGGGCACGCTCGGTGACCGTCCCGTCCGCCGCGACGAGCGCCTCCTGCGGGGTCTCCGAGCGGAGCGTGGCGATCTTGTCGCCCGCCGCGACGACCTGGCCCTTCTCGACGACGACCGTCACGACGGTGCCGGCGAGGGTGGCCGGAGCGACGGACGCGGCGTCGGCCTCGACCGTGGCGTCGACGGTGACGTCGTTGGTGACGGTGCCGACCGCCACGGCGACCTGGGGCTCGACCGCCTCGCCGGTCGGGACGGCGACCGAGCCGGACGCGGCGTCCGGCGCGGCGAAGAACGCGAGCTTGACGAGGGCGACGGCGATCGCGGTGAAGATCAGGATGCGGAGGATCGGGAAGATCCAGGTCTTGGCCACGCGCACGGGCGACTCCCCCTTCGGAGCAACGGACGGAACGTGCTCACCCTAGGAGCGGGGGGACGACGGAGCCCTCCGTCGCCGGGATGACTTCCCGGCGGCGGAGGCCCCTCGTTCGTGGCGGCCCTGAGGCCCTAGGCGCTGATGACGACCGGCACGATCATCGGGCGCCGGCGGTGCTGCGTGTTGACCCAGCGACCGACCGTGCGGCGGACGACCTGGCTGAACTGGTGCGTGTCTCGCGTGCCGCCCTCGGCGGCCTCGGCCAGGGCCGCGATGATCTTCGGCAGCACTGCGTCGAACACCGAGTCGTCCTCCGCGAAGCCGCGCGACTGGATCTCGGGCCCGACGACGACACGGCCGGTCTGCGCGTCGAGGGCGACGAAGATCGAGATGAAGCCCTCCTCGCTGAGGATCCGCCGGTCCTTCAGGTCGGCGTCGGTGATCTCGCCGACGGTCGAGCCGTCGACGTAGACGTAGCCGAGGTCGAGCTGGCCGACGACGGTGGCCACGCCGTCCTTCAGGTCGACGACGACGCCGTCCTCGCCGAGCACGGTGTTCTGCTCGGGGACGCCGGTGCGGACCGCCAGGGCGGCGTTGGCGTACAGGTGCCGGTGCTCGCCGTGGACCGGCATGACGTTGCGGGGCCGGAGCACGTTGTAGCAGTACAGGAGCTCGCCGGCCGAGGCGTGGCCGGAGACGTGGACCTTCGCGTTGCCCTTGTGCACGACCTTCGCCCCGAGCTTCGTGAGCCCGTCGATCACCCGGTAGACGGCGTTCTCGTTGCCGGGGATCAGGCTCGAGGCGAGGATGACCGTGTCGTCGCGGCCGATCTCGATCTGGTGCTCCCTGTTCGCCATGCGCGCCAGGACGGCCATGGGTTCGCCCTGCGAGCCCGTGCTCATGTAGACGATGCGGTCGTCGGGGAGGTCCTTCGCCTTCTTCGCGTCGATCAGCACGCCGTCGGGCACCCTCAGGTAGCCGAGGTCGGCGGCGATGCCCATGTTGCGGACCATCGAGCGCCCCATGAAGGCGACGCGGCGGCCGTTCGCGTGCGCGGCGTCGAGCACCTGCTGGACGCGGTGGACGTGGCTCGAGAAGCTCGCGACGACGACCCGGCGCGGCGCGCGGCGGATGACGTCGTCGAGGACGGGGCCGATGTCGCGCTCGAGCGCCGTGAACCCGGGGACGTCGGCGTTGGTCGAGTCGGGCAGGAAGAGGTCGACGCCCTCCTCGCCCAGCCGGGCGAACGCCCGGAGGTCGGTGATGCGGTCGTCGAGCGGCAGCTGGTCCATCTTGAAGTCGCCCGTGTGGAGCACGAGGCCCGCCGAGGTGCGGATGGCCACGGCGAGGGCGTCGGGGATGGAGTGGTTCACCGCGACGAACTCGAGCTCGAACGGCCCGAGGGTCTCGCGGCCGCCCTCGCGGACGGTCAGCGACCACGGCGTGATCCGGTGCTCCTTGAGCTTCGCCTCGATCAGCGCGAGGGTCAGCTGCGACCCGATCAGCGGGATGTCGGCGCGGAGGCGGAGCAGGTACGGCACGGCGCCGATGTGGTCCTCGTGGCCGTGCGTCAGCACGATGGCGAGGACGTCGTCGAGGCGGTCCCGCAGCGGCGAGAAGTCGGGCAGGATCAGGTCGACGCCGGGCTGGTGCTCTTCCGGGAAGAGCACGCCGCAGTCGACCACGAGCAGCTTGCCGTCGATCTCGTAGATCGTCATGTTGCGGCCGATCTCGCCGAGTCCGCCCACCGGCACGACGCGCAGCGTGCCGGGCTCGAGCGCGGGAGGGTCCTGGATCGTCGCGGTCATCGCGTGGTGCCGTGCACCTTGGGCAGGGCGCCGCCGGCCGCCGCGTTGCGGTCGGGGCGGAAGCGGCTGAGGTCGAGGCCGGGGATCTCGCCGACGTGCGACAGCTCGTCCTCGATCAGCGCGGCCTCGCTGTCCTCCGGGCCGACGAGCGGCAGGCGCACGCGCGGGCTGGAGATGCGGCCGAGGCCGTGCAGGATGTACTTCGCCGCGACCGTGCCGGGCACGTGCGTCATGACGGCGCGCACGAGCGGCTCGAGCATCTGGTGCGCCGCGGTGGCGGTGTGCAGGTCGCCCGCGTTCACGGCGTCGACGATCGTGCGGTACGGCGCGGCGGCGATGTTCGCCGTCACGCCGATCAGGCCGGAGGCGCCGATCGAGAGGTGCGGCAGGACGTTGGCGTCGTCGCCCGAGAAGTACAGGAGGTCGGTCTGGTTGATGACCCGGCTCACCTCGGCGAAGTCGCCCTTGGCGTCCTTCACGGCGACGATGTTCGGGTGCTTCGCGGCCCGCAGCAGCGTCTCGTACTTGATCGGGATGCCCGTGCGGCCGGGGATGTCGTAGAGGATCACCGGCAGGTCGGTCGCGTCGGCGATCATGCGGAAGTGCGTGAGGACGCCCGCCTGCGTGGGCTTGTTGTAGTACGGCGTGACGATCATCACGCCGTCGGCGCCCGCCGCCTCGCTCGCCTTGTAGAGCTGGATGGCGTGCGCGGTCTCGTTCGAGCCGCCGCCCGTGATGATCTTCGCTCGGCCGGCCGACACCGACTTGCCGACCTCGACGAGCCGGAGCTTCTCCGGGTCGGTCAGCGTGCTCGTCTCGCCGGTGGTGCCGGTGACGACGATGCCGTCGGCACCCGCGGTGATGCAGTCGTCGATGTGCTTCTCGGTCGCGGCCCAGTCGACCTCGCCGTCAGCGGTGAACGGGGTGACGAGAGCGACGAGGACCTGCCCGAAGGGGTTGCTGATGTCAGACACGTCGACCAGCGTACTGGCTCGCTCCGTCGGGGCGGGCGTGCAGGAGGCGCGACCGGCGTCGACGACGTCACCGCGCCTCCCCGGGGCGGCCGGCCCTACGGCGCGACGCGACCGTTCTTGCCGAACGCCGCGTAGGTGAGGGGCATCAGCTCGGCCCAGATGTCCTCCATCTTCTCCGCGCACATCTCGATCTCCCGCTGCGGGAACGACGGGAAGTGCGTGCCCTCGCGCTTGGTGCGCAGGCTGAGGAAGTTCATCAACGAGCGGGCGTTCACCGTGACGTACATCGACGAGTAGATGTTGAGCGGCAGGACGATGCGGGCGACCTCGCGGGCGATGCCCTCGTCGAGCATGCGCTTGTAGGCGGCGTAGGCCTCCCGCGAGGTGCGCTCGGTCTCCGACCGCACGAGGGCCGACTGCTCGGGCGTGCCGGGCAGGAAGTCGTAGGCGCCGGGCTTGCCGACCTGCTGCAGGTTGCGCGTCTCGGCGGGCACGTAGAAGACCGGGTTGAGCTCGCGGTAGCGACCGCTCTCCTCGTTGTAGCTCGCCATGCGGTGCCGCATGAACTCGCGGAAGACGAAGATCGGCGCCTGGACGTAGAAGGTCATCGAGTTGTGCTCGAACGGCGAGCCGTGGCGGTCGCGCATCAGGTAGTTGATGAGGCCGGCGCCCTTGGTCGCCTGCTCGCCCTCGGCGGAGGCCTGCGCGCCCTCGAGGGTGAGCTCGCCCATCGTCGACACGCGCGCGGCGAACAGCACGTCGCTGTCGTGGGCGCTGGAGCGGACGAGCTCGACGGTCACGTCGGAGCGGAACTCGACGTCGTGCTCGACGGGGTGGTTCTCGGCGGACTGGATCACGGGGTCAACGGCAGCGGCATCAGACACGGCGACGACTCTACCTCCGCAGCCCCTCCCGCAGAGCGTCTCCCCGGGCGCCCTCCCGGCCGCCTCGCCCGTGCGCCTCGGGACGACCACCAGGAGGCACGCCTACGCTCTCGGGGAGCACCTCCCTCCCCGCTCCCCCGCACCGTGAAAGCCAGGGCCCCATGACCGACGCACCCCTCACCGTCCTCGTCTCCGGCGCCTCCGGCCTGGTCGGCACCGAGCTCACCCGGCAGCTGCGGGAGGCCGGCCACCGCGTCGTCGCGCTCGTCCGCGGCGAGGCCCGTGACGACGACCAGGTCACCTGGGTCCCCGCCGCCGGCATCGTCGACTACACCGTGCTCGACCGGGCCGACGCCGTCGTGAACCTGAGCGGCGCGAACCTCGGCCGCCTGCCCTGGACCCCGGGCTACAAGAAGGAGATCGTGGCGTCGCGCGTGTCGGCGACCCAGACCCTCGCGCGGGGCATGGCCCGGGCCGAGACGCCGCCGACGGTCTTCCTGAGCGGATCGGCCGTCGGGATCTACGGCGACCGCCCCGGGGAGCGCCTGACCGAGGAGAGCCCCCGCGGCACCGGCTTCCTCAGCGACGTCGTCGCCGAATGGGAGGCCTCGACCGCCGAGGCGCCCTCGGGCACGCGCGTCGCCCACCTGCGCACCGGCGTGGTCGTGGGCCCCGGTGGCGCCCTGAAGCCCCTCCTCCCCCTGACCCGCCTCGGACTCGGCTCGCGCCTCGGCACAGGCGACCAGTTCTGGCCCTGGATCAGCCTGCACGACGAGGCCGCCGCGATCGTGCACCTGCTCACCTCGACCCTCGAAGGGCCCGTGAACCTCGCCGGCCCGACGCCGGCCACGAGCGACGAGCTGACCCGCCGGCTGGCCGGTGACCTCGGGAAGCCCTACGCCCTCACCGTGCCCGAGTTCGTCATCTCCGGCGCCATGCAGGAGGCGGGGCGCGAGATGCTGCTGCCGAGCCAGCAGGTCGTGCCCGCGAAGCTCCTCGCCGACGGCTTCGCCTTCCGTCACCGCACCGTCGACGAGGCCGTCGACGCCCTGGTCTCGACCCTCTGAGGGGTCGGGCGGTCAGCGCGAGGCGGCCGCCGCCTCCCCCCGGAGCTTGATCGACCAGCGCAGGGCCTTCCGGGCCCGCCGGCGGTCGCCGCACGCGTCGTAGGCCAGCCCGAGCCGGAACCAGGAGCGCCAGTCGTCGGGCGACTCCGCCGCCTCCGCCGCCCACCGCGGGAAGGCGGCGTCGGCGGCCTCGCGGTCGTACCGGCCGGAGGCGCGGCGCGGCACGTCGTCGACGGGGAGCTCTCCCGAGGCGGCCAGTTCACGGACCATCTGCTGGGTCCGGGCGCCGAAGCGGAGCTCGACGACGAGCGCCCAGGCGCCGAGCAGCGGCAGCACCACGAGGGCGGCGCCGAGGACGACCGCGATCGGCTCGCCCGTCCGGAGGAAGAGGTACGCGCGCTGCGCGACGAGCACGACGTAGAGCAGCAGCAGCAGCGCCATGACGAGCGCGGCGACGCGGCCCTTCATCAGTCGAGGGGCAGCACGCGGTCGAGGCCGACCACGACGCCGCTGACGGTGGGAGCCGCCTCGATCGCGACCAGGAGGCCCTTCTCGTACGCGCCCTGCGACAGCGTGTCGTGGGTCAGCGTCAGGGTCTCGCCCGCGCCTCCCAGGATCACCGACTGCTGGGCGACCACGCCGCGCATCCGCAGGCTGTGCACCGGCACGCTGGCGACCTGCTGGCCGCGGGCGCGCTGGTCGGAGAACGGGGCGGCCACGGGCCCGAGGTCTCGCCGCGCCTCCGCGATGAGCTCCGCGGTGCGGACGGCCGTGCCGGAGGGCGAGTCGACCTTGCCGTCGTGGTGCGACTCGACGATCTCGATCGAGTCGTAGAACCGGGCCGCCATGGTCGCGAACCGCGTGGCCAGCACCGACCCCAGGCTGAAGTTCGGCACGACGAGGACGCCGGGGCCCGCGACGTCGGCGACGATCGTCGACAGCTTCGCGATGCGCTCGGCGCTCCAGCCCGAGGTGCCGACGAGCACGGGGAGGCCGGCCCGCACGACGTGCTCGACGATGCCGGGGCTCACGGCGGGGTGCGTCACGTCGACCACGAGGTCGGCGCCGAGGACGCCGTCGAGGTCGTCGCGCGACGACAGGCCGGCGTGCAGCTCGAGGCCGTCGGTGCGCTCGACGAGGTCGACGATGAACGAGCCGAGCGTGCCCGTGGCCCCGACCACGGCGATGCGGGAAGTCATGGGGACCAACCTACCGGCCGGGGCTCCCGGGGCGACCTAGCATGGTGCCCATGAGCAGGTTCCGCCCCGTCGACGTCACGGCGCCCGTCGCCGCCGAGCTGCTGACCGCCTACTTCGCCGAGCGGGCCCGCACCTTCCCCGGCGGGCCGGCTGCCTACGTGACCACGCTCCCCGACCCGGCCGCGTTCACGCCGCCCGCCGGCGTCTTCGTCGTCGCCGAGGAGGACGCCGGCGCGGCGCCGGGCCCCGACGAGTCGGCGTCGCTCGGCTGCGGCGGCGTCCGCGCCGTGGCTCCGGGGCCCGGCGGCGAGGTGCGATTCGAGGTCAAGCACCTCTTCGTCTCCCCCGCCGGGCGGGGCCGGGGGCTCGGTCGGGCGCTCCTCGACGAGCTGGAGCGCCGGGCGCGCGACCTCGGTGCGGACGAGCTCGTGCTCGACACGAACGACAGCCTCGCGGCCGCCGGCAGCCTCTACCGCTCGTCGGGCTACGAGCGGATCGAGCCCTACAACGCCAACCCGAACGCGACGGCCTGGTACCGGAAGGCACTGGGCCGCACGGCTCCCCCGAGCTAGATCGGCTGCTCCACCGGGAGGCCGGTGCGGAGCTCGACCGGCAGGTGCCCGAGGTCGTTGTGGGTGACGAGCTCCGGCGGCTTCGCCGAGCGGACGCGGATGATCGTCAGGCCGGCGTTGGCCTGGTTGACGCCCATCCAGCGCCAGTCCGGAGCCCCGAAGACCTCGCGGACGAACCACCCGATCACGAAGTTGTGCGTGATGAGGAGGTCGTGGCGGTCCTCGCGGGCCGGGGTCAGCCACTCGGAGACGGCGTCGGCCATCTGCGCCTGCCCCGCCTCGACCTCCTCGTCGGTCACCCCGCCGAAGAACGGCTTGTAGGCCGCGGGCATGTCGGGCGTCGGGCCGGACGGCACGCAGTCGAAGAGCAGCGTCGAGGGCTGCGACTCGAGGGCCGGCAGCCGCTCGGTCATGATGCGGGCGGTCTCGGCGGCCCGCTCGAGCGGGGAGTGCCACGCGGCGTCGAACGGGACGCCGCCGAGGCGCTCGGCGATGAGGCGCGCCTGGCGCTTGCCCCGCTCGGAGAGCGGGCCGTCGGGCAGCCCGTGCTCGGCGTCCTGCTGTTCGCCGTGCCGGACGAGGTAGAGGTAGTGGGACACCGTCGTCTCCTGGTTCATGGGGTGGTGGCTGCCGGGCCGGGCACGTCGGGCGCGCTCGGCACGGCGAGGTCGGCGGCGTCGAGGTCGCCGACGACGACCGTCGAGAGGGCTCCGCCGCGCAGGGCCCCGGCGAGCTCGCGGACGTCGTCGGTGGTGACGCGGGCGATGCGGTCGAGCGAGGCGTCGAGGTCGACGAACTCGCCGAGCGAGAGCTCTGCCCGGCCGAGCCGGTTCATGCGCGTGTCGCTGTCCTCCAGCGCGAGGGCGGCGGCGCCGCCCAGCTGGCCGAGCGCACGGCGGTGCTCGTCGTCGGTGATGCCGTCGTCGGCGAGGCGGTCGAGCTCGTCGAGCATCAGGCGCGACACCCGACCGGCGTTCGACGGCGTGCAGCCGGCGTAGAGGCCGAACACGCCGGCGTCGGAGTAGCTCGACGCGAACGAGTAGACCGAGTACGCGAGGCCGCGACGCTCACGGACCTCCTGGAAGAGGCGCGACGACATGCCCCCGCCCAGCACGGAGTTGAGGACGGCCAACGAGGAGCGACGCTCGTCGGCCGCGGAGATGCCGGGCAGGCCGAGCAGGACGGTGGCCTGCTCGAGCGGGCGCCGCACGATCGTGACGGGCTCGGCCGGCGTGGGCACGACCGCGGCCGTCGACCGCCGGGCGACGGGCGACGCGGCCTCCGTCGACCAGTCGGACCGGTCGAGGGCGGCCGTGAGACGCTCGACGAGGTGGTCGTGCTCGACGGCGCCGGCGACGGTGACGACGAGGTCGCGGGGCCGGTAGTTCTCGCGCCAGTGGCGGTGCACGTCGTCGCGCGACGCGGCGCGGATGCTCTCGGGGGTGCCGCCGATGGGGCGGCCCAGGGGGTGGTCGCCGAAGACCGACTCGAAGAGGCGCTCGCCCGCGACGTCGGCCGGGTCGTCGTCGGCCATCGCCAGCTCCTCGAGGATGACCCCGCGCTCGGTCTCGAACTCGACGGGGTCGAGCGAGGCCGACGTCAGCATGTCGGCCAGCACGTCGACGGCGTCGTCGAGGTCGACGTCGCGCACGCGGGCGTAGTAGCAGGTGTACTCCTTGGCGGTCGCGGCGTTGTGCTCGCCGCCGACCGACTCGAAGGCCACCGCGATGTCGAGGGCGGACCTCGTCGTCGTGCCCTTGAAGAGCAGGTGCTCGAGGAAGTGGGTCGAGCCCCGCTCGCCCTCCTGCTCGTCGCGCGAGCCCACCGCGACCCAGAAGCCCACCGTGGCGCTGCGCGCGCCCGGCATGCGCTCGCTGAGGATGCGCACCCCCGTCGGCAGGACGCTGCGGCGGACGAGGGCGTCGCCCGTCGCGACGAAGGAGAGCTCGACCGCGTCGAGGGGCAGGGAGACAGGACCGGTCATCAGAGCGAGCCTACGGGATGCCCTCCGGCGCCGTCACCCGAACTGGGGGACGTGGGTGTGGACAAACAGACGAGTCCGTCTGTCCTCATCGGTGCTACAGTGATCTCACCGACGGCGGCACCACCCCCCTGATCAGTCGTCGTCGGCGGCTGTGGACGTCCTGGAGGTCCCGAGCACGCGTTCCCCCGACGCGGCTCGAGCCACCGAGTCCCAAGGAGCCACGCTGTGACGGTCGATTCCCCCCAACCGGCCGTCCAGCGTCTCCCTGGGCGTCCCCGCGCCGACCAGACCACGCCAGGCGCCCGCGCCCGCGTGCTGACGACGGCCGACCGCCTCTTCTCCGACGAGGGGATCCGCGTCGTGGGCGTCGATCGCCTGATCGCCGAGTCGAGCGTCACCAAGGCCACGTTCTACAAGCACTTCGGCGCGAAGGACACCCTCGTGCTCGAGTACCTCGCCGGCCGCCACGACCGCGACGTCGAGGCCCTGGCCGCCCTCGTCGAGGAGCACCCCGACGGCGTCGAGCGCATCCGGTCCCTGCTGGAGTCGGTGGTCGCGCAGCTGCAGGCCCCCGGCTACCGGGGCTCGCCCTGGGCCAACGCCGCGTCCGAGTTCAGCGACCCGACCCACGCCGTCCGCGCCAGCATCGCCGAGCACCGCGAGTGGCAGACGGACGCCCTCGTCGACCTCTTCAAGGACGCCGCTCACCCGATGCCCGGCGACGCCGCCGACGACCTCCTGCTCGCCTGGGACGGCGCGCAGATCGGCGCCTACGCCGGCGACGCCATCGCGGCCGCGGCCTCCCTGCGCCGCACCGTCGAGCGCCTCCTCAGCGCCTGACCCCTGCCTCCCGGCTGCCGGCCTGCCGGCCCGGAGCCTCAGGCCGAGGCTCGGTCGAGCTCCAGCACCTGCGTGCGCGTGAGCCGGACCTGAGCCGCCTGGGCGAGCTCGGCGACCTGAGCCGCGCTCGTGGCGCTCGCCACCGGCGCCACCACGTTCGGCTTCGCGAGCAGCCACGCCAGGGAGATCGCGGCCGGCGACACGTCGTGCACCGCTGCGACCCGGTCGAGCTCGGCGAGGACCCGCAGGCCCTTCTTCGTCAGGTGGCGCGAGACGTCCTTGCCGCGGCGGGTGCGCGAGACGTCGGCCCGCGTGCGGTACTTGCCGGTCAGGAACCCGCTCGCCAGCGCGAAGCGCGGCATGACGGCCAGCCCGAGCTGGGCGGCGACCTTCGAGAGGCCGCCCTCGTACTCCGTGCGGTTCATGAGGTTGTACTGGTTCTGCAGCGCCACCATCGGGGCCACCCCGAGCATGCCCGCGGCGATGCGCGCCTCGTACAGACGGTTGCCCGAGTGGTGGGCACCACCGAACCACCGGACCTTGCCGGCCCGGATGAGGTGGTCGACGGCGAGCAGCGTGCGCTCGAACGCCACCTCGGTGTCGTCGACGTGCAGGTAGAGGAGGTCGACGTGGTCGGTGCCGAGCCGTTCGAGCGACGCCTCGACGGCCCGCTCGACCGCCCGCGGGGTGAGCCCTGGGTGGTCGGCGCTCTTGCCGATCTTCGTCGACAGCACGACGTCGTCGCGGGAGCGGCGGCGCTTCATCCACGAGCCGATCATGATCTCGCTGCGCCCGCCGGCGTACGAGTCGGCCGTGTCGACGAAGTTGCCGCCCAGGTCGTAGTACGCGTCGAGCACGGCCTCGGTCTCGGTCTGGTCGGCCGTCCAGCCGAAGACGTTGCCGCCGATCGCCATCGGGAAGACGCGGAGGTCGGACGTGCCGAGGCGACGTCGCGGCTGGATCACGCCGAGGTCGACGGGGACGGTCGCGTCCGTGACGGACGAGCGCCGCGGCGGGCGGGCGGGGGCGGCACGGGGAGCCTCGGCACCGGTGGCGCGCGCCGTGGTCTCGCTCACTCGCGTCACCCCTCCGAGGCTGGTCTGGCGGCTCTCGTCGGGCACCGACGACAGGACCCCGCCGACCGTGGCGACCATCGGTCACGGCGAGCTGGATCGGGCCCTCACGTCGAGACTACGGGCCCGAGCGGTGCTCGGCACGCCGCCGCACCCGATCGTTACGAGAACATCCCTCAGATTCTCGGAGCGCGCCTCCTCGGGGCCTCAGGAGGCACGGCAGCACCGTCCGTCACACCTCCTGGGGGCCGTCCCGACGCTCTCGGAGACGACGAAGCCCGCCCCCGACCGAGGTCGGGGGCGGGCCGTGTCTGACGGTCAGCGACTAGCCGAGGTCGACCGACGCGTCGTCGCTCTCGCCGGCGGCGCCGCTCGAGTCGGTGTCGGCCTCGTCGGCCACGACCGGGGCGAGCGACAGCTTGCCCCGGTCGTCGATCTTCGTGATCTCGACGAGGATCTTCTGGCCGACCCCGAGCACGTCCTCGACGTTCTCGACGCGCTTGCCGCCGGCCAGCTTGCGGACCTCGCTGATGTGCAGCAGGCCGTCCTTGCCGGGGAGGAGCGAGACGAAGGCGCCGAACGACGCGATCTTGACGACCGTGCCGAGGAACTGCTCGCCCACCTCGGGGTTGGTCGGGTTCGCGATGGCGTTGACCTGGGCGCGGGCGGCCTCGGCCGAGGGGCCGTCGACGGCGCCGATGTAGACGGTGCCGTCCTCCTCGATGGAGATGTCGGCGCCGGTCTCGTCCTGGATCGCGTTGATCGTCTTGCCCTTCGGGCCGATCAGCTCGCCGATCTTGTCCTGCGGGATCTGGACCGAGATCACGCGGGGCGCGGTCGGGGCCATCTCGTCGGGCGCGTCGATCGCCGAGGTGAGCACGCTGAGGATGGCGGTGCGCGCCTCCTTGGCCTGCTTCAGGGCGGCGTCGAGCACGGCGGTCGGCAGACCGTCGAGCTTCGTGTCGAGCTGGATGGCCGTGACGAACTCGCTCGTGCCGGCGACCTTGAAGTCCATGTCGCCGAGGGCGTCCTCCGCACCGAGGATGTCGGTGAGGGCCGCGTAGCGGGTCTGGCCGTCGACCTCGTCGGAGACGAGGCCCATGGCGATGCCCGCGACGGGCGCGCGCAGCGGGACACCGGCGTTGAGGAGCGACAGGGTCGAGGCGCAGACGGAGCCCATCGACGTCGAGCCGTTGGAGCCGAGGGCCTCGGACACCTGACGGATCGCGTAGGGGAACTCCTCGCGGCTGGGCAGCACCGGCACGAGGGCGCGCTCGGCGAGGAAGCCGTGCCCGATCTCGCGACGCTTCGGCGACCCGACGCGGCCGGTCTCACCGGTCGAGTAGGGCGGGAAGTTGTAGTGGTGCAGGTAGCGCTTCTTCGTGACCGGGCTCAGCGAGTCGATCTGCTGCTCCATCTTGAGCATGTTCAGCGTGGTGACGCCCAGGATCTGGGTCTCGCCGCGCTGGAAGATGGCGGAGCCGTGCACGCGCGGGATGACCTGGACCTCGGCGTCGAGCGGACGGATGTCGGCCAGGCCGCGGCCGTCCATGCGGACCTGCTCGGTGAGGATGCGGTCGCGGACGACCTTCTTGGTGGCCGTCTTGTAGGCGGCGGAGACCTGGCCGAGGGCGGACTCGGGCAGCGCGCCCGACTCGACCTTCGCCGCGACGGCGTCCTTGACCTTGCCCTTGAGCACGTCGTCGGCGTCCTGGCGCTCGATCTTGCCGGCGATCTTGTAGACCTCGGACAGCTCGGAGCCGGCGGCCTCGGTGACCGCGGCGAGGACCTCGTCGGTGTAGGGCAGGAAGACCGGGTAGTCGGCGATCTCCTTGAAGGCCTGCGCGGCCATCGCGGACTGCGCGTCGACCAGCTGCTTCAGGAAGGGCTTGGCGGCCTCGAGGCCCTGGGCCACGACGGCCTCGTCGGGCTTGGTGGCGCCGCCCTGGATGAGGCCCCAGGCGTGCTCGGTGGCCTCGGCCTCGACCATCATGATCGCGACGTCCTCGTTGCCGGCGGCGTCGGTGACGACACGGCCCGCGACGGTCAGGTCGAAGACGGCCTCGGCCAGCTGCGACGCCTTGGGGAAGGCCACCCACTGGTCGCCGATGAGGGCGAGGCGGACACCGGCGATCGGGCCGGAGAAGGGCAGGCCCGAGATCTGGGTGGAGGCGCTGGCCGCGTTGATGGCCAGGGCGTCGTAGAACTCGTCGGGCGCGATGCTCAGGACGGTGATGACGACCTGGACCTCGTTGCGCAGGCCCTCGACGAAGGAGGGGCGCAGGGGCCGGTCGATGAGACGGCAGACGAGGATGGCCTCGGTGGAGGGGCGGCCCTCGCGACGGAAGAACGAGCCGGGGATCTTGCCCGCGGCGTACGAGCGCTCCTCGACGTCGATGGTGAGGGGGAAGAAGTCGAAGTTGTCCTTCGGCTTCTTGCTGGCGCTCGTGGCGGACAGCAGCATGGTGTCGTCGTCGAGGTAGGCGGCGACGGCTCCCTGGGCCTGCTGGGCGAGACGACCGGTCTCGAATCGGATGGTGCGCTTGCCGAACTTGCCGTTGTCGAGGACGGCTTCGCCGAACTTGATCTCTGGACCCTCCATGTGGGGGCTACTCCTCTTTGTTTTGCATCGACGCCCCGTGTGGGCATCGATGTGCATCCGGAGCGGGCGGGGCGGCGGGCACGAAGGACGTGCACGGACGACGGCGCGGTGCGCCGGTCGCTCGTCTGGCCAACAGTGGGAACGGTCGGAGCCCCCTGCCCGACCGACGCTGACGAGCGCCGGGACCGGGGCGGGATCCGCCTGTCACCACCGGTGACCAGCAGCCGAGACCGGCCTGCTCCGTGCGCGATCCTAGCACCGGGGCCTCCGCGGGCCGGGAGGCGGGCGGGCTCCGCGGCTAAGGTCGACGCGTGACCCCGACCGCTCCCTCCCGCCGACCCGGCCGCGCCGCCCGCCGGGCGAGCCTCGTGGTCGCGACCACCGCCTCCCTCGCCCTCGTGCTGTCGACCCTGGCCGGGGCGGGCCCCGCGTCGGCGGCCGAGGCCCCCAGTTGGGCCGACGTCGAGGCCGCACGGGGCGACGCCGCGGCGACCCAGGCGCAGGTCGTCGCCGTCACGGCGGCGCTCGACGGACTCGAGCGCACCGCCGCCGCACGGGGGGACGCCGCGGTGGCGGCGACCGCGACCAGCGCGGAGGCCGCGGCCGAGGAGGCCGCCGCCGGCACCCGGGCCGACCGCCTGCAGGCCGACGCCGACGCGGCGGTGGCCGCCGAGCAGGCGGCCCACGAGCAGGCGGGACAGCTCGCCGCGCGGCTCTCGCGGGTCGGCGGCCCCCAGGCGCCGTCGACGGAGCTGCTCGTCGCCACCGACCCGGACCAGGTGCTGTACCAGCTGGGGGCGCTCACCCAGCTGGGCGACCGGTGGCGCGGGGTCCTCGCCGCGGCGACGACGACGAGCGGCACGGTCGCCTCGCTGACCGCGCAGGCCCAGGTCGCCCGGGCCGAGGAGTCGCGGCTCGCCGACGAGGCCGCCGACCGGGCCGCCGACGCGACGGCCGCGCAGGCCGCCGCCGACGCGGAGGTCGCGTCGGCCACGACGCAGTCCGACCAGCTGTACGCCCAGCTCGCGACGCTCAACGACACCTCGGCCGAGGTCGAGCGGCAGTACCGGCAGGGCGAGGCGGAGAAGGCCGCGATCGCGGAGCAGGCGCGGGCGGCGGCGGCTGCCGCGGCTGCGGCGACAGCCGCCGCCGCCCGGGCGACCGCACCGGCGGCGGGCTCCGGCTCGGCGTCGCCCGGGTCACGCCCGGCGCCGGCTCCGGCTCCTGCTCCTGCCCCCGCACCGGCCCCTGCGCCCGCCCCCGCCCCCGGGGGCTCGACCGCTCCCCCGTCCGGCGCCGTGAACGACCCGGCCGGCGCGAAGGCCTACGCCGCGAGCCAGGTCGGCACCGGTGCCGAGTACTCCTGCCTCGTCCAGCTCTGGAACAAGGAGTCGGGGTGGCGGACCACCGCGACGAACCCGTCGGGAGGCGCGTACGGCATCCCGCAGGCCCTGCCGGGTTCGAAGATGGCCAGCGCCGGCCTCGACTGGCGGACGAACTACCGGACCCAGGTCGACTGGGGCCTCAGCTACATCCACGGCCGGTACGGCACGATGTGCGCGGCCTGGGCGCACTCCGTCGCGAACAACTGGTACTGACGGGCGCTTCGGCGGCCCCGGAACGAGGACGGCCCCCCTCCTGCGTGCAGGAGGGGGGCCGTCGTCGAGACGTGCGGTCGACTAGCGACGGAGACCGAGGCGACCGATCAGCGTGCGGTAGCGCTCGATGTCGACCTTGGACAGGTAGCCCAGGAGGCGACGGCGCTGGCCGACGAGGAGGAGGAGGCCACGACGCGAGTGGTGGTCGTGCTTGTGCTCCTTGAGGTGCTCGGTCAGGTCGAGGATGCGCTGCGTCATCACGGCGACCTGGACCTCGGGGGATCCGGTGTCGCCGGGGTGCGTCGCGTACTCTTCGATGATCGCAGTCTTGACTTCGGGTGCAAGGGCCATGTCTGGGATCCCCTTCCTCTTCGTTGCGCGGCGCCCGTCACAGGATGTGCAGGCTCTCTTGATCCGCGGCCGTTCTGACGGCAACCTGAGGAGCTTACCAGGCCGGGCTCTGCCGCGGCGACCGGCCGCGGCGACGCGACCGGCGACTCCTCGGCAGGACGAGGCCGACGAAGGCCGCGCCGATCGCGGCTCCGAGGGTGTTCATCAAGAGGTCCTGCGGGTCCGCGAAGCGCGTCGCCGACAGCACCGTCGCCTGGTACGACTCGATGGCCACGGTCGCGACGAGGCCGACCACGACGCCGACCCACCACGCCCGCTTCGGCAGCAGCAACGCCGGGAACATGCCCATCGGCACGAACATCGCGACGTTCGCGGCCGCCTCGACCCGGGCGAAGGTGATCCAGTCGGTCTCCTCGTGCCGGGCGGCGAGGTCGAGCACCCGCCAGAGCAGCTCGGAGGTGCCGTCGCCGTAGACGGTGGGTCGGAGGGTCATCCAGGCGACCCCGGCGAGGTACGCGAGGGTGGCGAGGAGGAGGACGGCGCGGCGCATCCCTCCATGGTGGGGCACGCCCGGCCGAGACAGCTGCCAGGCGGCCGAGGTTCATCCCTCGGACGGAGCCCGGGAGGCGCCTCCTAGGCTGGCCGGATGACCACCGCACCCGAGACCGTCGCCGACCTCTGGGCCCGGGTCGCCGAGCGCGCCGCGCCCCTGCCGCCGGAGTGGACGGCCGCGGCGGTCGCCGTCGGGGCGCTGCTCGTGCTCGTCCCGACGACCTGGCGCCTCGTGCGCCACGCGGTCACCGTCGTGCACGAGGGCGGGCACGGCCTGGCCGCGGTGCTCAGCGGGCGACGCCTCTCGGGCATCCGCCTGCACGGCGACACCTCGGGCCTCACGGTGTCGAGCGGGCCGCCGACCGGCCTCGGGATGGTCGTCACGCTGCTGGCCGGCTACCCGGCGCCCGCGCTCGCCGCGCTCGGGGCCTCGTGGCTGCTCGCCGCGGGGTTCGCGGCGGGGCTGCTCTGGGCGCTGGTGCTGCTGCTGGCGCTGATGCTCGTGCAGATCCGCAACTGGTTCGGGCTCTGGGTCGTGCTGGTCGGGGCCGCCGTCGTCGGCGGCGTGACGTGGCTCGCCCCCGTGGTGTGGCAGCAGTCGTTCGGCCTTGCGCTCGTCAGCGTGCTCGGCCTCGGAGCCGTCCGTGCCTCGCTCGAGCTGCAGTCCAGCCGCCGCCGCAGCGCCCGCCGCGGCGGGTCGACGCAGTCGGACGCCGACCAGCTCGCCCGCCTGACGCACGTGCCGGGAGTGCTGTGGGTCGGCGTCTTCGTCGCGGTGACGGCGGCCTGCGTCGTGGGCTGCGGCCTGCTGCTCTTCCCCGGCTGGCCCGCGCCGTAGGGCCCCGGCCTAGGCCGGTGCGCTCGAGAGGGCGTGGACGGGCAGGCGGGAGGCGAGGCGGTCGCGCCCGGGCAGGCCGTCGAGCTCGAGCAGCACGGCGATGCCGACGACCTCGTAGCCCGCGCGCTCGAGGAGGGTGACGGTCGCCTCGGCGGTGCCGCCGGTGGCGAGCACGTCGTCGACGACGAGCACCCGGGTGCCCGCGGGCAGCTGGCTCGGGCGCAGCTCGAGGGTCGCCTCGCCGTACTCGAGCGCGTAGCTCTCGCTGAGCACCTCGCCGGGGAGCTTGCCGGCCTTGCGGACGGTGAGCACGCCGACGCCCTGCTCGATCGCGATGCCGCCGGCCAGCGCGAAGCCCCGGGCCTCGATGCCGGCCACGGCCTGGAAGGCGCCGTCGAAGGGCTCGCTCAGCGCGGCCGTCACCGTCGCGAAGGCGTCCGCGTCGGAGAACAGCGGCGTCACGTCGCGGAAGAGGATGCCCGGCACGGGGAAGTCGGGGACGACGGCGATCATGCGGTCGACCAGGGCGGAGGCGTCGGAGGCGGTCATCCGGTCAACGCTACCGGGGCGGCGGGGCGGCCCCGTGCGCCGGGTCGCCGAGCGAGTGTGGGGGCCGGCCGGTCGGAGGCGCGGCGCAGGCCTGCGGGAGGCGCGGTGCGGGCCCCCGGAGCGCCTCCCGTGACGATCGTGTGAACTGTCGGGCCGATGTCGGGGGCCGGTGCGAGAGTGCAGCCATGACCCGCTTCATCGTGCCGCCCTACCTGCTCGACCACCTCGCCCGGGCCGACTCGCCGCGCCTGTCACGGGCCCCCGAGGCCGCCCGCCAGGGCCTGCGGCAGATGGAGGAGGTGCGGGCGCTCCGCGCGGCGGTGCCTCCGGCCCGTCAGGCCGCCGTGGCCGTCGACGGCCCGCTCGAGCGCACGATCTCGGACGCCGGGGGCACCGAGGAGCTGCCCGGCCGCGTGGTGCGCCGCGAGGGCGAGCCGCCGACGGACGACGTCGCCGTCACCGAGGCCTACGACGCCCTCGGGGCCACGCACGCGCTCTTCCTCGAGGCGTACGGCCGGTCGTCGATCGACGGCTCGGGCCTGCCGCTCGACGCGACCGTGCACTACGGGCTCGACTACGACAACGCCTTCTGGGACGGCCGGCGGATGGTCTTCGGCGACGGCGACGGCGAGGTGTTCCGCCGCTTCACGGCGTCGGTGAGCGTCGTGGGCCACGAGCTCGCGCACGGGGTGACGCAGTACACGACGGCGCTCGAGTACCAGGGGCAGTCCGGGGCGCTCAACGAGTCGATCAGCGACGTCTTCGGCGCGCTCGTCGAGCAGCACCTGCTCGGGCAGACGGCCGACGAGGCCAGCTGGCTGATCGGTGAGGGCCTCTTCACCGACGAGGTGCAGGGGCGGGCGCTGCGCTCGATGGCCGCCCCGGGGACGGCCTACGACGACGACGTGCTCGGGAAGGACCCGCAGCCGGCCCACATGGACGACTACGTCGAGACGACGGAGGACGCCGGGGGCGTGCACCTCAACTCGGGGATCCCCAACAAGGCCTTCCACCTCGTGGCCACGGCCCTCGGCGGCCCCGCGTGGGAGCGCGCCGGGCAGGTCTGGTACGACGCGATCACGAGCGGCGACGTGTCGCCGGCCTCGACGTTCGCCGAGTTCGCCGCCGTCACGGTCGCCGCCGCGGAGGGGCGGTGGGGCGCCGGGTCGAGCGAGGCCCGCGCGACGACCGAGGGGTGGCGCGGGGTCGGGGTGCTGCCCGCGGCCTGAGGCGGGGCGACGGGGCGACGGGGCGGCGGGGCGGCGGGCACGCTCCCCAGCGCCCGGCGGGCGCCCTGCCGTCGCCCTGCCGTCGCCCTCCCCTCGCCCTGCCGGCCCCGGGGCACCCGGGGTAGCATCGCGGCCATGATCGTCACCGTGCAGCGCACCGGCGGCTTCGCGGGCCTCACGCGGTCCTGGCAGGTCGACGTCGAGGCCGAGCCCGACACCGAGTCGTGGCTCGTGCTCATCGACGGCCTCCCCTGGTTGTCGACGCCGTCGACCGCCGACGGCGCGCAGCCCGACCGCTTCGTCTGGGTGATCGTCGTCGAGGCCCAGCCCGTGCGCGAGGCGACGCTGCCCGAGCAGCAGCTCACCGGACCGTGGCGCGAGCTCGTCGACCGGGTGCGCACGGTCGGGTCGGCCGTCGCACCTCACGCCGACGCGACCTCTGCCACGGGCGCCGGCGCGACCTCCACCACGGGAGCCGGTGCCGCCTCCGGCACGGGCGCCGGGGAACGATGAGCCCTTCCCGGCGGGCCCTCCTCCCCCTCGTCGCCAGCGCGCTCGTCGTCGTCGGCGGCGGGGTCGGCGTCGCGGTGGCCCAGTCGTCGAACCCCGCCCGCGTCGTCGGGGCCGAGACCGCCCCGCCGTGGCCGGTGCCCGACGTCGACGACCGGCCCGGGCGGGCTGAGCTCGCCGGCCTCGAGAACGTCTGGGGCCAGGACCTCGCCATGCACGTGCACAGCCACCTGTCGATCACCGTCGACGGCGAGCCGGTGACCGTGCCCGGCGACATCGGCCACGACTCGGGGACGAAGTTCGCGGCGCCGATCCACACGCACGACACGTCGGGCATCGTCCACGTCGAGTCGCCCCGCCGTGAGTCGTTCGTGCTCGGCCAGCTCTTCACGGAGTGGGGCGTGCACCTCGACCAGTCCGGCGTGGGCGACCTCGGGGGCGACGACGGGCGGTCGCTCACCGTGTTCGTCGACGGGAGCCGCTACGGCGGCGACCCCGCGGGCATCCGGCTCAGCGACTTCGAGGACGTGGCGCTGGTGCTCGCGCCGGCGGGCGAGGCCGTCACCGCGCCTCCCGGGTTCGCCTGGCCCGCCGACTACAACTGAGCCGGCCCCCTGCCCGACCCGACACGACGCCGACGGGGGCGACGGGGGCTGGTGCCGGGAGCCGCGACGCGGCACCCTGGGGGCCATGGACCAGAAGGAGACGCTGCAGCGCTACCTCTCTCGCCAGCGGGGCGACCTGCTCGGCAAGCTGGAGGGCCTCGGCGAGCACGACGCCCGTCGACCGCTCGTGCCGAGCGGGACCAACCTGCTCGGCCTCGTCAAGCACACGGCCCTCGTGCAGCTCGGCTACCTCGGCGACGTCTTCGGCCGGCCGTCGCCGCTCTCGCCCGCGTGGTCCGACGACGAGGTCGACCCCGACGCCGACCTGTGGGCGACCGCCGACGAGAGCCGCGCCTCGATCGTCGACCTGGCCCGGCACTCCGCCGAGCACGCCGACGCGACGGTGCGCGAGCTCGACCTCGACTCCCCCGGCCTCGTGCCGTGGTGGTCGGCGGGTCGACAGGAGGTCACGCTGCACACGGTGCTCGTGCACCTCTGCGTCGAGACCGCCCGGCACACGGGGCACGCCGACCTCGCCCGTGAGCTCGTCGACGGTCGCCTCGGCTCCGGGCCGGGCGACCCGAACGTGCCCGACCGAGACGCGACGGGCTGGCGCGCCCACCACGACCGGGTCGCCGAGGCCGCCCACCGGGCGGCCGGGCTGGAGCAGCCCCTGCGCTAGCCGACGACGGTGAGGCGCTGCGTCGGGCGGGTCATCGCGACGTAGAGGCTGGCGGCGCCGCGGGCCGACGAGGCCCGCACGCCCTCGGGGTCGACGATCACGACGGCGTCGAACTCGAGGCCCTTCGACGTCGCGGGGCTGAGCACCGAGATCGGCTTGGTCAGCGACGCTGTGCCGGGGGCGACCTGCCCCGGGAACAGCTCGACGAGCCGGTCGACGAGCGGGCCCACCAGGCCCTGCGGGGTGATGACGGCCAGCGTCCCGGAGTCGTCGACGGCCCGGTCGGCGGCGACCGCCTCGACGCCGGCGGCGACGAGGGCGTCACGACCCGCGACTCCCCCTGCTCCTCCGGCCCCGACGGCGACCTCGCGCACGGGCCACTCGCTCGACCGGACGGAACGGCTGGGCGTGATGCGCAGCCCCGCCTCGATCGCCAGCCGCTCGGCGTGGTCGACGATCTGGCTCGGCGTGCGGTAGTTGACGGTCAGCTCCTCCAGGCGCCAGGGCGCCGAGGTGCCGGCGACCGACGAGCCCCGACGGCGACCGAGCAGGCTCTGCAGCGCGACGTCCCACGAGGAGGCCGCGGCGGGGCTCGACGCCTGGGCGATGTCGCCCACGACGGTGAACGAGCGCAGCGGGCAGCGTCGCGAGAGCAGGCGCCACTGCATCGGCGAGAGCTCCTGCGCCTCGTCGACGACGACGTGGCCGAAGGCCCAGGTGCGGTCGCCGGCGGCGCGCTCGGCGGTGGTCATCGACGCGGCGCGCTCGGCGAAGCCGCCCGCGATCTGCTCGGCCGAGACCATGCCCTCCACGCCCATGTTCTCGATGGCGCGCTCGGCGTTCTCGATGTCGCGCTTGCGCTGCTGCTTGCGGGCCAGCCTCTCGGGGTCGACGCCGGCCTGGAACTCGCCCAGCAGCTCGGCGGCCTCGTCGAGCAGCGGCACGTCGGAGATCGTGAACTCGGAGCCGCGGGGCCGCTGCAGCAGGGCACGCTGCCGCGGGCTCCAGCGCTGGGTGATCGTCGCGAGCCACTGCGGGCGCGCGTAGAGGTCCTCGATCAGCTTCTCGGCCGACAGGGGCAGCCACGCGGTGTTCAGCAGCACCTTGACGTCGTGGGTCTGGCGGATGTCCTCGCGCAGCACGGCCTCGTCGGACTCGTCGACGGTCGTGCCGTGGTCGCGCATCTGCGCCACGAGCTGGCGGGTCAGAGCCGAGAGAGCCGCCTTGTTGAAGGTCACGCGGCCGACGTTGTGCTGCTTGCCGCGCTCCTGCGCCTTGCGCATCGCCTCGGCGACGAGCTCGGGCTGCACGACGAGCCGCTCGCCGTTGACGTCGATCGTCGTCGGCTGCGTCGGTCGCACCTGCCGCGACCGCACCGCCCGGCGGATCAGGTCGGCCATCTCGGCCGAGCCCTTGAGGGCCGCGACCTCTGGCGCGTCGTCGGTCTGCGCCTCGACGCCCGGGTAGAGCCCGCCGAGGCTCGAGAGCACGACGCCGGTCTCGCCGAGCGACGGCAGCACCTGCTCGATGTAGCGGAGGAACGACCGCGACGGGCCGACGACGAGCACGCCCGACCCGCGCAGGCGGTCGCGGTGCGAGTACAGCAGGTACGCGGCGCGGTGGAGGGCCACCGCCGTCTTGCCGGTGCCGGGCCCGCCCTGGACGACGAGCACGCCGTCGAGGGGCGAGCGGATGATGACGTCCTGCTCGGCCTGGATGGTCGCGACGATGTCGGTCATGCGGCCGGTGCGCTGCGCGGTGAGCGCCGCCATCAGGGCGCCCTCGCCCTGCAGCTGGACGTCGTCGCGGTCGAGCAGCTCGGGGTCGAAGACCTCGTCCTCCAGGCGCGTGACGCGACGGCCGTCGAGGGTCAGGTGCCGACGAGCCCGGGCGCCCATCGGCGTCGCCGCCGTGGCCTGGTAGAACGCGCTGGCGCCGGGCACGCGCCAGTCGAGCAGGATCGGGTGGTGCTGCTCGTCACGGAGGCCGATGCGGCCGATGTAGCGGTAGCGGCCGCCCGTGCCGGGCATCGCCACGGCGTCGCCCTGGCCCAGCTCGTCCGGCTGCTCGAGCTCGAGGCGGCCGAAGGCGAGGCGCTCGTCGACGGCGCCGAGCTGCGCGATGGTGTCTTCGTAGAGACGTGCGTAGGCGTCGCGCTCGCTGCGGCTCTGGTGGTTGCCGCCCACGGACTCGGCCCGGACGCGCTCGAGGCGCACGCGGGCGTCCTCCTTGAGCTCGTCGAGACGGGCGTAGAGCGTGCCCACGTAGGAGCGTTCGCGGTCGAGCTCGGATGATGTCACTGGCGGTCGCACCCCTCGGGAAAGTCGGCGCATCAGTCTACCGTCCACGCGACTCCCCCCGGCTCCACCCCCGGTGCCGCCGGGGCCGCGGGCACCACGACGAGACCGCACCGGCCCGGTGCGGGTCGGTGCGGTCCCGGGGTCGTGCCGGAGGCGCGGTGAGGGCCTAGAACTCCTCGTGCGTCTCCGGGTCGCCGTCCCACAGCCGGCCGCGCTCCAGGCCGCTGATCGCGACGACCTCGGCCTCGGTGAGCTCGAAGTCGAAGACGTCGAGGTTCTCGCGCTGCCGGCCGGGGTCGGCCGACTTCGGCACCGGCACGGCGCCCAGCTGGACGTGCCAGCGGAGGACGACCTGCGTGGGCGTCTTCCCGTGGGCACGGGCGATCTCGGTGACCACCGACTCCGTCAGGAGCTCGCTCTGCTTGGCGAGCGGGCTCCAGCTCTCGGTGACGATGCCCATCCGCTCGTGCACCGCGCGGAGCTCGGCCTGCGGGAAGTACGGGTGCAGCTCGACCTGGTTGACGACGGGCACGACGCCCGTCTCGTCGGCGAGGCGCTGCAGGTGGGCCTCGGTGAAGTTCGAGACGCCGACGGAGCGGACGAGGCCGTCCTCCTGCAGCTTCACGAAGGCGCGGAACGCGTCGACGTACTTGTCGACCCGGGGCAGCGGCCAGTGGATCAGGTAGAGGTCGACGACGTCGACGCCGAGCGTCGCCCGGCTCTCCTCGAAGCTGGCCAGGGCCTCCTCGTAGCCGTGGTGGCGGCCGGGCAGCTTGGTCGTGACGACGAGCTCGTCACGGGGCACGTCGACGCGGCGGATCGCCTCGCCGACGGCGCCCTCGTTGCCGTAGTTCAGGGCGGTGTCGAGGAGGCGGTAGCCCGACTCGATCGCGCCGGCGACCTGCGCCGCGCCCTCGTCGCCGTCCATGCCGTAGGTGCCGAGCCCCAGCGCGGGGATCGTGTGCCCGTCGGCCAGGCCGACCGACGGGGCGGGACGCAGGGCCATCAGCTGACGCCGAGGAGGTCGATGACGAAGATCAGGGTCTTGCCCGAGAGCGGGTGGCCGCTGCCGGCGGGGCCGTAGGCCAGCTGCGGCGGGACGACGAGCTGGCGGCGGCCGCCGACCTTCATGCCGGGGATGCCCTCCTGCCAGCCCTGGACGAGCGCGGCGAGGGGGAAGTTCACGGACTCGCCGCGGCTCCAGGAGGAGTCGAACTCCTCGCCGGAGTCGAACTCGACGCCGAGGTAGTGGACGTCGACGGTCGAGCCGCGCTGGGCCTCGGCGCCGTCGCCGACGGTGATGTCGCTGATCTCGAGGTCGGCGGGGGCCGGGCCGGTGGGAGCGTCGATCTCGGGCTTGGTCTGGGGGTCGTGTGTCATGCCTCCCATCCAAGCACCCGACCCCGGCACCACGGTGCGCGCGCGTGGACGATGATGGAGGCTTGTCCACTCCAGACCCCGCCCCCGAGACCGCGCCGTCCGAGGGCGCCCCGAAGGCCGCCGAGGCGCGCCGGCCGCTCTTCGTCGACACGACCCCGCTCCGGGCGAGCCCCGCCTTCGCACGGCTGTTCGTCGGCAACACGATCAGCGGCATCGGCACGCAGCTCACCCTCGTGGCCGTCGGGCTCGAGGTCTACGAGATCACGCGCTCGACGTTCTCCGTCGCCCTCGTCGGCGTCGTCTCGCTGGTGCCGATGATCCTAGCCGGCCTCTACGGCGGCATGCTCGCGGACGCCTTCGACCGCCGCAAGGTCGCGCTCGTCGCGGCCGTCTTCGCCTGGCTCTCGACCGGGGCGATCGCCCTGCACGCCTGGCTCGGCCTCCGCGAGGTGGTGCTGCTCTACGCCCTGACCTGCGTCAACGCGGTCGCGGGCACCATGATCGCGACCTCCCGGGCCTCGATCATCCCGCGCCTCCTGCCGGTCTCGCTGCTGCCCGCCGCCTCCGCCCTCAGCGGGATCGGCACCGGCCTGATGCTGACGGTCGGCCCGGCGCTCGCGGGGATCCTCGTCGCCGGCGTCGGCTTCCCGCTGACGTACACGGTCGACGTCGTCCTGTTCAGCACCGCCTTCCTCGGCATCGTCACCCTGCCGCCGATCCGGCCCGAGGGCGAGACGCAACGGCCGGGGCTCTCGTCGCTGATGGTGGGCCTGCGCTTCCTCCGCCGCTCCCCCAACATCCGCACCACGTTCGTGCTCGACATGGTCGCGATGACCTTCGGCCAGCCGCGCGTGCTCTTCCCCGTCGTCGGGGCCGTGGTGATCGGAGGAGGCGCGGTGACGGTCGGTGTCCTCACCGCCTCGTACGCCTTCGGGGCGCTGCTGAGCAGCGTGTTCAGCGGCCGCCTCGGCCACGTGCGCCTCCAGGGGCGCGCCGTGCAGCGGGCCATCGCGGTCTACGGCGGGTTCGTGCTCGCCTTCGGCCTCGTGCTGCTGCTCGCCCCCGGCCACGGGTCGGGCGGCCTGACCGAGGGCCTGGCCGAGGCCGACCTGCTGCCGCTCGCGGCGGCGGCGCTGGCGCTGGCCGGCGCGGGGGCGGCCGACAACGTCAGCTCGATCTTCCGCTCGACCATCCTGCAGGCCGCCGCGCCCGACTCCATGCGGGGGCGGCTGCAGGGCATCTTCATCGTCGTGGTGACCGGCGGGCCTCGGGTCGGCGACCTCTTCGTCGGGCTCGTCGCCGTGGCCGGCGTCGCCTGGCCCCCGCTGCTCGGCGGCGCGCTGATCGTGGTGCTGATGGTCGTCGCGGCCCGGCTCACGCCCTCGTTCGGCCGCTACGACGCCGCGCACCCGACGCCGTGACCGCCTGACGCCTGACCACCGGACGCCTGACCGCCGGACGCCTCACCAGTGCGGCGGCGGGACCGGCCGACCCCAGGGGTCGGTCTGCGGCGCCGCGCCGCCGGACTGACCGCCCTGCCAGTACGAGCCCTGCCCCCCGGCGGGCGGAGCGCCCCAGCCGGCCTGCGTCGGCGGCAGCTCGGGCCGCGGGGCGTGGCCCACGAAGGCGGCGGTCGGCGCCTGCAGGGCCGCCCGGCTGCGGGCGAGGGCCGTCAGCAGCTCGCCCTCGTCGCGCTGGGCCGACGGGTCGCCGCCGCGGCTGCCCTTGACCATCCGCTGCCGGGTGAACGCGAGGCGCGTGGCGTCGGAGACGAAGCGCTTCATGGCCGGCCCCACGCCCGCCGCCGCCGCCCAGCGCCGGGCCCGTCGACGACCGGCCGAGGTCGAGAGCATCGCGACCTCGTCGGCGCTGAACCAGCCCACGGCCGCGTACTCCGCGAGACGGGCGTGCGTCACGCGCCGCTCGTTGCGGCGCAGGAAGACCACGAGGCCGATCATCGCCAGGAAGATCGGCACCTGCACGAGCAGGTAGTAGACGAAGAAGGAGTCGCCCACCACGACGAGCGCGCCGTTCCAGAGCGCGTGCAGCAGCACCGCGGGCACGAGCCCGAGGAAGAAGAAGCCGATCGCGCCGTAGGGGCCCGTCCGCCGGGCCGCGTAGCCGAGCGCGATGCCCGTGCACGCGGTGTACATGACGTGGGCGAACGGCGACATCAGGGCCCGCACGACGAAGACGAAGACAAGCCCCTGGCTGCCGCTGAACAGGTCGTCGGTCACCTGGACCGCGAAGTACTGGATGTTCTCGACGAAGGCGAACCCGGCCGCCACGGTCGCGGCGTAGACGATGCCGTCGACCGGCCCGTCGAAGTGGCGGCGGAAGATCCACAGCACGAGCAGCACGCCGAAGCCCTTGGCGGCCTCCTCGACGATCGGCGCCTGGACGACCGCGCCGAGCACCTCGGAGCCGCTCGAGGCGCCGATGCCGACCAGCGACTGGACGGAGCCGACCACGAGGTCGACGATCAGGGCCGTGCCCACCGACACCGCGCCTCCCCACAGGAAGGCGAAGAGCAGGGCGACGCGGGGCTCGGGCTCCCAGCGGTCGACGAGCCAGATGCCGGTCAGCACGATCGCGAGCGGCACGAAGGCGAGCACGCTCGCCGCGACGATGACGGCCGGCTGCAGGAAGAGCAGGAAGTAGACGACCACGGCGAGCGCGAAGACGCCGATGACGGTGAAGCCGACCGCGAGCGAGACGGTGCTCGCCACGCGGCGTCGCGGGGGCGCCTGGGTGAAGACGGGCTGCACGGGGTACCAGACGGGGTCGGGGTTCGAGACCACGGGGCGCTGGGGGTCGTGGGGCCAGGGCTGCTGCCCGCGAGGGTCGGTCCAGGTCATGGCACGACCCTACGCACCCGGCACGGGGAGGGCGCGCCGCGACGGTACCCTCGGGGGATGCCGTCGACGAGGTCCCTGCCGGAGAACCCGTCGCTCACCCGCTACGTCGTCATGCGGGTCTGGCACGACTTCCTGCGGCACCGCACGATCGACGCCGCCGCGGCCCTCACGTTCTTCTCGACGCTGTCGATCCTGCCGACCGCCCTGGCGCTCGTCTCCGGCGTCGCGCTCTTCCAGGAGGGCGAGGAGGCGGTGGACGAGATCTTGGGGGTCGCCCGCTACGTGCTCACCCCGTCGGCGGTCGACACCCTCCGGGGCCCGCTGGAGCAGATGCTCAGCCTCTCGAACCCCGGCGTCGCGTTCGGCATCGGGCTGTGGCTGACCCTGTGGTCGCTCTCGTCGTACACGACCGCGTTCGGCCGGGCGATGAACACCGCCTACGACGTCGAGGAGGGGCGCCGGATCTGGAAGTTCCGGGGCCACATGATGATCGTCACGCTCGTGCTGATGGTGTCGTTCGCCGTCATCGCGACCATCCTGCTCGTCACGCCGACGCTCGCCCGCGGCATCGGCGACGCCGTCGGGTTCGGGGAGCCGTTCCTCACCCTCTGGAACGTGCTGAAGTGGCCTGTGCTCGTCGCGCTGGCGGTCTTCGCGGTCGCGATGCTCTACTACTTCACCCCCAACGTGCGCCCACCGCACCTCCGCTGGGTGTCGTACGGCGCCATGTTCGCCCTCGGCATCTGGGCGGTCTGCACCGTCGGGTTCGCCCTCTACGTGACGACCTTCTCGAACTACGACCGCTTCTACGGCTGGCTCGGCATGGTCATCGTCGTGCTGCTCTACTCGTACATCAGCAACTTCGTGCTCGTCATCGGCGGCGAGCTCGACAGCGAGGTGCTGCGGCTGCGGCAGCTGCGCCGCGGCCTGCAGGCCGAGGAGGTCATCCCCCTGCCGATGCGCGACACCGCCCGCAACCACATCCTCGCCCGCAACTCGGCGTGGGACGTCAGGGTCGGGCGCGCCATCCGCGAGCGGGCGCTCCGCGAGAACGGCGGCGTGCTCGACGCGGACGAGCTGCGGCACCTGCAGCTGCGCGGCGGGCGCCTGATCGGCGAGGGGACCATCCGCCGCGCCTTCGGGCACGAGGACGAGCCCGAGGTCGAGACGGACTGAGGCCGGCGCCCTCGCGTCAGCCCGCGGTCTCGTCGCCGGGGTTCCGCGCACCCGACTCGGCGGCGGCGCGCGTGACGGCCTCGACCGGGTCGGCGTCGACGTCGATGACCGGGATGGCGCTCGTGACCGCTTCGAGCCCCGACAGCCGCGCCGGCGAGAGCACCTTGCGGACCTGCTCCTCGCTCATCAGCCCGGCCGCGACGACGAGCGTCGAGATCGAGGCGTTCGTCGTGAGGGCCGTGTGCGCGATCGAGGCCGCCGCCGAGTAGCCGATGTAGGGCGTCAGCGCCGTCACGCTGCCCACGTTGGTGTCGACCTGCTGGCTGAGGCGGGCGCGGTTCGCCTCGATGCCGTCGACGCAGTTGACCCGGAGGGTGCGGCAGGCCGCGGTCATCCACTGGAGGCTCTGCATCACGGAGTGCGCGATGACCGGCTCGAAGGCGTTGAGCTGGAGCTGCCCCGCCTCGGCGGCCATCGTGACGGTGACGTCGGCCCCGGCCACGGAGAAGGCCACCTGGTTGACGACCTCGGGGATGACGGGGTTGACCTTGCCCGGCATGATCGACGACCCGGCCTGGCGCGGCGGCAGCGTGATCTCGCCGATGCCGGCCTGCGGGCCCGACGAGAGGAGGCGGAGGTCGTTGCAGATCTTCGAGAGCTTGATCGCGCTGCGCTTGAGCGCCCCGCTGAGGGTCATGAACACGCCCGTGTCGCTCGTCGCCTCGATGAGGTCGGGCGCCGTGACGAGCTCCATGCCGCTGAGCTCGCCGAGGTGGCGGCGCACGGCCTCGGCGTAGAGCGGGTCGGCGGTGATGCCCGTGCCGATCGCGGTCGCGCCGAGGTTGATCTCGCCGAGCAGCGGCACGACGTCGCGAAGCCGCTGCACGTCCTCGCCGAGGGTGTGCGCGAAGCCGACGAACTCCTGCCCGAGCGTCATCGGCACGGCGTCCTGCAGCTGGGTGCGGCCCACCTTGAGCACGTCGTGGAACTCGGCGCCCTTCGTGGCGAAGGCCGTCGCGAGCAGGTCGAGCTCGTCGAGCAGGCGGCGCAGCGTGAGCACCATGCCGATCTTGACCGAGGTCGGGTACGTGTCGTTCGTGCTCTGGCTGCGGTTGACGTCGTCGATCGGGTGCAGGTGCTCGTACTCGCCCTTGCCGTGGCCGAGGAGCTCGAGGGCGCGGTTCGCGATCACCTCGTTGCTGTTCATGTTCGTGCTCGTGCCCGCGCCTCCCTGGATGACCCCGACCGCGAACTGGTCGTGGAGCGCCCCGCCGCGGATCTCGACGCAGGCCCGCTCGATCGCCTCGGCCTTGCGCGGGTCGAGCACGCCGATCTCGACGTTCGCCCGCGCGGCCGCCTGCTTGACGAGGGCGAGGGCGACGACGAGGTCGGGGTAGACCGAGATCGGCCGCATGCTGATCGGGAAGTTCTCGAGGGCCCGGGCGGTGTGGATGCCCCAGTATGCGTCGGCGGGGACCTCGCGGCTGCCGAGCGAGTCGCTCTCGACCCGGGTGGCGGCCCGGGCCGCGCGGCGCGTGCGCCCGGCGGCCGCGGCGCCGGTCGCGGGCCCGGCCTCGTGCTCGGGCCCGGGCTGGGGCGCGCCCTGGAGCAGCGGCGGAGCCGCGTCGGGAGCGTCGAGGGGGGTCAGGTCGTCAGTCGTCACGGTCGTCGTGCCTCCGTCGTCGTGCGCCCCGCGGCCTCGTGAGCTGCGGTGGTCGGCCCTGCCGAGCCTAGCGAGACGAGGAGGCGCGGGTCGGGACTCCGGGCGATGATCGACAGCTGTCGGTCACCTCCCGAACTCGTGGGAAGCTTCTCGGGCCGGCGAACGTTGCAGTGCCTGCACCTCGACCCGCTCCACCGCCGCCTCCGGGCCCCTGCCGAGAAGACAGATGACGCTGACCCACGACGACGCCCAGCCGGGCGACCCCACCCCCACGGCCCCCTCCCGCTCGGCCTCGCAGGCCGACGCGACCGCCGCCTCCCCCGGGCCCTCCGCGGAGCCGGGCGACCGGCGCCGCGCCCGGGAGCGCGCCCGGCTGACGCGCACCCGCGACCCCCGCGTCGTGATCGCCGTGCTCGCCTTCTCGGGCATGGTGGCGGCGCTCATGCAGATGCTCGTCATCCCGATCGTGCCGTCGTTCCCGGAACTGCTCGACGCCGACCCGGCCGACACCACCTGGATCATCACGGCCACCCTGCTCGCCGGGGCCGTCGTCACGCCGATCGCGGGCCGCCTCGGCGACCTCTACGGCAAGCGCCGCATCGTGCTCGTGCTCGTCGTCGTGATGGTGATCGGCTCGGTCGTCGCCGCCACGACCTCCGAGCTGGTGCCGCTGATCGTCGGCCGCGCCCTGCAGGGCACGGCGCTCGGCATCATCCCGCTCGCCATCAGCATCCTCCGCGACACGCTGCCGGCCGAGCGCCTCGGCGGCGCCGTCGCGCTCGTCAGCGCGACGCTCGGCTTCGGCGGCGCGATCGGCCTGCCGCTCAGCGCGTACATCTCGGTCACCTTCGACTGGCACGTGCTGTTCTGGACGGCCGCCGCGCTCGGCGTCGTGGTCTTCGCCCTCGTGGCGACGCTCGTGCCCGTCAGCACCCTCAAGACCCCCGGGCGGTTCGACCTCCCCGGGGCGATCGGCCTCGCCGTGGGCCTCACGGGCCTGCTGCTCGCCGTCTCGAAGGGCAACGACTGGGGCTGGGCGAGCACCTCCACGCTCGTCTCCGGCCTCGCCGGCCTCGTCGTGCTCGTCGCGTGGGGCGCCTACCAGCTGCGCGTCGCGAGCCCCCTCGTCGACCTCCGCGTCGCCGTCCGGCCCGCGGTGCTGCTCACCAACCTGGCGTCGGTCGCCCTCGGCTTCGCGCTCTTCGGCAGCAACGTCTCGCTGCCGCAGCTGCTCGAGCTGCCCGCGGAGACCGGGGTCGGCCTCGGCCAGACCGTCATGGTCGCCTCGCTCTGCCTCGCCCCCTCCGGCGTCGTGATGATGTTCATGGCCCCGGTCGCCGCCCGCGCCACCGCCCGCTTCGGCGCCCGGCTCTGCCTCGTCGTCGGCGGCGCGATCATCGTCGTCAGCTACGCGGTCGCGGCGCTCGCCTTCCGCGAGGTGTGGCAGATCGTGCTCGTCTCGGTGCTGATCGGCTTCGGCATCGGGCTCGCCTACGCGGCCATGCCGACGCTCATCATGCACGCGGTGCCCGCGACCGAGACCGCCGCGGCGAACGGCCTCAACACCCTCATGCGGTCGCTCGGCACCACGAGCGCCTCGGCCGTCGTCGGCCTGCTGCTCACCGCGAACTCCGTGCCGTTCGGCGACGCGTCCGTGCCGACCGAGGCGGGCTTCCGCCTCACCTTCGTGCTCGGCGGGGCGGTCGCCCTGGTCAGCGTGCTGCTGGCCCTGGCCATCCCGCGGCGCGAGCCGGAGTACGAGCGCGTGGCGCTGCCGACCGGGCCGGTGCGCACGAGCTGACCCGCGCCTCCCGCACCACCGAGAGGGCCCCGACGTCGTCGACGTCGGGGCCCTCTCGCGCTGCCGCCGCCGCGGGGAGGCGGGGCGGCGGATGAGCGGGGCGACCTCAGCCGTGCAGGCCGGGGACGATCAGGTAGATGCCGTAGAGCACCCCGAGCGCGCAGACCACGAAGCACGCGTAGCCGGCCGCCGCGCGGGCGGTGCTGCGGCCCTCGAGCGTCACGAGCCGCAGGCCCAGCGAGTACACGCTGACGAGCGCGGCCGCCGAGAACAGCGAGACGAGCGCGACGACGACGAACGCGGACCAGTCGATCATCGGTTCTCCTCCTTGTCGGGGCGGGGGCCGCCCGAGAGCGTGCCGCGCGGGGCGACGGTCGGGGCCGCCTCGTCGAGGCGCACGAACGGGGCCTCGACGCCGGAGGCCGGCGTGTCGACGCGGCCCTTCTTCTCGAGCCGACGGGCCCGGCGGCGCGAGAGCACGCTCGTCGCGGCGACGTCGACCTCCATCGCGGCGCCCTGCTCGTGCGGGCGTCGCCGCGACAGCAGGAAGATGCCGCCGATCACGACGATGCCCACCACGACGTCGACGACGAGGCCTGGCGTGCCGAGCGTCGCGATCAGGGCGGCGACGGCGCCGACGGCGGCCGAGGCGGGGAGCGTGATGAACCAGGCGGCGACGATCTTGCCGGCGGTGCTCCACTGGATCTTCGAGCCGCGGCGCCCGAGGCCCGCGCCGATGATCGAGCCGCTGGCGACCTGCGTCGTCGACAGCGCGAAGCCGAGGTGGCTCGAGGCGAGCACCGTGGCCGTCGTCGACGCCTCGGCCGCGAAGCCCTGGGTCGGCTTGACCTCGGTGAGCCCGCCGCCCATGGTCTGGATGATGCGCCAGCCGCCGGTGTAGGTGCCGAGCGCGATCGCGAAGGCGCAGACCACGACGACCCAGAGCGGCGGTCCGCTGCCGGCGCCGAGGGCGCCCGAGGCGATCAACGTCAGGGTGATGACGCCCATCGTCTTCTGGGCGTCGTTGGTGCCGTGGGCGAGGGCGACGAGCGACGAGGTGAAGATCTGGCCGTAGCGGAAGCCCCCGCGCTCGCTCTTGTCGTCGCGGCGGCGCGTGATCGTGTAGGCCAGGCGGGTCGCGGTGTAGCCGACGAGGCCGGCGATCAGCGGCGCGAGGAGCGCCGGCAGCACGACCTTGGAGAGCACGACCGAGAAGTCGACCGAGCTGACGCCCGCCCCGACGACCGCGGCGCCGATGAGGCCGCCGAAGAGAGCGTGCGACGAGCTGGAGGGCAGGCCCCGCAGCCAGGTGATCATGTTCCAGACGACGGCGCCGATCAGGCCCGCGAAGATCATCTCGGGAGAGATCTGCACGCCTCCGTCGCCCTCGCGGATGATGCCGCCCGACACGGTCTTGGCGACCTCGGTGCTGAGGAAGGCGCCGACGAGGTTGAGGACCGCCGCCACCGTGACCGCGACCTTGGGCTTCATCGCCCCCGTCGCGATCGGGGTCGCCATGGCGTTCGCCGTGTCGTGGAAGCCGTTGGTGAAGTCGAAGAACAGGGCCAGGGCGATGACCAGGACGACGATGAGCGTGAGATCCACCGGGGAACTCTCGCAGCATGGTGAACGCCGGTCAACTCGGAGGTGGACGGCGGGGTACAGGCAGGTGGACGACAGGTGTCCGCGCGCCGTCCGCAGGGCTGCCCGGGCCGCCCACCCGCTCAGATGTGCGGCACGAACGCCTGCCAGGCCCGACGGCGCTCGCCCCGGGGGTCGTGCTCGACGCGGTCGCGCGCGTCGATGATCAGGGTGCGCCGTCGGAAGGGGTCGTACGGGGGCCAGCCGTCGACCTCGCCCGTCCGCACGAACTCGATCCAGCGGGCGCGCATCCGCGCCGCCGTCCGCAGGAAGGCCCGGCGCCCGCCGAGGGCGCTCATCGCCCAGCCGAACGCCGAGCCCATCCGGTCGTGCAGGGCCATCAGCTCGAGCCCGTGGAAGGCGTCGACGCCCGCGACGGCGAGCATGCGCGGGGCGGCGTCGAACCGGTAGAAGTACACGGGCTGGTGCACGGCGTGCCGCTCGGCGACCTTGACGGTCGGGAACCAGAACGCGAAGTCGCCCCCGAAGTCGAGGGCGGCCCGGCGGTCGGCGGGCAGGCCGGGGTACTGCCGCTTGATCGCCTTCCGGCTCTTCTTCTCGGTGGCGGCGAAGATCGCGCGGATGCGCGGCTTGGTGGTCGCGAGGATGTCGCGACGCCCCGTGAAGACCGAGCCCTCGCGGTCGTTGGTGCCGATGATCAGCGGGACGGGGTGCGCGCGGCCCGCCTTGAAGGCGTCGAGCGGTCGCTCGGGCAGGAAGTCGCCGTCGATGACGGGGCTGAGGCTGATGGTGCCGGGCTGCTCGTCGGGAGTCCGCAGCTGCAGCTCGGCCGAGGCCCGCACGACCGCCGCGACGGGCGCCTCCGCCAGCATCCGCCCGGCGTCCTCGACGGAGGTCGACTCGAGGTCGTCGTCGCTGACCTGGTGCGTCAGCAGCTCCAGGAACTCCCCCGCCCAGCGGCGCGTGACGTCGGGCGGGTAGAGCGCGTTCGTCGGCGAGCTCTGGGCGATGGCGCGGTGGAACAGCCCCCGCGCGGCCGGGACGGTCATCAGGGTGGTCACCGCGTTGCCGCCCGAGCTCTCGCCGGAGAGCGTCACGGCGCCCGGGTCGCCGCCGAACGCGCGGACCTCATCGCGGACCCACTCGAGCGCGGCCACCTGGTCGCGGAGGCCGAGGTTCGACTCCAGCGGCCGCTCGGGCGTCGACCAGGCCGTGAAGTCGAGGTAGCCGAAGGCGCCCAGCCGGTAGTTGAAGCTCACGTAGACGATGCCGCCCTCGCGGACGAGCGCCTCCCCGTGCCGCGGGTGCTCCCGCGAGGAGCCCACGCTGTAGGCGCCTCCGTGCACGTAGACGAGCACCGGGAGGTCGTCGCCAGGACGGGAGCCCTCGGGGGCGACGACGTTGATCGTGAGGCAGTCCTCGTCGGTCGGCGTCGTCGCGTCGACGCCGACGAACTGGCCGCGGTCCTGCGGGGCGGCCGGCCCGAAGTGCGCGGCGTCGCGGACGCCCCGCCAGGGCTGCGCGGGGGCGGGCGCCCGGAAGCGCCGCGGGCCGGTGGGAGGCGCGGCGAAGGGCATCCCCCGCCACGCGACGACGCCGCGCTCGTGCACGCCGCGCACCCGGCCGTGCGTCGTGTCGCGCAGCAGGTCGGCGGCCTCGACGGCGGGGGCGGGTCGGGCGGCACGGGTCATCCCCCGACCCTACGACCCGCGGGCGCGGACGCCGGGGCGCTGCCGCCCGGGCGACGCCCGTCGTTCATCCGGCCGCCTCCCGCCGGTCGCCTGCGAGACTGGGTGCAGACCGTGCACCGAGCCGCGTCGAGCCGCGTCGAGCCGACCGGCTGGCGCCGCCGCACGCACCACCGCACCGCACCGCACCGCACCGCACCGCACCACGACCCCGGAGGACCCGCGCCGCATGGAGCTCGCCGAACTGCTGATCATCCTGAGCGGCTCGCTCCTCGTCACGGCGTTCGCGCGCTGGCGGGGCCTGCCCGCGCCCCTGCTCACGGTCGGCGTCGCGCTGCTGGTCTCGTTCGTGCCCGGGGTGCCCGACATCGAGATCGACTCCGAGGTGATCCTCACCGTCGTGCTGCCTCCCCTGCTCTACTCGGCGTCGCTCGACGTGTCGCTGCTGAACTTCCGCGAGAGCCGCGTGCAGATCCAGCGGCTGGGCATCGGCGCCGTCGTCGTCACGGCGTTCGTCGTCGGCGGCGTCGCGTACCTGCTCATCCCCGACATGACCCTGCCGGCTGCGATCCTCGTCGGCGCCGTGGTCGCCCCGCCCGACGCGGTGTCGGCGGCGGCGATCGGCCGCAAGCTCGGCCTGCCGCGCAAGGTGATGACCGTGCTCTCGGGCGAGAGCCTGATCAACGACGCGGCCTCGCTGACGCTGGTGAAGGTGTTCCTCGCGATCGTGGGGGGCGCCTCCCTCACCCTCTGGCAGGACCTCGGCATCTTCGGCCTCGCGATCGGCGTGGGGGTCGCGGTCGGCCTCGTGCTCGGCGTCGTGGCCCACCGGGTGCGGATGCGGATCGACGACCCGGTCATCGAGAACGTCATCGGGCTGCTGCTGCCGTTCGTCGCGTACATCCTCGCCGAGGAGCTCAGCGGGTCGGGCGTGCTCGCGGTCGTCGCCGCCGGCCTCTACGTCGGCTTCAACTCGCCCCGCACGGGCTACGCGACGCGGCTGCAGGAGCGGCCGTTCTGGGCCGCCGCCGACGTGCTGCTCGAGGGCTTCGTCTTCGCGCTGATCGGGCTGCAGCTGAAGACCGTCGTGCTCGACGTCGCCGAGAGCGACCGCGGGCTCGCGCAGAGCGTCGGGGTGGCGTTCGTCGTGCTCGCCGTCGTGGTGCTGGTGCGGCCGGCGTTCGTCTTCGCGACCTACTACGCGGCCCGCGTGCTGCGGTACCTGCTGCTCGGCCGCCTGCTCCGTGGCCTGCGACGGGTGCCGGCCCTGCGCCGCCTGCGGTACCGCCCCCAGCCTCGCCTCGACCGGCGGCAGCTCACCGTGATCTCGTGGACGGGCATGCGCGGCGTGGTGACGCTCGCGGCGGTCGTGTCGATCCCGGCCGTGACCGACAGCGGCGTGCCCGTGCCCGCCCGCGACACGATGTTCCTCATCGCGTTCGTCGTGACGGTGGGGACGCTGCTGCTGCAGGGCCTGACGCTGCCGGCCCTCATCCGCCGGCTCGGCGTGCAGGACACCACGCAGCGCGACCGCGACCTCGCGGCGCAGCTGGCGCTCCTCACGACGAGCACCGACGAGACCCTCGCGTACGTCCAGAGCCGCCGCCCCGCGTGGGAGGAGCTCTACGGGCCCGAGCTCACCGAGCGCGCGGTGCAGGCGACGACCGTGCGGCTCGTGCGCCAGTCGGAGGCGCTGCGGCGCGGAGCCCTCGAGGACGCCGAGGACCGCGAGCCGTCGAGCGCCGAGCGCGACCGACGGCGTGCGGTGCCCCGGGCGATCGGCCAGATCCGGCGCGAGCTGCTCGCGAAGCGCCGCGAGGTCGTGCTGCGCGAGCGCGACGCCGGGAAGCTCGACGAGGAGGTCATGCGGCAGGTGCTGCTCGGCCTCGACGCCGAGGAGCTCGCGATGGACACGAACGCGGTGTCGAGCACGCGCTCGTGAGGCGTAGCGTGGCGGCGTGATCGTCGGCCGCGGGGTCGGCGGCGCCGGAGGAGGACGAGGACACGTGACGCGAGGCCGGGCAGACGACGGGGCCACGACCACGGGGGCGGGCCGTGCCACGGGGGCCGGCGGGACCGCCGTCGCCGACGGGGCCGAGAAGCCGCCGGTCGGCGCGTTCCGCCGCTGGTACTCCACCCTCCACCCGTCCCTCCAGCTGATCGGCCTGCAGCTCTGGCTGCCGCTCTTCTTCATCGTCGGGTTCTGCCTCTGCTACATCGCGGCCTTCCACGCCCCGCACCCGCACGACGTGCCGATCGCCGTGGTGGGCTCGTCGTCGGCCGCGTCGACCCTGCAGGCCGACCTCGACGACGCACAGCCCGGCGTCTTCGACGTGCGCTCGTACGACGACCTCGACACGGCGCAGGAGGCGGTGCTCCGGGGCCAGGTGGCGGTCGCGGTCGACCCCGGCGACGCGCAGCTCTACAAGGCGAGCGCCCACCAGTACCAGGTCTCCGCCCTGATCCCCGCGATGCTCACGCCGGTGCTCACCGCCGAGGGCGACGCCCCGACCGTCGTCGACCTCGCCCCGCTGCCGGCGTACGACGAGTACGGCACGGTCTCGCTCTACCTGATGCTCGCCTGGTGCATCGGCGGCTACATGGTCGCCATGTTCATCGGTCTCATGGGCGCGCCCCTGCGGCACCGGACCCGCGTCACCGTGATCCTCGTCGGGGCCGCGGTCATCTCGCTCGTGACGAACCTGCTCGCGGGGCCCGTGGTGGGCGCCGTGCAGGGCCACTTCGCCGAGCTCGCCCTGCTCGGCTGGGCCTGGATCGTCGCCATCGGGCTCGCGGTCAACGGCATCAGCTACTTCGTCGGCCGCTTCGTCGCGCTGCCCGCGATGATCGTCTTCGTCTTCCTGTCGATGCCCGCGTCGGGCGGCGCGTACCCGGCGTGGTTCATGCCCCAGCCGTTCGCCGCCCTGAACGCCGTCGTCGTGGGCAGCGGCATCACCGAGATGCTCAAGCGCGTGCTCTACGACGTGGGGCCGGGGTACTCGCGCGGCCTGACGATGATGGCCTCGTACGCGGTGGCCGGCGTCGTGCTCATGCTCGTGGGCAAGCGGTGGTGGGAGGCCCGGCGCGTGCGGCGGATCGTCGAGGGGCGGACGACCATGTTCGCGGACGCCCAGACCGCGAACCGCGAGTTCCTCACCGCGGAGCGGGACGAGGTGCTCGCCCGCCACGGGCTCGTCGCGACCGACACGGGCACGATCCGCACCGTGCCCGACGACGAGCGGGCGCAGCTCGACGAGGGCGGCGACATGATGTTCGGCGCCGCGGGCGGCCTCGAGGCCGAGGAGCTGCCGACCCGCCCCGTGCGCGTGGTCGACGAGCGGGACGCCCGCCAGGGCTGAGCGAGCCGCTAGAGGTCGACGCCGCCGCGGTGGGCGCCGTCGAGGTGGACGCCCTGCCACGAGGCGCCGTCGAGCTGCTCGGCGAGCGTGCGGGCGGCGGTGCGGTCGGCGCTCGCCGAGGCGAGGGCGGTGACCCCGAACCCGACCAGCAGGGCGAGGAGGCCGAGCGTCGAGACGAGCATGCCCGGCCCCCCGACGACGGCGCCGACGACGAACAGGCCAGCGGCGGCGGTCCAGGCGACCACGACGGCGGCGGTGCGGACGGCCGAGAGGAGACGCGAGGAGGCGGTGGCCCGGCGGCGGATCCGGGGGGCGTCGAGGGCCAGGCCGTCGTAGCTGCTCACAGGGGTCCTCCGCAGGGGGTCGTGGGGGCGTTCTGTCACCCGGTGTGACGTCTCCCCTCGACACTACGGAGGGCCGCGGGGGCCGTCTGCCCCCTCTCCCGGTGACACCCGAGAGGGGGAGGGACAGGCCCGTGTCCCCCTTGTGGCCGACGGGTCAGCGGGGGTCGGACGAGCCTGCGGCGGCCTCCGAGACGACCGTCGCGAGGTCGGCCCCGAAGGTGTACGTCGCCGCGACGTGTCCCCCGGCGAGCACGCCGGGCAGCCAGCGCCGGGCGTCGTCCCACATGGCGTCGAGCGGCAGGGCGTCGACGTCGTGCCACGCGGGGTCGAGCTCGTCGGTCTCGACCGGCTCGCCCCGCCAGCGGCGCGCGACGAAGACGGACGACCGCTGGCTCCAGGCGGGCCGGTGCGGGAAGAGGTAGAGCAGCTCGCCCCGCGCCTCGAGGTCGGCCGGGTGCACCTCGACCCGCGCCTCCTCGACGATCTCGCGGACGGCCGCCTCGACGGGCGTCTCGGAGCCCTCGAGCTTGCCGCCGAGGCCGACGTGGTAGCCGACGCCGAGCCCGGTCTTCTTGCGGCCGAGCAGCACCTGCCGGCGCCCGTCGACCTCGCGCAGGAGGTAGGTGACGCACACGTCGTAGGCCATGTCGGCAGGCTAGCGGTCGACCGGGTCGTCAGCCTGCCCGGCGTAGGCTCGACGGCATGCCCGAGACGCCCGACGCCCTCCGCGGCGGCGTGCCCGAGTTCCGCGGGGCGGGTCGCAGCCTCGAGGTGCTGCGCGCCGAGGCCCACGACGAGCTGGCGGCCCTGATCGAGCTCCGCTGCCGGGGCGGCGAGGACCCGTGGGACGTCATCCCGGGCCTCCCCACCGTCGACGAGCAGGTGGTCATCTCGCTGCGGGCCGACGCCCGCGGGGTCGACGGCGTGCCCTACGGGGGCGGCGGGGGCGCGGACGACGAGCTGCGGTTCCTCCGCGGCGTGGCCCTCTGGCACCCGGAGCTCTCCCGCGCGGTGTGGTCGCTGATGGGCCGCATCGACGCCGCCTCGCGCTGACTCCCCCTGTCGGTGGGCGGCCGTAGCCTGGCCGCATGCTCTGGACCGACGTCGTCACCGTCACGCTGGGCGCCTTCGTGGGCGCCGGCGCCGCCTTCGGCGCCAACCTGCTCGTGCGCTGGCTCGAGTCGCGGCGGGCCGAGGCCTCCGCGCTGAACGAGCTCGTCACCGAGATCCACTTCCGCCGCGTGCTTCACCGCATCGTGCCGACGCGCAGCCCCGACGCCGAGACCGCCGACCCCGACTGGGCGACCGCGCGGCGCTCGATCGGCGGCCTGCGCGGCGTCGTCCGCTCGGCCCGGCGGCAGACCCGCCCGCGGTCGTCGGCGCTGCCCGTGCTCAACGAGATGACCCTCGCCTGCAACACCTTCCTCGACGACAGCGAAGACGCGCCCGACCTCTACCGCCTGCACCTCATGCAGCTGCACGCCCGGCTCAACGCCGGCGTGCGGCGGCTGCGCTCGCAGCGTCGCGCGATCGCCGACCTCGAGCCGGGCCAGGCGCGGCTCGGCCCGACCGTCGCGGGGCTCCGGGCGCCGACCGCCGTCGCCGACGGGCCGGCCGACACCGAGGCGGGGAGGCGCGGGTAGCGTCGGCCGCATGAGCGACGCACCCGAGACCCCCGCCCCCGCCGACGCCACCGCGACCGACCCCGTCGAGGCGGCCGACGAGCAGGCCCAGTTCGACGCCGCCCGCCTCGCCGCGGGCGAGGACGTCGACGGCACGGCCACGCTCTCCACCGCCTCCTCGGCCGCCGCGCCGGAGAAGGCCGGCACGCAGGACGCCCTCGACGACGCGGCCCGCGAGGCGGCCGCGCCCGACCCCGCCGACGTCCACGTCGCCTCCGACGAGTACCCCGAGCGCCCGCGCCTGGGCGGGATCACCGCGAGCGACACGCAGATCTGACCCGCGCCTCCCCGGGGGCCCTCGAGCCTCCGCGGGGCTCGGTGGCCCGTGCCCGCCCGGGTGGCGGCGACGGGGGGCGCCGGCCAGGACGGGAGCGCTGGCTAGGCTGGGCAGATGGCCTCGTCCCCCGCGCCCCGCGCCCCCCGGAAGCCCGTCACCCGCCGCCACCACGGTCACGAGTTCGTCGACGACTACGAGTGGCTGCGCGCCAAGGAGGACCCGGAGGTCATCGCCCACCTCGAGGCCGAGAACGCCCACACCGAGGCCGAGACGGCGCACCTCGCCGCCCTGCGCGAGACGATCTTCGAGGAGATCAAGGGCCGCGTGCAGGAGACCGACCTCGGCGTGCCCGTGCGCGAGGGCGAGTGGTGGTACTACTCGCGCACCGCCGAGGGGGCCCAGTACGGCATCCACTGCCGGGTGCCCGTCGCCGACGCCGACGACTGGACCCCGCCGACGATCAGCCCCGACTCCGCCCCGGCGGGCGAGCAGGTGCTGCTCGACGGCAACGTCGAGGCCGACGGCCACGACTTCTTCTCGCTCGGCAGCTTCGACGTCTCGGCCGACGGCAGCCTGCTCGCCTGGGCGATCGACACCACCGGCGACGAGCGCTACGAGCTGCGCGTCCGCGACCTGACGACGGGCGTCGACCTGCCCGACCGGGTCGCCGACACCGCCCCCGGCGCCGTCTTCGACGCCACCGGACGGTTCGTCTTCTACCCGACGGTCGACGAGTCGTGGCGCCCCGACACCATCTGGCGCCACGAGGTCGGCGGCGGGGGCGACGACGTCACCGTCTTCACCGAGCCCGACGACCGGTACTGGATCGGCGTGGGCCTCACGCGGAGCCGCCAGTACCTCGTCGTCGACGTGGGCTCGAAGATCACCAGCGAGACCTGGCTGCTCGACTCGGCCGACCCGACCGGGGAGTTCCGCGTGGTGTGGCCGCGGCGCGAGGGCGTCGAGTACGACGTCGAGCACGCCGTCGTCGCCGGCAGCGACCGCCTGCTCGTCGTGCACAACGACGGCGCCGAGAACTTCGAGCTCGTCGACGTGCCCGCCGACGACCCGACCTCGGCCACCGACCGCCGCGTCGTCGTCGCCCACCGCGACGACGTGCGGCTCGAGTCCGTCGACGCCTTCGCCGGCCACCTCGTCGTCGAGCACCGCCGCGAGGCGCTGCCCCGGCTCTCCGTGCTGCCGCTCGGCCCCGACGGCTACGGCGACCTCGTCGAGGTCGAGTTCGACGAGCCCCTCTTCGCGGCGGGCGCGGGCGGCAACCCCGAGTTCGCGCAGCCCACCGTGCGCTTCGGCTACGCCTCGTTCGTCACGCCGTCGACGGTCTATGACCTCGACGTGCGCACGGGCGAGCGCCGGCTGCTGAAGCGCCAGGTCGTGCTCGGCGGGTACGACCCGGCCGACTACGAGCAGGCCCGCGAGTGGGCGACGGCGGCCGACGGCACGCGCGTGCCGATCTCGCTCGTCTGGCGGCGCGACGCCGTGACGCCCGGCGAGCCCGCGCCGCTGCACCTCTACGGCTACGGCTCGTACGAGCACAGCATCGACCCGGGCTTCAGCGTGGCGCGCCTCTCGCTGCTCGACCGGGGCGTCGTCTTCGCGGTCGCCCACGTGCGGGGCGGCGGCGAGATGGGCCGCGCCTGGTACGAGCAGGGCAAGACCCTGACCAAGACGAACACCTTCACCGACTTCGTCGACGTCGCCCGCCACCTCGTCGCCGAGGGGCGCACCACGCCCGCGCAGCTCGTCGCCGAGGGCGGCAGCGCCGGGGGCCTGCTCATGGGCGCGGTCGCCAACATCGCGCCCGAGCTGTTCGCCGGCATCGTCGCGGCCGTGCCGTTCGTCGACGCCCTGACGAGCATCCTCGACCCCGATCTGCCGCTGACCGTCATCGAATGGGACGAGTGGGGCGACCCCCTGCACGACGCCGAGGTCTACGAGTACATGCGCGGCTACTCGCCCTACGAGAACGTGCGGGAGGGCGTGCGCTACCCGCGCATCCTCGCGGTGACGTCGCTCAACGACACCCGCGTGCTCTACGTCGAGCCCGCCAAGTGGACGGCCCGGCTGCGCGACGTCGGCGCGCCGGTGCTGCTCAAGACCGAGATGTCGGCCGGCCACGGCGGCGTCAGCGGCCGGTACGAGTCGTGGCGCGAGCGGGCCTTCGAGCTCGCCTGGCTGCTCGACGTGCTCGGGCGGGCCTGAGGCGCGGAGGAGAGGGAGGCGCGGGGGCGCGGTCGTGGGCGAGGGCACGGGCGACGGCCGGCCGACGGCCAGCCGGCGGGCTGACGCGCCCGCCGCGTCGGCGGGCGCCGTCGACCACGTCGCCCTCTGGCGGGGCATCAACGTCGGCACGGCGAAGCGGGTCGGCATGGCCGACCTGCGGGCCGTCGCCGCGGGCCTCGGCCTCGTCGCGCCGGCCACCGTGCTCGCCAGCGGGAACCTCGTCGCCGGCGTGCCGACCGACCGGGCCGGCGACCTCGCCGCCGAGCTGAGGGCCGCCGTCGCGGCGGCCACCGGGGTCGACGCGGCCGTGCTCGTGCTCACGGGCGACGCCTTCCGCGCCCTCGCCGCGGCGAACCCGCTCCGGCGCGACGAGCGCCCGCCGGCGCGGGTGTCGGTGGCGGTCGCGGAGGTGCCCGGTGCGCTCGCCGGCACCGCGCCTCCCGCCGTCGACCTCGGCGACGAGGAGATGGTCGTCGCTCCGGACGCCGTCTACCAGTGGCTGCCCGACGGCGTGACGGGGTCGCCGGTGCCCGCCGCGTGGTGGCGGGGGCTGCCCACGACGGTCACGGCCCGGAACGACGCGACGGTGCAGAAGATCGTCGCCCTGCTCGACGCCCGGGCCGCGTCGAGGGGCTGAGCGAACCTGCCGCGAGCCCGCCGACGAGGGGGCTCACGCTGACCCGGCGTCGGGGCCGGCACCGGGCCGGCGCCGGGTCAGTCGCCGAGCCCGAGGGCGAGCTTGGAGCGGTGCGCCGAGGGCCGAGCCCCGGCGGCGCGCAGCCGCGACGCGAGCGTGTCGAGCAGGGCGTCGCCCTCGGGGCCGTCGACGCCGGGGCCGAGCTCGGCCTCCCACTCGCGCCAGGTGCGGACCCGCCCGTCGGCCACGCGCGTCGCGCTCACGACGTCGTCGGCGACCTCGACGAGCTCGCGCCCCTCGTCGTCGAGCAGGTGGTGGGCCGTCCGCCGCGTCTCGAGCAGGAGGACGGGCCGCAGCGCGGACGCCCCGTCGCCGTCGCCCCCGGTCGCGAGCAGCGCCGCGACCCGGTCGAGCAGCGCGGCGGGCACCGGCTCGTCGTCGGCGCCCAGCGGGTGGTGCACCTCGCGGCGCCCGCCGCCCGCGACCTCGGGCGGCAGCTTGAGGTGCCAGCCCGCGTCGTGCCCGCCGGTGCGACGTCGGAGCGTCACCCGGGCCCCGAGGAGGCGGTGGTCGGGCGTGTCGTGGTAGGTCGCCGAGAGCGAGGCGGCCGGGTCGGGCACGACGCGCGCGACCTCGAGGGCGCGACCCGCGCCTCCCCCGGCCCCGGCTCCGGCTCCGGCCCCGACGCCGACGCCGACGAGGTCGGGCACCGCGGCCTCGTCGTCGACGTTGTACTTGCGCTCGATCTCGATCTGCTCCGTGCCGGTCATCACCCCGTTGTAGTCGATCGGCCGGGCCCGCGTCGACGCGGACCGGGCCCGCGTCGACGCCGACCGGGCCGTCACCCCGCCGGTCGGCGTACTGTCGGGGCCATGAGCGATGTCGCCCCGAGTCTGGCTGGTTGGATGGCGCGACAGCGCTGGTACGCGACGAAGGGGCGCACGCCTGCGATCCGGGTGATCGGGTCGTTCGAGGCCGACCTCGACGGCGTGCTCGCGATCACGCTCCTCGTCATCGACGAGGCCCCCGACGTGCCCGTGCTCTACCAGGTGCCCGTCGTGGCCCGGCGCAGCCCCCTGCCCGGCGGCGACGCGGCCTTCATCGGCTCGGCCGACGACCTCTACCTCTACGACGCCCCCCACGACCCGGCGTACGCGCGGCACCTCTTCGAGCTGCTGTCGTCGACGAGTCACGTCGACGGGTCCGACGTCGCGGTCGACGGCACGCTGCACGTCGCCGCCGGCACCGTGACCCGCTCGCGCGTGCTCTCGGGCGAGCAGTCGAACACGTCGATCATCTACGACGTCACGGGCGGCCCCGTCGAGCACGCCATCGCCAAGGTGTTCCGCGTGCTGCACCACGGCGACAACCCCGACGTGACGACGCAGGCGGCGCTCACCGAGGGCGGCAGCACCCGCGTGCCCACCACCTTCGGCTCGCTGCACGCCACGTGGCCCGACCCGGGCCGCGACGGCGGCGTCGCGAGCGGCCACCTCGCCTTCTCGCAGGAGTTCCTGGCCGGCTCGGAGGACGCCTGGCGCGTCGCCCTCGACGCGGCGTCCGCCGGCCGGGGCTTCACGACCGAGGCCCACGACCTCGGCGTCGCCGTCGCCGAGGTGCACGCCACGCTCGCGCGTCAGCTCGGCACCGTCGAGGCCGACCAGGACGCCGTCGACGGGGCCCTCGTCAGCATGCGACGACGCATCACGACGGCCGCCCGCGAGGTGCCCGAGATCGCCCCGCACGCGGACGCCATCCTGCGGGTCTACGACGCGGCCGGTGCGCTCACCTGGCCGCGCCTCCAGCGGATCCACGGCGACCTGCACCTCGGCCAGGCGCTCCAGTCGCCGACGCGGGGCTGGACGCTGCTCGACTTCGAGGGCGAGCCCCTGCGGCCGATGCCCGAGCGCTCGCGCCCCGACCTGGCCCTGCGCGACGTCGCCGGCATGCTGCGGTCGTTCGACTACGTCGCCGGGTCGCTCGCGCAGCAGACGCCGCCGGTCGACGTCGGCACCTGGGCGCACGACGCCCGCGCTGCGTTCGTCGACGGCTACGTGGCGTCGTCGGGCGTCGACGTGCGGGCCCAGCGGGCCCTGCTCGACGCGTTCGAGATCGACAAGGCCGTCTACGAGGCGATCTACGAGAGCCGCAACCGGCCCGACTGGATCGGCATCCCGATCGCCGCGGTCGAGCGCCTCGTGGCGCGCTCCGCCCCCGCCGCCGGCGACTAGGCCGCCTCAGGCCGCTCTGGGCAGCCTCAGGCCGCGCACGGCCGCCCGAGTGGTCACCATCTGCCGCTCCCGTCACCGGGAGGAGCAGCTCGTGACCACTCGGCGCGCACCGCCGGAGGCGCGGGTCAGGGGCGCGGGACGTTGCGCAGGTTCGAGCGGGCCATCTTCACGACCTCGCCCGCGCCTCCGTTCATGACGATCTTCGACATCGCCAGCGAGAAGCCCTTCACCTGGGAGCCCGTGATCGCCGGCGGCAGCGAGAGCGCCTGCGGGTCGGTGGCGATGTCGATCAGCGCCGGGCCGTCGTGCTCGAAGACGGCCTCGAAGCCGTCACGGAGGTCGCCCGGCTGGTCGACGTGCACGGCGTGGATGCCGATCGACCGGGCCACGGCCGCGTAGTCGACGTAGGGCACGTCGACGCCGAAGTCGGGGTAGCCGTCGACGAGCATCTCGAGCTTCACGAGACCGAGCGTCGAGTTGTTGAACACGACGATCTTGACCGGCAGCTCGTACATCTTCGCCGTGATCAGCTCGCCCATGAGCATTGAGAGCCCGCCGTCGCCCGACATCGACACGACCTGGCGGCCCGGGTGGGCGAACTGCGCGCCGAGCGCGTGCGGCAGGGCGTTCGCCATCGAGCCGTGCAGGTACGAGCCGAAGATGCGGCGGCCGGCCGTCGGCGTGATGTAGCGCGCCGCCCACACGTTCGACATGCCCGTGTCGGCGGTGAAGATCGCGTCGTCGGCCGCGACCTCGTCGAGGACGGAGGCCGCGTACTCGGGGTGGATCGGCACGAGGGCGTCGGCCTTCTTCGTGTACGCCCCGACGACGCCGTTCATCAGCTTGTCGTGCTTCTTGAGCGTCTTGTCGAGGAACCTGCGGCTCTTCTTGTCGCGCACGAGCGGGGCGAGCGCCCGCAGGGTCGGGAGCACGGCCCCGTGCACGGGCACGTGGACCGTCGCGCGCCGCCCGATCACGGCGGCCTCGACGTCGACCTGGGCGATGCGCACCTGGTCGCCGTCGGGGAGGAACTGGGGGTACGGGAAGTCCGTGCCGAGCAGCACCAGCAGGTCGGCGTCGTGGATGCCCGCGTGCGCGGCGCCGTAGCCGAGCAGGCCGGTCATGCCGACGTCGTAGGGGTTGTCGTGCTGGATGACGTCCTTTCCGCGCAGGCTGTGCCCGATCGGCGCCCCCACCCGCCCGGCGAGCTCGATGATCTCGTCGTGCGCGCCGCGGCCGCCCTCCCCCACGAAGAACGCCACGGTGCCGGCCTCGTTGATCGCGTCGGCGAGGGCCTGGACGTCCTCCTGCGCGGGCACCAGCTCGGGCGCGCGGGTCGTGAGGTGCGGGGGCGTCGCGCCCTCGGCGTCGAGCTCGGCGACGTCGCCCGGCAGCGTGACCACGCTGACGCCGTGCCCGGCGAGCGTGTGACGGATCGCCGCGGCGACCACCGACGGCGACTGCACCGAGGTCGAGATCATCTCGCTGTAGCCCGAGCACTCGACGAACAGCCGGTCGGGGTGCGTCTCCTGGAAGTAGTCCGAGCCGATCATGGCGCTCGGGATGTGGCTGGCGATCGCGAGCACCTTCGCGCGGCTGCTGTGCGCGTCGTAGAGGCCGTTGATGAGGTGCAGGTTGCCGGGGCCGCACGAGCCCGCGCAGACGGCGAGCTCGCCGCTCATCTGGGCGTCGCCCGACGCCATGAACGCCGCGGCCTCCTCGTTGCGGACGTGGATCCAGTCGATGCCGCCCGCCTCCGAGCCGCCCGTGCGGCGCACCGCGTCGACGATCGGGTTGAGGCTGTCGCCCACGATGCCGTAGATGCGGCGGACCCCCGCCTGGACGAGCTGCGCGATGATCTGGTCGGCGACCGTGTCTGCCATGGGGTGTCTCCTTCGTCGAGGTCGTGGGGCGATCGACGGCGGGCCCGCGGGGGCGCTCGTCGCGACCTGCTCCCAGCCAACTCCCCCGCGCCTCCCCGGCTCCTGGGCTTAGCCTTGGACGATGACCGACACCGCCACCTCCTACGTGCCCGACGCGGGCACCATCACCATGTTCAGCACCTCGTGGTGCGGCTACTGCGCGCGCCTCAAGCAGCAGCTCGGCAAGCAGGGCATCGGCTTCACCGAGGTCAACATCGAGGAGGTGCCGGGCACCGCCGAGATCGTCGAGAGCGTCAACGGCGGCAACCAGACGGTGCCGACCGTCATCTTCCCCGACGGCTCCACCGCCACGAACCCCTCGCTCGCCGACGTGCAGGCCAAGCTCGGCCTCTAGCGGGCCGACCGCGTCGCGCCCCCGAGGGCGGGCGCCGAGACGACACGACGCCCCGTGCCTCCCGAGGGAGGCGCGGGGCGTCGTCGCGTGCGGGTCGCGTCAGCCCTGCGGTGCGGCCGCGAAGAACTCGATCTGGTTGCCGTCCGGGTCCTTCACCATCAGCGTGGTGCCGAACTCCGGGTCCTCGAGGTGGGAGTCGATGCCGACCGAGCGGGCGTGCTCCTGCCAGGCGACGACGCCGTCGCGGTCCGCGACGGCGAGGCCGATGTGGTCGAGCCCCGGCACGGTCGGGTCGAACGGGACGGCCTTGCCCTCGGTGTAGGCGGTGACCCCGAGGATCTGCCCGCCGCCGACGGAGAACAGCCGGCGGTCGAGGCCGTCGAGCTCGATGCGGCCGACCGGCGGGGCGCCGAGCAGCGACTCGTAGAACGCGAGGCTGCGGTCGAGGTCGGACACGGTGATGGCGACGTGGGCGTAGCCCTGGACTTCCGGCACGGGGTGCTCCTTCATTCGGGGATGGTCACCCCACCGAACGCGCCGCCGCTGGGAGCCGCACGGGCGCGGGGCCCGCAGCGGCCCGCGGCGCGCCGGGCGGACGGCCCGGCGCGCTGCGCGGCTAGCCGCCGAGCGCCTCGGTGAGCAGCGCGACGAGCGCGCTGTGCTGGATGTCGGCCGAGTCCACGACCTCGCTGTCGTCGCCGTCGAGGGCACGGGCGGCGAGGCCGGCCTTGCTGTCGATGAGCTCGGCGATCTTCGTGTCGATCGTCTGGGCCGCGATGACGCGCCACGCGGTGACGGGCTCCTCCTGGCCGATGCGGTGCACGCGGTCGATCGCCTGGGTCTGCTCGGCGTCCGTCCACGACAGCTCGGCGAGCACGACGTTGGAGGCGACCTGCAGGTTGAGGCCGACGCCCGCCGCGGTGAGCGAGCAGACGACGATCTCGACCTCGGGGTCGTCGACGAACGCGTCGATCTGGCGCTGGCGCACGGCCGGCGTCTGGTCGCCGCGGATCGAGGCGTACTTGATGCCCCGCTTCGCGAACGTCTGCTCGGCGGTGTCCATCACGTCGATGTGCTTCGCGAAGAAGACGACCTTGCCGACGTTGCGGGCCAGCTGAGCGGTGTAGTCGGCCGCGAGGCCGGCCTTCGCCTGGCCGATGCGGCGCACCATGCTGAAGACGTTCTCGCCGCTGCTCGAGCTGCTGGCGTCCTCCAGCTCCCACTTCGCCACCTGGCGCACGAGGTCGTGGTCGATGCCCTCGACCCTGGCTCCGGAGGTGCGGGCCGCGAGGGCGGAGCGGTACCGGCTGACGAGACGGCGGGCCAGCTCGCGCTCGGCCTCGCGGATCGACCGGCCGGCCTCGTCGTCGAGCTCGACCGGCAGGTCGGCGACGCGACGGGCGGGGATGTCGGCGGCCACGTCGACCTTGCGGCGACGGACGATGCCGAGGTCGATGACGATCTCGCGGGCGGACGGGAAGAAGCCCGGGTCTGCGGGGGTGAGCCCCGCCTCCTCCAGCTGCTCCATGAGCTCGGCGGCCGGCTTCTTGTCGCCGATCCAGCCGAGGAACTGCCAGATCGCCCGGAAGTCCTCGATGTCGTTGATCAGCGGCGTGCCGGTCAGAGCCATCAGGAGGGGGTGCGCGGTGCGGGCGCGGATGCGCTCGGAGAGCTGCAGCACGTGCCGTGACCGCTGCGACTCCTTGTTCTTGATGAAGTGGGCCTCGTCGACGATCATGCCCTTGAAGCCGAGGTCGCCGAGCCAGCCGACGTGCCGGTCGAGCACCTCGTAGTTGACGATCACGACGTCGGCGAACGCGTCGAGGGTGTCGCCGTCGCCGTGGATGACGGTGGCGGTGCGGGTCGGGGTCCAGAGCTGGACCTCGCGGGCCCAGTTGGTCTTGACCACGTTCGGCACGACGACGAGCAGCGGGTAGGCCCCGGCGGCCTGCGCGGCGAGGAGCGACTGGGCGGTCTTGCCGAGGCCCGGCTCGTCGGCGAGCAGGTAGGTGCGGTGGCCCTGGCGGGCGGACTCGACGAGCTGCGCCTGGTGGTGCATGAGCGTCGCGCCGGCGGGGGCGTCGACCGTGCTGGGCTCGGGCAGGGGCATGCACGCCGAGCCGCCGCCCGCGCCGTACTCGAACGCCTTGAACAGGGGCCCGAAGAGCTCCCAGTTGGCGAGGCGCACGGGGTGCACCTCGCGCGAGACCTCGGCGAGCGAGAAGTCGGGCGGCAGGAACGGGTTCGCCAGCTGGCGCGAGACGACCGACTGCGGCACGACCTGGCGCTCGGAGACGGGGGCGACGGGTGCGGCCTCACGCACGACGACCTGCTCCTCCGGGGCGAGCTCCATGCCCGCGGAGAGCTGCATGTCGCGCTTCAGCGCCCTGGCGCTCTCGGAGACGACGGCGTCCTCGCCGAGGAGGGCGATCAGCGACGTGTCGCGCGCGGCCGTCTTGGCGAGGATCTGCGCGACGCCGTCGAGGCGCTTCATCTGCTCGGCGCGCTCGCCGTCGGTGATGGCCTTGTCGACCTTCACCCGGGCGCGCTCCTCGCGCATCAGCAGGGCGATGACCTGGAACTTCGTGCGGCTGGAGGGCTTGACCTGCCCCCGCTGGGCCGCGGCCTCGACCTCGCGCACGGCGCGGGCGAGCACGGGGATGAGCCCGTCGTTGTCGACCTCGCGGCGACGGTGCGGACGCTGGGCGGTGCGGGTGCCGCCGGATCGGTTCTGGCCTGGTCGAGCCAAGGCTCCTCCTCGTGGTCGACGGTCACGTCGACGGTGCTGTGTCGTCGATGCGACGACGGGTGCTGCACCGGCCGACCCGCGGTGTGCGGGGGCCGGGACCGCGCACCGCGGCGATCGGGGCTGATCGCGGTCGATCTGGTGCGGCACGGGCGTACGACTGGGACGTGCGGGAGCGGACGGCCCGGAGGCCAGGCCCTCGCCCGGGGCACCGTCGCGCGAGGCGGGCCTCGAGGGCCGGCACGACGCTCAGATCTGCGCCTGTCGATCGGTCGGGGCACCGTGTCGGAGCCGACACGGACGGTGCTGCGCGCCACTTTACGCGGTCGACGGGGCTGGGCGCCACCTGCGCCGGGGCGTGTCCGCCGCTCAGACGGCGGCGACGGGGCGCGGCCAGAGGGTGCCGGAGGCGGCGCCCAGCAGCTGCACGGCCTTGCGGCGGCCGCTGTCGGTGCCGAGCGTCGCCTGCCCGCCCGCGTGCGCGAGCAGCTGCGACGCCACGGCGGGCGCGAGGCGGTCGGCGATCGCGGGCGCCTTCCCGACCCAGGTGCGGCTCACCTCGTCGGCGAGCCGCTCACAGGCACGCGCCTCGGCCTCGTCGCCGTTGCCGCGGTGCCACTGGCCGGTGACGACGAGGTGGGCGACGAGCGCGCCCGCGTCGCGGGCCGGGTGCCCCTGCCCGGCGGTGTCGATGTCGAGCAGGCCCGTGACGCGCCACGGCTCGGCCGGGTGCACGAAGAGCTGCTCGAGGTGCAGGTCGCCGTGGATCACGCGCCGCGGGTCGCCGGCCCAGGAGGCGCGGCGCCGGTCGATCTCGTCGTAGAGGCCGTCGATCTCGGCGGCCCGCTCGGGGAGGGCGCTGCGGAGCGTCGCGCGGTGCCACGCGCCGTGGTCGAGGGCGTCGGACTGCGCGCTCGACGTCACGTCGACCCGGGCGGTGCGGACGCCGAGCTCGACCACCTGCGCGACGAACCGCGGGTCGTCGGCCAGCTCGATGACCTTCTGCCCGGCCGGCACGCCCGGCACGCGCTCGAGCACCAGGAGGCCGTCGGCCCGGGAGGCGAGCACCCGGGGCACCGGCAGCCCCTGAGCCCGGAAGGCGGCGTGCAGCGCGACGATCGGCGCGACCCGGTCGGGTCGGATCACCTTGAGGAAGAGCGTCGTCTCGGCGCTGTCGAGGCGGATGACGGCGCGCTTGCCGGGCCGGTACGCCGCGACGGCGAGCGTCGGCGCGGTGACCTCGATGCCGAGGGCGGCGAGCGACTCCTCGACGCGGTCGGGGTAGGTCACCCCGGCGAGCGCCGGCAGCAGCGGGTCGGCCGGGTAGGCCCACACGGCGAGGGGCTGGCCCGTGCCGGGGTCGGTGGTCAGCACGCTCGAGGCGTCGGCGCCCGTGACGTCGGTGTCGATGAAGGTCAGGACGGTCGCGGTGACGCCCGCCGCGTCGACGGTGTCGACCTCGTAGCCGTAGAGGAACCCGTGGCCCGACGGCTCGACCGAGTGGGGGCGGAAGGCCACGACGGTGACCCCGGAGCCCTCGAAGGCCGCGGGGAGCACCTCAGCGGAGTTCGGCCACACGCGTCCATCAAAGCGCGTCGGAGGCGCGGCGGGCGCCAGGCGGGCCCGTCACGTCGCCACGGTGACCTGATCGTGATCTGCCGGGGCCTGGCTACGCTGGCCGGATGAGGATCGTCTCGCGGGTGCGCCAGACGAAGCGCACTCCCCTGCTGCAGGTGGTGAAGACCAGCGTCGCCGTCGTCGTGGCCTGGTTCGCGTCGATCGCCCTGGTGCAGCAGCCCCTGCCGATCTTCGCCGCCATCGCGGCCCTGCTCGTCGTGCTGCCGAGCGTCAACCAGTCGTTCGTGCGCGGGCTGGAGCGCAGCGTGGGCGTGATCGCGGGCGTCGTGATCGCCTACGGCGCGGGCCAGCTGCTCGGCGACGGCAGCGGCGTGGTGCTCGGCATCGTCGTGGTCAGCCTGCTCGTCTCCTGGGCGCTCCGCCTGACCCCGAGCTCGGCGAACCAGGTGCCCATCTCGGCGATGCTCGTGCTCGCGATCGGGGCGCAGACCCCCGACTACGCGCTCGACCGCATCGTCGAGACGATCATCGGGGCCGTCGTGGCGCTCTCCGTCAACGCGCTCATCGTGCCGCCGGTGCTGCTCGCGCCGGCGCACCTGGCCGTGGGCCGCCTGGCGCGCGGCCTCGCCGGCGTGCTCGACGACCTCGCGGGCGTCCTCGAGGCGCCGACGGCTCCCGACCGCGTGACGGCGGTGCTCACCCGGGCCCGTGACCTGCGCGACCTGCAGGCGCGAGCGGTCGCGGCCGTCGCCGCCGGCGAGGAGAGCCTCATGCTCAACCCGCGGGCCAGCCGGCAGCGCACGGTGCTGCAGGCCGACGCCGCCCTGCTCGTGCGGCTCACCGTGCTCGTCAACCGCGTCGTCGGCATGACGCGGTCGGTGCGCGACAACTACGAGCCCGAGCTGGCCGACGACCCGGTGGTCGAGGAGATCTCGGTCGAGCTGCGACGCGCCGCCCACGACGTGCGCCTGCTCGCCCGCGACGTCGAGGGCGTCCGGGCGACGCCGGCGGCGGGCACGGCCCCCGCCGCACCCGGGGGCCCCGACGACGCGCCCGCCCTCACCGCCCCGGTGCAGGTGCTCCGCCCCGACCCCGTGCACTGGGTGCTGGTGGGGTCGCTGCTCGAGGACATCCGCCGGGTGCGCGAGGAGATCATCGGTGCCTGACGCCGGCGGGCCCTCCCAGTACGCGCCCTTCGGTCTCGACGACGACCCCGCGGCGCTCGGGCTCGCCCGGCTGGTCGTCCCCACCCCCGACGGCGCGGTGCTCGTGCACCACCGGCGAGCAGACCCGGCCGACCCGGCCGACCCGGCCGACGCGGGCGACCCCGCCGACCCGGTGACGATCCTGCTGCACGGCGCGGCGGGCTCGTGGACGACCTGGACCCCGTACCTCCGTGCCGCCGCCGAGGCTGGCCGCCCCGTCACGGCCCCCGTGCTCGTCGACCTGCCGGGCTGGGGCGGGTCGCCCGCGCCGACGCCCGCCCTCGACGTCGACGCCGCCGCCCGGGTCGTCCTCGCGGTGGCGGACGCCGTCGGGGCCCAGCGGTTCGAGCTCGTCGGGCACTCCCTCGGCGCGCTCGTCGCCCTGCACGTCGCGGCGACGAGCCCGGGCCGCGTCACGCGGCTGGGGCTCGTCTCGCCGACGACCTTCTCGGCGCTCGAGGCCGTCGCCCGCCCGTGGAGCGGGGTGCGGCGGCTGCCGGCCCTGGTGCTGCTGCGGGGCGTGTTCACGGTGCTGCCCCGCGCCTCCTCGGTGCTCCTCCGGGCCGCGGCCCGCGTCGGGCTGCTCACGGCGCTGGCGTCGCCGGTGTTCCGGCACGCCCGGCGGGTGCCGCGGTCGGTGCGGGAGGCGTTCGTCGCGGAGGTGCGACCGGTCGCCTTCGTCGTCGCGACGCGGTCGGCCCCGGGGTACGACACGTCCGCCTGGTCGGCCTACCGCGGCCCGGCCTCGGCCGTGGCGGGCGCCGACGACGCCTTCGCGGAGCTCGACGACCTCGTGCGCCTGCGGGCGGTGCTGCCGCAGTGCCGCACGACGCTGCTGCCCGAGTGCGGGCACTTCGCGCACGTCGAGTGGCCCACCGCGACGGTCGACGCGCTCGCCTGACCGCGGGGCGGACCGGACGGCGCCCGCCCCGGTGCCTCGGTCAGCCCACGTCGTGCGCCGCGGCGTCGGGCCCGTGCTCGACCGCGGCGACCACCATGTCGATGCACTCGGGGTTCCCGAGCGGACGGAAGTGGCCGTCGACGGGGAACGTCACGTTCGTCGCCCCGGGCAGGACGCTGCCCTCGGTCACGTGCGCGTCGAAGCCGGACGCCATCGAGGTGATGCGCGAGTTGGCCTCGAGCTGGTCGGCCAGGCGCAGCAGGTCGGCGTCGCGGGGCGAGAAGGCCTTGAGCGTCCGGTTCGGCAGGTACAGCGACCAGCGCGTGCCCGAGAAGGGGCTGTTCACGGTCACCATCCGGGCGAGGCGGCCGTCGTGGTCGGTGGAGACCATCATCGTCTTGCCGATCAGGCCGCCCTTGCTGTGCGCGAGCACGACCACGTCGCGCAGGTCGTGCGCGTCGACGATGCGCTGGGCGACGGTCGCCGTGGCGGCGATGGGCCGCCGGTTGTGGCCCATGCCCGGCACGACGACGATCGGGTGCCCGAGCTCGTGGAGGCGCTCGGCGATCGGGCGGAGGAACCGCCAGGTCTCGTAGACGCCCGGCAGGAGAAGCACGGGGGCGCGGTCGCCGCGGCGCCAGTCGGCCGGGACGCGGCGGGCGGACCGGGGCACGAGGTGCACGCGGACGACGTAGGGGTAGTCGAACAGCAGCGTGCGGACGAAGCGTCGGAGGCCGACCCGGCGGTGCCCCTCGCCGCGGGTGGGAGTGGAGCTCATGGGGTCGACGGTAGGCGCAGGGAGTCGCCCCCGCCCGGCGTGCCGCCCCCTACGCCACGCGGGAGGACAGGCCCTGGTCGCCCGCCGCCCCGGAGGCGCCGGCCAGCGGCCAGCCCTCGGGCCAGGCGACGCACTCCACGGCCTCGATCGAGACGCGGAGCGCGTGCTCCCACTTCGTGCAGATGCCGGCCCAGGGCGGCGGGAAGGCGAGGGCGTCGTGCAGGAGCGACAGGGCGGCCTCGCCCCAGCCGGCCCGGGCGGCCGCGTTGGCCGCGTCGGGCAGGGCGCCGACGACGTACCGGACGACGAGCACGCGGTGCTCCCACGTCATCTCGTCGATCGCGTCGAACGCGCCCCAGGCGCTGTCGATCTCGCGCCGCAGGCGAGTGATCTCGTCGGAGTCGAACCCCGGTGTGCCGTTGATCATGCTGAGCCCCCCTCAGAGCAGATCGCCCGCCCCTCGGGGCGGCCGAGCGACGTCGCGGTCGCTCCCCGGAACATACCACCCGGACGGTACCCACCGGTATCCAGACGCGCCTCCGCGCACGCCCGGTCTGTCCCCCGCTGCCTGGACCCGGGCCGAGGGCGACGGTCTACCGTGCACCACGCACCCACCGGTGCGACGACTCCGCACTGACCCACGACGAACGGGAGAACCATGTTCCAGGGATCCGACACTCTCCGCGAGAACCTCCAGAAGGTCCTCGTCGACCTCATCGAGCTGCACATCCAGGGCAAGCAGGCCCACTGGAACCTCCTCGGCTCGAACTTCCGCGACCTCCACCTGCAGCTCGACGAGATCGTCGACGCGGCTCGCGAGTTCTCCGACGAGGTCGCCGAACGCATGCGCGCCGTCTACCTCATTCCGGACGGCCGCTCGAACGTCGTCTCCGGCGGCACGAGCCTCCCGCAGTTCCCCGAGGGGCCGGTCGAGACGACCGACGTCGTCGACCTGATCGTCGACCGCATGTACGCCGCGACCGACACCATCCGCACCGTGCACGACGACATCGACGACGAGGACCCGACGACGGCCGACGTGCTGCACGGCATCCTCGAGCGCCTCGAGCAGCTGGCCTGGATGACCGGCGCCGAGAACCGCCACCCGCAGCGCGACGCCGCCGACGCCGGCACCCGTCAGCGCGACGAGGAGGCGGCCGAGGAGGGCCTCGACCGCGTGGGCGCCATCGCCAACTAGCACCGCCTCCGCCCGTGGCACCACGGGCGCACACCGACTGGGCACCGCCCCGGAGATCCCCTACGCGACCTCCGGTGCGGTGCCCTCGCCACGACCAGGAGACGACCTTGACCGACACCACCACCCCCGACGGCGACGTCACCGCAGCCGCTCCCGTCACCGAGGCCTTCGACCACGTCGTCGTCGGCGGCGGCATGACCGCCGACGCCGCCGCGACGGCGATCCACGAGGCCGACCCCGAGGCGACCGTCCTCGTGGTCAGCGACGACGTCGACGAGCCCTACACCCGCCCCGCGTTGTCGAAGAAGCTCTGGATCGACCCCGACTACACCGAGGCCGACAACGACCTGGGCACCCGCGAGGCCTCGGGGGCCGAGATCCGCCTCCGCACCTCGGTGACCGCCGTCGACCGCGAGCGCCGCACCGTGACGACCAGCGACGGGCGGACGGTGTCGTGGGGGCGCCTCCTCCTGGCCACGGGCGGCTCACCGACGCGTCTGGACCTGCCCGAGGACGACCGCGTGGTCCACTTCCGCACGGCCGCCGACTACCGCCGCCTGCGGGCGCTCTCCGGCGACGGTCGCCGGGTCGTCGTCGTCGGCGGCAGCTACATCGGCACCGAGCTCGCCGCGGCGCTCGTGCAGAACGACACGCGCGTGACCCTCGTCACGCCGGACGACGTGCTCGGCGGCTCGGTGTTCCCCGCCGCCGTCGCCGCGCGCTTCCAGGCCGCCTTCGAGGAGGCGGGCGTCACCCTGGTGACCGGGCGTCGCGTCGAGGGCGGCACGGCCTCCGAGGCCGGGCTCGTGGTCAGGCTCGACGACGGCTCGACGCTCGACGCGGACGCCGTCGCGGTGGGCCTCGGCATCACGCCGTCCACGGAGCTGGCCGAGGCCGCGGGCCTGGAGGTCGAGGACGGCGTCGTCGTCGACGCCTCGCTGCGCACCTCCGACCCGGACGTCTTCGCCGCCGGTGACGTCGCCTCCTACCCCGACCGCATCCTGGGCCGCCGCCGCGTCGAGCACGTCGACAACGCCAAGGAGCAGGGCGCGCTCGTCGGCCGCGTCATGGCGGGCTCGGCCGAGGAGTACGACCACACGCCGTACTACTACTCGAAGGTCCTCGACATCTCGTACGAGGCCGTCGGCACGCTCGACGCGTCGCTCGAGACCGTGGTCGACGATAAGGGCGACGGGTCGACCGTCGTGTACTACCTCACGGACGGCGCGGTGGTCGGCGTGCTGCTCTGGAACGTCGAGGACGCCCGCGACGCCGCCCGGGCCGTGCTCGCCGAGGGCACGGCCGTCGACCGGGACGGGCTCGTGGGCCGGATCTGAGCCGGAGCGGCCTCAGCCGCGCGGGCCGAAGAGGAACGGCGCCCGCCCGGCCCGGTCGAGGTCGAGGGCGAACACCCCGCCGCTCAGGGGGTGCTCGGCGAGCTGCGCCTCGTCGAGCCCCTCGCGGGCGGAGAGCACGAAGAGGGTCCGCAGGTCGGCGCCCCCGAAGCCGATGCCCGTGAGCAGCGGCACGGGGAACTCGACGCGCTCGAGCACCTCCCCGTCGCGGTCGAGGTGGACGACGACGCTCTCGCCGTGCACGGCGCCCCAGAACTCGCCGTGCTCGTCACGGGCGAGCCCGTCGTGCGAGCCGCCCGTCGAGAACGGCTCCAGCTCGCCGAGGGCGCCGTCGGCGCCCCACGAGGCCCGGTAGATGGTCTCGCGGTCGGTGTCGGTGAGGAAGATCTCGGAGCCGTCGTCGTTCCACTCGAAGCCGTTGGTGGTCGTGAAGTCGTCACGCAGCGTCGTGACGCCGCCGTCGGGGCCGACGCGCCACAGGCCCGCGACGGGCTCGCCGTCCGGGTCCATGGCGCCGACCACGAAGGCGCCGAACGGGTCGCACTTGCCCTCGTTGAGCCGCATGCCCTCCTTGGCGAGCTCGATCGTCGCGAGCACCTGGAGCGATCCGCCGTCGTCGTCGGTGAGGACGACCTGGTCCTCGAGGGCCGCCACGAGCCCGCCGCCGCGTCGTCGCTGGAAGCTCGGGAGGGGCGGGTCGACCGGCAGGGAGCGGTCTCGGAGACCGTCGGCGGAGGTGCGGTGCAGCAGCCCGGGGGTGATGTCGGTCCAGACGAGCTCCTGCGCGTCGACGTCCCACACGGGGCTCTCGCCGAGCGTCGCCCGGGCGTCGAGGAAGAGTCGGGGACGGGGCGTGGCGCTGTCGGTCATCCCTCCCGTGTACGCGCCCGACCTGGTCACCCGCTCCTCCCCAGGGGTACGCGACGGCCCCCAGCACACAGCCTCCTGCGAGCGCCGAGCGCGAGGAGGCGCGGGAGAGCACCGTAGGAGGGGTGACCGACACCCTCGAGAGCGTCCACGAGACGACTGACTCCTTCCGCGACGAGCCCGACGCCTGGCAGGCGCCCGACCCCCGGGAGGACGGCTACGTCGCCCTGCGCTCCTACGGCGCGATCGGCGACGGCCGCACCGTCGCCCTCGTCGCCCGCGACGGGCAGATCGACTGGCTGCCGATGCCGTCCCTCTTCACCGACCCCGTCTTCAGCGGCATCGTCGACTCCCGCACCGGCGGCCGCGTCGAGCTGCGCCCGGTCGACGACGACTTCACCGTGCAGCGGGCCTACGTGCCCGGTACCAACGTGCTGCGCACGCGCTTCCGCACCTCCACCGGCATCGTCGAGGTGACCGACGCCCTCATCACGGGCGTGGCCGGCCGGCTGCCCTGGAGCGAGCTGGCCCGTCGCGTCGACGGCCTGCGGGGCCGCGTCGAGATGCGCTGGGCCGTCGTGCCGGGCAACTCGTTCGGCACGCACCCGATCCGCCGCGTCGACACGCCGCACGGGCCGGTGCTGCGCGCCGCCGACATCAACCTGGCCCTCGTGGGCTTCGAGCACGGCCGCACCGACCCGACCGAGCCCGGGCACGGCGACGAGGCCGACGGCCCGCTCGAGTTCCGCGGGTCGTTCACCACGTCGCCCGGCTCGCGCTCGCTGCTCTGCCTCTGCGGCGTCGACGACGAGCCCCTGCACCTGCCCGACCCGCGGGTGGTCGACCAGGGCGTCGACCGCACGATCGAGAACTGGGAGACCTGGTCGACCGAGTTCAGCTGGGACGGCCCCTGGGCGAAGGCGGTGCACCGCAGCGCACTCGCCCTCAAGCTGCTGATCTTCAGCCCCACCGGCGCGATCGCCGCGGCGGCGACGACGGCCCTGCCCGAGAACTTCACGGGCGACAAGAACTGGGACTACCGCTTCGCGTGGGTGCGCGACCTCGCCTACACGGTGAACGCGCTGCTGCGCTTCGGCCTCCGCGAAGAGACCCACGGTGCCGTCTCCTGGATGCTCAAGGCGCTCAAGGCGAACGGGCGCGAGATGCACATCTTCCTGCGCCTCGACGGCTCGGTGCCCGACGGCACCCACGAGACCGGCTCCGAGGGCTGGCGCGGCATCGGCCCGGTCTACAAGGGCAACCCCGCCGGCGAGCAGCTGCAGCTCGGCGTCTTCGCCGACATCCTCGCCGTGATGAGCCAGTACGCGGAGGGCGGCAACATCCTCGACGAGTCGACCGCCGACCTGCTGGCCGGCTTCGCCGACGACGCGTGCCGTCGCTGGCAGGAGAAGGACAGCGGCATGTGGGAGCTGCCGGAGGAGCAGCACTACGTGAGCAGCAAGATGGGCTGCTGGCAGGCCATCACCTCGGCCCTCGAGCTCGCGGAGCAGGGGCAGATGCACCCCGACCCCGACGACCTCGAGCACTGGAAGGCGAACCGCGACCTCATCGTCGAGTGGATCGACGAGCACGGCTGGTCGGAGGAGCGCGGCGCGTACCTGATGTACCCGGGCAGCGACGCGATCGACGCCTCGGTGCTGCTGCACGCGCCGAGCGGGTTCGACCGCGGCGAGCGCATGTCGCGCACCATCGACGCCCTGCGCGACGAGCTCGGCGCCGGCCCGCTGCTCTTCCGCTACAGCGACGTCGCGGAGGAGGAGGGCACGTTCGTGGCCTGCGCCTTCTGGCTCGCGGGCGCCCTCGCCTGCGTCGGCCGCGTCGACGAGGCCGTCGAGCTCATGGACCAGCTCGTCGAGCAGTCGAACGACCTGGGGCTCTTCACCGAGATGATCAGCGCCGACGACGGGCAGTTCCTCGGCAACATGCCGCAGGGCCTGAGCCACCTCGCCCTGGTCAACGCCGCGATCACCATCGACGAGATGCGTCGCGCGCGCGGCGAGGACGTCGACGACGCCTCGGACGACCGGGCCGACGAGGCCAGCCGCGAGCAGTAGCGGCACCGACACCGGCAGCACCGCCACCAGCAGCACCCACCCACCGCCAGGAGGAGAACCGATGAGCGACCACAGCGCGTCCCCCGCCGCCCCCGCGAGCCCCGCCACGCCCGACGAGCTCGAGCTCGTCGACGCGTGGTGGCGGGCGGCCAACTACCTCACGGTGGGCCAGATCTACCTCCGCGAGAACCCCCTGCTGACCCGCCCGATCGCGCGCGACGACATCAAGCCGCGCCTGCTCGGGCACTGGGGCACCTCCCCCGCGCTGAGCCTCGTCTACGCGCACCTCAACCGGGTCATCCGCCGCGACGACCGCGACCTGCTCTACGTCTGCGGCCCCGGCCACGGCGGGCCCGCGATGGTCGCCAACACCTGGCTCGAGGGCACCTACAGCGAGCTCTTCCCGGACGTCAGCCTCGACGAGACCGGCATGCAGCGGCTCTTCCGGCAGTTCAGCTCCCCCGGCGGCATCCCCTCCCACGCCGCGCCGGAGACGCCCGGCTCGATCAACGAGGGCGGCGAGCTCGGCTACTCGCTGAGCCACGCCTACGGCGCCGTGCTCGACGACCCCGACCTCGTCGCCGTGTGCGTGATCGGCGACGGCGAGGCCGAGACGGGCCCGCTGGCGACCAGCTGGCACGCGAACAAGCTGCTCGACGCCGTCCACGACGGCGCCGTGCTGCCGATCCTCAACCTCAACGGCTACAAGATCGCCAACCCGACGATCCTCGCGCGCATCCCCGAGGGCGAGCTGCTCGAGCTGTTCCGCGGCTACGGCTACCAGCCGATCGTCGTCTCGGGCGGCTTCGACGGCGAGGACCCGATGGTGGTGCACCGCCAGATGGCGGCGGCGCTCGACGAGTCCTTCCGGCGCATCGACGAGATCCAGCGGGAGGCGCGCTCCGGCGACGGCGTCGAGCGCCCGCGCTGGCCCATGATCGTCCTGCGCAGCCCCAAGGGCTGGACGGGCCCGAGGGAGGTCGACGGGAAGAAGGTCGAGGGCACCTGGCGTGCCCACCAGGTGCCGCTGAGCGGGGTCCGCGAGAACGACGAGCACCGGGAGCAGCTCGACGCCTGGATGCGCTCGTACGGCGCGGAGGGGCTCTTCGACGAGTCGGGGGCGCCGGCCGCGTTCCTCGACGCGCTGCGCCCCCGGGGCGAGAAGCGGATGAGCGCGATCCCGGTCTCGAACGGCGGCCTCGTGCGCCGTGACCTGTCGCTCACCGACTACCGCGCGCACGCCGTGGAGACGAGCGACGACCGCCGCACCACCGCCGAGGCGACCCGCGTGCTCGGCCGCTGGCTGGCCGACGTCGTCCGTGACAACCCCGAGACCTTCCGGCTCTTCGGGCCCGACGAGACGGTGTCCAACCGCCTCGACCCGGTGTTCGACGTCACCGACCGGGTCTGGGCCGCCGACATCGAGGCGGACGACGAGCACGTCGCGCGGAGCGGCCGCGTGATGGAGGTGCTCAGCGAGCACCTCCTGCACGGCCTGATGGAGGGCTACCTGCTCACGGGGCGCCACGGCCTGCTCAACACCTACGAGGCCTTCGTGCACATCGTCGACTCGATGTTCAACCAGCACGCCAAGTGGCTCGAGAGCGCCGCCGAGATCGAGTGGCGCGCCCCGATCTCGGGCTTCACCTACCTGCTCTCGTCGCACGTCTGGCGACAGGACCACAACGGCTTCTCGCACCAGGACCCGGGCTTCCTCGACGTGGTCGTCAACAAGCAGGCGCACCTCGTGCGGATCTACCTCGCGCCCGACGCGAACACGCTGCTGGCCGTGGCCGACCACGCCCTCCGCACCACCGACGTCGTGAACGTCATCGTGGCGGGCAAGCAGGAGGCGCCCGCGTGGCTCTCCCTGGAGGAGGCGGAGGCGCACGTCGCCGCCGGGGCCGGCATCTGGGAGTGGGCGGGCACGGAGGGCACGCCGGTCGAGGGGGTCGACCCCGACGTCGTGCTCGCGTGCGCCGGCGACGTGCCCACGCTGGAGACCGTCGCCGCCGCCGACATCCTGAAGGAGCGACTCCCCCAGCTCGTCACGCGGGTCGTGAACGTCGTGGACCTCATGCGCCTGCAGGACGTGCGGGAGCACTCGCACGGGCTCACGAGCGACGACTTCGACGCGTTGTTCACGACGTCCGCGCCGGTCGTCTTCGACTTCCACGGCTACCCGTCGCTCGTGCACCAGCTGACCTACCGGCGCACGAACCACGACTCGCTGCACGTGCGCGGGTTCCAGGAGAAGGGCACGACCACGACGCCCTTCGACATGGCGATGCTCAACGACATCGACAGGTTCCGGCTCGTGCTCGACGTGCTGCACCGCGTGCCGGGCCTCGCCGACGAGCACCCCGAGCTCGTCGCCGAGTTCGAGGCGAAGCGCGAGGAGGCGCGGACGTACGCCTACGAGCACGGCGAGGACCTGCCCGAGGTCGTCGAGTGGGAGTTCGGCCGCTAGCGGCCCGGGGCGCCCGGGTCGCGGGCGCCCCTGACCCAGGCTCTGCTCAGAGCTGACGCACCAGTGCCGGGATCCGTTCGCGGAACGGGAAGAAGCCGCGGGCGGCGTGGGGCCAGGCGGTGCCGTCCCACCGGCGGCGGACCGTCACGAGGGCGATGCCCTCGGCGTCGAGCACGGGGCGCAGCGCCTCCAGTCGCTCAGCGACGGGCCCGACCGGGGCGAACGGCACGACGACCGTGTCGAGGCCCTCGGCCCTCGCCCAGCTCAGCACCGTCGCGGGCGCCGCGTCGGCGAGGACCCGGGCCGGGCGCCCGCTCGCGTCCGGCGTGCGCGCCGCGGCGTCGGCCACGGCCCCGGCCGTGAAGGCGGCGACGACGGGTGAGACCCCCGAGGGGGACCGCGCACCGGCGTCGGCGCTCACGGCCGTGGCCAGGAGCGTGTGGACGAGGTCGGGCCGCTCGGCGAGCAGGCTGCCGGCCTCGAGGTCCTCCTCGTGCAGCAGCAGTCCGACCCGGTCGCCGACCCGCCCCACGACGTCGTCCGGGTCGACGGGGGTCCGGGCTGGCAGCGCCTCCTCGTCGAGGGCGCGGGCCGTCGTGGCCAGGCCGGCCGGCGAGAAGCGGCCGTCGGTGAACCGCGAGATGTTCGAGGCCGTCGCGAGGTACGTCTTGCCCCGCGTCTGCAGCCCGGCGACCCAGCGCCACGAGAGCGTGTTCGAGGCGGCGTCGCCGTCGAGCAGGTGCCGGTGGAAGAAGTCGGCGCCGAGCTGCCACGGCAGGCCGAGCGTGAACACCCAGATGCTGGCGAACCACATGCGCGTGTGGTTGTGGAGGTAGCCGGTGTCGACCAGCTCGCGCACCCAGGCGTCCATCGCCTCGATGCCCGACCGCCCCTCGACGGCATCGTGGTGGCCCGGGGGGAGGTCGCCCGCCGTGAGCTCGGCGACGTCGTGACGGTACCGCCGCCAGACCTCGGGGTTCTGCTCCAGCCACCCCTTCCAGTACGTGCGCCAGAACACCTCCTGGACGAACTTCTCGGCGGCCCCGAGGCTGGTGTGGGCCAGGACGGCCTCGACGACCTCCTGCTCGGTCACGAGGCGGTGGCGCAGGTACGGCGACAGCCCGGAGACGTTGCTCCGGGAGGGCCCGTCGTCGTGGTTGCGGTCTCGGGCGTAGGCGGCGCCGGCGCGGGGGACGAAGTCCTCCAGCGCGTCGAGGCCGGCGGCTCTGGTGGGGGTGGGGGTGGGCACGGGCCCATCATGCGCCCCGCGGGGTGGGCGACGCCGGGGCGGCGGGACAGCGCGGCCGACGCGGCGTACCGTCACGGGCATGCCGAAGGACGAGACACCCCCGCAGCTGAAGAACCCCGAGATGTACGAGGCCCTGCGTGAGGAGGGCGCCTCGAAGGAGAAGTCGGCGCGCATCTCCAACGCCGCCGCGCAGAAGGGGCGCAGCGAGGAGGAGGTCGCGGCGAAGGGCGGCCGGTCGGGGTCGTACGACGACTGGACCGTCGACGACCTCCGCGGCCGCGCGAAGGAGCTGGGGCTCAGCGGGTACAGCGACCTCAAGAAGGACGAGCTGATCGAGATGCTGCGCGACCACTGAGGTCGCGGCGACGGCCCCGACGGGTCAGCTGGCCTTCTTCGTCGCCGCGGCCTTCTTCGCCGGAGCCTTCTTCGCGGGAGCCTTCTTCGCCGGAGCCTTCTTCGCGGAAGCCTTCTTCGCGGGTGCCTTCTTCGTGGGCGCCTTCTTCGCGGCCGCCTTCTCGGCCGGGGCCTTCCCGCTCGCCGACCCCGCGCCTCCGGTGCGCTTCTTCGCGGGGGCGCGTGACGACCCCGCCGACCGGCTGCGCTCGACCGACTGACGCAGCGCCTCCATCAGGTCGATGACCTCGCCGTCCGACCCGCCGTCGCCCTCGTCGTCGTCGCCGCCGCGGCCGAAGGTCGCGTCGGTGTCGAGCGACTCGCCCTCCTCGAGCTTGGCGTCGATGAGCTTGCGCAGCTCCTCCTGGTAGTCGTCCTCGAACTGCGACGGGTCGAAGTCGTCGCCGAGCGACTCGACGAGCGAGCCCGACATGTCGAGCTCCTTCGAGCTGATCCGCACCGTCTGGTCGAGCACCGGGAAGCGCGCCTCGCGCACCTCGTCGTCCCAGAGCAGCGTCTGCAGCATCAGCACGTCGCCGCGCACGCGCAGGGCGGCGAGGCGGGTCTTCTGGCGCAGCGAGAAGTGCACGATCGCGGTGCGCTCGGTCTCCTCCAGCGTGCGCCGCAGCAGCACGTAGGCCTTGGGCGACGACGAGTCCGGCTCGAGGAAGTAGCTGCGGTCGAACATGATCGGGTCGAGCTGGTCGCTCGGCACGAACTCGAGCACGTCGATCTCGCGCGAGCGCTCCTCGGGCAGCGACTTCAGGTCGTCCTCCGTCAGCACGACCGTGCGGTCGCCGTCGTCGAAGGCCTTGTCGATGTGCTCGTAGTCGACGACCTTGCCGCAGATCTCGCAGCGTCGCTGGTAGCGGATCCGCCCGCCGTCGGCGTCGTGCACCTGGTGCAGCGAGACGTCGTGGTCCTCCGTGGCGCTGTAGAGCTTCACGGGCACGTTGACGAGCCCGAACGTGATCGCGCCCTTCCAGATCGATCGCATGGGGTCATCATGCCTCCGAACGCACCCCGAACGACCGGGTTCGGGGTACAACGGCCGAGCACGGGGAGGCGTGCGGGAGCACGGTGGACCGCATGAGCCAGTACGACAAGAAGAACCCCGTCGACCTCTACCCCGTCCCGCCCTTCCCCGAGCAGGAGCAGTCGCTGCCGGGCGAGGCGCGGCGGATGGACCCGAAGCCCGACCACGGCGAGACCAGCTACGTCGGCAAGGACCGCCTCTCCGGCTACCGCGGCGTCGTCACCGGCGCCGACTCGGGCATCGGCCGCGCCGCCGCCATCGCGCTCAGCCGCGAGGGCGCCGACCTCGTGCTCAGCTACCTGCCCGACGAGCAGGCCGACGCCGAGGAGGTGCGCGACCTGCTCGAGGGCGAGGGCCGGAAGGCCGTGCTCTTCCCCGGCGACATCGGCGACGAGCAGTACTGCCACGACCTCGTGTCGAAGGCGGTCGAGGAGCTCGGCGGCCTCGACACGCTCGTGATGGTGGCCGGCCACCAGGAGAGCCACGAGGACATCCTCGAGATGACGACCGAGGGCATCGACCAGACGATCAAGACCAACGTCTACTCGCTCTTCTGGCTGACGCAGGCGGCGCTGCCGCACCTCGAGCCCGGCTCGGCGATCGTCACCACCGGGTCGATCCAGGGCACGCAGCCCTCCCCCGACAAGCTCGACTACGCCCTGACCAAGGGCGCCATCGGCGTGTTCACGGCGGGCCTCGCCCAGCAGCTCGCGCCGAAGGGCATCCGCGTCAACCAGGTCTCGCCCGGCCCGATCTGGACGCCGCTGCAGCCCGCCTCGCAGGACGGCGAGACCGTCTCCGAGTTCGGCATGCAGGCCCCGTACGGCCGCCCCGGCCAGCCCGCCGAGCTCGGTGCGGCGTACGTGCACCTCGTCAGCCCCGAGTCGAGCTACACCAGCGGCGCCACGATCACGATCGCGGGCGGCACCCCGGCCGTCTGACCGGCACCGCGCCTCCTGCCGGCCCGCCGTCCGCCCGTCGGACGGCGGGCCGCTCCGTGCCCGACGCGGCGCGGAGCGGGTAGAACGAGACCACCAGCCACGGACGACGAGGAGGCGCGCCATGGGCCCGAAGGGACGCGGCGAGCGCGTGCAGGTCGGCGGCCACACGCTGCAGCTCACCAACCTCGACAAGGTCCTGTACCCCGCCACGGGCACGACCAAGGGCGACGTGCTCGGCTACTACGCCGCCGTCGCCGAGTGGATGCTGCCGCACGTCGAGGGTCGCCCGGCCACTCGGAAGCGCTGGGTGAACGGCGTCGACGGCCAGGTGTTCTTCGAGAAGAACCTGCCCGACTCGGCGCCGGAGTGGGTGGCGCGTCACGAGATCCAGCACAGCGACCACGCCAACACGTACCCGCTCGTCAACGATCTCGCGACGCTGACCTGGCTCGGCCAGGTCGCCGCGCTCGAGGTGCACGTGCCGCAGTGGCGGTTCGGCCCGCGCGGCGCGCCGCGGAACCCCGACCGGCTCGTGCTCGACCTCGACCCGGGCGAGGGAGTCGGCCTCGCCGAGTGCGTCGAGGTCGCGCAGCTGCTGCGGCCGCTCCTCGAGGGCGTGGGCCTCGAGCTCGTGCCGGTCACGAGCGGCAGCAAGGGGGTCCACCTCTACGCGCGGCTCGACGGCCGGCAGACGAGCGCCCAGGTCAGCGACGTCGCCCACGAGCTCGCCCGGGCCGTCGAGGCCGACCACCCCGACCTCGTCATCAGCACGATGGGCAAGGCCGACCGCCGCGGCAAGGTGCTGCTCGACTGGTCGCAGAACAACGGGAACAAGACCACCGTCGCGCCGTACTCGCTGCGCGGGCGCGAGCGGCCGACGGTCGCGACGCCGCGCACCTGGCGCGAGCTGGCGTCGAGGCAGCTGCGGCAGCTGGAGTACCCCGAGGTGCTGGCGCGCCTGCGGCGACGCGGCGACCCGCTGGCCGACGTGTCGAGCGGGACTCCTGTGCCGCCGGGTGAGCTCGGCGACGACATGCGCAACACCGAGTCGCCCGAGCACGATCCGTCGGGCGACGGCGAGACCCGCCAGCGCCACGACCGGCTCGCGACGTACCGCTCGATGCGCGACCCCGCCAAGACGCGGGAGCCCGTGCCCGCCGAGGCACCGCCGACGAGCGACGGCCGCAGCTTCGTGATCCAGGAGCACCACGCGAGCCGCCTGCACTGGGACTTCCGCCTCGAGCACGACGGCGTGCTCGTCAGCTGGGCGCTGCCGAAGGGCGAGCCCGACGACCCCGGCCAGAACCACCTCGCCGTCCAGACCGAGGACCACCCGCTCGAGTACGGCACCTTCGAGGGCACGATCGCGAAGGGCGAGTACGGCGCGGGCGAGGTCACCATCTGGGACTCCGGCACGTACGAGCTCGAGAAGTGGCGGGAGGGCAAGGAGGTCATCGCGGTGCTGCACGGCGAGCAGCGCGGCAGCCGGCGGGTCGCCCTCATCCACACCGGGCACGGCGGCGGGTCTTCGGAGAAGAACTGGCTGATCCACCGCATGGCCGACGACGCGGGCGGTGGGGGCGCCGACGGGCACGGCGGCCACGGAGGCCACGGCGGGCACGGCTCGACGGGGGTCGCCGCAGGGAAGAAGAAGAAGGGCCGGACGGTGATCGGCTCGGGGGCCGGCAGCGGCTCCGCCCGCTCGACCCGCGACTCCTCGGGGTCGTCGCCCTCGTCGAGCGGCCGCGGCGACGCGGGCGACCTCGAGCCCGTCTCCCCCATGCTCGCCGTCGCCGGCACCGCGGCCGACGTCGACGACGACTGGGCCTACGAGATGAAGTGGGACGGCATCCGCGCGGTCGCCGTCGTCCAGGGCGACAGCGTCACCCTGACCAGCCGCAACGGGAACGACCTCACCCCCGCCTACCCCGAGCTGCAGGCGCTCGCCGCCCTCGTCGACAGCGAGGGAGGCGCGGTGCTCGACGGCGAGGTCGTGGCCGTCGACGAGACCGGTCGCCCCGACTTCGGCCTGCTGCAGACGCGGATGGGCCTGACGAAGCCGCGCGAGGTGGAGGCCGCGGCGAAGGGCGCGCCCGTGCGGTACCTGCTCTTCGACGTGCTGCACGCCGAGGGCAGGTCGCTCGTGCGACGCACGTACGACGAGCGCCGCGAGGTGCTCGAGCGCGTGGTGCGGCCGGAGGGCGCGGTCGACGTGCCGGTCGTCTTCGACGGCGACCTGGAGGCGGCGATGCGGACGTCGCAGCGCCTCCGGCTGGAGGGGGTCGTGGCGAAGCGCCGCGACGCGGCCTACAGCCCCGGCCGGCGCTCGCGGGCCTGGATCAAGATGAAGCACCACGCGACCCAGGAGGTGGTGATCGCCGGGTGGCGGCCCGGCAACGGTCGCCGCGCCTCCGGGGTGGGCTCGCTGCTGATGGGCGTGCCGGGCGACGACGGGCTGACGTACGTCGGGCGCGTCGGCACCGGGTTCCGCGACCGCGACCTCGACGAGCTGCTCACCGAGTTCCGCCGCGTCGAGAGGAAGACCAGCCCGCTCGTCGGCGTGCCGGCGGCCGACGCCCGCGACGCCCACTGGATCACGCCGTCGCGCGTCGGCGAGGTGTCGTTCGCGGAGTGGACGTCGACCGGGCGACTGCGGCAGCCGTCGTGGCGCGGCTGGCGACCCGACAAGTCGCCGGGCGACGTGGTGCGCGAGAGCTGAGCCGCGCCTCCCCGCCGCGGGGAGGAGACTCGGGGCATGACAGACGCCCGCGGCCAGCGCATCGTCCTCGTGGTCGCGGTGCTCGCGTCGTTCGTGGCCTTCCTCGACGGATCGATCGTGACGGTCGCGCTGCCGGCCGTCGCCGGCGAGCTCGGCGGCGACCTCACGCTGCAGCAGTGGGTCGTCGACGCGTACCTGCTGACGCTCGGCTCGCTGATGCTCGTGGCCGGCTCGCTCAGCGACACCTTCGGGCGCGTCCGGGTGCTGCGCGCCGGGCTCGTCGCCTTCGCCGCCACGAGCGTGCTCGCGGCCCTCGCCCCCGACCCCGGCCTGCTCATCACGGCCCGCGCGCTGCAGGGCGTGGCCGCGGCCCTCCTCGTGCCGAGCAGCCTGGCCCTGATCACCTCGACCTACAGCGGCCCCGAGCAGGGCCGCGCCATCGGCCGCTGGACGGCCTGGACCGGCGTCGCCTTCCTCGTCGGCCCGCTCACCGGCGGCGCCCTCGTCGACACGATCGGCTGGCGCTGGGTCTTCGGGGTGGTGGTGCTGCCGGTGGCGGTGACGCTGGTGCTCATGACGCGCCTCCCCGGCGACGCCCACCGCGGCACGCCCGACGCCCCGGCCCGCGTCGACGTGGTGGGCGCCGTGCTCGCGGCGGTCGGCCTCGCCGGGCCCGTGTTCGCGCTGATCGAGGGGCAGCGCGTCGGCTTCGGCACCTGGTTGGTGCTCGTGCCGCTCGTCGTCGGCCTCGTGGCCCTCGTGGCCTTCGTCGCCTGGGAGCGACGCACGCCGCACCCGATGATGCCGCTCGACCTCTTCCGCACCCGCGAGTTCACCGTCGGCAACCTCGCGACGGTGGGCCTCTATGCAGCGCTCAACCTCGGCACGCTGACCATCCCGCTCGTCGTGCAGGAGCTCGCCGGCCTGTCGGCCACCGTCGCCGGGCTCGTCACCCTGCCGACGACGATCGTGTCGCTGCTCTTCTCCACCCTGTTCGGCACGCTCGCCGCGACGCACGGCCCCCGCCTGTTCATGACGGTCGGGCCGCTGATCACGGCGAGCGGGTTCGTCTGGATGCTGCTCGTCCGCGACCCGATCGACGTCTGGTGGCAGGTCGTGCCCGGCGTCGTGCTGTTCGGGTTCGGCCTCGCGGTGACGGTGGCGCCGCTGACCTCGGCGGTGCTGTCGCAGGTCTCGCCGGCCCGGTCGGGCATCGCCTCGGCGGTCAACAACGCGATCTCGCGCGTCGCCGGGCTCGTCGCCGTCGCCTTCCTCGGCGTGATCGCGGGAGGCGCGCTGACCGTCGACGGGTTCCACCGCGTCGTCGTCGTGGTCGCGGTGCTGCTCGGGGGGAGCGCCGCCGTGTCGTTCGTCGGCCTGCGGGGGTCGCGGGCGGGATCGGGGTCGAGTGGTCACGAACTGCGCTCTGACCGGGGTGCGAGCAGCAGTTCGTGACCACTCGCGGCGGCGCGCTAGCGTCGTCGGGTGCTCACCACCGACCGTCTCCTGCTGCGCCGCTGGCGCGACGCCGACCGCGCCCCGTTCGCGGCGATGAACGCCGACCCCGTCGTGATGGAGTTCTTCCCCGCGACGCGCACGCCCGCCGAGTCCGACGCGCTGGTGGACCGCATCGAGGCAGGCTTCGAGCGCGACGGCTTCGGCCTCTGGGCGGTGGAGCAGCGAGCCGACGGCGAGTTCGTCGGCTTCGTCGGCCTGTCGCGTCCGTCGTTCGAGGTCGTCGCCGGGGGCCGGGCCCTCGTCGATCCCGTCGAGATCGGCTGGCGCCTCCGTCGCGGCTCGTGGGGGCAGGGGCTCGCGACCGAGGCCGCACGCGAGGTGCTGCGGCACGCGCTCGACCCGGCCGGCGCCGACCTGCCCGGCGTCGTGAGCTTCACGGCGGCGCTCAACCTGCGCTCGCGGGCGTTGATGGAGCGGATCGGCCTGCGGCGCGACCCGGCCGACGACTTCGCGCACCCGGCCCTGCCGCCGGGCCACCGCCTCCGGCCCCACGTCATCTACCGGGCGGATCGCACCTCGTCGGCCTAGCCCGGCGTCGCCCGGGTCGCGGTCGAGTGGTCACGAACGGCGCCTCGACCGGGGTCGGGGCGACAGTTCGCGACCACTCGGCGGGGCCCGACGGCCGTCAGGCCCGGTCGTGCAGGGTCACGTGGTACCCGTCGGGGTCGGCGAAGGTGAACGTCCGCCCGAACGGCCCGTCGACGGGCGCCGACACGATGCGGTGCCCGTCGACGACGAGCGCGTCGTGGATCTGCTGCACGTCGGTGGCGTGCAGCCACAGCGCGGCGCCGAGCCCCGGCTGCTCGACGGCGTCGAGATCGGTGCCGGGCACGAGGTCGCGCAGCGCGAACGCGATCGGCGTGGTCGTGAAGACCACGGCGTGGGGCGGGCCGGCCGGCGAGCGCACGAGGCCGAGGTACTGCTCGTAGAAGGCCTGGGAGGCGTCGAGGTCGCGGGTCTGCAGTGAGATGAAGTCGGGGCCGGTGACGGGCACGGGGGTCTCCTCGGGAGTGGTGGGCGAATGTCAGGAACCTGACATGGCACAGCCTATGTCAGAATGCTGACATGAGTCCAGACCGAGACGGCATCGACCTCGAGACCTCCCTCGGCTACCTCCTCAAGGAGGCGGCGAGCGCCCTCCGAGCCGCCATGGACGACGCCCTCCGCCCCCTCGGCATGACGATCACGCACTACTCGTGCCTCGAGCTGCTGGCGCAGCGACCGGGCCTGTCGAACTCCGACCTGGCTCGCGGGGCGTTCGTCACCCGGCAGTCCATGAACGTGCTGCTGCAGTCGCTGGAGGCGGCCGGGTCGGTGGAACGACCGCCGGAGGCGCGGGTCGGCCGAGCCCTGCCGGCCCAGCTGACCGAGGAGGGCCGTCGCGACCTCGCCCGGGCCACGGCCGCCGTGCGGGCGGTCGAGCGTCGGATGCTCGACGACCTCACCGTCGCCGAGGAGGACGCCGCCCGTCGGGCGCTGCGCGCCATGGTCGCGTCGCTGCGCGGCGACGCCGCCTGACCCGGGGCCCGCTCACAGGCCGCCGACTCCCCCCGGCCGCACCCCGACCCGCACCGGCGCCCCCGGCGCGCTCGCGAGGCGCAGTGCGTCGTCGAGCTGCTCGAGCGGCACGACGTGCTCGACGAGCTCGGCGAACGGGTAGCGGTGCCGCTGTTCGGAGACGAACGCGACCGCGGCGACGAGGCTGGCGGGCGCGTAGTCGTGCACCCCGGTGAGGGTGAGCAGCCCCCGCTCCACCCTCTCCGGCAGCACCGGCACGGCCGCTCCGGGCGCGACCGGCCCGGCGAGCACGACCACCCCGCCCACGCCGACCGTGTCGACGAGCAACGCCACGGCGGCGGAGCTGCCCGAGGTCTCGAGGGCGACGGTGCGGTGGCGGCCCGAGCGGTCCACCTGCGCGAGCGCGCGGGCGAGGCTCAGCGGGCCCCGCGACTCCCCCGGGTCCGCGACCGCGGCCGCTCCGAAGCGGCACGCGAGCAGCCGCCGGCACTCCGAGGCCTCGACGACCACGACCCGGGCCCCCGCCTGCGTCGCCATCGCCGTCGCCGCGAGCCCCCGCGCCCCGGCCCCCGAGACGACGACCACCTGCCCGCGGAGCGCCTCCGCGGCCGCGCCCCCGGCCGCCAGGGCCAGCAGCGAGGAGGCGCGGTGCACGGCCTCCGCAGCGGTCGCGACCGCGCACGACGCGGGGGCTAGCACCTCGTCGGGCACCGCGTCGTCGTCGACGACGACGACCGCCGCGCCCCGACGCACGTGGACGTGGCTGGCGAACCCGCCGCCGAGCTCCCACGAGCGACGGACGGCCGCGTGCCCGTGCCGTTCGAGGCTCGCGCAGGCCTGCGGCAGCCCGCGGTGGCACTCCACGCACCGGCCGCACGCCACGACCACCGACCAGACGACGCGCATGCCCGGCAGGAGCCGGCGCCCGTCGACCGACCGCGCGTGCGGGTCGGCGTCGACGACGCGCCCCACCTGCTCGTGGCCGAGCACGCACGGGGTCGCGCCCGGCCGCCGCCCGGTGACGGTGTGCACGTCCGAGTCGCAGATCGTGGCGAGGTCGACCCGCACGAGCGCGTCGCCGCGCTGCAGCCGCACCCCGGGCACGGCGACGGCCTGCAGCGGGCGGCCCGGGCCCTGCCAGGTCATCGCGACCGCCGCCTCCGGCAGCACGAGGTCGCGCCCCGGCGGCAGCGTCACGGGCCCCGTCGCGGTGCCGCCCGCGCCCCGCGCCCCCGCGCGGGTCGTCGCCCTGTTCGTCATGCCGTGCCGCCCCCGTCGCGCGCCGCGGCTCCGGTGCCCGCGTCGTGCCCCCGACGCTACGGAGCGCCGGTGATCGGCCGGCGTCCGGCAGGTGAACGAGAGGAGGCGCGGTGCCGGTCAGCGGGTCGGCGAGAGCCCCAGCAGCCGGATGACGTCGTCGGCCTCCTGCTCGGGCGTCTGCGTCGCGTCGACGACGATGTGGCGCTCGTCGGCCTGCGGCGGCTCGAGGGTCGCGAGCTGCGAGTCGAGCAGCGAGGCCGGCATGAAGTGGCCGGGGCGCGCCGCCATCCGGCCGCCGATGAGGTCGTTGCTGCCGCGGAGGTAGACGAAGACGACGTCGAGCTCGCGCAGCACGTCGCGGTAGCTGCGCTTGAGCGCCGAGCAGGTGATGACGCCGGGCACGCCCTGCATCGCGTGCTCGATGATCCACGACGAGACGGTGTCGAGCCACGGCGCCCGGTCGTCGTCGTCGAGCGGCACGCCGGCCGCCATCTTCGCCACGTTCTCGTCGGGGTGGAGGTCGTCGCCCTCGGCGTGGTCCCAGCCGAGGCGCTCGGCGACCAGCGCCGCCACGGTCGACTTGCCCGAGCCCGAGACGCCCATCACGACGAGCACGGGGGCGCCCGACCAGCGGCGCGCGGTCTCGGGCACCTGCGCCGCGCCTCCGGCCGGGACGTCGCGGGAGGCGTCACGCAGCACGGGGCCGGGGGCGGGGGTCGGGGAGGGAGAGGTCATGGTGTCGCGTCCTTCCGAGGACGCTTCTCTGCGACCTCGTCGTCTGGGGAGGGCCCGCGCGCACCGCCCGGCGGGGCGGCGTCGGTCGGCCGGTCGTGGAGGCCGGGGCTGCCGGTCTGCCATCCTGGGAGGACGCGCGGATCTGAATAATCAGATTAATCAGACCCCAGGAGTGTGCCACACGGCGACTCCCCCCGGCAAGACGCCCGCGAGGGCTCAGGAAGACCACGATGACGACCGGACTCCCCTCCGCCTCCCGCGACCGCGGGCTCCACGCCCGCGTCGTCGACGCGCTCGGCCAGGACATCGTCGACGGGCGCCTCGCCCCCGGCACGATCCTCAACGTCGAGGCGATGAGCGAGCGGTTCTCGGTGTCGCGGTCGGTGCTGCGCGAGGTGCTCCGGGTGCTGCAGTCGCTCGGGATGGTGGAGCCCCGGCAGCGCACCGGGACCCAGGTGCTGCCCCGCGCCTCCTGGGACCTGATGAGCCCGCAGGTGATCCTCTGGCGCGGCCGCGGCCCCGAGTACTTCACGCAGATGCGCGAGCTGCTCGAGCTGCGGCTCGGGCTCGAGCCGATGGCCGCCCGCCTCGGCGCGCTCACGCCCGACCCGCTGCAGGCCGCCGTCGTGCTGGAGGCCGCCCGCACGATGGTCGAGGCCGACGCCACGGGTAACGGGCCCCGCTACCTCGAGGCCGACGTCGCCTTCCACACCGCGCTGCTGCGCGGCTCGGGCAACCAGGTGATCGGGCACTTCGCCACGCAGGTCGAGGCCCTGCTGCGCACCCGCGTCGAAGAGGCCCGGGCGACGATCACCGACTGGACGCCGGCCGCCGCCGCCGCGCACCTCGCCCTCGCGGAGGCGCTCGTGGCCGGTGACGCCGACGTGGCGTTCCGCGCCGCGTGGGAGCTGATCTCGGGCACCGTCGACGAGTTCGTCCGTGAGTCGGACGAGGAACTGCACTGACCGCAAGCGTTCACGCGCCGTTCATCGCGGGCGGCCCGGCCCCGGCCTAGCGTCGGCCGGGCAGGGGGCGCGGCGCCGCCGTCGCGACGCACCGGCCGCCCCTCGGAGGGACGACGACGATGGACGTGCTCGTCACGGTCATGCTGGTGATCGTCGTGGCGCTCGTGTTCGACTTCACGAACGGGTTCCACGACACCGCGAACGCCATGGCGACCTCGGTCGCCACCGGGGCGCTGCGACCCAAGGTCGCGGTGCTCATCTCCGCCGTGCTCAACCTCGTCGGGGCGTTCCTCTCGACCGAGGTCGCGAGCACGGTCTCGAACGGGCTGATCCGCGAGGGGGAGGGCGGGGTGCAGGTCACTCCCGTCATGATCTTCGCCGGGCTGGTCGGCGCCGTGCTCTGGAACCTCGCCACCTGGTACCTCGGCCTGCCCTCGAGCTCGTCGCACGCGCTCTTCGGCGGCCTGATCGGCGCGGCGGTGATCGGCGCGGGCATCGGCTCGGTCGACTTCGCGGTCGTGCTGTCGAAGGTCGTGCTGCCCGCGATCATCTCGCCGGTCGTCGCGGGGGTGGTCGCGCTCGTCGCGACCTACGTCGCCTACCGCATCACCCGGCAGGCGACCCTCCGCGGGTCGACCGCCGCCTTCCGTCACGGCCAGACCGTGAGCGCCTCGCTGGTGTCGCTCGCGCACGGGACGAACGACGCCCAGAAGACGATGGGCGTGATCACGCTCACCCTCATCGCGGCGGGCTACCAGGGCGCGGGCACCGGCCCGCAGCTCTGGGTGATCGTCGCCTGCGGGCTCGCGATCGCGCTCGGCACCTACCTCGGCGGCTGGCGGATCATGCGGACGGTCGGCAAGCGCATCACCGACGTCAAGGCCCCGCAGGGCTTCGCCGCCGAGACCAGCTCGGCGGCCACCATCTTGATCTCGTCGCACCTCGGCTTCGCCCTGTCGACGACGCAGGTGACCTCGGGCTCGATCGTCGGGGCCGGCCTCGGCGCGAAGCTCGCGACCGTGCACTGGGGCGTCGTCGGCAAGATCGCCTCGGCCTGGGTCTTCACGCTGCCCGCGGCCGCGCTGGTCGGCGGGGTCTCCGCCTGGCTGGCCAGCACGAGCACGGCGGGCCTCGTCGTCGTCGCCCTGCTCGCCCTCGGCGGGGGCCTGGCCTTCGCGTTCCTCGCGCGGCGGCACCCCGTCACGCACGAGACCGTCAACGACGGCGACGAGGCTCCCGCGGCTGCCCAGCCGGCCGGCGCCTCCCGCCAGCAGGGAGAGTGACCGTGTTCCTCGGAGTGGACTGGGGCGCCTTCGTGGTCGTCTTCCTCGTCGCCCTCGCGGCGACGGCCGTGATCGTCACGTCGTTCGCGCTGGGCATCCGCGCGTTCGCGGCCGGGGCGGAGGAGCAGGCGGGTGCTGGTGCGGGTGCCGGTGCCGGTGCGGGCTCCGACGGGGCGACGGCGGCCGGGGCCGCGGGCCCGGGCCGGGTCAGCCGTCCGGCCGGGGCCACCGCCGCGGGGCTCGCCTGCTTCGCCGTGGGCGTGGCCGCGGTGCTCTACGGGCTCTGGATGATCGTGCCGCAGTTCCACTGACGACGTCGAGGTGCCCCGTCCTGGGTCCTGCCACGCGGCGGGGGCCCAGGGCGGGGCATCTCGGTGCCCGGGCGGCGCCGAGGAGTCGCGGGTCGGGTCGACGACGAGTCGTCACGTCGCGTTCACGCGCGCGTCGCATCGGCGGCGCACCATCGACGCATGATCGCCATGAGCGCCCTCGTCCGGCCCACCGCCGGCATCCGCCCCGTCCGCCAGCTCGAGCAGAGCCTGCGACGGGACTACGAGAGCGTCCCGGTCACGCCCCACCGCTTCCTGGTGCGGTTCGCGGACGGGCCCGTGCTGATCACGGACGAGCTCGGCTCGCTGCGCGTCGACGTGGTCGTCTCGGACGAGCGAGCGGCACGGCACTTCGAGGACTCCTTCCGCACCGAGATCGCGGTGCGGCTCGAGGAGGGCTCGCTCGACGTGAGCTGGTCGCGCCCCGCGACCGTGCCCCAGCCGCTCCGCTGACGGCCGCCGCCGCTGCGCGCGACGGCACGTGAACCCCATTGATCTGGCTCCTGGCACCGCGGAAGGGACGCAGCCTGGACGGGCCGTCGCTCCCGCGGGGCGCCTATCGCTGTGGTCTCGTCTTTCGAGCCCTGCGGCTCTCCTTCACGAACTTCGCCCCCAGCCCGGCCCCGGTGACGAGGACGGGGCACCCCACGAGGAGGACGACGGACGACGCTCGGGGGTACGCCGACGCGACGGCGACGAGAGCGATCGTGCTCGCCACCACGACGAGCACGTAGGTCAGCCACTGACGCACGAGAGTGCCCCTTCCTCGACGGACCCTAGAAGGGTGCTGTTGAGCGACAGGCGACAGTGGATCCGCCCCTGACGTCGTACCACCAGAGCTTCCGCCCACCACTGCAGATGCCGTTCTTGACCAGGTAGGTCGTCGTGACGCTCACGACGATGCCCACGACGGCGCAGGCGGCCCAGCCGACCCCTGGCAGGAGGCAGATCGCAGCCGCGATCGCAGCACCACCGCCCGAGGCGAGCGCTTGCTGGTCGATGGTGTTGAACCCGACGGCGGTCTTCCCGCCGGAGAAACGTCCTTCGAGGTACGGCGTGAACTCGCGAGGAGCACGCGCCCCGTCCTCCGCCTCCAGCGCGGCGCGGACGTCGGCGGCTCTCGGCAACACGAGTGAACCTGCGTCGACCGTATATCGGTAGTAGCTCAGACCTTCGTCGTGCGCTATTTCCCGTTGTACGGAAGACGCTTCGAGTTGTTCGAGACCCTCAAGGAAGACCTCAGGTTCCAGGTCGTGGGCCGCGGTCGAGGCCGTTCGGTCAGACGCGGCGCCCGTTGCCGGCGTCTCCTCACCGGAAACGCGTTGAGCGGCGTTGACCGGGGTAGCGACGAGCATGGACGACCACAGAGTCGCCGCCGCAGCAGTCGCGATCACGATCTCCAGCACACGGCCTTCGGCATTGATCTTCATGTTTCCTCCTCTGTGCGGCACCATTGCCGCTCGCTCAATATAGCTAGTTGATGTTCTGGATGTACAACATTTTCCCGATGAGAGGTCGAGGACATTTCGGCACCGCTGCGCGCTCGACCCGTGCGATGATCTGGGCGACATGACAGCGACAGGCACACCGGCACCGGCACCGGGATCGGCACCGGCACACCGCGACTCGACGACCGACGCGGCTCCGCGGGAGGTGACCCGCGCCTCCCTGGTGGCCGTGTGGGCGGGGCGGGTGCTGGTGCCGCTCACGGCGGCTCTGGTGGTCGCCACCCGGCTGACCCGGCCGTGGTGGGAGCGACAGGGCCTGGACGAGACCGGGTACCCCGCGCACTGGCTGCCGAACGTCACGTTCGCCCTCCTCCTCGCGGTGGGGATCCTGGCCCCGTGGCTCTGCGGCCTGGTGGCGTCGCCCTGGGCTGCTCGGCGGGACGGAGCGGAGATGGTCGTCACGTCGGTGACGGGTCGCCGCCGCTTCACCGTCGCGTCGTGCCGCGTCGTCGACTTCCGCGTCCTCAGCACCCCGTCGACCTCGCACGGCGCCGTCGTCGTGGGGCCGCGCGGCGGGGTCGTCGTCCTGCTGGCCGGGCTCCCCCACGGGGGCAGGCGACGCATCACCGCACTGCTCGGCGATCAGCCGCGCGACGGCCTCGGCCGCGCCGTCCGCGAGCACCTGCTCGGCCTGGCCCTGCTCCTCCTCACCGTCGCGGTGGTGTTCGGGGTCCTCGGCCTCGGCTCCTGGGCCGTCGGCGGCGTCCTCTGAGGCGCGGTCACCGCCGCTGCCCCGCGACCGGCGTCGCGCTCTGCGAAGATCACGTCATGGACCCCTCCGCGCCGGGCGCGCACGCCCGTGCGTCGAGCGGTCGGGGGCCCCTGCGGGAGCGACTGCACCGCGACCCGGGCGACCTCGACGCCCGGGCTGCGCTGGCCGGCCTGCACAGGGCCGCCGGGCACGCCGACCAGGCGGGCCGGTGGGCGCTGCTCGTCCCGGGCACGGCGACCGCAGCAGAGAAGCAGGCGTTCATCGACTGGATCGTGCGGAGCGGTGAGGCTGACCGTGACCGGCTGCTGCGGCTGCTCTTCGTCCCGAGGACGTTCTCGGCCGCCGAGGTCGACCCCGCCGACGTGCTCCCCGGGTTCGTGGACCAGCTGCGCCGCGACGCGTCCACGTACGCCCGGGCGTCGTCGACGAGCATCCGGGGGTGGATCGCCGACACGGCCGTCGGCGTCGCGGCCGTCGTCGTGCTCGGCGCCCTCGTCGGAGGCGCTGCCTCGGCGGCCCACGCGGTCGCGCTGGCCACCGGGTCCGCTGTGCTGGAGTGGGGCATCTGGCCCGACAGCTGGGCCGGGCTGTGGACCGCCACGGGCGTGCTCACCCTGGGCCTGGCGGCGATCGTCACCCTGTGGTCCGCGGCGGCCCTGGCCGCCCGGCTGCCCGAGGTGATCACGGACCGGCGCCGGCGAGCGCGCCGCTCGCCTCGCCGCAACGGCAGCCGCAGCGCCGGCGGCCGCGGCTAGGGTCGGCAGGTGCGCGACGCCGAACCGCGCGACCCCGACCGCGGCGGCCACGACGACGACGCTGGCGGCGGCGGCGTGTGACACCGTGACCCACCCCCGCTAGACGACCTCCCCCGCCCACTCCGTCGCCAGCCCCGGGTAGACGCGGAGCGCCGCGGCCGGCACGACCTCCCAGGTGCGACGGTCCTCCTCCGAGAACCGCATCTCGGCCATGGCGGGGTACTCGCCGGCCAGGCCCCGGGGCCACTGGTCGAACGGGTGGTCGTGGTCGCGCTGAGCCGTCCCCGACGCACAGAGGGCGTCGCGCTGCTCCGACGACAGGGGCCGGAGGACGCCCGCGCCCTCGAGCCACTCGACGACGAGCGCGAGGCTCTCCTCGGCCCGGGCCTGGTCGGCGCCGGTGACCGCCCGCCAGCGGAGCTCGGCCTGGAGGGCCGTCTCCGCCGCGCCGACCGACGCCAGCCACGGCATGGTGAGGCCCGGGGCGAACCGGCCCCGGCCGTTGACGGTCGCGGCCGTGAGCGGGGCGTCGGCGATCTCGACCAGCAGCCGGGCCTCGGCCGTCGCGAACCACTCCGCGACGTCGTCGGCGAGCGCCGGGTACGCGATGGTCGCCCTCCCCGCGGCCACGCTCGCCCGCTGCCGGGGGATCGTGCGGTCGCGGAGCGCGAGCGACGGCCGGTCGAGCCCCAGGTCGGCGGCGAGCTGCTCGACGCGCCCCTTCAGGTCGTCCCGGATCGTCAGGACGGCGAGCAGGTCGGCCCCGATCGGGTCGGGCACGTCCCAGTCGAGCACCGGCGTGCCACGGGGCACGGGGAAGGAGTCGGGGCAGCCGATCCGCACGACGAGGTCGGCCGCCCGCACCGGTGCCGCCATCACCTTCGCCGGCACCTGCTCCGTCTCGACGGGGGCCTTGTCCATCCCCATCGCGACGACCACGTCCCGCTGCACGAGCGGGCTCACGCGCCCCTCCTGCGGCGAGACGCCCCGGGCCTCGACCATGAACACGGCCCCGTCGAGCACCCGCAGGTACGCCGCCGCCATGACGCTCCGCCCGATGCCCCGAGGGCTCACGACCATCACGCGGGGGATGCGGTCGCCGTCGAGGACGGCAGCGAAGGAGGCGCGGTGCGCGGCGCTGAGGCGAGGTCGCCCCGGTGCGGCGGCGCCCCGGGCAGCGGCGGCGGCGCGCCGACGGACGGCCCGGACGAAGCGGATCTCACGGGCGTACAGCACCCCGAACGCGACGGAGAACCCGAGGCACAGGAGCGCGCCGACGTACCCGAGGACGACGCGGAACCAGAGCGCCCCCGCGACCGGCCAGCCCGCCGCGAGCTGCGCCCGCTGCTCGCCGTCGGGGAAGAGCCAGGCGTCGGTGCTGATCACGGCCACGACGACGGCCATGAGGGGGAAGACGGGGAGGCACCACAGCATCGCGCGCTGCGCCTCGGTCACGACGACTGCCCTGGTGACGTCACGACGACCTGCCCTCCCCCTGCGGCAGGACCCGCGCCTCCCCCCGGACGATCCTGGCGGAGGCGCCCGCCCCGGTCGATCCCGCGTCAGGGGGCCATCCACCGGCGTCACCGGGACGACGCGCTCCGACGAGACCACCGGAGCAGAGGGTCAGCCCCAGATGCGGTCGACGATCGCGCCGAGGAGGTCGTCCGTCGGATAGTTCGACTGGCGCACCGTGACGACGACGCCGTCGCGCACGAGGACGGTCTCGGCGAAGTCCGTGCCGTACTGCTGGTCCTTCGTCGTGTACTGGCACACGGTGCCGCCGAGGCGCTCCGAGCAGTCGTAGACGACGTCGGCGCCCCGCCGTTCGGTGTCGACCGTGGGGTCGGCGAGCCAGTCCAGGTAGGAGGCGGCGGCCGCGTCGTCCACCGTGGCCACGTCCACGAACAGGCCGGTGACGTCCGCCCGCGGGTCGCGCCAGCCGCAGGTCAGCTGCGTGGCGGCCACCACGGTCTCGTAGGGGTCGGCGCCCGCGGGTGCCGGGCTCGGCTGGAGCTGGCCCGTCGGGCCCGTGAACAAGTCAGGGTCGTTGAGCGGCGTCTCGCCCATCGTCGCGGCGTAGGTGGCCGGGTCGACGATGTCGGTGCAGTCCGTCGGGATCGACGCGACGGCGGGCTCCCCGGGCGTGGCCGACGGCGTGGGGGCGGGGGTCGCCGATGCCGTGCTCGCCACGTCGGTCGCGGTCGGCGTCTCGTCCGGCGAGCCGTCCGCCCCCGTGCCGCACCCGGTCAGGGCGAGCGTGAGCGCCACGAGGACGCCCGTCGTCGTGACGGCCCGGGCCGTGCGTGCGTGCCTCATGGTGTCCCCCTCCGGACCGACCGCGCCGGGCGTGCCCCGTCCGTGGTCGTGCGTCGACCCTACCGACGCTCGGTCACCGCGTCCTCGTCGGCGGCGACGTCGTCCTGCACGGCGAACTGCGTCCGGTGCAGCTCCTCGTAGCGCCCGGCGGCGGCCAGCAGCTCCTCGTGCGTCCCGCGCTCGACGATCGAGCCGTCCTCGACCACCAGGATGAGGTCGGCGCTGCGGATGGTGGAGAGACGGTGGGCGATGACCATCGCCGTCCGACCCTCGAGCGCCTCGCTGAGCGCGGCCTGCACTGCTGCCTCCGACGTGGAGTCGAGCGCCGCCGTCGCCTCGTCGAGGATGACGACCTGCGGCCGGGCGAGCAGCAGCCTCGCGATGGTCATGCGCTGGCGCTCGCCGCCGGAGAGCCGGTAGCCCCGCTCCCCCACCATCGTGTCGAGCTGGTCGGGCAGCGAGCGGACGAGCGGCTCGAGCCGCGCCCGACGGACGGCGTCCCACACCTCGTCCTCGGTCGCCTCCGGCCTCGCGAGCCGCAGGTTCGACAGGATCGTCTCGTGGAACAGGTGGCCGTCCTGGGTCACCATCCCCAGGGTGTGCCTCAGGGAGGCGAAGGTCACGTCGCGGACGTCGGCCCCGGCCAGGCGCACGGCACCGCCGTCGACGTCGTAGAGGCGCGAAAGCAGCTGGGCGATCGTCGACTTGCCCGCCCCGGAGGTGCCGACGAGGGCGACGGTCTGGCCCGGCTCGATGCGGAACGACACCCCGTGCAGCACCTCGTCGCCGCCCCTCGTGTCGAGCGTGGAGACCTCCTCGAGGGAGGCGAGCGACACCTTGTCGGCGGACGGGTACGCGAAGCGGACGTCGTCGAACTCGACGCTCACCGGGCCCTCGGGCACGGTGGCGGCGTCGGCCTTCTCCCGGATGAGCGGTTCGAGGTCGAGCACCTCGAAGACGCGCTCGAAGCTGACGACCGCGCTCATGATCTCCACCCGCGCGTTCGCGAGGCCGGTCAGCGGCACGTAGAGGCGGGTGAGGAGCAGAGCCAGGGTGACGACCTCGCCGGTGTCGAGCTGGCCGGCGAGCGCGAGGGCGCCGCCGAGCCCGTACACGAGCGCGAGGGCCAGGGCGGAGACGAGCGTCAGCGCCGTGACGAAGACGAACTGCAGCAGCGCGGTCCGGACTCCGATGTCACGGACGCGGGCGGCGCGGACCCGGAACTCCGCCGACTCCTCGTCCGGGCGGCCGAACAGCTTGACGAGGGTGGCGCCGGGCGCGGAGAAGCGCTCGGTCATCTGCGTGCTCATCGCGGAGTTGTGGTCGGCGGCCTCGCGACGGAGCGCGGCGAGGCGGCTGCCCATGCGTCGCGCGGGGACCAGGAAGATCGGGAGCATGACCACCGCGAGGACGGTCACGAGCCACGACGTGCTGAGCATCACGATCAGGGTCAGGACGAGTGCCACGACGTTCGTGACGACGCCCGACAGCGTGCCGCTGAAGGCCTGCTGGGCGCCGATCACGTCGTTGTTGAGACGGCTCACGAGGGCGCCCGTCCGGGTGCGGGTGAAGAACGCGATCGGCATCTTCTGCACGTGGTCGAAGACGGCGGTGCGGAGGTCGAGGATCACGCCCTCCCCGATCCGGGCCGAGTACCACCGCGTGACGAGCGAGACGCCGGCGTCGGCGATCGCCACGACCCCGATGAGGACGGCGAGCCGCACGATCGTGGAGACGTCGCCCCGCGCGACGATGACGTCGACCACGCGGCCGGCCAGCACCGGCGTCGCGACCGCGAGGAAGGCCCCGACCACCGAGAGGCTGATGAAGAGCACCAGCTTCGACCGGTAGGGCACCGCGAACGTCATGATGCGCCGGACGGACGCCCGTGAGATGCCGTGCGCGCCGTCGCGGGCTGACGAGATCTTGTAGAGCGAGCTCCAGGCCGCGCCTTCCATGCTCATGGCTGTTCCTTCCGTCGGTACCAGGCTCAACCTAGACGGCGGGCGACGCTCGACTCGCAGCCGACGGAGCCAGGTGGAGTCGCGGTGGCGGCGGGACGAGCTGTGGGGGCCGCAGGGGGACCACGCCAGGGCCTCCCTCGTGCGTCCCGCCCGGTGTTCCGTGGACGGCGAGGCCGCGACGAGCGGCCCTCGCACGACACGACGGACAGGAGCACCACCATGGCCGACCAGCCGATCCAGATCGGGGGCGGGCGCCGCACGTTCGGGGACTTCGCCCCCAAGCTCGCCGCCCTCACCGACGACGTCCTCTTCGAGGACGTCTGGAACCGCCCCGAGCTCTCCGCCCGCGACCGGAGCCTCGTCACCGTCGCCGTCCTCGCCGCCGGCGGGCACACGGGGCAGCT
>NZ_JACYVL010000007.1:0-108222 GCF_014842245.1 Frigoribacterium sp. CFBP 13707
GCGAGTGCCTGCACGAGCGCGGCCGCGGTGAGCGGGACGACGATCAGGAGGAGGAAGGCCCGGGCGAAGGGGCCGACCTCGACTACCGCGACGCCCTCGGGGCCGATGAACAGCAGCAGGTACAGCGGCAGGAGCAGGATCTGCGCCAGCATGAGCAGCGGTGCCGCAGCGAGGAGCCGTTCTGACGCGCCGCCAGCAAGGCCGGCGAAGACGATCACGTAGTCGATGCACGGGGTCAGCAGCACCAGCAGCACCCCGAACAGCAGTGCCGGCTCGGCCGCAACGAACCGGGACAGCCCGTAGGCAACGAGGGGGACGACGCTGAAGTTCAGCACCCCGACCGCGGCGAGGAATGGTCCGTCTCGGAGGGACTTTCCGATCGCGGCGAACGGGACTCCGAGGAACGTCGCGAACAGCAGCAGCGCGAGCACAGGCTCGATCGTTGCCTCTAGGTGGTGTGCTCCCGGCACGGTGAGGCCGACGATGCCGGCAACCGCGATCGCCACCAGGTAGAGGCCGATCTGCCGGTGTTCGAGCCAGGAAACGACCGCGTTCACGGCAGGACCGGTGTGGAGGAGGTAGGCACGTCAGTGACCGTAGAGGTTCAAGCCGCTTGAAGGTCAAGCGGCGTCGGCGGCTCTAGGGTCGCGGTGTGCGAATCTCCGAGGTCAGTAAGCGCAGCGGCGTCTCCGCCACGGCGCTCCGGTACTACGAGTCCATCGGGCTTTTGACCCCAGCCAGGGCCCACAACGGGTATCGCGACTACAGCCCGGACGTGCTCAGCCGCCTCGACCTGATCGAAGCCAGCAAGGAACTCGGCCTGCCCCTCGATCAGATAGGCGCGCACCTCAGCACCATGGAGTCGACGTCCTGTACCGATGTCCGAGAGGCGCTACGGCCGCTCTTGGCAGAGCAGATGCGTCAGATCGAGGCGAAGCAGGCGCGCCTCGACCGGCTTCGGTCGCGTCTCGCTCGTGCGGAGCACGATCTGGCCGAGTGCCCAGATCGGTCTGAGCGGTGCTCGACCGAGTGCGTCTTCCGTTGCAGCGGCTAGGTGGCTGCCTGCGCCCGGAGAAAGATCGCTCACCGGATCGCGTGGCTTAGCCACCACCGTCACTTATGAGTGCGATCGGCTCGTGCGTTTCGAATGAAGCGCATGGCGAGTGACCCGGCTGTATAGATGGCGGCTTAGGCGAGGAAGGCGACCCAGACGGGCGGTCGCACGCGGTCGATGAGAAACCAGAAGAGGCCACCGCCGACGAAGATCAAGGCGAGGTTGAGGAGGACGGTTCTTGCCGGCAGCCACGGCGTCGGGCGCTCAGTCACTGCGGTCGCATCGACGGAGCGAGCACGCGATAGTCCTGCATCGTCGCTCATAGGACGAGCATGCCCCACGACATGATCCGGCATCGAATATCGTCCCAGTAGGGGATGGTCCCTAGCGATGCGTTCAGGTGGCGTACTCCCTGTGCCACCAGGCCGACAAGTGGTCAAGGGTCGCCGTGGCTGCGCCGGCCAGACGCTCGCGAGTGTCTCCCCGATGAGCATCCGAGAGGACCGCATCGCCGATGCTCGCGGTGGTCTGCTGCACCACCGAGACGAGCGCGGCCGCGTACGACCGCTCGGACATCGCGTTCGGTCCCGTGCCTTCGAGTTCAGCTGCCACCGCGGTCGTGACGTCGTCGTAGAACTCCAGGGCCCGACGTCGGAGCAGCGCACTGAGCCGACACTGCGCGGAGAACTCGCCCTTGGCCAATCCCTCGTCGTCCTCGACGTACCTGTCGATGTCCTCGAGGACGAGGGAGCGCATCGCGTCGGCCGGTGGCTGCTGGGGGTCTCGCCGGGAGATCGCAGCCCGGATCTTCTCGAGCACTTCGTCTGCTCGGTCGAAGACGAGGTCGGGCACCATGCACCCCGTCGTTCCGGGGTGCATCGTCCACTTCGGGGTGCGGCACCCCGCCGTGCGCGCGGGCACCTCGCCGCGGCACGCACGCATCCCTCCCTGCGCAGTGGCCACATGAAGCCGGTTCGCGGACGAGTCCGTCGAGCTAGGCAGTCGTTCGGAACACGCATTCGGTCGAACACTTCTTGGACCGGTCGGGGCACGCGGCTCAGTCGAGCAGGGCCTATCGGGTTACCGCGGAAAGCGCCCGGCACCGGACATCGCGGAGGTGGGCAGGTTGTCCTTCGGGAGCGTTTCTCCCTCGGCCAGTGCGGTGATCCAGGCGTTTGTTGACTCGACGGCGGCGAAGTTCGAGTTCAACAAGGCCATGAGGGTCGTGTGGACGGTCTCCGCGTCGACGTGGCCGGCGTCGTTGCTGATGCTGATGGCTCCGGTCGCGTCGGAGAGGACCTCAGCGGCGATGCCGATGGTCTCTGCCTGGGCAGCGGAGGCGATGATGCAGTTGTTGGTCATGTAGCCGACGAGGGTGACAGTGTCGACGCCGTTCTCCCGAAGCCAGTCGACGAGGTCGGTCCCGGCGAAGACGGAGCCGTACTGCTTCGTGATGGCCTTCCAGGCGGGGGTGCGGCGCTGCTCGATCTCGGGGTGCAGTGCGAACCCGGGAAGGGTGGGGTTGAACACCGGGGCGTCGTCGCCGGCTGTGTGCTGGACGACGACGACGGGGATGCCGTTCGCTTCGGCGGCATCGATGGCGGCGATGATCCGCGGGAGCGAGTCCGTGGTCGCGGGGTACTGGATCTCCAGGGGGCCGGTGAAGTACTCCTGTTGGATGTCGACGAGGACGAGGGCGCGAGCGGGCGTGGTCATGGTGTGCTCCTAACAGATCAACTTCGGGGGATGACAACGATCCTGCGGTGCTCACAGAACGTCTGCCATTGGCACGCGTGCACACTTACGATGATTCCAGGCCAACAGGAAGGGGCATCGTGAGGATCGCCATCCATGCGTTCGACGGTGTGACGATGTTCCATCTCGCCGTTCCCCAGATGGTTTTCGACGAAGTGAGGAGGCAGGGCCTCGCCGACTGGGAAACGGTGCTCTTCGCCGACCGAGCGGGGTCGGTCCGGACGGCCGAGGGCTACGCCATCAGTGGCGTGCAAGGAGTCGACGCCACGTCGGACGCCGACGTCGTCGTCGTGCCCTCCTGGATCGCGGACGGCCGGGAACCCAGGCCGATCCTCCGGCAAGCTCTGCTCGCAGCCCACGACCGCGGCGCCACCATCGCAGGCCTTTGCCTCGGGGCCATCGCCGTGGCGGACCTCGGCCTCCTCGACGGTCGCCGCGCCGTTACGCACTGGCATGCGATCGACGCCCTCGACCGAAAGCACCCGCGGGTCGATGTTGACCCCGACGTCCTCTACCTCGATCACGGGGACGTCATTACTTCGGCAGGAACAGCCTCGGGCATCGACGCGTGCCTGCACATCGTCCGGACCCGCCTGGGCGCCGAGGCCGCGAACAAGGTCGCCAGGAGCCTGGTCGTCGCCCCTCACCGCGAAGGTGGCCAGGCGCAGTTCATCGAGCGCCCGGTTCCTCAGGACGGGGCGGACGATCCGATCGCGCGAGCGACTGCCTGGGCACTGCAGAACCTCGGCGACGATCTGGGGGTCGACAAGCTCGCTGCCGCCGCTCACCAGAGTCGACGGACCTTCATCCGTGCCTTCCGGGCGGCCACCGGGTCCACACCCGCCGCGTGGGTCAGATCGCGCCGACTCGACGAGGCGCGACGCCTCCTGGAGGCATCGGAGCTTCCCATCGAACAAGTCGCCGCAGTATGTGGCTTCGGCAACGCCGTGACCTTGAGGCAGAATTTCGTCAGCACCTTCGGCAGCACCCCGTCGAGCTATCGCAAGCGCTTCGCGACGGTCGTCTGACGTTCCGCTTCTCTCTTTCTCGAGAAAGGGGATGACAGGTGCTTTCCCGTCGCGAGGTCAGGAGACCACATGCAACACCGGCGGTACGACGTAGCCCTCTTCGACATCGACGGAACGCTCTGCGACCCGGGCTCGGGGATCACGGACGCTGCAGCTCACGCCCTGGCCCAGATGGGCTTCGTCGAGAACGACCCCCTTGCTCTGCGTCGATTCGTCGGACCGCCCCTGGAGCACTCGTTCCGTGATCTCTACGGGTTCGACGCGGCGGCTGTGACCGAAGCTGTCGGGCACTACCGCGAGCACTACGCAGACGTGGGGATCTCCCAGTACCGTCCGTACCCGGGCGTCGGCGAACTCCTCGAGCGCCTGCTCGCTGCCGGGGTCGAACTCGGCGTGGTGACGGCCAAGATCCAGGAATTCGCCGAGGGTGCCTTGCAGACGGCAGGACTCCGTTCCTCCTTCACGACGGTGCACGGTCGTGCTCCCGACGACGTGGTCGCCAAGGTCGTCACGCTCCGCCGCGCGATGCAATCGAGACGCGCTGCGCCGGAACAGGTAGTGATGATCGGCGATCGCGAGCACGACGTGGAAGCCGCCCTGGAGAACGGCGTCGACGTGATCGGCGTGCTCTACGGCTTCGGGACTGCCGATGAGCTCCACCGCGCGGGCGCACGGATGACGGCGGCCGCGCCTCGACGAGTAGGAGACCTCGTCCTGGGCGGGTCCGTCCCGCAGTGACGACACGTGCCCCGCGGGCTTGCGTGCAAGCCCGCGGGCACCTGTCGCGACTCGCCCCGGAGCTGGCAAGGACCTCGTCAGACGAGCGGAGATCGACGTTCGATGAGGATCGTGTCGCGCCAGCGCCCCGCCTGAGGCCCGGACAGGGGCGCGGCGATCCGCTCTCGCCGACCCACCACCCGGAACCCCAGCTCGGCGTGGAGCGCGAGGCTGGCCGTGTTCTCGGGGAACACCACGCCCTGCAGGGTCCAGATGCCGGACGCTTCGGTCGACTCCACGAGGGCCAGGAGCAGAGCTCGCCCGACTCCCTTGCCTCGCGCGACGGCGTCGACGTACACCGAGTGCTCGACGACGCCGCCGTAGACGGCCCGGCGAGACACGGGAGAGACAGCAGCCCAGCCGACGACGCGGCCGGAAGCTGAGGCCGCGACGATCCGGTGCTCGGCGAGCCGAGAGGCGTCGAACTCGCCGGGAGTCGGGGGTGCTGACTCGAACGTCGCGTCGCCTCCGTCGATCCCTTGCTGGTAGATCGAGAGCACGGCGGGGAGGTCCGCCTCGCTCATCGCGCGGAGTGCATACGTGTCGTCCATCGTGATCCCGTCGTTCAGCAGGCCCGGCGCTCAACCGTACTGAGCGTCAGCCCTGCAGGTCGACCAGCCACTTCTCGACGGAGCGAGGGCTGAGACCGAGGCGTTCCTGAGCGCTCGTCGCCGGGTCGATCAGCTCGGACTCCTGGGTGGCGCGCCAGCGGTACGAGTCGACGACCGGGTCGGAGCCGGCCTTACCGAAGAGCGGCTCGATCAGGCTCCCGAAGTCGTCGGGCTCCTGGGACTCGAAGTGCACTTCGCGCCCGAGCTGCGCTGCGAAGCCGGCCGCGAGGTCCGCTCCCCGCAGTCCCGGAAGCGCGCCGACTCCGACGATGCCGGTGACCGACGTGTCGGCGAGCAGTCGTGCGACCACATCCGCGATGTCGAGGTGCGAGCTCCACGACACGGCGTAGTCCTCTCGGATCGGGTAGCGGAGCACGCCGTCCCTCTCGACGACAGACGTGACGGGAGGAAGCAGGAGGTTCTCGAGGAAGAGGCGAGGCGCGACGATCGCGACCGAGACGCCCGTCGCCGTCAGCCCCGCCGCCAGCGCGGCCACGGGGTTCTCACCCGAGCCGTCGTCCTCGGCCGAGTAGCCGCTGGTGGAGACGACCACCCGTGCGGGCCGTGCCTTGTCGACCGCGGCGACGATGTTGCGGGCGTGAGCGAGCTGCTGCTCACCAGTGCCGATCGGTAGGTGGACGAAGACGCCGTCCACGCCCTCGTAGGCGGCCGCCAGCGATGCGACGGAGGTGAGGTCGACGGCGACGGCGGTGCCGTCTCCCGAGTAGGTGGAGGGGTCGCGGACAGCCGCGGCAACGGAGGCGCCGGACTTGGTGAGCGCGGCAACGACGGGGGAGCCCTGGGCGCCCGTGGCGCCGTGGATGAGATAGGTCATGAAACCATTAGTGCATCTGGTGCATCGGTTACGTCAACTGCACTAATAGCCTAAGCTCGCTTTTCATGGCTTTCTGTGGGGATATCTGGCCCGAGTGCGGCATCGCGAAGTTCCTGACCCTGCTCGATGGCCCTTGGGCGACTCTCATCGTCCGGAACTTGCTCGAGGGGCCGGCGCGGTTCTCCGAGCTGAAGGAGTCGCTGCCGGGCATCAGCGCTCACACCCTGACGAACCGCCTCCGCAAGTTCGAGACGTCGGGCCTCGTCACCAGGACGGTGTACGCCGAGATCCCCCCGAGGGTCGTCTACGAGCTGACCCCGACGGGCCTGGGTCTCCGGCCCGTGCTCGAGTCGATGAACGCCTGGGCCCTGGCCGTCCCTGCCGTCGCGGACACCGAGGACGACGCCTCGACGACGAACGCCCACCAGCGCGCCGTGTCGGCCATCTAGGCTGAGAGCCGGAACGAGCGGGAGGCGGCCACAGTGCAGTCGAGATGGGGACGCCTGGCGCGTGGCTCATCGGCGACCCTGGCGGCGGTGACCCTGGCGGCGTTCTCGCACGTCGCGGGTGGGGGTTCCTCTCCTGGCGTGCTCGGTGTCGTCCTCGCGATCGGACTCTCGCTGCCGCTGAGCGTCGCCCTGGCGGGACGAGGGCCGTCGCTCGTCCGGCTCTCGATCGTCGTCGCCGTCTCCCAGGCGGCTTTCCACCTGCTTTTCTCCCTGGGCGGAGGAGGCGCCGCTCGCGTCGACGTCTCAGGTGGCGGGCACCACGCGCACGAGACCATGGTGCTCGCGGCCGACACATCGATGTCGTCGGGCACGATGCCCGCCATGCACCACGGCGGCGCCATGTGGATCGCGCATGCCGCGGCTGCGCTCGTCACCGTCGTCGGTCTCTGGCGTGGCGAGAGGGCTGTCCGCGCTGCCGTCGGCCTGGCGGACCAGGTACTCCTGACCGTGATCACGGTCTCGGGGATCGCTGCGACCACAGCACCGCAGATAGTGCGGCACCTCGTGCCGCGAGTCGCACGGATCGTCCCCCATGCGCTCCGCGCCGCGGTGCCCGCCCAGCCCCTCCGAGGGCCGCCGCTCCCCGCCTGATCCGAATTGATGCACGATGCGCCGAGAAGGCGCCTCGTGTGCTTCGCCGAAGCGTCCGCGCAGGCGAAGCTCCCCGCGCATCCTCGCCGTGGACGACGTCCCGGCCTGCGCCCGTCTGCGTCCCCGCGACCGGACGAGACCTCATGGACACTCCGGCACCCCGTGCCGACGAGAACGAGACGAGTCATCTTGTCGACAACACAGAATTCTGAGACCAAGCGCGAACGACGGGAGTCGGCCCGCGAGAAGGCCCGCATCACCCGGGAGGCAGAAGCCAAGAGACGGCGCCGCAACAAGTGGGTCCTGCAGGGCGGCCTCGTCGTGGGTGTCCTCGCAGCCCTCGCCGTCGTGGCCCTGGTGATCACACGGTCGTTCGCCCCGGCGGGCCCCGGCCCCCTGAACATGGCCAGCGACGGCATCGTCCTGTCGGGCGACGGCACGACCGTGTCCGCCGTGACGACGGACGCGACGCCTGCCGACGGCTCCCCCGTCCCGTCGGCGGCGGGCACGGCCGAGAAGCCGAGCATCGTCGTCTACCTCGACTACATGTGCCCGTACTGCGGCCAGTTCGACACGACCAACGCCGAGCAGCTCGAGACCTGGGTGACGCAGGGCGTCGCCGATCTCGAGATCCACCCCCTCGGGTTCCTCGACAACGCCAGCCTCGGGTCGAAGTACTCGACCCGGTCAGCCAACGCGCTGGCCTGCGTCGCGAACTACCAGCCCGACACCGCGCTCGACGTCAACACCGCCCTTTTCGCGCAGCAGCCGGCCGAGAACACGACCGGCCTGACGAACGACGAGCTGGTGACCCTGGTGCAGGGCGCCGGCGCCGATGACCCTGACATCGCCTCCTGCATCACCGACGGGGAGTTCACCGACTGGGTGGCCTCCGCGACCGAGCGGGCGCTGAACGACCCGGTGCCGAACTCCGACCTCGCCGCGGTGTCCGCGACGCCGACCGTCCTAGTGAACGGGCAGCAGTACCAGGGCTCGCCCACCGACGCCGCCGCGTTCGCGCAGTTCGTGGCGCAGGTGTCGGGTGGGGCGACGGGCACGGAGGCGCCGTGAGCCCCGCGGGAGTGCGGGCCCTCATGACCGTCGGGGAAGCTGACGCCCGGATAGGATCGAGCGATGACCGACAAGTCCGACACTCCCGCCAAGCGTTCTCGCGGCGAGCTCGAGAACGAGGTCATGAGAGCCCTCTGGCGTGCGGGCGCGCCCGCCTCAGCGAAGGAGATACAGGCGACCTTCGAGCCCGACGCGACCCCGGCGATCACGACTGTGCTCACGATCCTGGATCGGCTCCACAAGAAGGGGTCCGTCAACAAGGCACCCGCTGCGGGCGGCGGATTCGTCTTCTCGGCGGCACAGTCGGAGTCGGAGTCTGCGGCGAGCACGATGGTCTCCGCACTCGTCGCGAGCAGCGACCGCAGCGCTGCGCTGCTGCGCTTCGCCGGGCAGCTCGACCCTCGCGACGTCGAGGCGCTACGGGCGGCGCTCGAGGCCGACTGACCCCTGGTGGGCTGACCCCCGGCCGACTCACCTCGGGCGGGGTGATCTAGGTGGCGGTCGCCGTCACCGTGCTCGCCTGCATCGGGGCGTCACTTGTGCTGATCGTCGGTGCACCTTTCGTACTGGCCCATGGCCGCTGGCGGTTCCGCTTCCCGCGGCTGGCGCTCGCCTCCTGGTACACCGCGTTCCTTGGCGGCATTGCTGCGGCTGCTCTCGGGCTCGTCAACTCGATGGCCGCGGTCGCGTTCTCTCGGGATGCCCCAACGGGCCCGATGGGCGGTTGGTTCGCGTCGACGGTGCTGGTCGTGGTCGGTTGGGGCGGTCTCGTCGCCGTCGGGGGGCTAGTAGCGCTCGTCACGACGCGCTTCGAGCCGCTCGCGGCGACGGACCGGGCCCTGCACCAGCAGATGGCGCTGGTGGCCGCCTGCCACCCGAGCACACGGGTGCGAGGGGTGGACGTGACCGTGGTGCCCTTCGACCGCGCCTTCGCGATGAGCATCCCGGCCCCGAGCAACCGCGTGCTCGTCACGACGGCGCTCGAGCGGGCTCTGACCGCTGTCGAGCTGGCGGCGGTCGTCGAGCATGAGCGGACGCACCTGCGGCAACACCACGGCGTGATCGCGCAGCTCGCGCAGCTCAACAGGGCGTGCACTCCGGGCCTGGCTGGAGCCCGACACCTCGAGCGCACCACCAGGATGCTCGTCGAGCTCATCGCCGACGACGCGGCCGCGCGGCGCCTGGGAGCCGTGCACACCGCCAACGCGCTGGTCAAGATGGCGCACATGGCCGAGGACGAGTCGTTGACGCTCCGCGCTCGTCGACTCGTGGACGCCAGCAACCGGCACGCACCCTCCCGCCGGCGGTCTCCGCTGGCGGTACGCGTGCAGGGCTGACCGACGTCAGCGGAGGCGCATCACCCGCGGGGTGCGCCTCCGCTGCGGTTCGGCTCGAACGAGCGCAGCCGCAGGCTGTTCGACACGACGAGCACCGACGACAGGGCCATCGTCGCCGCCGCGATCAGCGGGTTGAGCAGGCCGACTGCAGCCAGCGGGATGGCGAGGACGTTGTACCCGAAGGCCCAGACCAGGTTGAGCCTGATCGTCCTGAGCGTCTGGCGTGACAGCTGGACGGCGTCCACGACCACACGGAGGTCGTCCCTGACCAGGATGATGTCGGCGGCCTTCATCGCGATGTCGGTGCCCTGCACCATCGCGAGCCCCAGGTTGGCGGTCGCGAGGGCAGCGGAGTCGTTCACGCCGTCGCCCACCATCGCGACCCTGTGCCCGTCGGCCTGGAGGGCGGAGATCGCGGCGGCCTTGTCGGTCGGCAGGACGCCCGAAATTACCTCGTCGACTCCGATGGCTGCGCCGACCGTCTGTGCCACGCCGTCCGTGTCCCCGGTCAGGAGCACGGTGCGCAGGCCGAGTGCTCGGAGGCCCGCGACCGCGGCGGGTGCGGACGGCTTGATGTCGTCGTGCACCCCGAACACTGCCGAGGCGATGCCGTCGACCGCCAGCAGGACCGCGGAGGCGCCGGTCGAGCCGAGCCGTTCGACCGCCTCGGTGAGCACGGCGTCGAGCTCGATCCCGTTCTCGCGAAGGAGGCGGGCGTTGCCGATGAGGATCTGGTGGCCGTCGACGACGGCGCGTGCTCCGAGGCCGGTCAGCGCCGTGAAGCCCTCGGGCGTGGACAGGGCACCGACCTCGGCGGATGCTGCCGCCGTGACGGCGCGGGCCACAGCGTGTTCCGAGGCGGTCTCGACGCTGCCGGCGAGGTGCAGCAGGGTCTCCCGATCGAGCGTCCCGGTGACGACGACGTCGACGACGCGCATGCCGCCGGTGGTGACGGTGCCGGTCTTGTCGAGGACGACGGTGTCGATGACGCCGCTCGCCTCGAGGGCGTCCTGTCCCTTGATGAGCACGCCGAGCTGGCCGCCGCGGCCGATGCCGACCATGAGCGCGGTCGGGGTGGCGAGGCCGAGGGCGCAGGGGCACGCGATGATCAGGACAGCGATGCCGTTGCCGACGGCCGTCGAGGGTTCGGCGCCGGTCAGGAGCCAGATGGCGGTCACGATGGCTGCGAGGGCGATCACGCAGGGCACGAACACGGACGAGACCTTGTCGGCGAAGGTCTGCACTCCGGCCTTGCGTCTTTGGGCGTCCTCGGTGAGGGCCGCCATCTGTGCCAGGCGGGTGCGGGCGCCGACGGTGACTGCGGTGATCTCCAGACGCCCGGTGACGTTGACCGTTCCGCCGATGGCGTCGTCTCCCGGTGCCAGGTCTGCGGGGACGGACTCACCGGTCATGGCGCTGGTGTCGACGGTGGACGTCCCGGACGAGACGGTCCCGTCAACGGCGATCCGCTCGCCAGGGAGGACGACGACCGTGTCTCCGACACGCAGCTCGGTCGACGGCACGACACGCTCGGCACCGTCGGCGTCTCGGATGCGGGCCTGCCGGACGGCGAGGTTCCCGATGGCGTTCAGCACGTCACCGGCGCGGCGGCGCGAGCGGGTCTCGAAGTAGCGCCCGCCGAGCTGGAACGTGACCATGCCGGCGGCGACGTCGAGGTAGATGGCGTCGGCGCCGGCGGGGGTCACGCCGAAGCCGAGCCAGTAGCCGGGCTCCGTGCTCGGGGCGAAGACGAGTGTGTAGACAGCCCACCCGAAGGACACGATGCTGCCGAGCGAGACCAGGCTGTCCATGCCGAACGTGCCTCGACGAAGGCTGCGCCAGGTCGCCTTGTGGAACGGCCACGCCGCCCACGTGACGATGGGCACGGCCAGCAGGACGCAGACGAGCTGCCAGCCCGGGAACCGGAAACCAGGCACGAGCGCGAGCAGGATCGTCAGGTCGCAGAGCGGGATGGTGAGCAGCGCCGCCACGGCGAGTCGGCGACGCAGCGACGTGATCGTGGTCTCGGTGGCCCTGGCGGTCCAGCTGTCGTCGTCGCCCTGTCGCATCGCGGCGGCGTAGCCCGCCTTCTCGACCGCGGCGATGGCCGTGTCGACCTGCGCGGGGGCCAGCCCCGAGACGAGCGCGCGCTCGGTGGCGTAGTTGACCGAGGCGGTCACCCCGGGGAGCTTGTTGAGCTTCCGCTCCACGGCGTTCGCGCACGAAGCGCAGGTCATGCCGCCGACGTCGAGCTCGAAGTACGCCTCCGACGGGCCGGTGGTCGTGTCGACGGCTGCCGTGGGCTGGGAGGTGGTGGTCACGTCTGGTCCTTCATCTCGGGCACCCGCTCGGCGGTCGCCGTCGTCTCGGGCGGTCCCGAGGGGGTGGTGCTCCGGCCGGAGAGCCGGTGGAGCATGTCGTTGTAGGCCTCGAAGCTGTCGTCGATGCCGCTGTCGAGGTGGCGGTCGACCCGCTTCGCGCGTCGGGAGTCCTGTCTCGACCACTGGGTGACGAGGGCGATGACGACTGCGATCAGGGGAAGCTCGCCGGCGGCCCAGGCGATGCCGCCGCCGACGTACTGGTCGTGGGCGAGATCGGTCATCCACCACTTGCCGATGTACTCGTAGTAATTCTGTGCGATCACGGTCTCGCTCGACATGATGACGACGCCGAAGAAGGCGTGGAACGGCATCGCGGCGAGGACGAGGCCGAGCTTGCCGATGTGGGGCAGCGGACGTGGCGGGTGGTCCACGCCGATGACGAGGCTGTAGAAGACGTAGCCGATGACGAGGAAGTCGAGGTTCATCAGCTGGTGTGACCAGTGGTACCTCAGTGCCTCCCCGAAGATCGGCGTCAGGTAGAGCAGGTAGTAGGTGCCGACGAACGAGACGAAGACGTGGACCGGGTGGTAGAACGCGTGGGTCAGGCGCCAGTTCAGCACCGCGGTGATCCACTCGTGCACGCCTGCGGGCTCGTTCCTCCGGTGCGCGGTGCTGGCTCGCAGGGCGAGCGTCACGACGCCGCCCATCACGAGCAGCAGCGGCCCGAGCATGTTGAGGGACATGTGCAGGATCATGTGCAGGCTGAAGGACACGCTGGAGTACTTGCCGAGGCCGGATGACGTCGTGAGGAACACCGTGGCCCAGCCGAGCACCCAGGCGATCGTGCGTCCCACGGGCCAGGCATCGCCGCGCTGTCGGAGCCGTCGGACACCCCAGAGGTACAGGCCGATTCCTGCCGCGGTCAGGACGGCGAAGAGGATGTTGGGTCGCCACTCCAGGAGGAGCACGAGCGGGCTCGGCTCGCTGTCGACGTCGTAGCCGAGGAACACCTGGTCCACCGAGGTGGGGACGAAGTACTGAGGAGGCGGGATGCGCGTCATGGCGCTGGCGATCCCCAGGTGTGCAGAGAGCAGCAGGGCGGCGAGCGACGTGATCGTCCAGGTCGAGTTCTTCTGAGCGGCATCGGGTCGTGTCGCCCGCCAACCGAGCACGCCGAGGGCGCCGAGGAGGGCGAACCGCACCAGGAACAGCGACCCCGTCGCGCTCTCCCACGGAGCCGAGCCCGCCAGCATGAACGCGGCGATGATCACCTGGGTGCCCGCCGCGATCACGCCGGTCACGACCGCCGTCCACCGCAGCCGACGGGCCTCGACCGATCGGAGGGCATCCCCCCGCGCAGCAGCCCAGGCCGCCAGGAACACGAGCCCCGTGAGGATGGTCGTGGCAGGTGTGCCGATGATGGCAGCGTCGCCGCCGAAGTCGTGTTGCGGTCCGACCAGGACCTGCCCGACGACGACAGGGGCGAGGACGGCGACGAGGCTGAGGGCGAGCATGACGAGAAGCGGCTGCCATGTGCCCAGGAAGTTCGCCATCAGGTAGATGGTCCACGCGACTACAGCTGCCACCACCCACGCGCCGGGCAAGTAGGAGGCGGACATCAGGTACGAGAGCGAGCCAGGCTCCAGCAGTCGGTCGAGCGATTGTCCGCTGGCGTCTGCGGCGTCGACGGCCGCGAGGCTGGTCGCGCTGAGGGCCCAGAGGAGCGAGGCCCACCGGATGGTGCCGAGGTCGCGACCGTTGTCGACGACGAGCCGGCGTGCGCCCGAGCGTGCTCGGACGAAGGCGGCGAAGAACAAGGCGCCCACCGTCACGGAGCTGGCGCACTCGGCCACGACCCGGAGCAGGCCGCTCGTCAGGGACGTGACGAGGTCGGGCACAGGTCGGTGCAGGGACTCGTACCCGGACGGGCCCATCACGACGACGGTCACGACGACGGCGAGCAGCGGGATGCCGACGAAAACGGAGCCGAGGGCCGTGCGCCGATCGCGAGTTCTCTGGGCGGGGTCGGCTGCCGGTTGTGGCGAGACCGTCTCAGCCATCGACGACGGTGTAGCCCGCCTCTTCGACCGCCTCGCGGACAGCCTCGGGATCGGGCGCAGAGGTGCTGGTCACCGAGAGCAGGCCCGTCACGTGGTCGGCGGTCACGGTCTCGACACCGACGACGTCGCCCACCTCCCCGGCGACTCGCTTCTCGCAGTGCTCGCAGGTCATGCCGGCGACGGTGAACGTGGTCTGCACAGGGGGTCCTCTCGTGTGGAGGCCTCCCGGTCGACGCCTCACGCACCTCCTACTCTACGTGCTGTAGAACGTGGTGGGGAGCGTGTTCTCTCGACGTCGACCGGTTCCTCAGCGAGCGATCGAGAATGCTCCGACCGCCGAGAGGCTGGCGCCGACCTCGGCGTCGCTCAGCTCGCGCGTGCCGTGCGCGGTGACCGTCGAGGTCTTCCCGGGGGCGAGGTCGACGTCGACCGAGTCGACGCCGTCGAGGCCGGTGAGAGTCTCGGTGACCGTCGTCACGCAGCCGTTGCAGGTGAGGCCGTTCACGGGCCCTGTCCAAGTGGTCATCATGCATTCCTTTCCATCGTGGGCCGCGCGGGCGTGATGCCCGAGCGGTCGTCGGCAGTCTCGTCCGACATCTCGCGACTCGGCTGTGTGATCAGACCGAGCCAAAGAACTTGCGCAGGCGCGGGACTCTGCGGATGACCAGCTGGTCCAGTGCCAGCACGAGGATCAGGGACAGCCCGAATATCGGCAGGAAGAGCCCCAGGGCCACCATCGCGACGAGCAGGACCCTGCTGCTCCAGACGGGGAGCGCTGCCCGGGGGGCCGAGAGTCCGGCGGCGCGTCCTCGACGGGTCCACCACATGAGCGGTCCCGAGATGCAGAGGAACATCACGGCGAGGCAGAAGAGCACCGTGAGCACCGTGTTGACGGTGCCGAAGCGACGTCCCTCGTGCAGCGCGACGCCCTGGGACACCGTCTTGGCGGTGGCGCTGAAGTCGTCGTAGCCGTAGGTGCCGGCGACGTCGCCGGTGTACTGGTCGACATGGACGGTCTTCTCCAGGGCCACGTCGGACTCGGAGGGGTTGCCGTTGTCGTTCCACTGGCTGCCCATCACGCTGAAGACGCCGTCGTCCCCCTCTGGGTAGACGATCGAGTACGGCTCGGGCGCGCCTTCGTCGCGAGCAGCGTCGACGGCTTCGTCGATCGAGATCATCGGGCCGGCGCCCTGGCTCGTCCCCAGGGGGCCACCGGCGATCGCCCAGCCGGCCGGCGCCGTCGCACCGTTGGTGTCCTCGATCAGGTCGCCGAGGGTCGACTCGGCGCCGGGGTCCGCGCCCCACAGGGATCCTCCGTCGCCCGCCGCGACCTGCTCGGCGAGGGAACCCCAGACGCCCGTCCACGGCAGACCAGAGACGACCAGCATCAGGATGCCCAGCCCCACCGGCAGGCCGGCGATCGCGTGCATGCCGCGCAGCCTGGATCCCGGCACCTTCTTCGCCCGAGCGGCGCCTCGGGGACGGCGGCCCAGGAAGAAGATGATGAAGCCCGTGACGGTCAGGACGATCGCCCAGCTGGCCCCGAGCTCGACGATCCGGTCGCCGATCTGCTCGTCGCCCAGCAGAAGGTCGCCGTGGATGCGCTCGGCCCAGTTCGAGACGAGCTCGTTCTCGGTCAGGTCCCCCGTCACGGCGGTCGAGTACGGGTCGACGTAGACGTTGCTCCCGACACCGTCGGCGCGTTCCGTGACGAAGACGGTCGAACGGTCGCCGGTCGCGTCCACGACGGAGAGGACCTTCCTGTCCGGGAAAGCTTCCCGCACGGCGGCCTCCTGGCTCGACAGGGAGGCGCGCTCTGCGCCCTCGGGGGCGGTGACGGTGAGGACGCCGGGATGGGTGAACGAGTCGACCTCGGCTCGGAACATGTAGGTCAGGCCCGAGATCGAGAGGATGAACAGGACCGGGATGACGATGATGGAACCGTAGAAGTGCCACCGCCAGAAAGCGGCGAACCAGTTCGTCGGACGCTTGCCTGGACGGCCCGCTCGGACTGTCGGTCTGTTCGGGACGTCGGCTCCGGTGCGGCGGTCCATCTCGGTCGCGGTCATGCCAGCCTCTCGGTCGGGACCGGGGTCGTCCGGTCGTCGAGTTGGCACTCTACAAGATGTAGAACTACCCTGGCGACGTGATCGACTACCCCTGGAACATCGTCCTGACCATCGCCTTCGCGTTCACCTTCGTGATCTGTGTGGGGGACGCCCTGGTGGGAAGGCTCCGTGCGACGGATCGGCGAGCAGCCATCACCGACGGCGAGCTCGTCGACGTCAACCACGGCGTCATGAGCATCGCCATGATCGCCATGACCTGGTTCTTCGCGATGGACGTCGTGACGTGGGCGCAGGTCCTCTTGTTCGGGATCCTCGGCCTCTCGCTCGTGCCGCCGCTCCTGCGCGCGTCGTCCCGGCGTGGACGCACCGACCTTATAGGCCACATCGCGCTGGACGCGGCCATGATCTGGATGCTCGCCGCGATGCCGCTGCTGATGGCTGGTGCCATGAGTGCCGGCGGAGGATCGATCCACGCCGAGCACGCCGGAGCGGATGCCGGTGCCGACATGCTGATGGCGACCCCGATCTGGGCTGACGTCGTCAACGTCCTCTTCGTCGTAGTCTCAGCGGCCGCGGCTCTCTGGTGGTTCGGGCAGATGTGCGTCAGCCGAGGGCACCGCGTCCACCTGCTCTGCCACGTCGTGATGGCCGCGGGCATGGCGTGGATGCTCGTCCTGATGAACGTGTAGAGCCCACCTCCCGCCGCCACTGGCCCAGTTCCACAGGCCCACGTGACCGCCCACGGCTCACACGTCTAGTTCGAGGACGGGAGACAGCGACCGCGAGCAGCAGGTGTTGATATGGGTGCCTGCGGCGTGGTCCACCTCCGTCTGAAAGTCGTCCCGATGGTCAGGGACGCCGGCGAGCACGGCGGTCAGGCATGACCCGCAATGACCCTGGCCGCAGGAGCGGTAGGTCTCATAGCCTCGCCGTTCCAAGGCCTCCGCAAGGGACTCGTCCGCCCCCACCTCGATCCTCTCGCCCGTGGAGCGGGCCACGACGGTGAAGCTCCTGTCGCCGTCTCGCGAGGTCTCGGCGGGTGGGCCGAAGCTCTCGGATCGCACCTGGTCCGTCCGCCAGCCTGCCGCGAGGGCGCGGTCCCGGGCCAAGCTGACGAAGCCCTCGGGCCCGCAGGCGTACACCGCGCCTCCTTCGTCGACCGTCTCGAGCGACTGTGGCCAGCTCGTCCGGAAGGAGTCGCCTTCGTCACTGTGGTGCAGGGTGACGCAATCACGCCACGGGCTGGCGGTGAGGAGGGAGATGAGGGGGAGGGCATCGGTGTCGCGGGACCAGGCGTGGAGCTCGAAGGGGGTGCCTCGCCGGTGCAGCTGCTCCGCCATCGTCACAAACGGCGTGACGCCTACGCCTCCTGCCAGGAGGACCGCCGACGAGTCCGATCCGCCGAGGGGGAACGTGTTGCGGGGCAGCGACACGTCGACCACGTCGCCCACGGTCAGGCGCTCGTGCACCGCCGCCGATCCGCCGCGACCGTTCGGGTCGCGCTGCACGCAGACGAGGTACCTCGCCGTGTCCTCGCCGTGGCTGACGAGTGAGTACTGGCGCACGAGACGCTCGTCGAGGTGGAGGTCGATATGCGCCCCGGCCTCGAAGGCCTCGAGCTCCTGGTCTGGCTCGACGGGCCGTAGCTCGACGAGGAGCGCGTCGCGGGCCGCGCGGGAGATGTCGTGCACCCGCACGGGCTGCCTTCCAGGCCGGGTCGTTCCCCTAGTCGAGGAGCTGTGCGTTCGGCGGGCGCGCAGGCCTCGGAACAGCGGCGGGGTCACGACGGGTCTTTCGGTGCTCGATGCGTTCGAGCGAATCGGGAGGCGAGCCGGTCGGCGACGTGCCTTAGGGAGGCGACATCGTCGCCGAGGGTCACGGCCCTCGGGTCGTCGTCGTCCGGCGTAGGTCGAGCGAGCACCAACGCGATCAAGACGGCGATGGCGACCACCTGCGTGAGGCTCGTCGCAGTGTCGAGCCACGGGAGGTGGTCAACCTCGTTGGCGGTGGTCATCGATGCTCCCTCGAGTCATTCTTCGGTGTCGTCACGACGGTGTTCTACAGGATGTCGTTCATCGTCGAGAGGTACTTCTGCGCACACTTCTACGAGACGTAGAATAGCTGTCATCACCGACTGAAGGAGTCCCATGCGACCCACCGTCCGACGCGTCCTCTCCGGAACCGGGGCGGCGGCGGCGTTCCTGCTCCTGACCACCGCATGCACGGCCGCGGGCGGCGAGGTGACGCCCCCGAGTTCATCTCCAGGTGCGACGTCGACTGACGCGACGTCGACCACATACCCCCTCGCCCTCGAGAACTGCGGTCGACAGATCACGATCGACGCCCCGCCGGAGCGTGTGGTGAGCCTGTGGCAGTCGAACACGGAGGCGCTCCTTGCCCTGGGCCTGGGGGACCGGATCGTCGCAGTCCAGGAGAACTACGCGCCGTATCCCGAGTCGGTCGCGTCGCAGGCGGCAGGGCTGAAAGGCGTCGGCAGCCAGATGGGCTTCCCCTCGAAGGAGGTCCTCCTCAGCGAGAAGCCCGACTTCGTGACCGGTCAGGTCCTCGACGGCTTCGCGTTCGACCCCTCACAGGGCTACGCGTCCGTCGAGCAGCTCGAACAGGCCCGGGCGGCCGTCTACGGCGCCAACCTCTGCGGCTCGACCGACTCGCAGAGCACCGAGACCTGGAACATCGAGTCCGTCGAGAAGACGCTCCGCGACTACGGGACGATCTTCGATGTCGCAGACAGGGCCGACGAGGTAGTCGCGGAGCTTGAGGCCAGGAGGTCGGCTGTCGTCTCGGCCGTCAAGGGCGAACCGATCGTCAAGACGGCTTACTTCAACGGCGGGACCGGCCCGGTGATCGTCCTCGCGGGCGGCATCTACGACGACCTGATCACCACCGCTGGAGGCGAGAACGTGTTCTCGTCGGACTCCGTCTACGTCAGCAAGGAGGAGTTTGCCGCCTCCGACGCCGATGTCGTCCTGGTGGGGACCTTCACCGGACAGGACTTCGCGTCCCAGAAGTCCTTCCTTGAGGAGAACTTCCCCGATCTGCCCGCCGTGCAGGCCGGCAGGATCACCGAAGTGCCCACGCAGGAGACCGACTCCTCCATCTCGGTCATGGTCGGGCTGACGAAGATCGCCAACGCGATCCACCCCGACCTGGACCTTCCGGTTCCCGCGTCATGAGTCGAGGGGCCGCCGTCACTCGGCAACCGGCTCTGGCTCCCCACCGCCCGAAGCTGATGATCAGCGTGCTCGTGGCGGCCTGCCTCGTCGCGGTCGTCCTGTCCGTGGCCGTCGGCAGCGTCGGCATCGCGCCGAGCCGGGTCCTCGAGGTCGTCGCTGGGCGGCTGGCACCGTGGGCTCTCGGCCGAGTCGAGGGCCTCGACGACCAGATCGTGTGGGAGTTCCGTCTTCCTCGCGCCCTCCTCGGCCTCGTCGTCGGAGCGGCCCTCGCGGTCGCGGGTGCCGTCCTGCAGGCCGTCGTGCGGAACCCCCTGGCGGACCCGTTCGTGTTCGGCGTCTCGTCGGGCGCCTCCGTCGCCGCGGTCGCCGCGCTCACCCTCACGACCGGTGCCCTCGCCGCCGTGTCCACCCCAGTGGCCGCTTTCGTCGGAGCTCTCGTCACGACTCTCCTTGTCTTCGTGCTCGCCCAGCAGGAAGGGCGCGTCACGCCGAACAGGCTGCTGCTCGCGGGCGTCGCTCTGTCGTACCTGCTGAGCTCCGTCACGAGCTACCTCGTCCTCCGGTCGAGTGGTACGAACCAAGGTGTCGGGCCGGTGCTCTCGTGGCTCGCCGGCAGCCTCGCCGCGGCGACCTGGAGCGACCTGGGGGTACCGGCACTCGTGCTGGTCGCATCGACGGCCGTGCTGGTTCTTCTCGCCCCCGTCCTCAACGCGTTCCTCACCGGCGACGAGACGGCCGCGAGCCTCGGCGTCGACGTCGGCCGGGTGCGACTGGGTCTGTTCGTCGTCACGTCGTTGCTCGTCGGCGTCGTCGTCGCGGTCAGCGGCTCCATCGGGTTCGTCGGCCTCGTCGTGCCGCACGCGGTCCGCATGGTGATCGGCTCCGACCACCGCTGGGTGCTGCCTGCGTCCGCTCTCGCCGGAGGACTCCTCCTGGTGCTGGTCGATATAGGTGCTCGGCTGCTACTCGCGCCGACCGAGGTGCCGGTCGGCCTCCTCACCTCCGTCGTCGGTGCACCGTTCTTCCTCTGGCTGCTGCGCCGCTCCGGGCGGAGCGGACAATGAGCGTCAGGGCAAGCGGAGCGCTCCGAGTCGAAGGCGTCAGCGTCGATCTCGCCGGACACCGGATCATCGAAGAGGTGGCCCTGAGTGCCCACGGGAACGTCGTTGGCCTCGTGGGCCCGAACGGGAGCGGCAAGTCGACGCTCCTGCGGACGATCTACCGCATGCTGCGGCCGGCCGAGGGGACCGTGCTCGCCGACGATCGCGACGTCTGGTCGATGTCAGCGAAGGAGGCGGCGCGCATCACCGCAGCGGTCGTCCAGGACAGCCCCGTCGACCTCGAGCTCACCGTCATCGACTGCGTCACAACCGGACGCCTACCGCACGGCAGCCTGCTCGGATCAGGCCGAGCCGATGACGGGCGCGTCATCGAGCTGGCCATGAGGAGGGCGGGAGTCGAGGACTTCGCCGACCGTGGCATGAGCACACTGTCGGGTGGAGAGCGTCAACGAGTTCAGCTCGCCCGTGCGCTCGCGCAGGAGCCGCGGCTCCTCGTTCTCGATGAGCCCACCAATCATCTGGACATCCGACACCAGCTCCAGCTGCTCGCTCTCGTCCGGGCGCTCGACGTCACGACCCTCATCACGCTGCACGATCTGAACCTTGCGGCGTCCTACTGCGACGAGATCGTTGTGCTCGAGCACGGCCGGGTAGTCGCCTCGGGGCTGCCGGGCGAGGTCTTCACCCCGCAGCTGCTGCAGCGCGTGTTCGGCGTCCGCGCCGACACGCTCGTCAACCCGCTCACCGGCCGCCTCCAGCTCGTCTACGCAGACAGCTGACGGCCGACCCCGACAGGTCACGACCACTACGAGAAGGAGAACCACACGTGAACGACGAACTCAACGACACCCCCGAGACTGCGGTGCTGCCCGGACACACGGCAGGGAACGACCCGACCGGGAGCACCTTGTTCAGCGTGGTCGGCGACGACCCCGCCAAGCAGGACGCCATCGACCGTTCCGTCGCTGCTCACCACACCCTCGCCGCGCGGCCCGGGATGCGCTTCGCCACGGGCAAGACGATTCTGATCGTCCTGCACCCCGGCTTCGAGCTTCTCGACGTCGTCGGTCCTTTCCACTTCCTGGCAGCGACGGGCGCGGATGTGCACTTTGTCACGACGGGCTCCGCGGACGAAGCGGTGCTGAGCAGCAGCGGTGTGGCCCTGGTGCCCGCGCTGGCACTCCAGGACAGGCGCGTCGCACCAGAAGTCCTCCTCGTCCCCGGTGGCGACACGGGCATCCTCCTCCGTGACGCCCGTGCCATGGCCGACCTGCGACGCCTCGGCGACCAAGCGACCTACGTCACCAGCGTCTGCTCCGGTTCGATCGCTCTAGCCGCCGCAGGCCTCCTCGAGGGGCGACGTGCGACGTCGCACTGGTCCGTCCGGCACCTCTTAGCCGGCTACGGCGCCGTCGAGGTCGACGAGCGCGTGGTGGAGGACGGCAACCGGCTGACAGCCGCAGGAGTCACCGCTGGCATGGACCTCGCCATCACGCTGGTCTCGTACCTGTGCGGGGAGGAGATGGCGCGCTTTGCCGTGCTGGGTGCCGAGTACGCACCCGAGCCTTCTTTCGACGCAGGCACTCCCGAAAAGGCGGGCCCGGCCCTGACCGACCTCTCGCGTGACTTCCTCGCACCGCTCGTCGAAGAGCTTCGCGCCCCCGCACGCTGACACTGCACGGGCACCCGTTCGCCACGCGGCGCACGGTGTGTCGACGTGGAGGAATCCGTATGTCGCCGTGTTCTACAACTTGTAGAGTTAATCATTCCCTCTGAAGAAAGGCCTCCCCATGCACTTCGCCAGATCACGTACCGCGCTGGCCCTCGGATCACTCGTCGCCCTCACTGCCCTGGTGGGGTGCTCGGCCACTCCGTCTCCTATCGACTCGGCAGGCCCGACGAGCGACGGGACGACGCTCACGGGCGGGCCGACGTCGTATCCCCTCAGCATCGAGAACTGCGGCTTCACCCAGATGTTCGACGAGCGGCCCTCTCGAGTCGTCCTGATGAACGGAGCATCGGTCTCCGAGGTGGAATCGCTCGTGATGCTCGATCTCGAGGACACGATCCTCGCGAACACCCAGAACTACGGCATGTCCGACATGCCGGGACTGGTCGAGCAGATCGACGCGCTCCCGACGGGAGACGTCGACATGGCCGGCAGTTTCGAGATCCCCGCCGAGCAGCTCCTCGCGCTCGAGCCGGACCTCGTCATCGCGACGACCTCGGGAGGGTTCGACCCGAGTTCCGGTCAGTCGTCGCGGGAGGAGCTCGCCGAGGCGGGCATCGAGACCCTCGTCAACCCTGCCAACTGCGCCATGGGCAAGGAAGACGCGACAGAGGAAGAACTCGGCGCGTTCGACGAGGCCACCGTGGAGTCGTCTTTCGATTTCCTCAACCTGGTCGGCAACGTCTTCGACGTGCAGGACGAGGCGCAGGTCCTCGTGGACGACCTGCGCGGTCAGATCGACGCCGTGTCGGCAGCCGTCGAAGGCAAGGAGGAGCCCACGGGGCTGATCGTGTTCCCCGGCATGTCGATGATGACGCCCAACGGGATGCCCGCCGTGTTCCTCGGGGGGATCTTCGACGACGTCCTCGCCCGCGCAGGCGTCTCGGGCGCACTCAAGGACAGTGGGTTGACCTTCACCTCGGCCATCGACGAAGAGCAGCTTTCCTCCGCCGATGTGGACATCCTGGTCGTCGGCGGGTTCACTCGGGGCGAGGACCTTGACGCTGAGGCGGCAGCGCTCTTCGCCGAGTACCCGCAGTGGGACGCAGCCAAGAACAACAGCTACGTGACCGTGTCGGACGGGGTGTACGTCGGGCCGACGAACGCCGCGGCGATCGACAAGATCGCTCGCGCTGCGCACCCCGACGCCTTCTGATTGGCCGGGGCTCGTGGAGGTTCGTGCGTCGCAGGCGCGACGGGGCTCGCTGCTCGCGTGGATGGTCGTCCTGGCCTCCGCGACGGCCGTCATCGCCGTCGTGGCGGTCTCGATCGGCAGCGTCTCCGTGAGCCCCGAGGCGGTCGTGCGGACCGTCGCCGGCAATCTCAGCGGGGACAGGGGCTCGATCGATCCCCTCGACCAGAGGATCATCTGGGAGCTGCGAGCTCCGAGGGTCGTCCTCGCTGGGATCGTCGGGGCATCCTTCGCCCTCGCAGGGGCAGCTCTCCAGGGGCTGCTCCGCAACCCGCTGGCGGACCCGTACATCATCGGGGTGTCCTCGGGCGCCTCCTTCGGCGCCGTCCTGGTGATGGCCCTCGGGTCGGCCGCCCTGCTGGGCCTCACGACCTCCGTCGCCGCCTTCGTCGGGGCGATCGGGCTGCTCGGACTGGTCTTCGCGTTCGCGCAGCGCTCCGGCTCGTTCACCGACATGAGGCTCGTCCTGTCGGGGGTGGCCCTGGGTTACGTTGCCATGGCCGGCACGAGCTTCGTCCAGCTCCACGCGGACCCCGGTGAGCTGCGAGGCATCCTGTTCTGGATGATGGGGAGCGTCGCCGGGGCACGGTGGTCGGCCTTGGCCCTGCCTGCGGTGGTCCTCGTCGTTGCGGGGGCGTGGTTGCTCGCCCAGTCGCGGGGCCTGAATGCTCTCGCGCTCGGTGACGACGACGCCACCGCAGTGGGCGTCGACCTTCGGCGCACCCGACTCGGGCTGCTGCTGGTCTCGGCAGTCCTCACCGCGGTGGCGGTGAGCGTGGCCGGGGGAGTGGGCTTCGTCGGCCTCATCATCCCGCACGCGATGCGGCTGCTCGTCGGATCAGACCACAGGCGCCTGCTGCCGGTCTCCGCGATCGCGGGGGCGCTGTTCCTCATCCTCGTCGATCTCGTCGCACGCACCGTCGGCAGCCCCAACGAGTACCCGCTCACCGTGTTCACGGCTCTCATCGGCGGCCCCTTCTTCCTTTGGCTGATGAACTCCGAGGGGAAGCGAGCATGAGGGTCTCCCTGGACCACGTCACCATCAGCCTGGGCGGACGCCCGTTCATCGACGACCTGAGCCTTGAGGTGGAGCAGGGCTCGTTCGTCGCGATCGTGGGTCCGAACGGCTCAGGGAAGTCGACCCTCCTCCGCGCGATGTATCGAGCCCTCCAGCTCGATTCGGGAAGCATCCTCATCGGTGACACCGACGTCTCGACGATCACGCCTCGCCACGCCGCACGACTTCGCGCAGTCGTCACCCAGCACCAAACGACGAACGACAGCCTCCTCGTCCGAGACGTCATCGCGACCGGACGCCATGCTCACCAGAGATGGTTCGCCGTGGAGTCCGCCGCGGATCGCGAGGTCATGCGGCTGTCCCTCGAGAAATGCGGCGCCGCGCACCTCCTCGACCGTCGCTACCTGACGCTCTCCGGCGGCGAGCGTCAGAGAGTGCTCCTCGCCAGGGCCCTCGCCCAGGATGCGCCTGTACTGCTGCTCGACGAACCCACCAATCACCTCGACGTCCGGGCGCAGCACGACCTGCTCGCCCTCCTCGAGGACGTCGACCTGACCAGGGTCGTGGTGCTGCACGACCTGGACCACGCCGTCGCCCACGCGGATCATCTGTTCGTCGTGCACGAAGGCCGCATCCGCGCCTCCGGGCACCCCGTTCAGGTGCTCAGCTCAAGGCTCACGGAAGAAGTCTTCGGCTGCCGTTCGTCGATCATCGAACACCCGTTGACCGGGCGCCCGCACCTCGTGACGGCGCCGATAGGCCGATGACAGACGGGACACACCAGGACCACGTCACGAGAGCGGCAGAGCTCATTTCCCCAGGCGGGTCGCCCTCGACGAACCGGGATCCGTCGTCAGCGGCACCCGAGGGATGACGCTCACGGCCAGCCACGTCCTGGACCAGAAGCACTTGGCATGGTGATCCTGCCCGGAGCGTCAGGACCCACCGTCGGGGATCCGGACATGGTCAGGACCATCCCCGTCATCCTCGCCGGCCTCGGCGAGACTGCTTTGCCCGACCTCATGCGTCGAGCCCTAGCGGCCCCCGACACACTCGTTGCCACCATCTGCGTCGGTGGCCTCGCGCTCGGCATGGCTGGCCTCCTCGAAGGGAGGACGGCAGTCACGCACACCCAGGGCAACAACGTCCTCGAGGCGACCGGGACGACCGTGGTCAGAGCTCGCGTCGTGGACGACGGCGACCTGGTCAGTGCCGGAGGTGTGACCTCTGGCCTCGACCTCGCTCTCTACCTGCTGGAGCGGGAATTCGGGCCCCGCATCGCCCATGCAGTCGAGAAGCTGTTCGAGTACGAGCGCCGAGGCACCGTCTGGGCCGCGCGCGGACCTGAGGCGCTCGCGCTGTGACGGCCCCGAACGCGCCGACTGCTGGCGACCCGGGTGGCGCTTCCATCGGCCGCGTCGCCGGCACATGGGACATCTCGATGCGAACGCCCATCGGGACCATGCGAGCCGTGCTGGTCTTCTCTGTCGATGACGGAACGGTGAGGGGAAGGGCTTCAGGCAAGTCGGAGGAAGTGCCCTTGCGGGACCTTCGCGTCGAGGGCGGCGACAAGGGCGCCCGCGTCATCTGGACGCAGTCCGTCACGAAGCCCATGAGGCTCGAGCTCGCCTTCGATGTCTCTGTCCTGGGGGATCAGATGACTGGTCATTCTCGCGCAGGACGACTGCCGCAGAGCACTGTGTCCGGCGCTCGAAGGCCCAATTGACTTGTGTGGTGTCCCAGACCAAATCGTCAGTATTGGCTGTATAGTCAGCACATGCTGACCCTTTCGACGCGGGCCGACGTCATGAACCGCATCGGGCGTGCCATGGCCGATCCCACCCGATCGCGCATCCTGCTGCACCTGCTCGATGAACCTGGCTACCCAGGCGCACTCGCCGATCAGCTCGAACTCACCCGGTCCAACGTGTCGAACCACCTCTCCTGCCTCCGTGGCTGCGGCATCGTCGTCGCCGTGCCCGAGGGCCGATCGACCCGCTACGAGATCGCCGATGCTCACCTCACGAAGGCGTTGACGGCCCTGGTCGACGTCGTGCTCGCCGTCGACGACGGGGAGCCCTGCACGGACGACGCCTGCGATGTCCCTCTCTGCTGTGGGACCGGCGCGTGAGCGCGACCACGCTCCCTGCCGTGCTCGTACCGGCCCGACGGCTCCTGCTGCAGCGTCGCATCCGGATCATCGTCGCCGTGACGATCGCCTACAACGTCGTCGAGGCCATCGTGGCGATCGCTGCCGGCACCGTCGCCTCGTCGACGGCTCTCATCGGGTTCGGTCTGGACTCGATCGTGGAGGTGCTGTCGGCCGCCGCGATCGCGTGGCAGTTCGCCGCACCCGATCCCGAGAAGCGAGAGCGGGTGGCGTTGAGGGTGATCGCCGTATCGTTCTTCGGCCTCGCCGCCTACGTCACGGTCGACGCAGTGCTGTCACTCACGGGTCTTCGTGAGCCCGAGGACTCTCCTGTCGGGATCGTCCTCGCCGCGGTGAGCCTAGCCATCATGCCGTTCCTCAGCCTGATCGAGCGCCGCACCGGCACCGAGCTCGGCTCCGCGTCAGCCATCGCCGACTCGAAGCAGACCCTCATCTGCTCCTACCTCTCCGCGGCGGTCCTCATCGGCCTCGTCCTCAACCTTGCGTTCGGGTGGACATGGGCTGATCCGGTAGCCGGGCTCGTCATCGTCGTATTCGCCGTCCGCGAGGGCCTCGAGGCCTGGCGCGGGGACGCCTGCAAGACCCCCGTGTCGGCCCTGACAGGCGAGCGCCAGGTCGAGACCTGCGACTGCTGCTGACCTACCCCGACCACCCCTGACGGCACGACGTCCGTGCCGCGACCGCCAGGAGAACCATGAAGCGCACCACGAAGATCAACCTTGCCCTGATCGGCGCCCTCGTCGCCGCAGCGACGATCGCCGCAGTCGTCCTGATCAGACCCGCAGCGCCACAGGCAGAGCCGGCGGAGGTGACGGTCGTCGCAGAGAACAGCCACCGCCTCGACACCGCATCTAACGGGTCGGTGGTGTTCACCGAGTTCCTCGACTTCGAGTGCGAGGTCTGCGCGGCCGTCCACCCGATCGTCGAGGAACTGCGTGACACCCACGCCGGCGAGGTCACCTTCGTCACTCGGTACTTCCCGCTGCCGGGCCACGCGAACTCGATGAACGCCGCGGTCGCCGTGGAGGCCGCGGCCGAGCAGGGTCAGTTCGAGGCGATGTACCAGCGCATGTTCGAGACCCAGGCTGAGTGGGGCGAGCAGCAGGAGTCGAAGGCAGGCGTCTTCCGTGGCTACGCCGTGGAGCTGGGCCTCGACATGGAGCAGTACGACCACGCCGTTGGTGATCCGTCGACGGAGGCGCGGGTGCAACAGGACTTCGACGCCGGCGTGGCGCTCGGGGTGGAGGCGACACCGACGATCTTCCTCGGCGACGAGCCGATCGAGCTGTCGACACCCGACGCGTTGAGGCAAGCTGTCCGAGACGCCGTTGACCAGAACTGACGGCCCGCCGCCCGGGACTGAGGAGGTTGGCCCATGACTGACCTGCTCACGCGCACCCGACCCAAGGTCGCCCGCCGCGCTCAGCGCATCGGGCTCCTCGTCGCTGCCGGCGTGCTCACGGCAGTGTTCCTCGTCCGCACGCTCACGGGAGACATCGCCCTCGTCGACCTGCCCAATGCCGCGCAGGACCTCGTCACCCTGACCGTCAGTGTGATGATCGAGTCCCTCGGGTTCGTGATCCTCGGGATCCTGATCTCGGTCCTCGTGCAGGTCTGGATACCCGACCGGTGGATCGTGAAGGTCCTTCCTCGGAACGCGGCAGCTCGGCGGGTCGTCATCTCGGTCCTCGGGGTGCTCCTGCCCGTCTGCGAGTGCGGCAACGTGCCCCTGTCGCGCGGCCTCATCGCGAAGGGGTTCTCGGTCCCGGAGGCCATGACGTTCCTCGTCGCGGCGCCGATCGTGAACCCGGTCACGATCCTCACCACCTACCAGGTGTTCGGCTTCACCGACGGCATCCTGGTCTCCCGGATCGTCGGTGGGTTCCTGATCGCGAACCTCGTCGGCTGGCTGTTCAGCCAGCACCCGACCCCCGGGAAGCTGCTCACGGAGAAGTTCGCCGCGGAGTGCGCCCTCCCCGCCGCGGACGACCATGACCACGGCGGATCCCGCTGGCAGGAGAGCCGGGACCTGTTCGCCCGGGAGGCAGCCGCGGTGATGCCGGCCCTGATCCTCGGAGCGTTCATCGCCGGCCTCGTGCAGGTCGCCGTTCCCCGTTCTGTGCTGGTGACGCTCGGCAGCAACCCGGTGTGGTCGGTCCTGGCACTGATGGCCCTCGCGTTCGTCATCTCGATCTGCTCGAACATCGACGCGTTCTTCATCCTCCCGTTCGCCACGACGTTCATGCCCGGCGGCGTCGTCGCGTTCCTCCTCTTCGGCCCCATCGTCGACATCAAGATGCTCGCCATGATGCGGACCACCTTCACGACCACGACCCTCGTCCAGATCACGACAGTCGTCGCTCTCATGAGCGCCACGATCGGATTCATGGTGAATTTCTATGCCTGACCTCAAGCGCTACCAAGGCCTCGCCCTCATCGGCGTCATGTCCGCCTCGACCCTGTGGCTCGCCGCCACGGGGCAACTCGAGCTCTACGTCGCCCCGAAGCACGCGATCTTCGCCGTGGTCATGTCGAGCCTCGGCCTCGCCGCTGTCCTTGTCAGCGCCATGCGCGTCACCGTCCATCACCACGCCGAGGCGCGGCCGCGGATGCTCGGCCGCGTCGCTGCAGGCATCGGCGGCACGATTGCGGCAGTTGTGACCGCAGCGATGGTCCTCCTGCCGCCGGCGACCTTGACCTCTGCCACGGCGGCGCAGCGTGACGTCAACAGCACAGCCCCGCTCACGGACACCGCGACCCTTGACGCGCAATCCGAGCCCGACGCCTCGACCGCGAATCTGTCACTACTCGACTGGGCGTCCCTTCTCAGGCAGACCAGCGACCTCGGCTTCTACGAGGGCAAGACCGTTCAGGCCACGGGGTTCATCACCCCCGACAGCGACGACCCCGGCAACGTGTTCTACGTCTCGCGGTTCTACATCAGCCACTGCGCCATCGACGCCCAAGCCGTCGGCGTCCCCGTCTACATGCCCGACTGGGACGACACGTACGACGCCGACGAGTGGATCGACCTGGAGGGCGAGTTCGCCGTGAACGCCAGCACGAGCAGTGCTCAAGGCATCGCTGTGACGCCCGACGCCGTGCGGAGGGCCGCCCAGCCCGACGATCCCTACATCTACAAGTAGGCACGACCCGAGATCGCGCACGTCGTGTCCGACACGCGACTCCCCGTGAGATGAGGGGACCTTCGGAGTACGTGACACCGATCTCCGACTCGACCAGCACGGCCGGGCGACCACGAGCCGGCATGTGAGGCTTCGTCGCGGACCGATATGGTCGTCGAGGTGTGACGCTCGGTCCGCCCTCGCTCGCGCCCCAGGAGGACGCCCGTGACGAACGCCCGCCTCAGGACCGCAGGAGGCGTGGTCTCGACGCTGCTGGCCTGCCTGCTCGTGGCATCCTGTGCCACCGCGCCTCGCGCCTCCGTCGTCCCGGGCCTCGGGGGAGGCGCCTCCGAGCTGACGACCGCCGAGGCGGATGCATGGCTCGACGGGTTCGTCCCGGCCGCCCTGGAGAGGGAGGGCATCGTCGGTGCGACCGTCTCGATCGTCGCTGACGGCGAGGTCGTCACCGAACGGGGCTGGGGCTGGTCCGACCTCGGTGACGAGCGGGCGGACCGACGTCCCGTCGACCCCGACAGCACACTTTTCCGGATCGGGTCGATCTCGAAGGTCGTCACCGCGACCGTCGTCATGTCGCTCGTCGAGGAGGACGTCCTCGACCTCGACGACCCCGTCCAGGACAGGATCGACGTCACGCTGCCCAGGGCCTTCGACCGTCCGGTCACCCTCCGACATCTGCTGAGCCACACCGCGGGCTTCGAGGACGAGTTGGCCGGGGTCATCGCAGGGCCGGGGGAGGGGCCGACGACGTTGCGGGACGCCGTGGCCGTTGACCCGCCCGAGCAGATCTACGAGCCCGGCACGACCCCCGCGTACTCGAACTGGTCGAACGGAGTCGCGGCGTACGTCGCCGAGCGGGCCACCGGACGCCCGTGGGCTGATCTCGTCCAGGAGCGGGTCTTCGACCCCGCAGGCATGGTGTCCGCGACGCTCGACCAGCCCCTTTCCTCCGGCGACGCTGCCGTGGCCTCCGGGGGCTGGGACGCTGCTGGGGCAGCGGCGGTGCCCTTCGAGATCGTCTCTCCGGCGCCTGCCGGCGCGGTCTCAGCCACGGCATCGGACATGAGCGCGTTCATGCTCGCCCAGCTCGGGCACGCCGACGGCATGCTCGGGCCGGAGGCCCTCGAGCAGATGCACGCACCTGCCCTCGATGGTGACGACCTCGGCGGGCTCGCTTCCGGGCCTCGCATGACGCTCGGCCTCTTCGAGGAGGACCGCAACGGACACCGCGTCCTCGGCCACGGCGGCGACCTCACGGCCTTCCACGCCCAGATGGACCTCTGGCCCGACGACGACGCAGGCATCTACGTCTCCCTCAACAGCACGGGCGCTCGGGGCGACGCCACGACGGCCGTGCGCGAAGCCCTGGTGGACGGCTTCGCCGACCGGTGGTTCCCGTCCGACGCCGCGGAGGGGGCGGCCGTGACCGCCACGGAGACTGCCGGTGAGCACGCGGACGCCCTGGTGGGCAGCTACCAGGTGTCGAGGCGTGCGGAGTCGACCTTCGTCCGGCTCTTCTACGCCCTTTCGGCGGTGGACATCTCCCGAGGCCCCGGCGACTCCGTCCTCATCTCGGCCCTCACGGACACCTCGGGGGCGCCGGTCGAGCTGGTCGAGGTCGAGCCGTGGGTCTGGCAGGAGACCGACGGCGACCGCAGGGTCGCCGTCGACCAGGTCGACGGTGCCGTCCAGGCCGTCGGGCTCAACCCGGCGTTCACCCTTCAGCCGATACCTGCGACGCGGCAGGTGCTGCCCCTCGTCCTCGTCGCGTCCCTGGCCGTGCTGGTGCTCGCCCTGGTGGGCACCATCGTCAGGGCCGTCCGCCGGGTCTGGTCCGGGAGGCGCGTGACGGGGTCCGTCGAGTCGCGTGCAGAGACCATCGGTCGAGTCGGGGTCGCCGTCGCCCTGCTGGCGCTCGTGGTCGCCGGCGTGCTCTGGGCCACGGTCGCGTCCGCCCTCCTCAGCGACGCCGGACCGCCTGCTGCGTTCGTGCTGCGGACGGCGCAGGTCCTGACGGCCGTCGCCGTGGCCGGGGCGCTGCCGGCGACGGCGATCCTCGTCGGGAGGGTGAGGCGCGCGCCTGCTGAGCCGGCAGCCGGGGGCGGAGCGCCTCCACGCCTCCGGAAGGTCGTCGCCGTCGCCGGTCATGCGCTGCTGGTCCTCGCGTTCATGGGGCTCGGCTACGCAGCCGTGACCGGTGGCCTGCTGCTCCCCGACATCTCCTACTGACCTGCGCGATCTCGGCTTCCACGACCGGATCGGTGTTCCGTTGTCGAAGAAGGGCCCCGCGTAGGATGGGCGCGCGCCATCCAGGACCTCCACGCCGGCGCAGATGACGCCGAGCTGCGTTGCGAAGCGTGCAGGACGGAGTGTGGGTGAGCGTCAGAGGCGGCGGTGAGCGGTTGGGTCTTCGCGAGGTGGCCGAGCGTGCCGGCGTCTCGCACATGACCGTGTCCCGCGTGCTCAACGGCCATCCGCAGGTGAAGGAGTCCACGCGCCAACGCGTGCTCGAGGTCGTCGCCGAGCTCGACTTCCGGCCCAACAGCGCTGCGCGCGAGCTCGTCACCCAGCGGGCTCTCCGGATCGGCGTGCTGATCGAGAGCGCCGTCGAGTTCGGCCCGTCGAGCATCCTGCGGGCCATCGAGCGATCGGCGCGCGACGGCGGGTACTCCGTGGCGTCGTTCGCGCTCCGCGACGACTCGGCGACGCCCGAGGAGGCCGTGCGCCACCTCACAGGCCAGGGCATCGACGCACTCTGCGTGGTCGCTCCGCGCTCGTCGTCAGTGGCCGTGCTCCGGACCATCACGACGGGGCTGCCGACCCTGGTCGTCAAGGCCGAGAAGGACCCGGCCTTCCTCACGGTCTCCGTCGACCAGGCTGCGGGCACGAAGCTGGCCGTCGATCACCTCGCGTCGCTCGGCCACCGCGACGTACTCCATCTCTCAGGGCCCCTCGACTGGTTCGACGCGCGCGCTCGCGAGCGTGCATTCCACACCCGCACCCGGGCCTGGGGCATGCACGAGAGGCCCATCGTGATCGGCGACTGGTCGAGTGACTTCGGCTACGACTTCGCACGCGGGCTCGCCAGCGTCCCCGAGTACACCGCGGTGTTCGTGGCGAACGACGAGATGGCGCTCGGGGTGATCCACGGTCTCCACGACCGCGGCATCCGCGTGCCTGAGGACCTCAGCGTCGTCGGCTTCGACGACCTGCCAGTCTCGCGCCACTTCCTCCCTCCGCTCACGACCGTGCGGCAGGACTTCCCGGCGCTGGGGTCGCTCGTGGTGGACGTGCTCATCGCAGCGATCGAGGGCCGCGAGATCCCGCAGAACAGCCGGATCCCCGCCGAGCTCGTGGTGCGTGACTCCAGCGCGGCTGCGCGCCCGGTCGACTGAGACGGCCAGCTCGGGTAGTCCTGCTCGTCGTCGCTCGCCCTAGGGCATGGCGACAGCTACAGTCGTGCACGTCGGGCACCGCCCGGCACGAGGCCGTCACGGCCTCCGACCCGAGGAGCACCACGTGCGTCACGTACGGGCATCGACGACGATGCGCCCGATCGGCCCTAAGGCCGCGGGCCCGACCTGGCCCGATCGCGGCGAGCGGCGGGACGGACCCGCCCGTCCCACGGTGCAGATGCGGGGCATCACCGTCGCGTTCTCGAACGCCGTCGCGCTCGACAGGGTCGACCTCGACCTCCACCCGGGCGAGGTGCATGCTCTCCTGGGCGAGAACGGAGCGGGGAAGTCCACGCTCATCAAGGCGCTGCTCGGCGTCTACCCGATCGACGCAGGGAAGGTCTTCGTCGACGGTGAACCCGTCCGTCTCGGCGGGCCGGCTGACGCGCGGGCCCTCGGCATCCAAGCCGCGTTCCAGGAGACGCACCTGGTGGAGAACCTCAGCGTCGGTGAGAACGTCATGCTCGGCCACGAGGTACGCGGTCGCGTCGGTATCTCCTGGCGTGCGACGCATGCACGCGCCGCCGCGATGCTCGCCGAGCTCGGACTGGCCGAGCTGGACCCACGAGCCCTCCTGGCGGACCTCACCCCCGCCAGCCGCCAGCTCGTCTCCATCGCCCGCGCCATGGTCGACCGACCACGGGTGCTCGTGCTGGACGAGCCCACGTCGAGCCTCGATGCCGTGGACGTCGCGCAGCTCTTCGAGGTGATCCGCCGCCTCCGCGACCAGGGCGTCGCGATCCTCTTCGTCTCGCACTTCCTCGAGCAGGTGCTGGCGCTCAGCGACCGGATGACCATCCTCCGCGGCGGCGTGAAGAAGGGCGACTACCTGCCTCACGAGATCGGCCGGGCCGAGCTCGTCGCGCGGATGATCGGCAAGGACCTCGCGCACCTGCAGCGCATCGGGTCGGAGCGTCGGGCCCATCGTGTGGATCCGATCGGCCCGCCGCTCTACCGGGCCACCGGAGTCGGACGCCGCGGCATGCTGCGGCCCGTCGACTTCGAGCTGCACGCGGGCGAGGTCGTGGGCATCGCAGGGCTCAGAGGCTCCGGCCGGACCGAGCTCGCCCGCCTGCTGGCCGGCGCCGACCGAGCTGACGGCGGCGTGGTCACGCTCGGCGGGCGTTCCGTCGTGATCGACCGCCCCTCGGATGCACTGCGGAACCGGGTGGCGCTGTCTGCAGAGGACCGAGGGTCGGAGGGGCTCATCGACGAGCTCAGCGTGCGGGAGAACATCGTCCTCGCCTTGCAGGCCCTGCGGGGCTGGGCGCACCCGCTCTCCAGGGCCGAGCGCGAGGACCTCGTCGAGCGGCACATCGAGCACTTCGGGATCACGCCGGTCGACCCGGCGACACCCGCCGGCGCGCTCTCCGGCGGCAACCAACAGAAGGTGCTGCTCGCCCGCTGGCTGGCGATCCGACCGCGCGTGCTCATCCTCGACGAGCCGACCCGCGGCGTCGACATCGGCGCCAAGGTCGACATCCAGGCGCACATCGCGCAGCTCGCGCTCGAGGGCGTGGCCGTCGTGTTCATCTCGAGCGCGTTCGACGAGCTCGTGCGTGTGAGCGACCGGATCGTCGTCCTCAAGGACCGGGAGAAGATCGGGGAGCTGAGCAACGGGCCCGGCGTCACGGTCGACACGCTCGTGGAGCTCATCGCCGCCCCGGACGACGAGGACGACGAGGACGACTTCTCTCCGGCCTGGCCCGACGCACCCCTCCCGCGCCTGGTGCCGTAGCGACGCCTGGCCTGACGTGCCCTCCTCCATCCGCGCGCGGATGTTCCCCGGGACTCTTGTCTTCGCAAGACTGTTACCGGTAACATCGGCATCACCCGGGAGCATCCGAGCCCCCGCCGCACGACCGGCCCATGGCCACGACCGGACACAGACGTCCCGTCATCTCAAGGAGGAGATCCATGTCCACGAAGAGGCGCATCGCCACAATCGCCGCCGTAGGGGCCATCGCCCTCAGCCTGGCGGCCTGCAGCTCCGGCACCGGTTCGACCGACCGCGGTGACGATCTGGCCACCATCGGCTTCGTCGCGGTCGGCCCCGAGGGCGCCTGGCGTCAGGCCAACGAGTCGAACATCCAGGACACCTTCACGAAGGACGCCGGGTTCGACCTCAAGTACGCCCCCGCCACCAACAACGACCAGAAGTCGCAGATCGACGCCTTCACGTCGTTCGTGGACGAGGGCGTCGACGTGATCCTGCTCTCGGCCACCGAGGGCTCCGGCTGGGAGGACTCGCTCAAGCGGGCACAAGAGGCCGAGATCCCCGTGGTCCTCATCGACCGCGGCATCGAGCCGGACGACACCTCGCTCTACGCGACTCGGATCGCTCCCGACAACATCGCCGTCAGCGAGTCGGTCGCCGAGTGGGCCAAGACCGCGCTCCCCGAGGGCGGCAACTACTTCACGCTCGAGGGCCCAGCCGGCGTCTCGGTCGTCAACGAGCGCAACGAAGGCTGGGACGACGTGATCGGTGCCGAGAGCTCGTTCACGAAGATCGGCGCGCAGACTGCCAACTGGTCGACCGAGGAGGCCAAGAGCGTCTTCGAGACGGTCCTGAAGTCGAACGGCAACGACGTGCAGCTCGTCTTCGCGCAGAACGACGAGATGGGCCTCGGCGCCGTCCAGGCCGTCGAGGAGGCGGGCCTCACGCCCGGCTTGGACGTCAAGATCGCCACGATCGACGGAACGAAGAGCGCACTCGAGGCACTGGCCGACAGCAAGCTCAGCTTCGTCGCCGAGTACAACCCGCTGTTCGGCGACACGGCCCTCGAGGCAGTGCAGAAGCTGCTCGACGGCGACACGGTCGAGTCGTCGATCGTCGTCGAGTCGGCCACGTTCGACTCGCCCGAGGCGGCCGCCACGGCACTGCCCGACCGTAAGTTCTGACCAGTCCGCACGGCCACACCCGGCGGCGAGGCGGACCTGACCGCCTCGCCGCCCCCGCCACCCCCGTCCGCTGCCACGGCAGCGGGCGGGGGAGTCGGCAGACAAGGAGCACACGCCATGCAGGCATCCAGTCCGATCGTGGAGATGCAAGCCATCACCATCGCCTTCCCCGGGGTCAAGGCCCTCGACGGGGTCGACCTCCGTCTCTTCCCCGGAGAGGTCCACACGCTCATGGGCGAGAACGGCGCCGGGAAATCGACGCTGATCAAGGCGCTCACGGGCGTCTACGGCATCGACTCCGGCCGCGTCGTCGTCGACGGCACCGAACGCCGCCTCTCCGGCACCGCGGACGCGCAGGCCGCCGGGATCTCCACGGTCTACCAAGAGGTCAACCTCTGCGGCAACCTCACCATCGGCGAGAACGTCATGCTCGGCCACGAGCGGCGCGGCCGGTTCGGGATCGACTGGAAGGGGACGCACGCCGCCGCCTCCGAGGTCCTCGCCCGTGTGGGGCTGGGTCATCTCGACCCCCGCACCCCGCTCTCCTCCCTCAGCCTCGCGCTCCAGCAGCTCGTCGCCATCAGCCGCGCAACGGTCGTCGATGCGAAAGTGCTGATCCTGGACGAGCCGACTTCCAGCCTCGACGCCGACGAGGTCGAGGGTCTCTTCCGAGTGATGCGACGGCTCCGCGACGAAGGAGTCGCCATCCTCTTCGTCTCCCACTTCCTCGACCAGGTCTTCGCCATCAGCGACCGGCTCACCGTGCTCCGGAACGGCAAGCTCGTCGGGGAGCACCTCACCCGCGACATCGACCGGGCCGGGCTCATCGCTGAGATGATCGGGAAAGACCTGCAGAGCCTCCGCTCCCTCGACCGTGAGCGAGCCAGCCGACAGGTCGCCGAGGGCGAGCCCGTCTACCGAGCGACAGGGATCGGCCGGAAGGGCTCGCTCGACGCGACCGACGTGGCACTCCGTCGCGGCGAGGTCGTCGGCCTCGCAGGGCTCCTCGGCTCCGGCCGCACCGAGCTCGCTCGCCTCCTCTACGGCGTCGACCGACCCGACACAGGAAGCGTGACCATGGACGGCGTCCCCGTCACCATCTCCTCTCCCGCGAAGGCTCTGAAGCACCGCATCGCGTTCTCGAGTGAGAACCGCCGTGACGAGGGCATCATCCGTGACCTCAGCGTCCGCGAGAACCTCGTGCTCGCCATCCAGGCGAAGCGCGGCTGGGCCCGGCCGCTCTCCGCGAAGGAGAAGGACAGGGTCGTCAAGAAGTACCTCACCGAGCTCAACGTCAGACCGGCCGATCCTGATCGGCCCATCCGGAACCTGTCCGGCGGCAACCAGCAGAAGGTACTGCTCGGCAGATGGCTCGCGACCGAGCCGGACCTGCTGATCCTCGACGAGCCCACCCGCGGCATCGACGTGGGCGCCAAGGCCGAGATCCAGGAGCAGGTCGCCGCCCTCGCCGACACGGGAGTCGCCGTCGTGTTCATCTCCTCGGAGCTCGAGGAGGTGGTGCGGCTCAGCGACAGGATCGTCGTCCTGAAGGACCACCGCAAGATCGCGGAGCTCGAGGCCGGGCCGGACGTCACTGCCGAGTCCATCGTCGCCGCCATCGCTGACGAGGGCGTCTCCGAGGTCCCTCTCGAGACCGTCCCCCACACCACGCCTGAGGAGGCAGTCCGATGAGTGACCCGACAATCCCCAGGACCAGGCGCCTGGGCCTGCACGGCCTCGGCGACCTGCTGCACCGGCCCTGGGTCTGGGGCACGGTCGCGATCGTCCTGCTGCTGGCGATCAACGTGGCCAAGGACCCCGGCTACCTCGCTCTGTCCGTCAACCCGGACACCGGCAACCTCGTGGGCAACCTCATCGACATCCTCCGCGCAGCCGCCCCTGTGCTCATGATCGCGGTCGGCATGTGCCTCGTCGTGGCCACCGGCGGCATCGACCTCAGCGTCGGCTCGATCATGGTCGTTGCCGGCGCCGTCTCGATGGAGTTCCTGAAGGCAGCCGGCTCCGACTCCCTCGGCGTCGCGCTCGCGGCGATGGGCCTGGCTCTCCTGATAGCCGGCATCCTCGGCGCGGTCAACGGCATGCTCGTCTCGGTGGTGGGGCTGCAGCCGTTCATCAGCACGTTGGTGATCATGCTCGCCGGCCGCGGCCTGGCGAAGGTGATCACGGGCGGCCAGAACACCGCCGCCGCCAACGAGCCGTTCCGCTGGGTCGCCAACGGCTACCTCGTTGGGCTGCCGGTCGTGTTCCTGCTCGCGGTCCTGATCACGCTCGGCGTCGCCGCCCTCGTGCGACGCAGTGCCCTGGGCCTCATGATCGAGGCGATCGGCATGGACCCGAAGGCCGCGCGCCTGGCGGGACTCGACCGCCGGGCGCTCCTTTTCACCGCCTACGTCGGCAGCGGCCTGCTCGCTGGCGTCGCCGGGATCTTCGCCACATCGAGCGTCATGACAGTCGACGTCTCCCGGACCGGCTACCAACTCGAGCTGGACGCCATTCTGGCCGTCGTGATCGGCGGCACGTCGCTGGCGGGCGGCAAATTCCACCTACTCGGAGCCGCCGTCGGTGCACTGCTGATCGCGACGCTCGACAAGACCGTCGTGTTCCTCGGCGTCTCGTCCTCGGCCACGCCCGCCTTCAAGGCGATCGTGATCGTCGCGATCGTGCTCCTGCAGTCCCGGCGCGTCCGCGCCCTGTTCACGAGGCGCCGGCGTCCGGTGCCCACACCCGTGCCCACCGAGAAGGAGGCCGTGTCCGCATGAGCGCCACGACGATCCGCCCGCCCCTCACCCCGACGCCGGCACCTGGTCCCGGCAGCGGGCCCCTCGAGCCGCGACGCCGCATGCGACTCCGACTCGATTCCCTGCCGACGGTCGCCGCCCTGGTGATCCTGATCGCGATGCTGGCCTACGGGGAGATCGCCTACGGCCGCATCGTGCAAGCCGCGACCCTGTCGAACCTGCTCATCAACAACGCGCACGTGATCGTCCTGGCCGTGGGGCTGACGTTCGTCATCCTGACGGGCGGCATCGACCTGTCCGTCGGCGCGATCGTCGCCGTCAGCAGCGTCGCCGGCGTTCTACTCGCCAACGCTGGCTGGAACCCGTGGGCAGTGATGGTGCTCATGATCCTCATCGGCACGGCGTCCGGCGTCGTGTCCGGCGTGCTGATCCAGTTCTTCGACGTGCAGCCGTTCATCGCGACGCTCGCGATGATGTTCCTCGGCCGCGGTCTCGCCTCCATCCTCAGCACGGTGCCCGAGCGACTCGGCGACGAGTCGCCCATCCGGTCGCTCGCCACGAACATGAAGGTGGTCGACGGCCCGAAGGTGAACGACATCGTCACGACGCCGGGCGTGCTCATCGCGCTGGTTGTGGTGGCAGTCGCTTTCTTCGTCCTGCACCGCACACGCCTCGGCCGCACCGTCTACGCGATCGGCGGATCCGAGCAGTCGGCCGCCCTCATGGGGCTCCCCGTCCAACGCACCAAGCTCGCGGTCTACGTCATCAGCGGTTCGCTCGCCGGGCTCGCCTCGGTCATCTACACGGCACGACTCGGGAGCGCGCAGAACATCACGGGCATCGGTTGGGAGCTCGACTCGATCGCCGCCACGGTGATCGGCGGCACCCTTCTCACCGGAGGCGTCGGCTTCGTGCTCGGGTCCGTCGTGGGGGCGCTCGTGCTCGGACTCATGAACGTGCTCATCACGCGGGACGGAGGCATCCCTCCCGAGGCGACCACCATCATCACCGGCGGGATCCTCCTGGTCTTCGTGCTCCTGCAGCGCGCCGTGATGGCGAGACGGCGGCAGACCTGACGACACGACAGAGCTGATCCGACACGCTCGGCGTCTGGCCCCGACGTCGCTGACCGGTGCGACCACGAACGACCTCGCTGCCTCGAGGGCCGGCGCGCGGAGATCGCTGACCACCGTGCGCGCGAACAGGCTTGACGGGCGGCGCAACAGGACCACGTAGAACGTGCTGCTCGGGGCGAGCACGACGGTCTCGCGGCACTGTGCCTGCAGCGCGCCTCTTCTGTCGGACTCTCGGCTGCGGAAGGTCGACACTGAGGCTGCCCCACATCCGTCCCGCTCTCCGTTTTGCTCGTCTTAAACGGCTCCACGCAGATGCATCTCGATGGTTCTCGGTAGCAAAGGCTGCCCGGCCGTCTTGAAGCCCACGATGCAATGAGCTCTTGTTCTTGGCGTGATGGTCACCCCTCGAGGCATCTGACTACGGATCAGAAGGTTGGGGGTTCGAGTCCCTCCAGGCGCACGAGATCGAGAAAAGCCCCTGCCCTACACGGCAGGGGCTTTTCTCGTTCTCGGTGCTCGTCTGGCCGCCTGCCGGCGGCGTGCCGGTGGCGCTTCGCGCACCGGCGGGGGCGACGGCGCTTCGCGCGTCGCACAGACGGGGCGACGGCGCTTCGCACGTTGCGGGCAGGGCGAGTCGTCCGTGCGGCGGCCGGTCGTGATGTGTGGGATGTGGGATTCACGGGGGGTTCCCACTCGGTGTGCCCGATGCTGTGCGGGTGACCAGGAGAGCCGACGTCGGTGCGCGGAGGGAAGTCCCGCTACGGGCCTGGGCCTGGGCCGGGGCCGAGCACCGCGCGGCACAGCTCTCGTCGGTCGCGCTCGCGCTGACGGCCTCGGTCGGCGGGGTGCGGTACCACTCCGTCCACGCGGCGGACGTCGATCACCACGCGGTGGTGGCGCTCGCGGCCCTGGTGGCACTGGGGGCGGCGGGGCTGGCGCTCGGGGCGTCCCGCCGGCAGGTCGCCAGGGCCCTCGCGCTCGGCCTCGCGCTCGGCACGGTCGCCCTCGTCCTGCTCGCGCCCAGCACCGCCTGGGTCGTCGTCCCGCTCGTCGTGACGCTCCAGGCCACCACCTCCGTGGTCGTGGCGACCGTGGCCGGCGGCCTGGCGGTCTCGGCGGTCGTCGTCTCCGTGCCGCGCCTCGCCGCCTCGGCCGACGTCGGGATGCTCGTCGCCTGCGCACTGGCCGGTCTGGTGTTCCTGGTCGCCGTCGCACTCGCTCGGGCGTCCCTCGACGCGCGCGACCGGACGGTCCAGGAACTGTCGGCATCCCGTGCCCAAACGTCCGAGGCCGAACGCCGCGCCGAGCACCTCGAGGCCCGTCGACACCTCTCCGCCGAGCTGCACGACACCGTCGTGCAGTCGGTCGCCGGAGCACTCCTCCTCGCCGAGGCGGCGGAGCGCACCGGCGACGCGAGCCACGCGACGGCTGCGCGTCGAGCGCTCCGGGTCGCCGTGGAGGAGACCAGGGCGCTGGTCGACGACCTGGAGCAGGACCTGTCCGGAGCCCTCGGACTCGAGGCGGAGCTCCGATCGGCGGCGGCGCGGGTGGGGGCGACGTGGTCGACGACCGGGGTCCGTCGCGACCTCTCGGCGGAGGGGGCGCTCGCCGTCCTCCGGGCGGCACAGGGAGCGCTCGGCAACGCAGAGCGCCACTCCGCGGCCGCGAGGATCGAGCTCGAGGTCCGGTACGAAGAGGCCGGCGTCGTGCTGACGGTGAGCGACGACGGCGTCGGCTTCGACCCCGACGCCCTCCCGGCGCCGGGGCCCCGTGGCGGGCACGGGCTGGCGATCGCGCGCCGACGCCTCGAAGCGGTGGGCGGCCGTCTGGTGGTCCGGTCGAGCGCGATCGGCACCCTCGTGGAGGCGTCCGTCCCGGGGAGCAGGTCGTGATCCGCGTCGTCCTCGTCGACGACCATCCTCTGCTGCGCGCCGGCGTCGCGGCCGTCCTGGCGACCTTCCCCGATCTCGACGTCGTCGGGGCGACGGGCCGACCCGACGACGTCGCGACGCTCGTGGCCGACACCGCTGCCGACGTGGTGCTGCTCGACCTCCACCTCGGGCGGCAGGACGGCGGGGAGCTCATCCCGTCCCTGGTCGGCTCGGCGCGGGTGCTCGTCTTCACGGCCTCCGGCACCGACGTGGCGATCACGCGCGCCCTCGCCGCGGGCGCGACGGGGTTCCTGCTCAAGGACGCGTCACCCGACGAGCTCGCCGCCGCCGTCCGAGCGGTCGCCGCGGGCACGGCGGTCTTCTCGCACGTCGTCGCCGACCGCCTCCTCGACCGGGCCCGACGCCCCGACGAGACGCTCACGCCCCGAGAGGGCGAGGTGCTCGAGCTCCTCGGCGTCGGGGCGTCGAACCGGGTCATCGCCGATCGCCTCTTCCTCAGCGAGTCGACGGTCAAGACGCACCTCGCGCGCGTCTTCGCGAAGCTGGGCGTCGAGACCCGAGCCGCGGCGGTCGCGGAGGCGACCCGGCGCGGCGTCATCGGGCTCCGCTGAGCAGGCGGGGCCGGGCGCGGTGCCCAGCCCCGGGCCTCACTCGGCGATCGCGTCGAGCCCGGCCTGCGCGTACTCCTCGTCCTTCCCGCCCGACGGGGCGCCGCCCACGCCGATGCCCGCGATCGACGACTCGCCGGCCTTGACGGAGACGCCCCCCGCGAGGAAGAGGGTGCCCTTGAGGTCCCTCAGGCCGGCACCGTCGCCGCTGGCTCGCTCCGCGAGCTCGGACGTCGCGGCGCCGAAGGCGGCCGCGGTGTAGGCCTTCTCGCGCGACGCGCTGATGGTGTGCGAGGCGGCGTTCTCGCCCCGGACGAACGCCTGGAGCTGGCCGTCGCGGTCGACCACCGAGACGCTCACGAAGCCCGTCCCGTCCGCCTCCGCGGCGGCGAGGGCTGCGGAGGCGGCCGTCACGGCCTGGGCAGAGCTGAGCCGGGTCGACTGGACGACGGAGGACTCCGTCACCACGGAGGAGAGCTGCGCGTCGGCCTCGGCGGGGGCCGGGGCGGACGCGGTGGTGCAGCCGGCCGTGGTGACGACGGTGAGGAGGGCGGCGGCGGCGAGGGCGGTACGGGGGAGGCGCATGGGAGTTCTTCCTGTTCTGTGCGGTGGACGTCCCCAGCGTCTCGTGGGGGCGCCTCCCCCCACATCGTCCGTCCGGTCACCGATCTGCGACCGAGCGGGCCATGCACCGGCGCGTCCTCCGGACTGCCGATGCGACCCCTGCCCACGAGGCGATGATCCGTGGGCGACGCTCTCGAGTGGGTCATCATGAGGGGGTGCTCACGACGATCGAGGTCGGCGACCTCCACCGCGACTCCACGGAGATGATCACGGACGTCCTGGAGGGCGTCCAGTACCTGCTCATGCTCGACGGGCGAGAGGTGGCGGAGGAGATGACCTCCGTACGTTCGGGGAAGTCGACGCCCGCCGTGGCCGCGATCGTCTCGAGGGGCACATCGTGGCATCGCATCGAGAACGGATCGCACATGCCGTACTCGCCCGGCTCGTTCATCTTCGCGTCCACCGCCAGGATCGGCGCCGCGACGAGTCCCGCGACGATGAGCCCGATGACCACGTACAGGCCGACGAGCAGGAGCAACTGCCGGCCGAGGCGGGCGCGCAGCGTGCGTCCGCCCGTCGGCGGAGGCTGACGGGCCTCGGGGATGAGCAGCTACGGGGAGGTGATGTACGCGAGGAGAACTGCCCCGAAGAGGATCGGCACGAGGGACAGCAGGGCGATGAGGATGCCACCGATGACGCTCGCGGGGCGCTTGTCCCTGGCCAGCCAGATGCCGCCGACGACGCCGAGGGCGCCGACGATGATGCAGGTCCACGAGAGCACCATGGGGGTCCTTTCCGGCGCGCCGAGGCTGGCGGCGTGATGGAGATGCCTCGTGCCGCCGTCACCAGCAGCGCAGCAGCGCTGAGCAGGAGCGGCATCAGCGACTACAGCGTACGGCGGGACGAGCCGCGAGCTCTTCGTCCTGCAGGCTGATGACGGCAGAGCCCCGTTCCTGACACGCTGTCGACGTGACGGGGAACTCGACGAACGTGGCGACCAGGCGGTGGGTCGCCATGGGGGTCGGGCTCGCAGCCGCTGCGCTGCTGGCGATCGCTGTCGTCCTGCTCCTCGGACGCTACACACTGCAGGCGCTGGGGGCGACAGAAGGCGACGTGCCGACCGAGGCGCAGATGAGCTTCCCGGCGACCGCGGTGGTCACGTCGACGAGTAAGGAGTGCGGGTCCGGTGGCTGCTGGTCCGTGTTCGGTGTCCGACCAGCGGACGGCGTGACGCACGAGGAGCTCAGGGCCGAGGTCGACGCGAAGCTCGGTGACCGCCTTCCGGGCACCCTCCTCGATCCCCGGAGCATCAGCGTCTCCGTGGAGGAGTCGGGGAGCGGCCTCGACGTTCGTGGTGACTTCTGGAGTCGGCCGGCTGCGCCGTGACCGAGTCGTTGGAACGTCCGGGTGGCGGGCCGACTACGAGCTCGCCCAGGCGAAGACGACTGCGCCGATGAGCAGCATGGCCAGGCACACGATCATCGAGATGAGCCCCAGGACGATGCTGCTGGCCTCGAGGTCTCGCATCGACCGGATGCTGACGACGATCCCGACGAACGCCAGGACCATCACGACGACGGACATGCCCACGGGCTGATCCTGCCAGGGGTCAGGGCCCGACGCAGTCCTCGCCTACGAGGACCTGCGGGACTGGACGTAGGCCAGGATCTAAGACCCGAGCATCGAGTCGTGCGGCCACGAGTCAGAGATCTGGTGAGCCAGTGGAGCCAGCCGCCGAGCCGCCGCCTCGTCGTCGGGTGCCTCCCGGGCCGACTGCAGCGCACGCAGTGCACTGACGAGGTAGGGCTCCGACAGGCGGCTCGAGGAGAGGTCGGCCAACGCCGTCTCGGTGCTCGCGACGAGGCGGTCCAGGCTCATGGTCGTCAGCGTACGGCGGCCTCCGCGCCCGCGGCGCCCGACGTCGCGAGGTCACTCTTCTCCAGTGGCTGGCCGGCACCGAGGGCGGCCGTCCACGCGTCCGTCGTCGCGACGGCGGCGAAGTTCGAGTGCAGCAGCGCCATCAGGGTCGTGTGCACGGTCTCGGCGTCGACGGTGCCGGCGGCGTTCGCGATGCTGATCGCCCCCGTCGCGTCGGAGAGGACCTCCACGGCGACGCCGTGCGCCTCGGCGTCGGCGGCTGACGCGATGATGCAGTTGTTGGTCATGTAGCCGACCAGGGTGACGGTGTCCACCGAGGAGGCGCGGAGGACGCCCAGGAGGTCCGTGTGCGCGAACACGGAGCTGTACTGCTTCGTGACGGCGTGCCAGTCGTCCCGCCGACGCCGCTCGATCTCGGGGTGCAGCGCGAAGCGGTCCGTGTCGGGGTCGAACACCGGAGCGCCCTCGCCGGCGGTGTGCTGCACGACGACGACCAAGGTCCCGGCGTCGGCGGCGGCGTCGATCGCCGCCCCGATGCGCTCCAGCGAGTCGGCGACGGGCGGGTGCTGGATCTCGAGGGGACCGTCGAAGTACTCCTGCTGGACGTCGACGACGACGAGGGCGCGGGTGGGGGTGGTCATGGTGCCTCCTGGCTCAACGGGACGGGATGGGGCTGGACGGGGCGGCGCGGGTGCGTCGTGACGATCCTCGCTGTCGGCCCGCGACTCCACGACTGGCACGTGTGCACCGTTACGATGGTTCCGGGCCAAGGAGGTCACGCCATCAAGATCGCCGTCCACGCCGTCGACGGCGTCACGATGTTCCACCTCTCGGTGCCGCAGATGGTGTTCGACGAGGTCGCCCGCCTGGGGCTCGGCGACTGGACGACGGTGCTCTTCTCCGACCGGCCGGGCTCGATCGTCACCGCGGAGGGCTACACGGTCGGCAGGGTCGCCGGGCTCGCGGCCATCGACGACGCCGACCTCGTCGTCGTGCCGTCGTGGACGGACGACGGACGTGAGCTCGGGCCCGAGCTCCGTCGCGCCCTGCTCGCCGCCCACGCCCGCGGCGCCGCCCTCGCCGGCCTGTGCCTCGGCGCGATCGCCGTCGCCGACCTCGGGCTGCTCGACGGGCGCAGCGCCGTGACGCACTGGCGCGCCGCGGACGGGCTCGCCGCACGGCACCCGGGCGTGACCGTCGACCCGACGGTGCTGTACCTCGACCACGGCGACGTCCTGACGTCGGCCGGCACCGCGTCGGGCATCGACGCCTGCCTCCACGTGGTCCGCACGCGACTCGGCGCAGAGGCCGCGAACAGGGTGGCGCGCAGCCTCGTCGTCGCCCCGCACCGCGAGGGCGGCCAGGCACAGTACATCGAGCGGCCCGTCGCCCCGCGCGCGGCCGCCGACCCGATCGCCGTCGCGACGGCGTGGGCACTGGCGGACCTCACGGCCGACCTCGGGGTCGACCGGCTGGCGGCTGCGGCGCACCTCAGTCGGCGCACCTTCGTGAGGGCGTTCCGCGCCTCCACCGGCACCACCCCGGCGGCGTGGGTCCGCTCGCGACGGCTCGACGAGGCCCGGCGGCTGCTCGAGACCTCCGACCTCACCGTCTACCAGGTCTCGGCGGCGTGCGGGTTCGGCGACCCCGTGACGCTGCGGCAGGCCTTCGTGAAGGCGTTCGGCAGCACACCGACGAGCTACCGGCGGCGGTTCGACGCGCGGGGGGCCGGCGCGGACGTGACGGGTGGCTCCTCGTCGAGCAACCGCCCGCTGTCGACGGTCCGGGATCAGGCCCGAGGCCAGTCCGTCGTCAGGTAGGCCTCGACCGCGCGGTTGCGGAACGAGTACGGCCTTCCCCGAGTGATGATGCCGCGAGTGGTGTCGAGGCGGCGGGAGAACGGGCCGACCTGGGTGGCCGACGCCAGCCCCATCGACTCGGCGATGTTCGTCAGGGTCCGTTCGGACGGCGCGAGGGCGCCCATGGCCTCGATGAACTCGTGCTCGCGCGGGGGGAGGCGGCCGAGGATCCGCTCGACGTGGGCCGACGCCTCGCCCTCTGCCGATCGCCAGCCCGCCAGGACGTCGTCCTCGGTGACGACGTCTGCCTGGCCAGCGTTCCAGGCCCCCTGCCCAGCCAGCTGGAAGAGGAAGGGCTCCCCGCAACAGAGCTCCACGATCGCCCGCGCGGCCTCGGTGCGCATGGTGACCCTGTCGACGCCGCCGTCACCATCGGCCGTCTCCCATCCAGAGATGACGAAGGGCTGGAGGGCGGCGAGCAGGTCTCCTTCGTCGAGGGCCGCCAAGGTGACCGTGCGGAAGCGTCGAGCGAAGGTGGCGCCCTTGCGCGCCCCCGCCCTGTCCTCGAAGTCGGGCAGGCCGGTGAGGTAGACGACGATCGGCAGGAAGCGCAGCGCGGAGCCCCCGCCGGGGAGCCGGACCTCGACCTCGTGCGACAGCGCGTCACCGAGGGCGATGAGGAGCTGTGACAGGGCGGCGTCGTCGGAGATGTTCTGCACTTCGTCGATGTGGATCAGGACGACCACGTCCTGCCGGATCGCCGCGTCGCCCAGCTCGACGAGGAGGTCGAAGAGCGCCGTCGACGGTTCGGGCCCGTCGCTGCCCCGTACGGACAGGGCGAAGCCCGAGATCGCGACCTGCTCGACCCTGTCGAGGATGTCGGTCACGCGCTGACGGGCCGACGCTCGGAGGCCGGCAGCATCGGCGAGGCGGAGGACCGCTGACGCGACCAGCTTGAGGGGGTCCGCTCCGGACGGCATGCGGATCTGGGGCGTCACCCAGTCCCCGGCGTCCGCCGCGTCGCGAGCGATGCGGCGGACGAGGCTCGACTTGCCCGTGCCCGGCTCGCCGAGGATCGTCCGGCCCGTCTCGTACAGGCCGGCCAGCCGTCGCGGCCGCAGGACGTCGCGCCAGTCGCTGAGCTGGTCGGCGCGCCCTGCCCATACGTCGGGCACGACGTCGGAGCCGGCCTGGAAGGGATTGGTCAGAGGAGAACGCACGATGGTGAATTTATCAGACCGTCGACGCTAGATCGATAAATTTATCAAGAAGGAGTCGAGCCGACGATAAACTTATCGAGCTCCGTGCACCCCCAGCTGTCGCTCAGCCCTCCGCGGGCCGCGACCTCGTCGGGAAGGGGTCGTTCGGGCCGGGCGCCGGAGTGCCTCGTCGGTCCTCCTCGTCCTGCGAGTGGCCCGAGGCGGCGTCGACGAAGCGCGCCCCGCCCACGGCCGCGGTGCGCCGGACGAGCTCGGCCACGAGGGCGTCGTCCTCGGGCTGCAGGGCGTCCTCGGGGGCGACCTCGACCATGACCTGGCTCGCCGGGCCGAGCAGCAGCTCGGCCGTCACCGCCACGCCGTCCTCGTCCGCGGTGGGCACCTCGACGATGTCCGTCGTGCCGTTCTGGCCGAGGGCCGCCGCGTACGCGAGCACCGCCTCCGCGATCGCGTCGCCGGTCATGACGCGGTTCTCGCCGTAGACGATGAACTTCATGTGGGGGGTCCTTTCGTAGACCACGCCACTCAACCCCCTCGACCCCGGCGGGGCCCGGCCGGCTGCCCGGCGACCTCCGAGGGGCGGAGGAGCAGTCTCGACCGATGACCGACAGAGACGACACCTTCACCGCCCTCAGCGTCCAGCGCGCCCTCGAGAACGTCGAGGCCGGCGGCAAGCCGTTCGCGTGCCTCCTCGTCCGTGACGGCGAGGTCGTCGTCGAGGCCGTGAACCACGTCGCCCAGACCGGCGACCCCACCGCCCACGCCGAGATCCGCGCGATCCGGGCGGCCGCCGAGCAGGGCATCACCGACCTGCGCGGCGTCGTCGCGTACGTCACCGCCTACCCGTGCCCGATGTGCCTCGGTGCGCTCTACTACGCGCAGCCCGACCGCGTCGTCTACGCGGTGTCGCGCGAGGAGGAGGGCGAGCACTACGAGGACGGCAACCGCCTCATGTCGCTCGCGACGTTCTACGACGAGTACACGAAGGGCATCGACGACAGGGCCCTGCCGGCCGAGCACGGCACGGCCGACGACGCGACCGCCCCGTTCGTCGCGTGGGCGGCGCGGCACGCGTCCTGAGCCCGTGCGGGCGACGCTCGCCCGGGAGCCTTCAGCCCCAGTAGCCCTCGAGCTCGGCGGCCGTCAGGTCGACGGCGCCGACCAGCCGAGCCGACACGGCACGCAGCAGCTCCTCGTGGCGGAGCGCCGCGAGGGCGGTGGTCACGAGAGGCCGAGGACGAACAGCACCCCGGCGACGAAGGTGCCGCACGTGGCGACGGCCGACGTGGCGACGACGAAGAGGGTGACCTGGCGGTCGCGGTCGCGGACCTCGGTGAAGGGGCTCCTGGCGGTGTGGAAGCTCATGAGCTTCTCGTCTCCGGCAGCCCTGCGGCGCTGCCTGTTCCTGCGGTGTCTGCCCGCCGTGAACCGGGCATGTGCCGGCGTCGCGGGCACGGCCACATCGTCGCATCGATGGGGGTCCAGATGGTTAACGACGTGAACTACTGCGTTCCGCGGACAGTCACGGCTCCCATTCACGCGCATCGATCGTTGACAGGCACCTGACAACCTTGTCAGGATCACTGTCGATCACCTCGCGCTTCCCCTCACACCCCTCGGACGACGGAGTCCTGCATGCCCTCATCCCCTCGGCGCCGCACGGTCGCCGCCACCTCGATCGTGACGGCGGGCCTCCTCGCCGCCCTCACCGGCCTCGGCACGGTCGCCCCGGCCGCCGCGGCGCCGACGGCCGGGGAGGTGGCCGCGGCGCAGACGGTCACCGAGGGCGACGCCCGCTTCCAGGTGCTGTCGCCCACCCTCATCCGCACCGAGTTCGCGCCGGGCGGCGCGTTCACCGACGCCGCGACCTTCACCGTCGTCGGCCGCGACTCCTTCGCGGCGACGCCGTTCACCACGACGCGCGACGACGGCTGGCTGACCATCGACACGGGGGAGGCGCGGGTCCGGTACGAGATCGGCTCCGGCTCGTTCGACCAGGGCAACCTGGAGCTCAGCCTCACGACGGGCTCGGGCCAGCAGGTCGTGGCCGCGCCCTGGCAGCAGGACGACCCCGCGCGCTGCGTCGTGGGCGTCCGCTGCGAGGCCGAGACCCTCGACCTCGTCGGGCTCGCCCCCGCCACGAACCACACCGGCGCGACCGGCGACGGCTTCGTCGCCGGGTTCGAGCGCGTCGGCGACGCCGCGAGCTTCTCGGTGACGGCCGAGCAGGCCGGCCCGCACGACCTCGTCCTCCGCTACGCGAACTCGCAGGGCGGCGACGGCCAGGTCACGACGCGCACCCTCAGCGTCACCGTCGACGGCGGCGCCGCGCAGACGATCTCGCTGCCGCCGACCGCGGGCTGGGACGACTGGGCGCTGGCCCGGGCGACCCTCGACCTCGCCGAGGGCGAGCACGACGTCGTCGTCGAGCGCGCCTCCGGCGACTCCGGCAACCTCAACCTCGACGGCGTCGCCGTCGTCGAGCCCGGCGCGGCGTACCCCGCCGAGGCGCCCGCCGCCGTCGAGACCGTCGACTGCGCGTACGGTGCCCCGTGCGAGGCCGAGACGACGGCCCTGGCCGGCGGTGCGAGAGTCGGCGACGACCACGACGGCGCCTCCGCCGAGGCGTTCGCCGCCGGCCTCGGCCGCGGCGCGTCGTTCACGGCGCACGTCACGGGCGTGCCCGCGGGCGAGCACGTGCTGCAGATCCGCTACGCGAGCGCGCAGCCCGACGCGCGCACCGTCTCGGTCAGCACCGGTGCCGGCACCGTGACCACCGCCTCCCTCGAGCCCACCAGCGGCTGGGACCACTGGCGGACCGTCAGCGTGCCCGTCACCCTGACGGAGGGCGAGGACGACGTGACCGTCGGCTGCCCCGACGACGCGAGCTGCCAGCTCAACGTCGACACCGTCGCCGTCGCCTCGGCCGCCGCGCCGCTGCTCGCCCCGCACGCCGCGCTCGGCGGCTACCGTCGCGACCTCGACACCGCGAACGGCACCGTCGACACGAACGCCGGCCTGCTCTACCAGGACGGCTGGTCGCTCGTCGACGACAGCGCCTCGGCGCAGTACGACGAGGCCACCGAGACCCTCACGCCGCGACCCGTCGCCGACGGGCAGGACGGCTACCTCTTCGCCGCGGGCGACGACCACGAGACGGCCCTCGGCGACCTGGCCACCCTCACCGGCCCCTCGGTGCTGCTGCCCCGCTGGGCCTACGGCGTCTGGTACTCCGAGTACTACGACCGCACGCAGTCCGACTTCTCCGACAGGATCGTGCCGCGCTTCGCCGAGGAGGGCGTGCCGCTCGACGTGCTCGCCGTCGACACCGACTACAAGGCGCCCGACAAGTGGAACGGCTGGGAGGTCGACGAGACGAGGTTCCCCGACATGGCGGGCTTCCTCGCCGGGCTCGAGGAGCAGGGCGTCCACAACACGCTCAACGTGCACCCGAGCATCACGCAGGGCGACCCGCAGCTGCCCGCGGCCCAGGCCACGGCGCAGGGGAACCTCGTCCCCGACGGGGACCGCTTCCTGTTCGACTGGTCGGACCCGGCACAGTTGCAGGCCTACTTCGACCTGCACGACGAGATCGCCGACCAGGGCGTCGACGTGTTCTGGCTCGACTGGTGCTGCAGCGACGCGTCGCGCTACTCGCAGCCCGGCGTCACGCCCGACGCGTTCATCAACGACCAGTACGCGCAGCGCACGGCCGACCGCATCGGCCGAGGCTTCGCCTTCTCGCGGGCGTACGGCGCCCTGACCGCGGGCGGCTACGGCAACCCGCAGCCGGTGCCGACCGGCCCGTGGGCCGACAAGCGCACGACGCTGCACTTCACCGGCGACACCACGTCGACGTGGCAGATGCTGCAGGCCCAGGTCGGCTACACCCCCGGCGAGTCGGCGGCGACCGGCCTCTCGGCGATCAGCCACGACATCGGCGGCCACACCGGCGGCACCACCTTCCCGGGTGCGGAGGCCGAGAGCACGAAGCTCGCCGACGACCTCTACGCGCGGTGGGTGCAGTTCGGCACGTTCCAGCCGATCGACCGCCTGCACAGCAACCACAGCGACCGGCTGCCCTGGCAGTACGGCGCGGCGGCCGACGCCTCCGCGACGTCGTTCCTGAACCTGCGCGAGGCGCTGATGCCGCTCACCTACACGCTGTCGGCGGAGGCCACGCGCACCGGCGTGCCCGTCGTCCGGCCGCTCTACGTGCAGTACCCCGAGCAGCAGGAGGCCTACGCCATGGCCGGCAGCGAGTACCTGTTCGGCCCCGACGTGCTCGTCGCCCCGGCGGTGACGCCCGGCGAGACCGCCACGACCCGCGTGTGGTTCCCCGAGGGCAGCACCTGGACGGACTGGTTCACGGGCGAGACGCACGCCGGCGGCACCACCGCCGACGTCACGACCGGCCTCGACGCCATGCCGGTGTTCGTCCGCTCGGGCGGCGTCGTCGCGACGCGGAGCACCGACGTCGCGAACGACGCGACCCCGCTGACCGAGCTCACGCTCACGGCGGCGACCGGCAGCGACGGCGCCTTCTCGCTCTACGAGGACGACGGCGTCAGCGCCGACCTCACCGCCTCGGCCCGCACGGCCGTGACGTACACGGAGCAGGCCGACGGGGGCGTGCTCGACGTCGCCGCGGTCGACGGCAGCTTCGACGGGCAGGTCTCCGACCGCGCCCTGACGGCGGTCTTCACCGACGCCGAGCGCCCCGCGGTCGTCCGGGTCGACGGCACGCCCGTCGCCGCCGAGGCCTGGAGCTGGGACGAGGCCACGCGTCGCCTCACGGTGCCGGTCGCGAGCCGTCCCGTGGCGCAGGCCACGTCGGTGTCGTTCTCCACGACCGCGGTCGTCGACCCGGGCCAGCCGGGCGACCCCGGCGCCGGGCCGGGCGCCCCCGTCGACCCGGGCGCACCCGGTGGCGACCCGACGCCCGTGCCTCCCGTGGCGGCTCCCGGTGACGGGACCGCCCCCGGGCAGGCCGCCGGCACCGCGGGCGACCGCGGGCCCCTCGCCTTCACGGGCTCGGACGTCGCCGGGGTGCTCGCCCTGGTCGCGGCCGCCCTCGTGGGCACGGGCCTGCTGGTGACGCGGGCGTCGCGCCGACGGGCACGTCGGGAGGGCTGACAGCCGGAGGGACGACGGAGGCGCGGTGCAGGTCGACCTGCACCGCGCCTCCGTCGTGCGTGCCCCGGGCCCGGCGACGTCGATGCCCCTCGGCACCGCCGGGCCCGGGTCACTCCTGCGTGCTCACCCAGTCGTCGATGTCGAAGTCGGCGCCCTCGGCGGGGAGCGCCGACGGCTGCACGTCGTGCGGGGCGATGCGCTGCGCGAGGCGCCCCTCGATGTAGGCGACCGTCTCGGCGTTGTCGGGCTCGGGCAGCGGGCTGTTCGTGCTCTCGGCGACGAGGGCGACCCCGGCCGACAGGAACAGCGTGGCCGAGACCACGTCGCCGTCGGCGCCGTAGGCGGTGAGGTCGATGGAGTCGGCGGAGCCCGTCTCGCCGAGCATCGCGGCGTACTCGAGCACGGCGTCGGCGATCGCGTCCCCCACGAGGAAGTCCTTGTCGGCGAAGGTGATGTGCTTCATGCGGACCACGCTAGGCAGGCGACGCCGGGCGCGACCGAGGGTTGACGGAGGCGGGGGCAGGGGGTAGCCCGTCGGCGGAGGCTCGTCGGGTCGCGGGGCGCGGTGCTGTGTCGTGCCGTGCCGTCCGGTGCAGTGTCGTGCTGTGCCGGCCCGGGCGCGCGCGTCCGTCGCCGGGCGGGGGCGCCTCCCCGGGGTCGCCGCTCGCGTGTGCTGTGCTGGGCACATGGATCAGGAGACGACGACGTGGGTGCTGGTCGCCCTGCTGGTGCTGGCGCTCGTGGGGGCCGTGGTCGCGATCGTCGTGGGGCGTCGACGCAGCCGGGCCGCGGCCGCGGCGGCGACGGCGCGGGTCGAGGCCGCCGAGGCGGCCCACCGCCAGGAGCTCGAGCGAGTCTCGGCCTCGCACGACGAGGGCGTCAGCAGCCTCGAGGCGCAGCACGCCCGGGAGCGTGACGAGCTCGACGCCCGCCGCCGCGACGCGGAGGAGCGCGCCGAGCAGAGCCAGGAGTTCGCCACCCGCAGCATGCGCTGGGACGAGCCCTCGCAGCGGGCCGTCGTCGACGCCTGCACCGAGCTCGGGCTCGACGGCGTGCTCGTCACGAACGTCGTCTTCGTGCCGGTCGACGCACCGCGCACCCGTCGCTTCGTCGCGCAGGTCGACCACGTGCTGCTGCTGAGCTCCGCGGCCGTCGTCATCGAGAACAAGGGCTGGAAGGGCGTCGTGCTCGACGGCGTCCAGCCGCGCGACGTGCACTCGTCGATCGGCACCCTCTTCGGCGACGCGACCTTCGAGCCGCCGTTCGCGGTGCAGGTCTCGCGCGAGTCGCCGACGTCGTTCCGCATCACGAGCCACGAGGGCCGCGAGTCGCCGGCCGCGCAGGTGCGGCGGCAGGCGCAGCGCGTCTCCGACCTCGTCGGGGCCGAGACGAGCCGCACCCAGTGGTTCGACACCGCCGTCTTCTACTCGCACCCCGACGCGGAGGTCTGGGCGGCCGAGACCGACGCCACCGAGGCCGGCGTCACGACGACGATCGTCGCGGGCGGGCGTCAGCTGCGCAGCTTCCTCGAGCGGGTCGGCGACCGGCCGCGCACCCTCGCGCCCACCCGGATCGACGAGCTCGCCGAGCTCTTCGCCCGGCACGGCGCCGACGTGCGTCGCTTCGGCGCGATGGCGGTGCCGGAGGGGCGCTAGCCGTCCCGGGCTGGCGCGGCCCGCCCCTCGGCCCCAGCCTCTCGCCCGCGGCGCCCTTCCCCGCATCGCCGCCGCTGCCTCCGGGCCCGATCACGCTCAAATTTGAGAGCGATCGGCTCGACACGGGCCAAGAACTGGGGGAGTCGCGGGTCGGCAGCCCGGATCTCTCTCGCTTTCCCGAGACAGCCTGGCCCGGCGCCCGCCCGGGGCCCGGCAGGCACGCCCGCCGCCGCTAGCCGCGCTGCACGGCCTCGAACGCCGCCCGCGCCGCCGCCGCGACGAGCGCGTCGTCGTACGCCGCCGCCGGGCCGGTGCGCGTCGTCAGCACGGCGATCACCACGGGGTCACCACCCGGCCGCGTCACGACCGCGACGTCGTTGCGGACCGGCCCCGCGCCTCCGGACTTGTCGGCCACGGCCCAGCCCTCGGGCGCCCCGGCCCGGACGAGCGCGTCGCCCGTCGCGTTGCCCGACATCCAGTCGAGCAGCTGGGCGCGGTCGTCCTCGTCGAGCCACTCGCCCGCGACCACCCCGGCCAGGAGGCCCCGGACGGCGGCGGGCGTGGTGGTGTCGGCCGTGCTCCCGGCCGTCGGGCGGTTGAGCTCGGGCTCGCCGTTCACCACGTCGGTGACGTCGTCGCCCTGGGCCGCGAGGGCCGCGTCGAGGGCGGCCGGCCCGCCGAGGTGCTCGACGACGAGGTTCAGCGCCGTGTTGTCGCTCTGCCGCACTGCGGCCTCCGCGAGCTGCCCGAGGGTCAGGCCGGTGCCCGTCGCGGCGCTCGTGGCGGGGGAGTACCCGGCGGCCGCCACGTCGTCCGCCGTCCAGGTCACGACCTCGTCGAGGTCGGCCGGCTCGGTCGCGTCGAGCAGCGCGGCGGCGGCCAGCGCCTTCAGGCTCGAGGCGTAGAGGAAGCGTTCGTCGCCGCGGTGCTCGAGGGCCCGGCCCGTGCCGGTGTCGACGACGCTGAGGCCGACGCGGGCTCCGTGCTCGGACTCGAGGGCGGCCAGGGCGGCGTCGAGCTCGGGGTCGTCGACCACCGTCGTGGCCGGCACGGTCGGCGAGGGAGTCGCCCCCGCACTGGTCGACGTCGTCGAGGAGTCGCGGGTCGGCTCCCCGGAGCCGGCGCCCGACCCGGCGTCGGCTGTCGTGCACCCGGCCAGCGCCACGACGAGGGCGAACCCGGCACCGCTCGCGGCGGAGAGTCGGCGGACGGCGGGGCGGGGGAGGCGCGGTGACGGAGAGCGGATCATGCCTGCATGCTCGCACCCCGCCGGGGCTCGTCGGCGGGGGATCGTCCCCTGGTCGCCGGAGATCAGCCGAAGGGACGACGTCGCGGCCGTCGCGGCGCGAGAGGGTGAGGTCGACCCCGGTGCGACCCGGGGGTCAGCCCCCTGTCGCGGCGCCCCGCGAGACGGTGTGCTGGAGGTCGACGCCGACGGGCGGCGTCGACGCCCGAGAGGAGACCACCGTGACCGACGGCCGTCCGCCCCTGCCCCGCCACTTCGTCGTCACGCTCGCCGTCGCGTCGCTGCTGCTCGGCGTCGTCGCCTGCACGCCGGGCCTGCACGACCTGCCGGGCGCACGCGACGCGCCCGATCGCCCGGCGGCCGAGCTCGTCCGCGACTGACGCGCGACGGAAGGGCTCGCCCTCACACCCTGTCGGCGAGCTCCCTGATCCAGTTCTCCGTGGGAACGCCCAGGCGCTCGTTGACCATCACGTGCACCTTGGCTGCCATGGCCCGCTGCTCCGGTGTGATCGGATCTGCTCGGCCCGCGGCGACACGGGCGTCGTACGAGACCACGAGGCGTCGCGGCCCTCCCTCTGACGTCTCATGCTCGATCGGCTCCATCGTCCTCACCTCGTTCGTCGTGCCCTGATCCTCCCGCGGCCGGCGGAGCCGCGTCCAGCCCGTCGGCGGTCGAGTTCTCGCACCGTCGCCCCCCGGTGGACGTCTCCTGGGAGTCGCGACACGTGTCGTGCGCACGCCACTACCGTCCAGCCCATGAGCCAGACACGAGAACGACTCACCACAGCTCTCCTCGTCGCCGGCGTCCTCGGCCTCGCCGCCGGGTGCACCTCCGACGACCAGGTCAGCGCCGCCCCGGCGGCCACGGACGTGGCCCCGACGCCGGGCGCGACGGCCTCGCCGACGCCCGTCGAGGCCGCCAGCCCGGAGGAGGCGCTCGTCGCCGAGTACCTCGACGCCGCCGTCGCCGGAGACGCGGCTGCCGCCTGGCAGCTCCTGACCCCGCAGGCCCAGCAGCTCTACTCGACCGAGCAGACCTTCGCGGGGCTCTTCGGCCGCGACGGAACGGTCTCCGCCGACGAGGCCGGCCAGCTGCTCGCCGGCGACATGGTGTCGAGCGAGGGCCCCGAGGGCGCCTTCACCCTCGTCAGCGTGACCACCGACTCCGAGGCCGACGCCTGGGTCGTGCGGGCCGTCGACGGCGACCCCGCCGACCTGCGCATCGACGACGCCGGCGTCCCGCCGACGGGCGGGTCGCTCTACGAGTGGCGGAACCCCGCAGCGGGCGCGGAGGACGCCCGATACGAGGCAGGCCCCGCCGCGCTCGACCCGAGCCGCCCCGCGACCCTCTCGTTCGCCAGCCCGGCGAGCAGTGGCAGCGACGTCCCGTCGACCGTCGGCTACCCCGACGCCCTGTACGGCTGGGTCGACGGCACCTCCGTGCCCGTCGAGCTCGGCGCCGCCGCCGGGTCGGAGCGCCAGTTCACCGCCGACGTCGAGCCCGGCGACGGGGCTCCGACGGCCCTCACCGTCGTGTGGGAGACCGGCCTCGACGGCGGGGCCCCCGCCTCCTGGCGCAGCAGCACCGTCCTGCTCTAGCACCGCCGACCGCGACCGGGACCACGACACGGAGGCCGGCGCGGACGACCCTCAGCCGCGGGCGGCCGACTGCGCGACCGCGTGGTCGGCCTGCTCGCGGCTCAGCTCGGTGAGGCCGCCGCAGTTGCTGCACCGGTTCAGCCAGCGCTTCCGCAGCGTCACGAGCGGCACGAAGAAGAGCGTCGCCTTCGTGGCGTGCTCCTCGACCTGCTGCGGCACCGTCTTGTCGCAGAACCGGCAGGCGAAGACGACCACGGCGAGCACGCGGCTCTTCACGGTGGTGCCGAAGAGGATGAACATCGGTCGACCGTAGCCGCCCGGCCTGCGAGGCGGCGCGGTGGGGGGCAGGAGGCGCGGGCCCTTCCCTGGGACGCGCCCGCGCCTCCTGCGGTTCACTGTCAGGGGGAGGCAGCGATGAAGCACATCCGCTACGACGGCAGCACGATCACCACCGGCGACGACATCGCGGAGGCGGTGGTCGAGTACGCGGCCGCGCTCGGCGCGAACGGCGGCACGGACACCGTCCACGTGCCCACCTTCGACGCGCACGGCACCGCGACGACGTCGACCATCCTGATCGGGCCGGCCAGCCAGATCGTCGTCTCCGACGCGGAGGAGGACGAGCTCGAGCCCGAGGACGAGGGCTTCGTCCGGCGCCTGCGGGAGGCGTCGGCCGCCGCCGGGTCGGTCGAGGTCGTGCACGCCGACCGCGGGCCGTCGGCCTCCGAGCGCTGACGCCGGACTCGGCGCGAGGGCGGCCGGGAGGGCCGGAGCAGGCCCCGCGGGCGTGGCCCCCGAACGGGTGATCTGCACATTGGGTCGCGGAATGGTCGGACGGGGGCAGATTGTCAGCTATGCTCCCCGCTCTTGTGGCTCCGGGCGGAGTGGGCGTATAAACGACAGGTAACGGGGAACACGCGACGCAGTCACGCGGAGATCAGGTGCCTCCTCTTCTCAGTCAGGCGCCTCATGGCCCGTTCGACCTCCTCCCGCCCCCTCTTCTCCGCCCGTCCGGTGCTCGCCGGGGCCGTCGTGCTCGGCGTCGCCGCCGCGCTGGCCCTCTCCACGGCTCCCTCCGCCCGGGCCGTCGGGCTGATCGACCTCGGCGACGCGACGAGCTTCGCGGTGCTCGGCGGCCAGACCGTCACGAACACCGGCGTCTCGGTGGTGCAGGGCGACGTCGGCCTCTCGCCCGGGACGTCGATCACCGGGTTCCAGGGCGGCCCCGGCGTCGTCACCGACGGGACCCTGCACGCCACGGACGCCCTCGCGGCCCGGGCGCAGGCGTCGCTGCAGCGCGCCTACGAGCAGTCGGCGAGCCTCAGCCCGCAGGCCAGCATCTCGCTCGCCGACCCCGCCGACCGCCTCCTCACGCCCGGCGTCTACGCGACCGACGGCGTCGACGCCCTGCTGCCCGACACCGCCGCGCTGACCTTCGCCGGCGACGCGGCCTCGACCTGGGTCATCCAGGTGCCCCAGGACCTCACCATCGGCAGCGGCACGTCGATGGTCTTCACCGGCGGCGCCAGCGGCTGCAACGTCTTCTGGCAGGTCGGGCGCTCCGCGACCATCGGCGGCGGCTCGGCGTTCGCCGGCACGGTCATGGCCCAGACCTCCATCTCGGTCGTCGCGACCTCGACCGTCGACGGGCGCCTCCTCGCCCGGACCGGTGCCGTCACCCTCGACACGACGCGCATCGTCCGCGACGCCTCCTGCAACGAGGCCCCGCAGATCACCTCGTCGGCCCCGACCGACGCCACCGCCGGCACGCCCTACGCCTTCACCGTGACCGCCACCGGCAGCCCCACGCCCACGTTCACGTCGACCACGCTGCCCGCCGGCCTCTCGCTCGACGCCACGACCGGGGTCATCTCGGGCACGCCCACGACGCCCGGCACCACCACGGTGACCGTGACGGCCACCAACGGCGTCGCGCCCGCCGACACCGCGACCTACACGATCACCACCCTCGAGGCCGCCGTGGTGACGCCGCCGGTCGTGCCGGTCACGCCGCCCGTCGTGCCCGTCACGCCGCCCGTCACGCCGGTCGTGCCCGGGACGCCCACGACGCCGGGCGCCACCACCCCGCCGGCGACGACGACTCGCATCACGCCCGTCGCCGACCGCGGCCGCGTGGCCGCCCGTGACGGCGGAGCCCTCGCCTACACCGGCTCGGAGGCCACGCTGCCCCTGGCCGTCGGGGCCGCCGCGCTGCTCGCCGGGCTCGCCCTCGTGCTGGGCACGCGCCTCCGTCGTCGCGGGGAGCAGCAGCACCGCGGCTAGTCCCCGTCCGCGGGCACGGAGCGTGCCGCGTGCGCCCGCCGGCTGTCAAGCCCCGGACGTCGCCCTGACCGCCGGGTTCGGTGGGTCGTGACCGACACCACGACCACGGGAAGGCAGGTGACATCGTGATCGAACGAGGGAACACGACGCACGATCCGGAGCAGGACGAGCAGCTGGCACACGAGGCGCAGGGCCTCGTGCAGGGCCGGGGAGGCGTGGGCCACGTCCAAGAGGCCCGCCAGACCGAGCCGCTGCCCGACGACACGGACTCCGCCGAGGTGCAGCAGGCTGCGGGCCTCGACGGCGAGCTCGTCGACGTCGAGACCGCGGTGACGCCGGAGCCGCCGAGCGCCGGGGGCGACGGCACGGACACGCTCACGGAGACCGCCGCGGGGCTCAGCGCCGACCCCGTCGCGGTCAGCACGGAGACGCCCGAGGGAGCCGACGTCGAGCGCGCCGAGCCCGACGGCTCGGACCCGTCGGCCCCCGGCCAGCCCGTCACCGACGTGGCCGGGGCCGACGCACGAGCCTCCGAGGGGGCCTCCGCCGACGGAGCGGGCTCGTGACCGACACCGAGGTCGGCGACTCGCTCGCCCCGCTGCTGCGCGGCGACCGGCCGACGACATGGGCCTACGCGGACGTCTCGGCCGACCGGGAGGACCCGCGCGGCTGGGCCGACAGCCTCGCCACCGCGACCCTCGACGCGCTCGTGCAGGCCGGCGCCCCGGTGGACGACGCCCGGGTGCTCGCCGAGGAGCTCGTCGCCCCGCCCGGAGTGCCCGCGCCGGTCAGCCGGTACGTGCTCGTGCAGGGCGGCGAGGTCGTGCTCAGCGAGGTGCTGCCCGGCCCGGCGAAGGCCGCCGACGCGCTCGGCCACGGCCCCGTGCCCGACGCGCTGCCGCTGCTGGCGCACCGCCCGGTCGACCTGACCTTCCTCGTCGTCGAGGTGGGGCGCGACGGCGGCGGGTTCCGCGTGTACCGCTTCGGCTACGGCGAGGTGCAGCGCGAGCAGCAGGTGCAGGGCCGCACCGACACTCTCCACAAGATCCAGGGCGGTGGCTGGGCGCACAAGAGGATGCAGTCGCACACGGAGGAGCTGTGGCGACAGAACGTCGGCGAGCTCGGCGACGCGATCGACTCCGCCGTGCGACGTCACCGTGCCGGGCTGGTCGTGGTCGCGGGCGACATCCGGGCCCGTCAGCTGCTCGAGCTCGAGCTGTCGGAGGAGACCCGTGGCCTGCTGTCGGTGGTGCCGACCGACACCAGGGCGCCCGACGCCGCCGACGACGCCCTCGTCTCGCAGGTCGAGGTCGCCCTCGCCCGCGTCGTGGCCCAGCGGGTGCACGACGCCCTCGACCTGCTGCGCACCCACCTCGGGCGCGGCGACGGCACGGCGGTGAGCAGGGTCGGCGAGGTCGTCGCGGCGCTCGCCGCGGCGCAGGTCGACACGCTGCTGCTCGATCCGTCGGCGGTCGACGACCGCACGCTGCTCGCGCTCGGCGACGCCCCCTGGGTGGCGACCGCCCTCGAGGAGGCGCTCAGGGCCGAGGTGCTGGCGGAGCTGCCCGCCGCCTCGGCCCTGCCCCGGGCCGCGCTGTTGACCGACGCCCGCGTCGTCCTCGCGAGCGCCGGTGCCCTGCCCGGCGACACCGGCCTCGGCGCCCTGCTGCGCTGGCCCGTCGGGCCCGCGAGGCCCGGCACCGACGCGGGCTGAGCGCCGGCCGGCCGGGTCGGCACCCGTCCGACCGCACCCGCACACGCCGACCGCACCCGTGAGCATGCACGCACCGACCGCACGCACCGACCGACCGCACCGAGGAGGACCCCCGTGAGCGACGACTCCGCCCTGCCCCTGCCCGACTACGACCACCTGCCGCTCGGCACGCTCGAGACCCGGCTGCACGCCCTCGACGAACCCGCCGTCGCGGCCCTGCTCGAGCACGAGCGGGCGCACGGCGACCGGCTGCCGGTCGTGCAGCTGCTCGAGGCGCGGCTGGGCCGCCTCCGCGACGGTGCCGAGCCGTCGGGCGGCCTCCCGGCCGCCGAGCCGTCGGTCGGCGGAGCGCCCGCGGGCGGCTCGCGCGTGAGCCCGGCGACGGCCGGCCCGGCGATGAACCCGCCGTCGCAGGGCGACCCGACCAACCCCGCCCAGCCTCGGTGAGCCCGACCCGGCGCGGTGGCTCACCGCGGCCCGGCGACGGCGCGCAGCCCGCCCGGCTGCGGGGAGGGGTGGAGGCGCCGGGCGCGTCTCACTAGCCTGGGCCCGTGAGCAGAGACCGAGTCCTCGCCCCCGCGCCGCCCGCCGACGGGTCGAGGCCGAAGGGGCCGGCGTCGTACTTCCCGAGCATCGAGGCCACCTACGGCCGGCCGGTGCAGGAGTGGCTCGACCTGGCCGCCGACCGGCTCGACGTCGACCCGCACATGCAGGTCGTCGCCTGGCTGAAGGCCGAGCACGGCCTGGGCCACGGCCACGCGAACGCCGTCGTCGCGTACGTCAGGGCCGCCCGCACCGCGCAGTAGCGGCCCCTGCCCCGTCGTCCCGCCGCGGACGGGCGCCGCACCCCGTTCCGTTCACCGCACCCCGATGCAGCGGGGTGCGCTGAACGGAACGGGGTGCGATGGACCTTGGTGCCCGGAGTGAGGGGGCGCGGCCGCGTGGGTCGCGGCAGGCGCGCGCCGGGCTCAGCCGGCGTTGACGAGGCCGCGGCGGCGGTGCACGGCCCAGACGGTGCCGGCGACGCCGATCAGCACGGCAGAGAGCACCATCAGCGCGGGCCAGCCGCCCACCGGCCAGACGGTGCCCGCCAGCGCCGAGCCGATGGAGCCCCCGACGAAGTTGCCGACGACGAACGCGGTGTTGAGCCGGCTGCGCGCCGCGGGGTCGAGCGACAGCAGCCGGGTCTGCAGCAGCACCTGCGACGACTGGATGCCGACCGACAGCAGCGCGACGGCGATCAGCACCACGACGAGCGACCCGCCGCCGAGGCCGGCGACGACGAGGGAGACGAGCGTCACCGCGAGCCCGACCCCGATCGCGGGCACCGAGAGACCGCGGTCGAACAGGCGGCCCGCGCGCTGGGCCCCGACGGCCCCGGCGACGCCGACGATGCTGACGAGCCCGATCCGCGCCGGCGACCAGCCGTACGGCTCGGCCGAGAGCAGGAAGGTGAGGCCTGTCCAGAACATCGTGAAGACGGCCATGACGGAGGCGCCGATCACCAGCGAGACCCGCACCTGCCGTCGACGCGCCACGGTGGTCAGCACCGACCAGAGCAGCTGCCGGTACGGGGCGGCCGCGCGGCGGGGCAGCGACGGCACCGACCGCGCCATGAGGGCGGCGAGCACGACCAGCAGCACCGCCGCGACGACGTAGACGGCCCGCCAGCCGAGGGCGTCGGCGACCAGGCCGCTGATCGCGCGCGACACGAGGATGCCGAGGATCAGCCCGCTGGCCACCGTGCCGACCACCCGCCCCCGGTCGGCGTCGGTGGCGAGGTCGCCCGCCAGCGGCGTCAGCATCTGCCCGGCCACCGTCGTGAGGCCCACCAGCGTCAGCGCCACGAGCAGCAGCGGGAAGCTCGGGGCCGCGGCGCTCGCCGCGAGCGCCAGGGCGGAGAGCAGCATGATGAGCGGCACGGCCCGCCGTCGGTCGACCCGGTCGCCGAGCGGCACGATGAAGAAGACCCCGAGGGCGTAGCCGACCTGGGTCACGGTGATCAGCAGCCCGGTGGAGGCGGGGGAGGCGTCGAGGTCGCCCCCGATGATGCCGAGCAGGGGCTGCGCCCAGTACAGGTTGCCGACCGCGGCGCCGCCCGCGACCGCGAAGAGCAGGGTGCGGCCCCGGGTCATCGTCGCCGTCGAGGGCGAGCCGGGCGAGGTGGGGGCAGGAGCGTCGTTCGTCACCCGGTCGACGCTACGCACTCCCGGGCAGCCGAGGGAGGCCCGGGCGGTGACCCCTCCAGGTGCGCGGCGTACGGTCGACGCCAGCAGGTGCGCCCCGCCTGCCGGGGCCGGTTCGCCGGCTCCTGGTCCCGACTCGTTTCCCGGAGCCGGGGCCGCCCCTCGTCCTCCCGCCGACGCGCCCTTCCCTCCGGGCCCGGCCGGTGCCACGATGTGCACGAGCGCCGACCGGCGCCGCCCGGCGACCCGCCGGGGCCGACCTCGACGACGAGGAGTCGACCATGTCCGTGCAGCTCACCCCCTACCTCGCCTTCCGCTCGGAGGCGCGTGAGGCGCTCGACTTCTGGGCGTCCGTGCTCGGCGGCACGCCGACGACCACCCGCTTCGGCGACTTCGGTATGGGCACGCCGGCCGAGGCCGACAAGGTCATGCACGGCCAGCTCGAGACCGACGCCGGGCTCGTGCTGATGGCGGCCGACCGTCCCGACGAGATCCCGCTCGAGTCGGAGAACGCGATCTCGTTGTCGCTCAGCGGCGGGGCCGACGACGAGGCGGCGCTGACGCGCTGGTTCGACGGCCTCGCCGAGGGCGGGCGCGTGCACGTGCCGCTCGCGAGGGCGCCGTGGGGCGACTCGTTCGGGATGGTCGACGACCGCTTCGGCATCCACTGGATGGTGAACATCGCGGGCGCGGGCGCGGGCACTGCCGCTGATGCCGACGCCGAGCACGCCTGAGCAGGACGCGCTGAACGGGCCCCCGGCGGCCTACTCCTCCGTGATCGCGACGAGGCTGATCGGCACGCCCGGCGAGACCAGCAGGTCGGCCCGCTGGTAGCGCCCCTCGCCGATGTCGACCTCGAGCCAGAACGCCTCGCCCCCGGCGACGGCGGCGAGCACGCGCTCGCGCACCGCGTCGAGCTGGTCGCCGGGCAGCGTGTAGAGCACCCCGTCGTAGTGGACGTCGACGCGCTTGGTCACGAGGCGGCCCCGTTCGTGACGGGGGCGGCCCCGGGGGCCGTGCCCGCGCCTCCCACAGGCCCGGCGGGCTCGTCGACGACCTGCAGGCCGATGTTGGTGTTGGCCGTCATCTCGAGCGCCCGGACCCACTCGGGGTCGATGCGCGGCAGGCGGCTGCCGTAGTACTTGTAGACGAGCGGGATGGACGGGTGCAGCCAGATGGCGGTGCGCCCGTCGCCGACGGCATGGTCGTCCTTCCACGAGAAGTAGAACGACTCCCCGCGGCGCAGCTTCATGCCGATCACGATCTGCAGGTGCGCGAGGGTCCGGTCGTCGAAGTCGACGCTGAGCGCCTTGTCGTACGCGAACTTGCCCATGTCTGCCCCTCTGGCTGGCGGGGTGGGGGGGCGCCCGGCCGGTCGTCCCTCCACGAGCCCTGGCCCCCGGAGGGAACGAGGCTGCTCCCGAACCTATCGGCCCTGCTCCGATGCCTGTCCAGGGCTTGCGCCGACCCCTGCTCGGGGGGTAACGGGCCTCGGCCCCGCACCGTCCGGGCGGCCCCCGCGTCAGCGCCGCGTGAGGATCGGGCCGTGCGGCGTGAGGAAGCCGTGAGGAGCCCCGGCCGGCCCCGTCGCCCGGTGTCTACTGACTCGCTGTGCCCGCCACGGGCACCGGGCCCGAGCGGGCCCGCCCCGTCAGCCTCCCTGGGAGTCGTCGTGCTCGACATCGTCTACCTGCTCGCCGTCATCGCGGTCTTCGCCGTGATCGCCTTCGTCGCGAAGGGGGTCGAGAAGCTGTGATCGTCGTCGAGATCGGCGCCGCCGTGCTCGCCGTCGCCGCCCTGGTCTACCTCGTCTGGGCCCTCGTGCAGCCGGAGCGCTTCTGATGGACGCCCTCCTCGGCGTCCTCCAGGTCGCCACCGTCGCCGCGGTGCTCGTCGTGGCCTACCGCCCCCTCGGCGACCACATGGCCCGCCTCTACTCGAGCACCCGCCACCTCCGCGCCGAGCGCGTCGTGTACCGGCTGATCGGGGTCGACGGCTCGGCCGAGCAGAGCTGGCCCGCCTACCTCCGCGGCGTGCTGAGCTTCTCCGTCGCCGGCGTGCTCGCGCTCTACGCGATCCAGCGCCTGCAGGCCGTGCTGCCCCAGTCGCTCGGCTTCCCCGCCGTGCCCGAGGGCCTCGCCTTCAACACCGCCGCCTCGTTCGTCACGAACACGAACTGGCAGTCGTACTCGCCCGACCTCACGCTCGGCTACGCCGTGCAGCTCGGCGGCCTCGTCGTGCAGAACTTCGTCTCCGCCGCCGTCGGCATGGCCGTGGCCGTCGCGCTGATCCGCGGCTTCGCCCGCGTGCGCACCGGCACCCTCGGCAACTTCTGGGTCGACCTGACCCGCGGCGTCGTGCGCCTGCTGCTGCCCCTCGCGCTGCTGAGCGCCGTCGCGCTGATGATCGGCGGCGTCGTGCAGGACTTCACCGGGTTCACCGACGTCACCACGCTGACCGGCGGCACGGCCACGATCCCCGGCGGGCCGGTCGCTTCGCAGGAGGCGATCAAGATGCTGGGCACGAACGGCGGCGGGTTCTTCAACGCGAACTCCGCCCACCCGTTCGAGAACCCCACGCCGTGGACGAACGCGCTCCAGGTCGTGCTCATGCTCGTCATCCCGTTCTCGCTGCCGCGCACCTTCGGCACCATGGTCGGCTCGCCCCGTGAGGGCCGCGCGATCGCCCTGGTGATGGCGCTGTTCTTCGTCGTCTCGCTCACGGCGCTGACGATCTTCGAGCTCCGCGGCGCGGGCACGGCGCCCGAGCTGGCCGGCGGAGCGATGGAGGGCAAGGAGGCGCGGTTCGGCATCATCGGATCGGCCCTGTTCGGCACGACCTCCACCCTGACCTCGACCGGCGCCGTCGACTCGATGCACGACTCGTACACGGCGCTCGGCGGCATGATGCCGCTGCTGAACATGATGCTCGGCGAGATCGCCCCCGGCGGCGTCGGCTCGGGCCTCTACGGCATGCTCGTGCTCGCCGTCATCACGGTGTTCATCGCCGGGCTGCTGGTCGGCCGCACGCCGGAGTACCTGGGCAAGAAGCTCGGCCCGCGCGAGATCACGCTGGCCAGCCTGTACATCCTCGTCACGCCGACCCTGGTGCTCACCGGCACGGCGCTGAGCTTCGCGATCCCCGCCGTCCGGGCCGACGTCGAGGCGACGTCGATCTGGAACCCCGGGGTGCACGGCTTCACGGAGGTGCTCTACGCCTTCACCTCGGCGTCGAACAACAACGGCTCGGCCTTCGCCGGGCTCACCGCGAACACTCCCTGGTTCAACACCGCGCTCGGGGTCGCCATGCTGCTCGGCCGGTTCGTGCCGATCGTGCTGGTGCTCGCGCTCGCCGGGTCGCTCGCCGCCCAGGACAGGATCCCCGCCACCGCGGGCACCCTGCCCACCCACCGGCCGCTCTTCGTCGGCCTCCTCGCCGGTGTCTCCGTCGTCGTGACGGCGCTCACCTACTTCCCCGTCATCGCACTCGGGCCTCTCGCCGAAGGGCTGAACTAGACCATGCCGACACCATCCGACACCTCCACCGGGGCCTCGACCCGCGACTCCCGCACGACCGGCTCCGCCGGGGCCCCCGGCGACCCGACCGGCGAGGCCGGCACCGGTGCCCCCGCCGCGGGCCGCCCCGCGGCCTTCGGCCCGGCGCAGCTCGCCGCGGCCCTGCCCGGCGCCCTGCGCAAGCTCGACCCGCGCCGCATGTGGCACGACCCGGTCATGTTCATCGTCGAGGTGGGCGCCGCCTACACGACGCTGCTCGCCGTCGCCCAGCTCTTCGGCGTGGGCGACGCCACCTCCGGCGGCTCGCCGGTGCCCGGCTCGTTCACGGTCGCCATCGCCGTCTGGCTGTGGCTCACGGTCGTGTTCGCGAACCTCGCCGAGTCGGTCGCCGAGGGGCGCGGCAAGGCGCAGGCCGAGACGCTGCGCGCCACCCGGACGAGCACGACGGCACGACGCGTGGCCTCGTACGACGCCGACGGCGACGCCTCGGCCGAGCACGCCGCCGTCGACGACGTCTCGTCGGCCGACCTCGGGCTCGGCGACGTGGTCGTGGTGACGGCCGGCGAGCTCGTGCCGGGCGACGGCGACGTCGTCTGGGGCATCGCCTCGGTCGACGAGTCGGCCATCACGGGCGAGTCGGCCCCGGTGATCCGGGAGTCGGGCGGCGACCGCAGCGCCGTGACCGGAGGCACCCGCGTGCTCTCCGACCGCGTGGTCGTGCGCATCACGAGCAAGCCGGGCGAGACCTTCGTCGACCGCATGATCGCGCTCGTCGAGGGTGCGAAGCGCCAGCGGACGCCGAACGAGATCGCCCTGAACATCCTGCTCGCGAGCCTCTCGATCGTCTTCGTGGTCGTCGTGCTGACCCTGAACCCGATCGCCGGCTACAGCGACGCGTCGGTGAGCGTGCCGGTGCTGATCGCGCTGCTCGTCTGCCTCATCCCGACGACGATCGGCGCGCTGCTCAGCGCGATCGGCATCGCCGGCATGGACCGCCTCGTGCAGCGCAACGTGCTCGCCATGTCGGGCCGCGCCGTCGAGGCGGCGGGCGACGTCACCACCCTGCTGCTCGACAAGACCGGCACCATCACCTACGGCAACCGCCGGGCGGTCGAGTTCACGCCGCTGGACGGCGTCGCCGAGGCCGAGCTGGTGGAGGCGGCCGCCACGTCGTCGCTCAGCGACCCCACGCCCGAGGGCCGGTCGATCGTCGACCTCGCGCTCACCACCGGCTGGCACGAGCAGGGCGTCGACCGCTCGACGATCGTGCCGTTCACGGCGCAGACCCGCATGAGCGGGCTCGACCTGCCCGACGGCACCGAGATCCGCAAGGGCGCCGCCGGCTCGGTCATCGCGTGGGTGGAGGAGGGCGGCCGGCTGGCCAGCACCGAGCACGACGAGCTGACCGGCCGCGTCGAGGCCGTCTCGACGGCGGGCGGCACCCCGCTCGTCGTCGCGGTCAAGGACGCCGGAGGCGCGGCGCGCGTCCTCGGCGTCGTCCACCTGAAGGACGTGGTGAAGGAGGGCCTCCGGGAGCGCTTCGCCGAGCTGCGCGCCATGGGCATCCGCACCGTCATGGTCACGGGCGACAACCCGCTCACCGCGGCGGCCATCGCCCGCGAGGCCGGGGTCGACGACCACCTCGCCGAGGCCACCCCGGAGGACAAGCTCGCGCTGATCCGCCGCGAGCAGCAGGGCGGCGCGCTCGTCGCGATGACGGGCGACGGCACGAACGACGCGCCGGCGCTCGCCCAGGCCGACGTCGGCGTCGCGATGAACACCGGCACGTCGGCCGCGAAGGAGGCCGGCAACATGATCGACCTCGACAGCGACCCGACGAAGCTGATCGACGTCGTGCGCATCGGCAAGCAGCTGCTCATCACCCGGGGCGCGCTGACGACGTTCTCGATCGCCAACGACGTGGCGAAGTACTTCGCGATCATCCCCGCGATGTTCGCCGGGGTCTTCCCGGGGCTGGGGCTGCTCAACGTCATGCAGCTCAGCTCGCCGTCGTCGGCCATCCTCTCGGCGATCGTCTTCAACGCCCTGGTCATCGTCGCGCTCATCCCGCTCGCCCTCCGCGGCGTCCGGTACCGGGCCGCGTCGGCGTCGTCCATCCTCGGCCGCAACCTGCTCGTCTACGGGCTCGGCGGCGTCGTGGCGCCGTTCGTCGGCATCAAGCTGATCGACCTCGTCGTCAGCCTGCTGCCCGGGTTCTGAGCCCGCGCCTCCCGCAGCACCACCTCTCGCAGCACCCACCTCGCAGCACCAGAGACAGACAGAAGGACTCACCATGAACGCACGCAGCACGCTGCGTCAGTACGGCACCGCCCTGCGGGCCGTCGTCGTCGCCACCCTCGTGCTCGGCGTCGCCTACACGCTCGTCGTGACGGCGGTCGGGCAGCTGGCCGTCGGGCACCGGGCGAACGGCTCCGAGGTCGAGGTCGACGGGCAGGTCGTCGGCTCGTCGCTGATCGGCCAGTCGTTCACCGACGACGACGGGGCCGCCCTGCCCGAGTGGTTCCAGTCGCGGCCCTCCGCCGCCGGCGACGGCTACGACGCCTCCGCGTCGAGCGGCAGCAACTGGGGGCCGGAGGCCCCCGACCTGATCGCGGCGATCGAGGAGCGCCGGGCGGCCGTGGCCGAGAGCGACGGGGTCGACCCGGCGAGCGTCCCGGTCGACGCGCTCACCGCCTCCGCGTCCGGCCTGGACCCGCACGTCAGCCCGGAGTACGCGCGCGAGCAGGTCGAGCGCGTCGCCGCCGCCCGCGAGCTGCCCGTGGCCGAGGTGCGCGAGCTCGTCGAGCAGCACGTGCAGGGGCGCGACCTCGGCTACCTCGGCGAGCCGACGGTGAACGTGCTCGAGCTGAACGTGGCCCTGGCCGAGCTCGGGCGCTGACGAGGGGCGGTGCCGGGGGCACTGACGAGGGGGGGCGCCGGGGGCGCACGAGGGCCCGGGCACGTGATCGTGCCCGGGCCCTCGTGCTGCTGCGGTGCGCCGCCGCGGGGCGGTCACCGCGGGGCCGGTCGCCGCGGGGGCGGGAACCTAGGAGGCGGGGGTCGCCGCCACGAGGAACTCCACCGTGCCGCTGTCCTCCACGCTGACGAAGCCGAGGTCGGGGGCCTGCACCCCGTAGTCGGAGAAGGTGACCGGGATCGACCCGCTGATCTGCACCCCGTCGCCCGAGAGCGCGGCCTGCAGCGGGACGGTGACCTGCTGCGTGACGCCGTGCATCGTCAGCTCGCCCGTGGCCTCGGTCGTCGCCACCTCGCCGTCGGCGGGCACCGCGGCGTCGATCGGCTGCGTCAGGGTGAAGGTCGCGGTCGGGAACTGGTCGGTCTGGAGGGCCGTGCCGCGGAAGTACTCGTCGCGGTTGCCGCTGTCGGTCGCGATGCTCGCGACGTCGACGTCGATCGTGGCGGCCGAGACCGACGAGCCGTCGACGGTGATGGTGCCGGTGACCTGGTCGGTCGTGCCGACCACGGTGACGTCGGTGCCGTTGAGCACCTCGTCGACGCGGTAGCCGGCGGTGCTGCCGTCGCCGACCTGCCAGTCGCCGGTCAGCTGGCTGGCGTCGAGGGTGCTGCCGCCGGCGGTCGGCGCGACGGTCGGGGCGGCCTCGGGGGCGCCGACGACGACGTCGCGGTAGAAGGCGGGGCCGGCGAACGCGGCGGTGGCTCCGAGGCCCACGACGACGGCGGCACTGACTCCGATGATGATGCCGGTCTTCTTCTTCACGGTGTTCTCCTGCTGGTCGAGGGCGGCGACGACGGAGGTGCCGTCACTGGGAACGACGGGCGGCGGCTGTCCGGGGTTCAGCCTCCCAGCGCACTGTCAGGTCCGCCGCGACCGCGGAGCGGGCAGCCCGGGGTGCGAAGATGCCGCGACGGTGAACCATCCGGCCCCCCGTCTCGTCGTACAGGTGAGGAGGTGGCGATGGACGTCGACGGAGCAGCCCGGCTGCGCGCCCTGCACGACGCGCACGGCGACGTGCTCGTGCGCTACGTGCACCGCCTCACCGGCGACCACGGCCTCGCCGAGGACGTCGCGCAGGAGGCCCTGCTGCGCGCCTGGCGCAGCGCCGCCATCCTCGCGGAGGACGACGAGCCCGCCCGCCGCTGGCTCTTCACCGTCGCCCGCAACCTCGTGATCGACGACCGCCGCAGCGCGCGTCGCGCCCACGAGTTCCCCACCGACGACCTGCCCGAGGGCGCTCCCGTGACCGACGCCTCCGACGCCGTCCTCGACCGCCTCCTCGTCGCGGACGCCCTGGGCTCGCTCTCGGGCGAGCACCGCCGCGTCGTGGTGAGCTGCTACTGGCTGGGTCGCACCGTCGCCGAGACCGCAGAGATCGAGGGGGTGCCGGCCGGGACGGTGAAGTCGCGGCTGCACTACGCCGCGAAGGCCCTGCGGCTCGCCCTGCAAGAACGAGGAGTCACCCGATGACCGACCGCGACGGCCGCCCCGACGCCCGCCGAGAGCCCGAGCTCCGGCGCGAGCACGACGCGGTCCACGAATGGGACGCCGCCTACGTGCTCGGCGGCCTGAGCACCGACGAGCGCGCTCGCTTCGAGCGGCACCTCTGCGGTTGTGAGGCGTGCACCGCCTCCGTCGCCGACCTCGCCGGGCTCCCCGCCGTGCTCCGCCTGCTGCCCGTCGACGACGCCGTGGCGATCGCCGAGGAGGCGCGGGTCGCCTCCCCGGAGCCCGCCCCCGAGGAGTCGCGGGCCGGCACGCCAGCCCCCGTCGCCGACCCGTCGCGCGGCTCCCGCACGCCGGCCCGACGTCGACCGGGGCGTCCTGCGCCACGCCCCCGCGCCTCCGGCCGGCCCTCCTCCCCGCGTCGGCGCGCCCTCGTCGGCGCGGCCGCGGTGCTCGCCGTCGTGCTGCTCGCCGGCGGCGGCTACGCGCTGGGCTCGTCGTCGGGGCGGGTCGCGGAGCCCACGGCCTCGGTCACCACGCCGACGCCCGCCGTCCCCGTCGCGATGACGTCGCTGGTGGGGGGCGCGGTGACCGCCGACCTCTCCGTCACCGCGACTCCCTGGGGCACGCGCTTCGACTGGGAGTGCGCCTACGCCGCCGACCTCGAGGGCACCGGCGTGTACGACCTCGTCGTCGAGGAGGTCGACGGCACCCGCACCGTCGTCGCCACCTGGGACAGCGCGCCCGGCGGCGCCGCCGGGCTCGCGGCCTCGTCGAAGCTGCCGCTCGACCGCCTGCGCAGCGTCGAGATCACGGCCGCCGACTCGACCACCGTCCTCACCCGCACCACCCTCTGAGCCGCAGCGCCCTCTGCCCCCTCCTCCCCACGACGAGGGCCCCGCCCNCAGGAACGTGCGGCGTTCGAGCATGGTGCACCTCCTCCGAGGTCGACGGGCGGGCAGGGGCGGCAGGTGCGGGTCGACGGCTACGCCGTCGCCGCCTCCGGCGAGGCCGACAGCTGCTGCGCCCCACCGTCGCCCGATCGGGCGCTGCCGACCTCGATCCGCCGCGGCTTCGCCCGCTGGCTGACCGGGATCACCACCGACAGCACGCCGTTGTCGTAGTTCGCCGTGATGCCCTCGGTGTCGACGCCGTCGCCCAGGCTGAACTGGCGGCGGTACGAGCCGTGCGGGCGCTCCTGTGCCAGCCAGGTCGCCCCGGCGTGGTCGCCGGCCGTGCGCCGGGCCGTGATCGTCAGCAGCTGGCCGTCGACGTCGACGTCGACGGACCCCGGGTCGATGCCGGGCAGGTCGGCGGCGAGCACGTACTGGTCGCCCTCGCGGTACAGGTCGACGGGCATGGCCTTCGGGCCCTGGCGCTGTGACAGCAGGGTGCCGGCGAGACGGTCGAGCTCGGTGAAGGGGTCGAAGGACAGGGCCATGGGTGCTTCCTCTCTCAGTCGTGGTCGAGACCTTGAGTCACCTCGACTCAAGGTCGATGACACGATGATAGGAACGAGGGCTAGCTCGTGCCTCAACGGATGCTCCGAGCCCGCTCGGACCTCGCTGAGAACAGCTACGGCGAGGAACCACGTCCTCGCCCGCGAACCAGGCCGCGACGTGGTTCCGGTGCGAGTTCGTGGTGCGTCGTGGGCGGTGCGCGGGGCCCCGTGACCACGAGGAGGCGCCGAGCGCCACCCCCGGTCGGCCCCGCTCCCGGCTCGGTACCGTCGAGGGCATGACCCTCGACCCCACCACAGGACAGTCGCTCCGCGAGTACATCGAGCAGCTCCGGCACGAGGGCTACCGCGTGTCGGGCGGCCACACCGTCGAGCCCGAGCTGATCGACCCGGCGGGCAACCCGGTCTACACCTGGCGCGAGGACTACCCGTACGACGAGCGCCTCGACCGGAGCGAGTACGAGCTGGAGAAGTACCGACTGCAGGTCGAGCTGCTCAAGTGCCAGAACTGGCTGGGGGAGACGGGCCGCAAGGCCGTCGTGCTCTTCGAGGGGCGCGACGCCGCCGGCAAGGGCGGCACGATCAAGCGCTTCACCGAGCACCTCAACCCCCGCACGGCGAGGGTCGTCGCGCTCAGCACGCCGAGCGAGCGGGAGAAGGGCCAGTGGTACTTCCAGCGCTACGTGGCCGCCCTGCCGACCTCCGGCGAGCTCGTCCTCTTCGACCGCAGCTGGTACAACCGGGCCGGCGTCGAGCGGGTGATGGGCTTCTGCACCGACGACGAGTACGAGACGTTCATGCAGCAGGCCCCCGTCTTCGAGAAGATGCTGGTCGACGCGGGCGTGCACGTCACGAAGTTCTGGTTCTCGGTGTCGCAGAAGGAGCAGCGCACGCGCTTCGCGATGCGGCAGCTCGACCCCGTGCGTCGCTGGAAGCTCTCGCCGATGGACCTCGAGTCGCTCGGCCGCTGGGACGACTACACCGCCGCGAAGGACGAGATGTTCCGCCGCACCGACAAGAAGCACGCGCCGTGGACGATCGTGCGGTCGAACGACAAGAAGCGGGCACGGCTGAACGCGATGCGGTTCTTCCTCGGCCAGTTCGACTACGACGGGCGCGACGGCGCCGTCGTCGGACAGCCCGACCCGCTGATCGTGATGCGGGGCAAGCGGTCCGGCGACGGCGACTGACGGGCGGGCGGAGGAGCCGGGGAGGCGCCCCCGCCCGCACCGGGACCCGTCCGGCCGGGCGGTCCGGCGGTCTGGTGACCTAGCGGCGCCAGCCGAGCAGCCCGGCGAGCGGGCGCTGCTGCTCCCCCTGCTGGGCGCCCATGACGAGCACGACGCCGGTCAGCACCGGGATGACGAACTGCAGCGCCTTCTGCTTCTTCTGCGCCGCGGCGAGGGTCTTGGAGGCGGTGGCGTCGGGCTCGGTGACGCCCTCCGCGCCCTGCTCCGCGTTCTTCGCCATGATGCCGCCCTCGATGCCCGACCACACGGTCGCGCCGACGGCGGCGAGGGTGACGACCGACTTCACGACCGTGTTGCGGCGCGACGACGGCTGGCCGCCGAGGCGGCTCTCGTTGCCGACGATCAGGCCGACCCCGCCGATGCCGTGGGCGATGATCGCGGCCCACTGCACGGGCGCCCACTTGGCCCAGCCGACCGACGAGAGGCGGAGGCGCTCGACGGGGTCCTTCGCCTCCGCCGTGCCGCCGTTGAGGCCGACGGCGCCCATGAGCGTGCCGCCGAACCAGGCGGCGGCGCCGAGGTCGTGCAGGCTGCGGACGAAGGTGTTGCGCTGAGACATGAGTTCTCCCCGAGGTCGATGGTGTGCGGTCCGGGGGACGGTAGGCCGCCTCCGCGGAGCCCGGAGGGCCTTGACGAACGGGCTCGGATGCGCTCCGCGCGGGCGACGGCTCAGCGGTCGACGGGCCGGTCGGCCTCCTCGGCGGCCCGACGCTCGCGGAACGCGACCATGTTCATCCGGTTGCCGCAGCGCACGCTGCAGAACCGCTTCGAGCCGTTGCGCGAGAGGTCGACCAGCAGCCCGTCGCAGTCGTCGGCCGCGCAGGGGCGCAGCCGCGCCGTCTCGTCCGACCGGACCACGTCGACGAGGGCGAGCACCGCCTCCACCAGGATCCTGTCGGCGAGCGGCGCGCTCTGCGGGGTGGCGTGCAGGTGCCAGTCGAGGTCGTCGTGGCGGACGAGCCGGGGCACCGCGTGCAGGCGCTCGAGCAGCTCGTTGACCGGGCCGACCATCTCGTCGCGGGGCAGCAGCCAGAGCTCACGGAGGCGCGTGCGGGCCCGCCGCACCGCCTCGAGCTCGGCCTCGTCGCGGTCGCGCCGCCCCGAGAAGCCGAAGGTCGTCATGAGCGCGTCCAGCTGGGCGGGCGTCGCGAGCTCGTCTCCGCCGGAGCGCGACGCCCCGGCCGTCGTGTTGACCAGGGCCGCGTTGAAGTCGAGGACGTCTTCCGTGTCAGGGGCGAAAAGCAATTTGACTCCTTGTCGTCTCCCGCTCTAACGTCAGGATCAACAGGCCGAACGGCCCTGACTGGAGGGTACCCCGTGTCTCGTCGCCATCTCTCGACCGGCCTGCTCGTCGCGGTCGTGGCCGCCGCCTCCTTCGGGGTCTCCGGGCCCTTCGTGAAGCCGCTGCTCGAGGGCGGCTGGAGCCCCGTCGCCGCGGTCGCCCTGCGTGCCCTGGTCGGCGGCGTCGTGCTGGCGCCGTTCGCGCTCGTCGCCCTGCGGGGCCGCCTCGCCCCGGTCTGGCGCGCGCGACGACGGGTGCTCGGCATGGCCGTGATCGGGGTCGCCGGCACGCAGGTGTTCTACTTCGCCGCCATCCAGCACATCCCCGTCGGCACGGCGATCCTGCTCGAGTACATGGCGCCCCTGCTGCTCGTCGCCGTCGCGTGGGTCGCCACCCGGCGACGGCCCGCCGCCGTCGTGCTCGTCGGGTCGGCCGTCGCGGCGGCCGGCCTGCTGCTCGTCGTCTCGCCCGGCGGCGGGGGAGCGCTCGACCCCGTCGGCATCGCCCTCGGCGTCGCGGCGATGGTCTGCTGCGCCGGGTACTTCGTCATCGCGGCCCTGCCCTCCGACGGCCTGCCGCCCGTGGCGCTGGCCGCCTCGGGGCTGCTCGTCGGCTCGGCGCTGCTCGGCCTGCTGGGGCTCACCGGCCTCGTGCCCTTCACCGCCACGGCGGACGACGTCGTCGTGCTCGGCAGCACGGTGCCCTGGTGGGTGCCGATGCTCGTCGTCGGCCTCGTCGCGACCAGCCTCGCCTACGCGACGAGCATCACGGCCAGCTCGATGCTGGGTTCGCGCCTCGCCTCGTTCGTCGGCCTGCTCGAGGTGGCGGCGGCGGCGATCTGGGCATGGGTGCTGCTCGACGAGCAGCTCACCGCGCTGCAGCTCGTCGGCGGGGCGCTGATCGTGGCGGGCATCGTCGCCGTGCGGGCCGACACGAGCGCCGAGCGGGACGAGTCGGCGGGCGTGCTCGTCGCGGCGGGTGTAGAGGAGCCGGAGCGCTCGGCGCCGTCCCCCACCTGACCGTCCGTCGTGCATCTGGCCCTCGTCGGGCAGGCCTCCCTAGCGTCGAGGGAGAAGTCGGGGAGGCGCAGCAGCGCCGAGCCGACGACCACCCCATCGATCAAGGAGCACACCATGGCACAGGCCATCGAGACCGTCGACGTCAGCGTCCCCGTCTCCGTCGCGTACGACCAGTGGACCCAGTTCGAGGAGTTCCCCAAGTTCCTCGACGAGGTCGAGTCCATCACGCAGACCACCCCCACCCTCACGGTGTGGAAGGTCAAGGTCGGCCCCGTCGAGAAGACGTTCGAGGCGGAGATCACCGAGCAGCACCCCGACGAGCGCGTCGCCTGGAACAGCACGGGCGGCGAGGTCGACCACGCCGGCGTCGTGACCTTCCACAAGCTCAGCGACTCCGAGACCCGCATCACGGTGCAGATCGACTGGACGCCCGAGGGCTTCCTGGAGAAGGTCGGCTCGTCGCTCGGCCAGGACAACCGCGCGATCAAGAAGGACCTCCAGAACTTCAAGGAGTACATCGAGTCGCAGGGCCAGGCCGACGGCGCCTGGCGCGGTGACGTCCAGGCCTGATCAGGCCGGGCTCACCCCCGCACTCCCCGAGACGCCTCGCGGCGGACGACCACGGTCGCCCGCTGCGGGGCGTCTCGTCGTCGTCGGGGCAGCGGGGCGGGCCGCCGGGCGTCAGCCGATCGGGGCGGCGGCCGGGGGCGCGAGGCGCAGGCGCTCCTCGCGGGCGGTGTCCCAGACGGCGGGGGCGACGTCGTCGTCGCGGTACGACGGGCGGCGCGGGGCGTGGGCCGGGGCGGTCGCGGCGTCGGGGGCGGCGAGCTCGGGCGTCTGCGGGGCGACAGGCGTGGTCATGCGGTTCTCCTGGGTGTCACGGCGGGGTGCGTCAGACGATGGTGCGTCACGGAGCCCTCCGCGTGCTGCCCCCAGTAGGAGGCGGGAGGCGCGTCCGGCCCCGCCCCCGGGCGTCCGTCGTCGACGAGCGATCGTACCCCGTTCCCAGCGTGCTCGGAGACACGGCCGCGCCTCGCTCGGGTCTTCGGCCCGCGCCTCCCGGGCCGGCGCCGGACGTCGCGCGGGCCGGCCCGGAGGCGCCGTCGCTCAGCCGCGGGCGAGCTGCGGGTAGAGCACCTCCAGCGGCGCCGACAGGGCGGCCTTCACCTGGCGCGAGGTCTCGTCGGCGAGCACCTCGTGCTCACCGGCCTCGAGGGCGTCGAGCACGTCGGCCACGAGCACGGCGGGGTCGGTCTTCGCGTCGTCGACGCCGGCGGCCATCGCCGTGTCGACGTAGCCGACGTGCACGCCGACGACCTGCACGCCCGCGGGCTGCAGCTCGAGGCGGAGCGAGTTCGTCGCCGACCAGAGCGCGGCCTTCGTCGCCGAGTAGATGCCGGCGACCGCGAACCAGGAGAGGGCGGAGTGGATGTCGATGATCGCCGTGCCGCCGCCGTGGGCGCGGAGCAGGGGCGCGTAGGCGCGGGCCAGGAAGAGGGGGCCGAAGAAGTTCGTCTCGACGTTCTCGCGGATCTCGGCGTCGGTGTTCGCGAGGATGCCCGGCTCGGGGGCGTTCGCCCCGGCGTTGTTGACGAGCACCGTGACGTCGGGGGCCGCCTCGACGACGGCGGCGATCGACGCGGCGTCGGTGACGTCGAGGGTGAGCGGCACGACGCGCTCGTCGCTCCAGCTGCGCGGGGTGCGGGCCGTGGCGTAGACCTTCGCGGCGCCCCGGGCGAGGGCGGCCTCGACGAAGCGGGTGCCGATGCCGCCGTTGGCGCCGGTGACGAGGACGACGGAGTCGCGGATGGTGGTCATGGGGTTCCTTCCAGGGGGTCGGGGCGGTGCGGTCGCGTCGCCCCGGGCGGGTCGTCGTCGCTCGTGAGTGGGATGATGCGGTGCGCGTACCCGATCGCCAGCGACTGACCCTCGTCACAACTGAGCAGAGTCAGTTCTCATTCCAGGAGTTCCCATGTCGTCGACATCCGCCCCGCTCGGCCGTCGAGAGCGCAACAAGCAGGAGAAGCTCGAGCGCATCACCCGGGCCGCGTCCGACCTGTTCTCGCGGCACGGCGTCGACGAGGTCACCACGCAGCAGGTCGCCGAGGCCGCCGACGTCGGCGCGGGCACGCTCTTCCTCTACGCGCGCTCGAAGGGCGAGCTGCTGCTGCTGGCGCAGAACGCGGCCTACGAGCGCGCGCTCGAGCGGGGCCTCGCCGCGGCGGCCGGCGAGGCGGCGCTCGTCGACGCGGTGGTCGCCCTCGTCACGCCGATCGTCGAGTGCAACCGCAGCCACGTCGAGAACGGCCGCACCTACCTGCGCGAGATGGTCTTCGGCGACGCCGCCGAGCCGCACCACGCGGCGGCGCTCGCGATCGTGGCCAGGACGGAGGAGGCGCTGGCCGACATCGTCGCCGACCGTGCCGGTCGGAGCCCCGAGGAGGCCGCCGTGCTCGCCCGCGTCGTCTCGGCCGTGCTGATGGTCGCGATGGCCTCCGCGGTCGACGAGTCGCTCGAGGTGCCCGAGATCGTGGCGGCGCTGAGGGCCCAGCTGGAGGTCGTGCTCCGGGGCGAGTGACGGGCGGGGCGCGGGGACGCGGGGCGTCCGTGTCGGTGCACAGCGTGCAACTCGTCGGGCTGGCGTCACCCGGGCGACGCCGCGGCGACACCGGCCGTTCACCCTGCCCGACTGCACTGTGACGGTCCCCCGATCAGGGGGTGACGACCTCCCTCCGCACCACCGATCACCTGGAGCTGGACCACACGATGTCATCCACCACCCGCCGCACCCGCGCGGCCCTCGCCACGGGAGCGATGGCGCTCGCCGCCTCCGTGGCCCTCCTCCCCGGAGCCGCGTTCGCGGCGACCCCCGCCGACGTCGCCGAGAACGGCGGCGCCGCCCGCAGCTCCGACGACAGCACGCAGGCCCTGCTCGACTCCGTGCAGGCCGGCCCCGCGAAGAACGTCATCCTGCTCATCGGCGACGGCATGGGCGACTCCGAGATCACCTCGGCCCGCAACTACCAGTACGGCGCCGGCGGCGAGCTGCCCGGCATCGACGCGCTGCCCCTCACCGGCCAGTACACGACCTACTCGCTGACGAAGGCGGGCAAGCCCGACTACGTGCCCGACTCCGCCGCCACCGGCTCGGCCTGGGCCACCGGCACCAAGACGTACGACAACGCCGTCTCGGTCGACATCGCGGGCACCCCGCAGGACACCCTGGTCGAGATCGCCAAGGCCAACGGCAAGAAGACCGGCAACGTGTCGACCGCCGAGATCCAGGACGCGACGCCGGCCGTGCAGGCCGCCCACGTCGCCGCCCGCAGCTGCTACGGCCCCGACTCGGTGACCCAGTGCGGCGCCGACGCCCTCGACCAGGGCGGGCTCGGCTCGATCAGCGAGCAGATCATCGGCACGCGCGCCGACCTCACCCTGGGCGGCGGCTCGGCGTCGTTCCGCCAGACCGCCCGTGCGGGCCAGTACCAGGGCGAGTCGCTCTTCGACCAGGCCGCCGACCGCGGCTACCAGGTCGTCGGCGACGCCGCCGGCCTCGGTGCCCTGACGGCGGCCGACCAGGCCTCGCCGGTGCTCGGCACCTTCACCGACGGCAACTTCCCGACCCGCTTCGCGCCCAGCACGGCGACGGTCGGCGGCGCCGACCTCGCGCCCCAGGCGTGCACGCCGAACCCCGCCCGTCTGTCGACGGACCTCTCGCTCCGCTCGCTGACCGAGAAGTCGATCGACCTGCTCGACGGCGACCAGGGCTTCTTCCTCCAGGTCGAGGGCGCCTCCATCGACAAGCGCGACCACAGCGCCGACGCCTGCGGCCAGATCGGCGAGGTGCTCGACCTCGACGAGGCCGTGCAGGCCGCGCTCGAGTTCGCGAAGGCCGACGGGAACACGATGGTCATCGTCACCGCCGACCACGCGCACACCAGCCAGATCGTCGACAGCACGCCCCCCGCGACCCTCAGCACCGCGCTCCTCACCACCGAGGGCAGCACGATGAAGATCGCCTACGGCACCGCCGCGGCCGGCGGCTCGCAGCAGCACACGGGCACGCAGCTCCGCGTCGCGGGCTACGGCCCCGGCGCCGCGAACGTCGTCGGCCTGATCGACCAGACCGACAACTTCTTCACCATCGTGAACGCGCTCGAGCTCGACCGTGACCTCGACGGCCTGAGCCGCGACGGCACCATCTCGGCCCCTGCCGAGGTCGCCCCCGGCACCGACTTCACCGTCACCGCCTCGGGCGTCGAGGGCGACCGCCAGGTCTCCGGGGTCTACACCCCGGCGTCGGGCGACCCCGTCGACCTGGGGTACGTCGACGTCGTCGACGGCGTCGCGACCTTCACCGTCACGGCCCCGACCGCCCTCGGCGCCGGCTCGGTGACGCTGATCGGCGTGCAGTCTGGCGTCGAGCTCCGTGCTGACGTGCTGGTCGCGGCGGGTGCGCCCACCCCGGCCCCCTCGGCCTCGCCGACCCCCGCCGCCGTCCCCGGCGGCTCGGGCACGGGCGCCGGCGGCGCCGGCACGACGGCCTCGGGCTCCGGCCCGCTGGCCTTCACCGGCTCCGACATGGTCCCCGCGCTGCTCCTCGCGCTCTTGCTCGCGGGCACCGGTGCGGTGCTGGTCGCGCGTCGTCGCCGCCGCTCCGTGCTCGACCACTCCGGCGCCCAGCTGTAGCGGACGGGCCGGGCGACCGGCAGACCACAGGAGGCGCGGTGCCCGACGGCACCGCGCCTCCCGTCGTCCTGCCCCGGGCCTCGCCGCCTCAGCCGACGCCGCCCGCGAAGGTGGCGGGGTCGACGGGGCGCCGGGCACGGGGGAGCCCCTCGACGACGAGGAGGTACGACTCGGTGACGAGGTCGTCGAGCAGGTCGGCCTGCACGTCGTCGCCGGGCCGGACGGTGATCCAGTGCCGCTTGTTCATGTGCCAGCCGGGCGACACGTCGTCGTGCTGCGCACAGAGCGCGGTGGCGTCGTCGGGCGCGGCCTTGACCGTCACGACGGGCTGGCCGGCGACCTCGGCCATGAGCAGGAAGACCTTGCCGCGCACCTTCCAGACCTCCCAGTCGGGGCCGAAGGGGTGCTCGAGGCCGGCGCCCGGCAGCTCTTCTGCGCGGGCGGCGGCGCGCTCCTGCAGCGAGTCGGCGTGCATGTCTCCTCCGGGGGTCGGGGGGCGGGGGCGGCGGCCGCGCGGGCGGAACGACGAGCACGAGCCTACGACGACGTCCGTGACGCAGCCCTACCCCGCGGAGCGCCTTATGTCCAGAACTACCTGGGCCGGTCACGCTCCGGCATCGTGAGGGAGTCTCGGCCGGGGTTCAGGTGGCCGAGGCGTGCTCTCGCCGGTCGGGCCCGGGGGAGCGGCGGCAGGGCCCCGTTCGGGTCGGGTCCCTGCCGCCACGTCCCGTCGAGACCGCTAGCCTGATCCCCTGAGGAGAGCCGAGCGGGCGCGTCACCGACGTGGCCACGCCGCCGAGGGCGGCACCGCTGAACGGGCTGGCGCAGTGCGGGGTGCCCCGCACGGACACACCCCACCGCAGCCCGGACCCCGCTGCCCAGCACGGTCCGTGCGCCTCATCAACGGAGCACCCCATGGGTTACATCGTCTACGACGGTGAGCAGCTCGAGTTCAAGGTCGAGGACCGCCTCCTCGCCCACCTCCAGATCGTCATCGTCAACAAGTTCCGCGCGGGCGAGTCGTTCGTCTTCTCCTGGAAGGAGCCGATCGAGACCGGCGACGGCCGGTCGACCGTCTGGCTCGCGCCCACCATCGGGCTGCGGTTCAAGTTCGCCGGCAGTCGAGCGATCGACATCAACCCGACATGGCTCGACGCGCTCTACGCCGGCGCCGCCTCCGGCCGGGGCCTGCGCCCGGAGCCCGAGCCCGAGCTCGACCCGAGCACGACGCTGCCGGGGTCGGCGGGCGCCCAGGTCGACTGGGCCAGCGACCGCCCGGAGCCCCCGAGGACACGCCGGGCACGGCCGCCCGTCGGGTAGCACCGTCGCTCGACGAGGTGCCGGGGAGGCGTCAGCAGTCGCGGCCCTGCGTCGTCATCGACGTCCCGCACCGGTGGCAGCGCCAGCGCACGACGTGGATGCCGTGCGGCACGACGCGGCCGCTCATCGTGCGGGGGCCGCCGCACGACGGGCAGTCGCGCGAGGGCAGCTCCCGGGCGCGGGTGGGGCCCGGGGCCGTGGTCGACGTGATGTGGTCCGTGGTGCTCATGCGCGCCTCCTCCGCCCTCGGGGGCGTCCTCGTCGACGCACCGGTGGGCTGATGTGGACGCTACGCCGACGAGCCTGACCGTCGTGGGGGGTTGCCGGAGGGGCGGTGCGCGAGGTAGGGCGCGCACGCCGAGAGCCCCGGAGGTCGTGACCTCCGGGGCTCTCGGGCGCCCGTGCGGGCGGGTGGTGCAGGGTGCCGTCGGCTCAGTCGGCGTCGACGACCACGGTCGTGATGACCGGGGTGCGGCGGTGGCGGCGGAGGAACCAGCGGCTCAGGCCGTCCTCGATGGCCTGCTCGGCGGCTTCGCCGTCGATCTTGCCGCGGGCCGTGGCCTGCTGCAGCGCCTTCTCGGCGACGTCCTCGGCCTGCTTCTCCCAGCCGGCGGCCTCGACGAAGCCGCGGGGGATGAACTCGACCGGGTCCACGAGCTTCTGGGCGCCCTCGTCGAAGATGCCGAGCACGGTGATGTGGCCCTCCTCGGCGAGCGAGAGGCGGTCCTTCAGGGCGTCCTCGGTCGCGACGCCGATCGTGGCGCCGTCGACGAAGACGTAGGGCGCCGGGATGCGGCCGGCGATGCTGGCGCGGCCACGGTCGAGGTCGACCACGACGCCGTCCTCGACGACGAGCACGCGGTCCTCCGGCACGCCGGTCGCGATGGCGAGGTCGGCGTTGGCCGTGAGGTGGCGCCACTCGCCGTGCACGGGCAGCACGTTCTTCGGCTTGACGATGTTGTAGCAGTAGGTGAGCTCGCCGGCGCTGGCGTGGCCGGAGACGTGCACCTTCGCGTTGCCCTTGTGGACGACCGTCGCGCCCCAGCGGATCAGGCCGTTGATGACGCCGTAGATGGCGTTCTCGTTGCCGGGGATCAGCGAGCTGGCGAGCAGGATGGTGTCGCCCTCGCCGACCTTGATGATGTGCTCGCGGTTGGCCATGCGCGACAGCGCCGCCATCGGCTCGCCCTGCGAGCCGGTGCAGATGAGCACGATCTTCTTGTCGGGCATCTTGCTGAGCTGCTTGAGGTCGACGACGAGCCCCTGCGGGATGTTCAGGTAGCCGAGGTCGGACGCGATGCCCATGTTGCGCACCATCGAGCGGCCGACGAAGGCGACCTTGCGGCCGTGCTTGTGGGCGGTGTCGAGCACCTGCTGGATGCGGTGCACGTGGCTGGCGAAGCTCGAGACGACGATGCGCTTGGGCGCCTCGCGGAAGACGCGGTCGATCGCGGCGCCGAGGTCCTTCTCGGCGGTCGTGAAGCCGGGCACCTCGGCGTTGGTCGAGTCGGTCATGAACAGGTCGACGCCCTCGTCGCCCAGGCGAGCGAAGTGGTTGAGGTCGGTGATGCGCTTGTCCATCGGGAACTGGTCCATCTTGAAGTCGCCCGTGTGCAGGACGAGCCCGGCGCTCGTGCGGAGCGCGACGGCCAGGCCGTCGGGGATGGAGTGGTTCACGGCCACGAACTCGAGGTCGAACGGGCCGGCCTGGTGGTGGTCGCCCGCGGCGACCTCGTGGGTGATCGGCGTGATCTTGTGCTCCTGCAGCTTCGCCGTGATGAAGGCGAGCGTCAGCTTCGAGCCGACCAGGGGGATGTCGGGGCGCTCCTTGAGGAGGTAGGGCACGCCTCCGATGTGGTCCTCGTGGCCGTGCGTCAGCACGATCGCCTCGACGTCCTTCAGGCGGTCGCGCAGCGCCGTGAAGTCGGGCAGGATCACGTCGATGCCGGGCTGGGTCTCTTCGGGGAAGAGCACGCCGCAGTCGACGACGACGAGCTTGCCCTTGTGCTCGAAGAGGGTCATGTTGCGGCCGACGTCGCCGAGGCCGCCCATCGGGGTGACGCGGAGCGCGCCGCGCTTCAGGGGCTGGGGCTTCTTGAGGTCGAGCTCGTGCTTGATCGTGGACATCGGTCTTCTTCCGTCGGAGGGGTGTCGCTGAGCGGAGCACGCGGTCGAGCGGGCCTCGCGGTCGGGAGCCGGCACGTTCTGCCGGTCTCCCTGATGTCGTGGAGGGCGTGGTCGCAGGCCGTGGAGGCAGGGCGACGACGCCGTGTGGTGCGGGCCGTGGGCGGCTCCCGTGAGGAGACCGGCACGGCCGTGAGGTGCAGGGCGGGTGTCGTGCGGAGGCCCGGTCGTGACCGCGGCTCGCCGGCGAGACGGCGTCCTGCGGCCTCGTTCTCCCCTGAGCATGTCACGAGTGGGGCCCAAGTGGGAAAACGGGCGGCGTCGGCCGGCCGCGCCGGTCAGCGCGCGAGGCGCTCCATGTGCGCGGTCGTCTTCTCGGTGAGGAAGGCGCAGAGCCTAGCGACCGAGCCGACCTCCAGGGCCAGGGCGAGCACCTGGTCGGCGGTCGCCCGGGCGTCGCGCTCGCGGGCCTCGAAGGTGACCGTCCACTCGGGCGAGCCGCCGATCTCGCGACGGAGGAAGACCTCGGTGCCCGAGGTCTCGAGCCGCACGACGATGAGGGCGGTGTCGACCATCGACTCGTCCCACGAGGCGTCGACGGCCTGCGGCGACGAGGGGTGGGCCTGCTCGAGGGCGTGGAACTCACGGACCCAGCCGTCGAGCTCCTCCGAGGTCAGACGGGGCACGGGCTTCTCCTCGACGGTCGGGGCGGGGCCGCCGGGCGGGCGGACGACGACCATCCTGCCGTGTCCGGCCCGGGTCTGCCCGCTCCTCCGCGGCGCGCGTCGTCAGCGGCGACGGAAGAGGTCGGCGAAGGCCCCGGGGCCCGGAGCGAGTCGCACCGCCATCTCGTCGCGCACCCGCGCCTCCTGCTCCCGGTCACGGGTCAGCTCGGTGATCTCGGCCGTGGCTGCCCACCAGGTCGCGAGACGGGCGCCGAGCCCGTGGCGGACGGGCAGGGGGGAGGCGGCGGTGCGGGCGTCGCCGCAGCCGGGCTCAGCGGGGCGGTCGGGGACGCTCAGCACGGCGTGCCTCCTCAGGGGCTCTGGTCGGGTGGGCGGGGTCAGGGGTGACGGTCGCGGGGCCCTCGTCGGCGTCGACGGTGGCCGCCCAGCTGGCGAGCAGGCGGAGGCGCTCCTCCGTGGGCGAGCCCGGCTCGGCCGCGTAGACGAGCAGGTTCAGCCCCGGCTGGCCCATCGGCTCCATGGCCTCGTAGACCATCTCGAGGTCGCCCACGACCGGGTGCGTGAACCGCTTCTGGCCGGAGACGTGGTGGCGCACCTCGTGGGCTCCCCAGCGGACGCGGAACTCGTCGCTGCGGGTCGAGAGCTCGCCCACGAGGTCGTGCAGGGCGCGGTCGTGCGGGTCGCGGCCCGCCTCGGTGCGGAGGATGGCGACGTTGATGTCGGCCGCGACCGACCAGGAGGGGTAGAAGCGCTCGGCGAGGTCGCGGTGCAGGAAGACGAAGCGGGCGAGGTTCACCGGGCGCTCGGGCAGCGCGTAGAGGTCGCTGTAGAGGGCGCGGAAGAGCGCGTTCTCGGCGAGGACGTCCATCCGGCCGTTGCGCAGGAAGGCCGGGCCCGCCGTCACCGAGTCGAGGGTGAGCTGCATCGCCCGCGAGACCCGGCTCGGCGGCCGGGGGCGGCGCCGCGCCGCGAGGGGCGACTCCCGGGCGGCCCGCGCGAGGTCGGCGAGGTGCGCGCGCTCGGCGTCGTCGAGCAGGAGGGCCGTGCCGAGGGCGTCGAGGACGGCGGCGGAGGCGCCGCCGAGCCGGCCTCGCTCGAGGCGCGTGTAGTACTCGACGCTGACCCCGGCCAGCAGGGCGACCTCGCTGCGGCGGAGCCCGGGCACGCGACGGCCGGGGCCGCCCGGCAGCTCGACCTGCTCGGGCCGGACGCGCGCGCGCCGGCTGGTGAGGAAGTCGCGGATCTCGGTCTCCGTGCTCGTCGCGTCGATGTCCATGCCCACGACGGTACGACGGGACGGCCCCCGGGAGGGCGCCCTGTCAGGGCCCCTCTCCGCCGGCTGGCCGCTCCCGGAGCGGCCGGGGCCGAGCCCGTACCCCGGCTGCGAGTTCTGTCGGGGGTCGTCCGTACTGTCAAGGGGCTTGTACTTCCCTCTCGCGACCCAGTAGGAGAACCCATGACGTCGACCGAGACGCGCCCCCTCCCGGTGGCCTTCTGCCTGCACGCCCTCGGGTCGAGCGCGCGTGAGTTCGACGGGGTGGCCGAGCGGCTCCGCGGCGTGGTCGACGTCGTCGCCCTCGACCTCCCCGGCTTCGGCGACGCCGACACCCGCGACGGAGTCACCGTCGACGACATGGTGCGGCTCGTGACCCGGCGCATCCGCGAGAGCGGCGCCTCGCGCTGGTTCCTGGTGGGCCACAGCATGGGCGGCAAGATCGCCTCGATCGTCGCGTCGCGCACCCTGGCCGGCAAGGGCGGGGTGTTCGGCCTCGCCGGCGTCGTGCTGCTCGCGGCCTCCCCGCCGTCGCCCGAGCCGATGGAGGAGGAGCGCCGGGAGGCGATGATCGGCTGGGTGACCGGCGGCGACGGCGAGGCCGTCGGCGGCGGCGCGGGCACGGGCGCCCTCGACGAGGCCGCCGCCCGCGAGTTCGTCGACGCCAACGTCGGTGCGCCCCTCGACCCCGCGGCCGACGCGGCCGCCGTCGCCGACGTGCGCCGCGCCTCCGGCGAGGCCTGGCAGGCCTGGCTCGAGCAGGGCAGCCGCGAAGACTGGTCGGCCGAGGTCGGCGTGCTCGACCTGCCGGCGCTGATCGTCGCGGGCGGCGCCGACGGCGACCTCGGCCCGGACGCCCAGCGGCGGGTCAACGGCCCCGTCTACGCGCGGGCCCGGCACCTCGTGCTCGACGGCGCCGGCCACCTGCTGCCCCTCGAGCGGCCCGACGAGGTGGCCGACGCGGTCGCGACCTTCTGGCGTGAGCAGGCCGGTGTGGGCCCGACGCCCTCGCCCGACTTCGTGGCCACCCTCGCCTCCGCACGCACGACCGCCAAGACGCGCGGCATCCTCGCGCGCCGCGCCGTGGCCGACGACACCGACTACCGCCCGGTCGTCCTCGACGACCAGCAGCTGACCACGCTCCGCACCCTGGCCGACCTGGTCGTGCCGCAGCGCGGCGCGGCCATCGACCTGGCGGCCCGCGTCGACGCGCAGCTCGCCCGCGGCGAGGGCGACGGCTGGCGCAACGCCGACCTGCCGAGTGACCCCGAGGCGTACCGCACAGGCCTCGACGCCCTGGTCGGCGTCACCGCGATGACCGCCGAGCAGCGGTCCGACCTCGTCACGGCCATCGTGGCCGGCGACCCCGACCCCGAGCTGGTGGCCCACGGCGACAGCGGCGGCGGCAGCTCGCACCACGGCGCCGACGGCGACGACGGGCCGCCTCGCGACGACGAGGCGCACCCGTTCACGGTCGCGCAGCTCACGGCCTGGTTCGAAGACGTCCGGGTCGACCTCGTCCGCCAGTGGCTCGCCCACCCGGCGACGATGGAGGAGATCGGCTTCGACGGCTTCGCCAACGGCGGCGACGGCCTCCGCATGCAAGGATTCCGGCGGCTCGCCGCCGGTGAACGAGAGGGCTGGGAGCCCCGGATGGAGGTGGTCCGATGAAGCTGGACGACATGACCAGGTACGCCGACGACGAGGTCGTCGACGCCGTGGTGATCGGCACGGGCGCGGGCGGAGCGCCGATCCTCGCCGAGCTGGCGGCGGCCGGGCTGCGGGTCGTGGCCCTCGAGGCCGGCTCGAACCTCGGCCCCGCCGACTACACGTCGGACGAGGCGGAGGCGGTGGTCATCAACTGGATGGACGAGCGCCTCAGCGGCGGCGAGACCCCCACGGCCTTCGGGCAGAACAACTCGGGCAAGGGCGTCGGCGGCTCGACCCTGCACTGGGGCGCCTTCACGCCGCGCCCCGACCCGCGCGACCTCACGCTGGGCTCGCTCACGGGCCAGGGCGTCGACTGGCCCGTCGACCACGACGAGCTGATCGGCTACGTCGAGCGGGTGGAGCGCTTCGTCGGGGTCTCCGGCCCCGCCGAGTACCCGTGGGACGCTTCGCGGTCGTACGAGCTCCCGCCGCCCGCGCGCAACGCGTCGAGCGACATGATGCTGCGCGGCTGCGAGGCCCTCGGCATCCGCGCGACGGACGCCCCGGCGGCGCTGGTCACCCGTGACTGGAGCCAGGAGGGCGGCGGCCTCCGCCAGGCCTGCGTGAACTGCGGCGGCTGCCACCAGGGCTGCCGCAACGGCGCCAAGGTCAGCATGGACACCACCTACCTGCCCAAGGCCGTCCGCGACGGCGCCGAGATCCGCGCCGACTCGGTCGTCACGGGCATCGAGCTGGACGACGCGGGCGAGGTCTCGGCGGTCGTCTACGTCCGCGACGGCGTCGAGCACCGCCAGCGCACGGCGGCCCTCTTCCTCTGCGCCGGCGGCGTCGAGACGCCCCGCCTCCTGCTCCACACGGGTCTCGCGAACAGCAGCGGCCAGGTCGGCAAGAACTTCATGGCGCACGGCGCCACGCAGGTCTGGGCCACGTTCGACGACGAGATGCGCGGCCACCGCGGCTACCCGTCGTCGATCATCTCGGAGGACTTCTACCGGCCCGAGGGCGCCGACTTCGTCGGCGGCTACCTCATCCAGAGCCTCGGCGTCATGCCTCTCACCCTCGCGACGACCCTCGCCCGCGGGGCGGGCCTCTGGGGCAGCGAGCTCGTCGACGCGATGCACTCGTACCGCTACATGGCGGGCGTGGGCATCAACGCGGAGTGCCTGCCGTACGAGCAGAACACCCTCGAGCTGACCGACGAGCTCGACGCCTTCGGCGTGCCCAAGGTCGTCGTGACCTTCACCCCCGGCGAGAACGAGAAGGCGCTCGACCGCCATGCCGTCCGCACCATGACGGCGATCGTCGAGGCCGCCGGCGGGCGCGACGTCCGGGTGCTGGCCCGCACCGCGCACACCATCGGCACCTGCCGCATGGGCACCGACCCCGCCGAGGCCGTCGTCGACGCCGAGGGGCGCAGCTTCGACGTGTCCAACCTGTGGGTCTGCGACAACTCGGTGTTCCCGAGCGCCGTCGTCGCGAACCCGGCGCTGACGATCATGGCGCTCGGCCTGCGCACGGCCGAGCGGTACCTCGCCTCGGTCGGCATCACCGCCTCCGCGACGGAGACGACGAGCCACGAGGTCGTCGCGGCCTAGCTGCAGCCGCGTCGAGGTGACTCGACCTGGCCCCTCCGCCGCGGCGAAGGCCCAGGACGAGTCACCTCGATGTCCGCGACGCGACGCGACGTGACGCCGCGCGCAGCGTCAGCGGCGCAGCCAGGCGTCGACGAGGAGATCGCCGCGGATCTCGCGCAGCCGGTCGAGCAGCAGCGGCACCGTCGTGCGCCCCAGGCCGCCGACCTGAAGGTCGTACGGCCCGAGCGCGGGCAGCTTGCCCGTCCGCACGCGCACCACCTCCCAGCCGACGCCGCGCAGGGCGCGGTCCTTCCGGCGGTCGGCGTCCTCGCGCTTCCCCACGTGCTCGAGCCCGTGCCGCCCGGTGCTGTCGTACTCGATCGCCACCCGCAGCTCGGGCAGCACGATGTCGGGCCAGGCCTCGACGTGGTCGAAGAACGGCTTGCCGAGCCGGACGGCGTTCTGCCCCGGCGTGAACTCCAGCCGCTCGGTGAGGTCGGCCCGCAGCTGGGCCTCGACGGCGGAGGCCGGGGGCGGTGCGCAGCTGCTGACGAACGCCTCGCCGGGCGGCAGGTCGGGCGTCGCGCGGCAGAGCCCGGGGGAGGCGCGGGGCACGCGGGACCGCACCGGTCGCCCGCCCGAGGCGCCCGCCGTCGACCGACGCTTCGCCCAGGTCGCCTCGAGCTCGCGGCCCCGGGTCGACCCTCCGCTCGGCTGCGCCACGGGCCCCGTGACGAGGGGGCTGTCACCCGGCAGGCGCACCGTCGCCGCCATGGGCAGGCTCGGCGTGCGGGGTCGGGCGAGCTCGGTGCAGTCGGGGCACCACGACGACCGTCGACGTTCGCGGCCCGGCCGCGACCGCTGCTCGTCGGGCGTCGCCACGACGAGGTGGCCGGCGTCGCAGAGCCAGGTGAGCCACACGTCGGCGGCGGGCGGGATCTGCGTCAGCACGACGCCGCCGTTGAACTCGGGCCGGTACTGCCGGATCAGCACGGGGAACGACGCCCACGCCTCGCGGAACCGCCCGACCTCGTAGGGCACGTCGGTGCCGCGCGACCACTGGCGTCGCGCCCACCACCTCGCGATCGGTTCCGGCACGGCGTCACGCTAGCCGCGGCGTCCGACACCGGCCCCGCACCGGCCGGGCTCAGCGCCCCAGGTGGGGCAGCACCGCCCGGATCGTGGTCAGCACGCCGCCCTCGGTGTTCGCGGGGGCCCCGTGGCGGGCGCGCTCGCGCACGAGCGGGTGGGCGTTCTCGACGGCGTACGACCAGCCGGCCGCCTCGACGAGCTCGAGGTCGTTGAGGTAGTCGCCGAAGGCCATCGTCTGCTCGCGGGTCACGCCGAGCTCACGCTGCAGCCGCTCGAGGGCGCGGCCCTTGTTCACGCCGCGGCGCATGACGTCGACCCAGTTCGCACCGGAGACGACGACGTCGACGTCGAGCCCCAGGGCCCGGACCGCCGGACCGGTGCGCTCCTCGGCGCGGCCGTGGTCGTAGACCGCGAGCTTCAGCACGTCGTCGTGCCGGGAGGCCTCGAGCACGTCGTCGACGACCTCGAGGGCCGCGTAGTAGCGCTGCACGTGCGAGACGAACTCGGGGTCGACCCGCTCGATGTACGCCGACCTGGCCCCGCAGACGACCAGCCCGGCGGCCGGCTGGGCGTCGCCCGCACCGCCGACGCCCGCCTCCCCGCGGGCCCAGGCCACGACCGGCTCGACGCTCTCCCGGTCGAGGGGCTCGATCGCGATCGTCACGCCCTCCCGCACGACGTTCGTGCCGTTCTCGGCGATGAAGACGAGGCCCGGACGCTCGCCGAACACCTCGACGAGCGTCTGGTACTGGCGCCCGCTCGCGGGGGCGAACAGGACGCCGGCCCGCTCGAGGTCGTCGAGCAGGGGCCAGAAGGCGTCGGGCACGTTCCCGTCGCCGTCGAGCAGGGTGCCGTCCATGTCGCTGGCCACGAGTCGGATGTCGGGGATGTCGTCGGTCACGGTCACCCACTCTGCCGCACCGGGGCGGGTGGCCGGCACCGCGCCTCCTCGGGGCCGGCGAGGGGCGCGCGGGGCCCGCCGCGCCTCGGGGACACCCCGTGCGCCCTGTGGACGAGCAGGCGGCGGCGCGCGGGCTGCACGGGTGAAAGCGCGGGTGGACAGGGGCGTCCACGCCCCCAGAGCCCGGAGAGCGGGGCCGGCCGTCGACAGACTGGAGGGGTGGTCCTCGACATCCTCGTCCTCGCGACGCTCCAGGAGGGGCCCCTGCACGGCTACGAGCTCAAGCGCCGTGTGGTGCGGCCGAGCTTCTCGACGGTCAGCAACAACTCGCTCTACCCGGCGCTCCGGCGCTTCGAGGAGAGCGGCGCGGTCACCGTCGCGGTCGAGCAGCAGGAGGGGCGCCCGGCCCGTCGCACCTACAGCCTCACCGAGGTGGGCCGCCGCCAGCTCGTCGAGCGCATCTCGACGCTGCCCGCCGAGAAGGCCGCGAACGACGAGGAGTTCGCCGTCCGCTTCGGCCTCTTCGACCAGGTCGGGCCGGAGGCGCGGGTCGCCGTGCTGCGCGAGCGCCTGTCCGCCGTCGAGCACAAGCTGGCGACCGCCCGCGAGCTCGTCGCCGCCCACGACGCGCACTCGCCCGCCAGCCACCGCGACCTCGCCGCGGCCCGCCTCGTGGCCGTCCTGGACGACGAGCGTCGGTGGACGGCGGAGCTCATCGCCGCCGAGGCCGGCCGGGCCGACCCGGACGCGCGGGGCACGGAGAGCGGAGCCCCCGCCGTCGCCAGGCTCCTCGGCTAGTCCCTGGTAGACTAGGTGACCGTGGGCATCGTCCACAGGGCGCCTTCGGGTGGCGCCCGAGAGGAACGGTCATTCGGGTCTGTTCCTCTCCGCTCCTCCATGCCACGTCGGGTGTGCATGGAGGGGCGTCTCCGTCTGTGCTGAAGAGCTCTGGGCCGCCGCCGACTGCGTGGCCGACCGGGCCGTGGCCGGCAGCCGCAGCTCGAAGCGCGCGCCGCCGAGCCCCGGGTCGGCACCGCCGAGCCCCGGGTCGGCACCGCCGCCCGCGGCCCGCGGCAGGCACACCACGTCGCCTCCGTGCGCCCGGGCGATCGCGCGCGCGATGGGCAGCCCGAGCCCCGACCCGCCGTCGCCGCGCGCCCGGGCCTCGTCGAGGCGCACCAGCCGATCGAAGACGCGCTCGCGGTCGGCGTCGTCCACGCCCCGACCGTCGTCGTCGACCCGCACGATCACCTCGGCCGTGTCGTCGACCCCGCGGCTCACCACCGAGACCCGCACCGACGACCTCGCGTGGCGCACGGCGTTGTCGAGGAGGTTGCCGACGACCTGCCCGAGCCGGTCGGGGTCGCCGGCCACCGGCGGCACCGGCCCGTCCGTCACGACCTCGACGGCCACGTCGCCGCCGCGCACCCGCTGACGCTCGGCCGCCCCGCGCGCCACCTCGGCCACGTCGAGGGGGCGGGGGTCGAGCGCGAGACCCTCGTCGAGCCGGGCCATCAGCAGCATGTCGCCGATCAGCCGACCGGCCCGCAGCGACTCCCGCACCACGTGCACCGTGAGGCGCTCCCGCTCGTCGTCGTCCAGCTGCGCCCGCACGAGCGTGTCGGCGGCGGCCTGGATGCCGGCGACCGGGGTGCGCAGCTCGTGGGCCGCGTCCGACACGAACGACCGCAGCCGCGCCTCCGCGGCCAGCGCCGCCCCCTCGGCCCGCTCCAGGTCGTCGAGCATCTCGTCGAAGGCGGCCGCCGTGCGCCCCAGCTCGGTGGTCGGGCGTGTGGGCCGCAGGCGACGACCGCGGTCGCCGCCGGAGATGGAGCGGGCGACGGCCGTCATGCGCTCGAGGGGCCGGAGCGTCCGTCGCACGACCAGCACGAGCGCTCCCGCCGCGAGCAGCAGGAACGCCGCCGACGCCCCGAGCAGCACCCCGCGCAGGGTGGCGAGCGTGTCGTCGATCGAGCTGGTGCCCGCGGTCAGCGCCAGCTCGGTGCCGTCGCTGAGCACGGCCTCGTAGCGGATGAGGTCGCCGTCGTCGACGACCGAGCTCGACGTCACCGACACCGTCGCGTCGCCGCTGGTGGGTTCCGTGCTGGTGGGGTCGGGCGGCGTCGTGCCCCCGGAGCCGGTCGTCCCGCCGGTCGCGCTGCCGGAGTCGCGGGGCCCGCCCGCCGGGCCCGGCAGCTCCCCGAGGGGGTCGGCTCCCGGCCCCGCCCTCAGGTCGTCGGGGCTCGGCCCGGCCGTCACCGCGCCTCCGTCCGGGCTGGTGACGACGACGGAGACGCCCTGCGCCGACAGTCGGTCGGCGAGGTCGTCGTCGTCGACCGTGCCGACGAGCGCGGCGGCCGCGGCGGCGCGGTCGCCGAGGCGCTCGACGACCTGGGCACGGAGGCGGTCGCCGACGAGGGCCTGGACGGTGAGCGCGAGGGCGAGCAGCAGGACGGCGAGCAGGGCGGTCACGGCGACGACCGTCCGGGTCCGCAGCGAGCCGGTGCGGAGCGGGGCCCCGGGTGCGGGCGCGGGCGCGGTCCCCGACGCCGGCCGTGCCCGCGAGCGGGTCGGCGTCACGCGCTCACCTGGTAGCCGAGGCCTCGGACGGTGTGGACGAGCCGCGGGCCGTGCGCCTCCATCTTCTTGCGCAGGGCGCTGAGGTGCACCTCGACGAGGTTGGGGTCGACGTGGTCGTAGCCCCAGACCTGCGTGAGGATCTGGGTCTTCGACAGGGTGCGGCCCCGGCTCGCCGCGAGGTGGGCCAGCAGGCGGAACTCGGTGGCCGTCAGGTCGAGGTCGTGCCCGCCCCGCCGCGCGAGGCCGGCGTCGGGGTCGACGACGAGGTCGTCGATCTCGATGACGGCGGCGATCCGGCCGCGGCGGCGCAGGACGGCCGTCACGCGGGCGACGAGCTCGGCGACCACGAACGGCTTGACGACGTAGTCGTCGACGCCCTCGCCGAAGCCCCGCAGCCGGTCGTCGACGCCGTCGCGCGCGGTCATCATGATCACGCCGGCGTCGCTCGCCCGCCGCACGCGCTCGGCGAGCACGATGCCGCTCGGCCCCGGCAGCATCCAGTCGAGCACGACGAGGTCGGGCACGAAGGTGCGGAGCTCGTCGGCCAGCTGCTCGCCCGACACCAGGCCGCGGACGGCGAACCTCTCGGCGGCGAGGGCGGAGACGACGGAGGCGCGGATCGCGTCGTCGTCGTCGACGACGAGCACGCGGGCGGGAGGCAGCATCCCTCGACCGTAGGCGGGCCGTCCATGGGCGAGCAGCCGGTCACCTGGGCGAACGCTGTTCTTAAGCACCGCTTCAGGACCGCTGATGAACCTGGTGGAGAACCGGTCGAGAGGCCCCGCCCCGAGGGCCCGCCGGACGAGGAGACGACATGAGCCACGACGACACCCCCACCCAGCCCCTCCAGCCCGTGCCCGGCGACGGCCGCGCCGACGCCGGCCCCGGCAGCTCGCTCCGCCGGCGCCGCCCCCGCCTCGTGATCGGGCTCGCCGTCGGCGCGCTCGGCGTCGCGGCGCTCGGGTCGACGGCGGCGTTCGCGGCGGGCCCCGGCTCGTCCGGCTCCGGGTCGACGAGCGCCACCTCGGCGGCCACGTCGTCGCCGAGCACGGGCTCGGCGACGCCGACCGCACCGTCGACGACCGGCCCCGACCAGGGCGGGTCGGCGACGGGCGACGAGGCCGGGGGCGACGCGACGGGAGCGCCCACGCCGCCCGCGCCTCCGGCCGGGGACGAGGCCGACGCCGACGAGCCGACCCCGCCCGCGCCGGGGGAGTGCGGCCCCGGTGCGACCGGCGGGCCCGGAGCCGGCCCGGCCGGTGCCGACGGTGCCGACGGGCCCGCCGGGCCGCTCGGCGAGGGCCGGCCCACGCCGCCCGCGCCGCCGACCGACGGCTCGACGCCCCCGGTGCCCGGTGACGGCTCGGCGCCCACGCCGCCGACCGCTCCGACGGATGCGCCCGAGGCGCCGGCCGACGACTCGTCGACGGGCAGCTGAGCAGGCGGGACCCGGCCGAGCGTCGGGTCCTGCCTGCTGACGCCGCCACGACCAGGAAGTGCGGTCCAGATCCGCTGATCCACTCCGGAGTGGATCAGCGGATCGATGTCCACTCCGCGGCGCGTGCGGTCGCTCCACTCTGGAGTGGAGCGAGGGTCCTGGCATGGCGCGCGTGCGTGGCGGGCTGATCCACTCCGGAGTGGATCAGCGATCCTGGACGGCGTTCTCCCGGCGCTCCGCCCCCGGCGCCCCGGCGCCCCGGCGCCCCGGCGCCCCGGCGCCCCGGCGCCCCGGTGCCCGGTCGGCACGACGGCACCGCGCACCGCCGGTAAGCTCGCGCCCATGGTGACCGTCGTGATCCCGTGGCGTCCGCAGCCCAGTCGTGTGCCGGCCTTCGAGACCGTCGTCGCCTGGTGGCGGCGTGCCCTGCCCGACGCCGAGATCGTCCCCGTCGACACCGACGACGAGCTCTTCAACCTCGCACGCTGCCGCAACGTGGGCGTCTCCCGCGTGGCCGCCGACGAGGTCGCCGTCATCGCCGACGCCGACACCCTGCCCCAGCTCGAGCCCCTGCTCGCCGCGGTCGCCGCGGCCCGCACCTCCGGCCGCGTGCACCTGCCCTACACGGCCTACCACTGGCTCGGGGCGACGGGCAGCGCCCAGTTCGCCGCCGGCACCCCGCTCGAGGAGTGCGACCACGAGCTCGTCCGCGGCGCCTGCTCCGGCGTCTACGTGACGACCCCCGCCACCTGGCGCAGCCACGGCGGGCAGGACGAGCGCTTCCGCGGCTGGGGCTTCGAGGACGCCGCCTGGTACCTCGCCCACGAGACCCTGCTCGGCGAGGCCCCCGTGCGCCACGAGGGCACCGTCTTCGCGCTGCACCACCAGGCGGAGTCGCGCGAGGGCCCCCAGTACGACGCCAACGCCGCGCTGATGCAGGCCTACCGCGAGGCCGCCGTCGACGAGGCCACGATGCGCGCCTTCCTGCAGGTCCCCGCCGCCTGAGGCCCGCCCCAGCGCGGAGCGCCCAGCCCCGGGGCTCAGCGCAGACGGCCCGCCGCCGCGGCGTCCACCGCCGCGAGGGCACGGAGCCGGCCCGGCTCCCGCCGCAGCGACCCCGAGAGCGCGACCAGCGCCTCCCGGGGGCCCTCCGGCAGGTCGAGCACGTGCGCGACCGCGTCAGCCAGCTCGTCGACCGAGGCCGTGTTGGGCGGCAGCACGACGCCCACGCCGGTGCGCTCGAGCGCCGCGGCGCCCGCGAACTGGTCGGTCGAGAACGGCAGCACTACGAGGGGCACCCCGTGCGTCATCGACTCCGTGACGCTGTTGTTGCCTCCGTGCGTCACGCCCGCGGCAGCCCGCGAGAGCAGCCGCACCTGGGGCAGGAACCCCCGCACCAGCCACGACGCGGGCAGCTCGCCGAGGTCGGCGGGCACCGCGGAGCCCGTCGCGATCGCGGCCCGCACCCCGAGCCCGTCGAGCGCCGCGGCGACGCGGGCGAGCACGTCCGACCGCACCGACAGGAAGCTGCCGAAGCTCACGTAGACGAACGGCTCGTCGCTCGAGGCCAGCCACTCCTCCACCTCGGGGTCGAGCGGCTCCTCACGCACCGCGGAGCCCAGGTGGGCGTGCGGCGGCAGCAGCGGCGTGCGCTCCGGGTCGGCGAGCTCGGCCGGGTAGTTGTAGAGCAGCAGGTCGCCGTGCTCCGAGAACGCCGACGCCGAGGGGGGCGCGGCGGGGTCGAGCTCGGCCAGGGCCGTGTTCCACTCCCGGGTGAAGGAGGCGCTCACCCGGTCGCAGAGGGAGCGCAGGTCGGCCAGCGCGGCCGGGTCGAGCCCCGCCTCCCAGCCCGCGGGCCACTCCGGCGGCAGGCCGTAGACCTCGTCGCCGAAGGGCAGCGCCGAGGGGTGCCCGAGCACCACGTCGGTGTGCGGCACGTGCCCGGCGACCAGCGCCAGCCGGGCGCTGAAGGCCAGGTGGTCGACCATGACGGCGTCGGGCTGCACCTCCGCGACGACCGCCTGCACCGCGCGCGCGGTCTCGACGGGCTGCCACATGAGGTCGGTGAGCCGCTCGCGCGCCTGGTAGGCGAGGGTCTCGACCCCGCCGCGCCGGGTCGCGTCGAAGAAGCCGCGCAGCGAGTCGTCCTCGCCCGCAGGCTGCTCCTCGGCGCGGATCACGCCGGGGTTCGAGCCGCGCGCCAGCTGCAGGTGCGCCCGCTCGAACCCGAACGACGCCACGATGCCTGCCGTCGCCTCGCCGGTCGCGACGACGACGCGCTCGCCGCGGTCGCGCCAGGCCGTCGCGAGCGTCGCCAGCGGTAGCAGGTGCGACGCGTAGTCGGGCGAGATCACCAGGAGCGTCATCGGAGCCACGCCGTGTCGAGGGCCGCGACCTCGTCGAGGTGCACCCCGCCGTAGACCGACGCCAGGGCCGACGCCATCGCCTGGATCGTGAAGCTGCGCTCCACGGTGGCTCGCGACCGCGCCGCCCTCTGGTCGTCGGGCTCGCCCGCCGCCAGCCCGACCGCGCGGGCCATCGCGGCGGAGAGCGCGTCGACGTCCCAGGTGCTGGTCAGCACGCCGGTGACGTCGCGCTCGACGTAGGTCGACGGGCCGCCGCCGTCGGGGGCGACGACGAACAGGCCCGAGCCCATCGCCTCGAGCAGGGCGATGCCGAACTCCTCCTTGAGGCTGCCGCAGACGTAGACGCCGCGCGGGGCGGCGAGGCCGGGCACGCCGAAGCGGGCGGCGGCGACCCAGCGGGCGACGGTGTCGTTGGGGCGGTGCCCCGGCAGCAGCAGGCCGGAGGCGCGGTGCGTCTCCCGAGGGAGGGTCGCGTGGATGAGCTCGAGCTGCTCCCGCTCGTCCGGTGACGGGTTCGTCAGGTCACCGCCCACGAGCAGCAGGTTCGCCCGGTCGCGGAGCGGGCCGCGGGCCCAGGCGTCGACGATCGTCGCCATGCCCTTGACGCGGTGGAAGCGCCCCACGCTGACGACGAGCGGCAGGTCACGGCGCTCGGCGGGCAGCGTCTCGAGCAGCTCGCGCAGCTCCGCCAGGGGCGGGGTCGCCGGCTGTCCGGCGGCGTGGGCGGCGGCCTCGGCGACCGCCCGGTCGACCACCGCGAGGTCGATGCCCTCGGGCACGATCGTGTGGCGCTCGGGGTGCGACGTGATGTCGATGCCGACGAGGTCGCGCAGGTCGGCGGCGAGCTCGGGGCGGGGGAAGAGCACGGTGTGCGACGCGTTCGAGGCGAGCTGCTGCACGAGCCTCGCGCGGAACCAGAAGTGCTCCTTGACGTCGACGTCGCCGAAGTTCTCGCGGGTCAGGCCGCCCGCGAGGTCCATCGACTGGATGACGGCGTGCGGGTCGGGCGCGACCGTGAAGACCACGGGCACGTCGAGCTCGCGCGCGACGTCGGCGGCGGCCAGGCTGCCGACGTCGGCCATGCGCAGGTGCAGCACGTCGACGCCGCCGCTGGCGCGCAGCACGCGGCGGATGCCGCGGCGGGCCGCGACCCGCAGCGGCCAGGCGGCGGCGGAGGGCACGGGGCCGCTCAGCAGCGGCACCCGCCCGTAGACGTGGCCGCGGTCGTAGCCGGCGAGGTCGCTGACGCTCTCGAGCGCCCCGGCGGACGAGCCCCGCGAGAGGGTGACCACCCGGCTGACGGTGAGCGGCGGGCCGTCGTGCACCGCGCCTCCCGCCGACGTGGGCAGCCGCGATGCCGTCGAGGAGTCGCGGGGCGAGACCGCCTCCGGCCGCACGTCGACCGGGTGCTCGGCCGTGTCGGCCACGAGCGCGTCGCCGAGCCGCACCAGCAGGGTCGCGATGCCCCCGTTGTCGCCGCTGCCCGCCGCGGTGAGGTCGGCGTCGATGTCGGCGTGCAGGAAGAGCTGGGCGACGGTGAGGCCGCGCTCGGCGGCGTCGTCGGCGCCGGCGGCGGAGCCGGGGCCCGCGGCCAGGTCGACGAGGGCGAGCCGGGCGACGTCGGCGAGGTAGCCCTCGCCGTCGGCCCAGCGCTCGAGCGCGACGGCCACCCCGGGGGCGCCGCGGCGCTGGCCGAGGGCCGAGACGGCGGCGACGCGCACGTGCTCGCACTCGCCCTCGTCGCCGGCGACGGCGAGCAGCGGGCGCGTCGCGATCCGGTCGCGCACGAGGCCGAGCGTCTCGACCAGCCGGTAGCGCGCCTCCGCGTCCCGCACGCCGATCAGGCTTCCCTCGACCGACACGGCCACGAGGTCGGGGGCGGCGTCGGACCACTGCTCGAGGGTGCGCTGCGCGAGCATGCCGACGAAGCCGCCCTCGACGACGAGCGCCAGCAGGCGGCCGACGGTCTCGGGGCGGGGGAGTCGCGACGACAGCGCCCAGGCGGCGTGCTCGCGGAGGAAGGCGCGCTCGCTCGAGAGCACGGCGCTGAGCGCGAGGTCGGCCTGCTCGTCGTGCACCTGCGCGAGCGCGTGCGTCGCGGCGATGGCGACGAGCTGGTCGCTGCTGCCGAGGGCGCCGGTGAGCAGGCGGATGGTGCGGGTGCCGCCCGTGCGCGCGGCCTCGAACGCGAGGTCGTCGGCGAGGCGCATGGACTCGACGAGGCCGGTTGCCTGGTGGACGGCGTCGAGCGAAGTCTGGATGCCCACGGGAGCCCCTCTCGCGGCCGGGGGTCGTCCGGCTCGCCGGCTCCGGGTGCGGGGCCGATCCGACGATAGCGGGGAGCGGGCGGTGCGTGGCCTGGGAACGCCGTGCGGGGCGGCCCGCCCCACCTGGTGCCCCGGTGCCCGGCACGGCAGACTCGGGCGGTGACCCGCACCCCCGACCGCGCCCCGACCGGCGCCCGGACCCGCGCCGAGATCGTCCGGGACCACCTCGTCGCCGAGGTCGAGCTCGCGGGCTTCCGCGCGCACGGGCTGCACGTGCTCGTCGGCGACGACGTCGCCGAGCACCGCTGGTCGCCCGACGTCCGGCGCGAGGTGCACTCGGTCGCCAAGGCCGTCTGCGCGCTCGCGGCGGGGATCGCCGCCGACGAGGGCCGGCTCTCGCTCGACGAGCCCGTCGCGGCGTGGCTGCCCGGCGCCGAGCTCGGCGAGGGCGTCGACCGTGTCACGCTCCGCCACCTGCTCTCGATGACGAGCGGCGTCGACCTCCCGTGGTCGCCCACCCTGATGACCGACTGGCCCGACCTCGCGCTCGAGTTCGTCGGCCGACCGTCGCGGGGCCGCGTGTTCCAGTACTCGAACGCGAGCACGTACACCGCGATGCGGGTGCTGACGACCCGGGTGGGCGACGTCGTCGACTTCCTCCGCCCGCGACTCCTCGGCCCCCTCGGCCTCGACGACGTGGCCTGGCAGCGCTGCCCGATCGGCTTCGTCACCGCCGGCGACGGGCTCGCGCTCCGCACGGAGGAGGTGGCGCGGCTGGGCCGGCTGCTCCGCGACGGCGGGGCCTGGCGGGGGAGGCGCGTCGTGTCGGAGGAGACCGCCGCGGCCGTGCACTCGGGCTGGGTCGCGGCGGGCACGAGCCCGGGCTACGAGCGCTACGGCCTCGGTGCGTGGAGCGGCCCCGGCTCGGCCTGGCGCCTGCACGGCGCGCTCGGCCAGCTGGTGCTCGTCGTCGACGACGCGGTCGTCACGATCACCGCCGACGACCACGAGCGGGCCGACGCCGTCGCGGCCGCGGTCGTGCGCGAGCTCGAGGGGCTGCGGGAGGGTCCGCCCGCGGCGGAGCGCTGACCTGCGCTGACCTCGACCCGCCGCAGCGGGCGGGTCGCCGTCCTCGTGGGTGCTCTCCCCCCCGGAGTGCGGCGGGTCGCCGTCCTCGTGGGCGGGTCGGCCCCGACCCGCCCACGAGGACCTCGACCCGCCGACCCGCCCTTGCACCCCCCCCGTTCGGACGGCCGGACGTACCGACCGACGGACGGCTCAGGCGACCGCGGGCACCGCGGCGACCGCGAGCTCGCCGTCGGCCCCGCGGATCTCCACCGACCGGACGTGGTCGCGCGTCACCGCCGCGTTGAGCTGGCAGTCGATCTCGACCTCCGTGCCGAGGAAGGCGCCCGAGGGGTGCTCCCCGCCCTCGTCGTCGATCACGACGACCGAGAACGCCGTGCCCACGGGCAGGCCCGTCACGGTCAGCAGCGTCTCGGTGCCCCAGGTGTGCGCGACGAGGTCGCCCTCGACGCGCACGCCGGTCGGCGCCCCCGCGAAGTCGATCGGCTCGACGGCCCCGAGCGTGCCGGCCGGCCCCTCGGGCGTCGTGTCGCGTGGGGCGGCCACGAGCGCGCCGACGCCCGCTCCCAGCGCGAGGCAGGCGGCGGCGCCGAGCACGGTGAGCAGCGGTCGGCGCCGCGGCCGCAGCGGCGTCACCGGGGCCGAGGGTGCCGAGGGCGCCGTGGGCGCGGGTGCGGAGGCGTGGCCGGGTGCCTGGGGGGCCCGGGGTGCCGGAGGTGCGGTGCCGGCGACCGGGGCCGGCCCCGTCGTCGAGGCGGTCGCTCCGGGCGCCTCCGGCCCCGCGACTCCCTCGACCCGGCGGCGCAGCTCGGCGCTCGGCTCGACGTCCTGCCACGATCCGAGGCCGGCGAGGGCGCCGGGCAGCCCGCCCAGCTCGGCGAGCTCGCGGTCGATCGTGGGGTCGGCCGCCCGCAGCCGCGCGAACTCGTCGGCCTCGGCCGGGCTGAGGTCGTCGCCGAGGGCCGCGGCGACGAGCTCGGCCCGTCGGTCGTCGGAGCCGGGGGTCCCGGGCATCGGTTCAGGCATCGGTCTGGTCCCCTTCGTCGAGGTGCGAGCGGAGCGCGCGGAGCGCGTAGAAGACACGGGTGCGGAGCGTGGCGACCGGCACGCCGGTGGCGGCCGAGAACTCCTGGTAGCTGAGGCCGGTCAGGTGCACGGCGACCACCGCCTCCCGGTGCTCCGCGCTGAGGCGGGCGAGCCCCTCGACGATGCCGAGCCGGTCGAGCGGGTCCGCCCCCGTCTCGGCCGGCACGTCGAGCTGGTCGTCGTGCTCGACGAGCGCCGGCCGGCGGGCCCGGGCACGGAGGGCGTCGAGCACGACGCGTCGCTGGATGGTGAAGAGCCAGGTGCGCTCGCTGCCGAGGGCCGGGTCGAAGGAGTCGCGCGACCGCCAGGCGCGGAGGAACGTCTCCTGCACGCAGTCCTCCGCGGCGCTGCGGTCGCGGAGCGCGTTGACCGCGAAGCCGAGCAGGGCCGAGCCGTGCTCGGCGAACGCCGACGGCACGTCGAAGGTCGGCAGGTCGACGGGGTGCACGTCGACGCCGGGCTCGGGCGTGCTCATCGGGCTCCACTCGGGTGCGGGTGCGGGTGCGGGACGCGTCAGCGCGAGCGTCATCGGGTGCCTCCCACTGTAGGGGCGCACCGGTCGTCGCCCTCGAGGGGGATACGACCGACCGGGCGGCTCCGTTCACCCGCCCCCAGGACGGTTCCGAGAATTCTCGGGACTCGGGTGAACGCGGCCCCGCCCTCCGGCGTACCTCCCTGCAGAAGCGCGCCCGACCGGGCCGCTCCCGTCGAGAGGCAGACGAATGTCGAAGAAGCGATCCATCCGCATCCTGACCATCGGAGGAGCCGCCGCGGCCGCCTTCACCCTGCTCGCCGCCGCGCCCGCGTCGGCGGAGACCGAGGTGCAGGCCCCGTCCACGTTCACCAGCGCGTTCACCGTCATGGCGACGCCCGACCAGGTCATCTCGACCGCGGGCGCCCCGGCGCCGGGCGAGGCCGGCGCGACGGGCACGTTCGACTTCCGGATCAACAGCGACCAGGAGATCATCTGCTACGACATCACCCTCACGGGCGTGACGGGCGACTACATGAGCCCGGCGAAGACGGCGACGCACCTCCACCAGGCCGCGGTCGGCAAGTCGGGCCCGCCCCGCATCGCCTTCGCGAACCCCGTCGACCAGGGCGACGGCACCCGCACCAGCAGCGGCTGCCTGCAGGGCCCCTTCACCACCGGCGTCATGAACGACGCGGGGGCCGACACCGGCACCGGCTTCACGCTGGCCCAGATCGAGGCCGACCCGGCGTCGTTCACCGGTGACTCGCACACCGCCGCGTTCACCTCGGGCGTCGTCCGCGGCCAGCTGACGCAGGTGCCCGTCGGCGGCGTCGACACCGGCTTCGGAGGCGCGGCGCAGGCCGGCACCGGCTCCGGCCTCGCGCTCGGCGCGGGTGCACTCGGGCTGGTCGGCGTCCTCGGCACGGCGGCGTGGATCGCCGTCCGCCGCCGTCACGCCCAGGAAGGCTGACCCGCGTGCGACGGCCGCTGCCGGCGCTCGCCGCGGCGGTCGTCGTGCTGGGCGTGCTGACCGGGTGCTCGGGCACGGGGGCCGGGGTCGCCGCTGACGCGACCGGTGCCGGGGCCCGCACCGCGACTCCGTCGGCTCCCGCCCCGGCGCCCGACCCCGCCTCGTCACCGAGTGCGGCGACGGCGACGCCTCCGCCGGCCGAGGCGGAGGCCGTGGCCGTGCCGGCCGTCGGCGTCGCGCCGGCGCGCGTCGACGTCGCCGCGATCGGGCTCTCCGAGCCGCTGATCGACCTGGGGCTCGACGCCTCGGGCGCGATGGAGGTGCCCGTCGACGCCGACGACGTGGGCTGGTTCACCGGGGGAGGGCGCCCCGGCGGGCGTGGTCCGACCGTCGTCGCCGGCCACGTCGACTCCGCCTCGGGGCCCGCCGTGTTCGCCCGGCTCGACGAGCTCGTCGTCGGCGACGAGGTCGTGCTGACCGACGTCGACGGTGGCGTCGCGCGCTACGTCGTCTCGGAGGTGGTGGACGTGCCGAAGGCCGAGTTCCCCACCGCCCGGGTGTTCGGGGCGCAGCCGACCGACGAGCTGCGGCTCATCACCTGCGGCGGGGTCTTCGACCGCGGATCGGGCCACTACGACCAGAACCGCGTCGTCTTCGCCGACCGCGTGGGGTAGCCGGCCGCGCAGCGCCCGGGGCCCGTGCGGCGGGCCACCTGCGGTGCACTACCGTCGAGGAGGCGCGGGCCCGGTCCGCGCCTCCTTCCCCTTGTCCCTGGACGGCCCGCGGGCCCGGAGGTCAGCGTGCGCACACTCGCCATCGGAGACGTCGGCGTCGTCGACGACATGATCCACATCGGCGACGAGGCCATGACCGAGGAGCTCGTCGTCCAGCTGCGCCGGCGCCGCGTCGACGCCGTCACGCTGCTCTCGAGCGCCCCCGACGAGACCGCCGCGCGCTACGACGTCGACGCCGTCCGGCCGATCGGCTTCGCCCCCGGCCCGCTCGGCGGCCGCGACGGCCAGGTCGAGCGCCTCGAGCGCGTACTCGCCGCGGCCGGGGGCAGCCGCACCGCGCTGCCCCACGACGACCCGGCGCTCGCCGTGATCGGGGCCGTCCGCGAGGCCGACGCGGTCGCCGTCGCCGGCGGCGGCAACATGGCCTCCCGCTGGTCGCTGCACGTCTTCGAGCGCGCCGCCCTCGGCGCCGTCGCCCGCGTGGTCGGGCGCCCGCTGGTCGTGACGGGCCAGACGATCGGGCCCGATCTCGTCGCCGACGACGAGCGGCTCGTGTCGGGGCTGCTCCGTGACGCGCGCCTCTTCGGGGTGCGCGAGAGCGCCTCGCACACGCTGATGCGGCGCGTGGCCGACGACACCGCGCCCGACCTCGCGCGCAAGGTGGTGCAGAACGTCGACGACGCGAGCTTCCTCGGGGCCGACGCCGCGCCTCCCGCGGTCACCGGCCTCGACGCGGGCGCCTCGGCCGGGCCCGGGTCGCTGCTCGTCGGAGCCGGCTCCTTCCCGTACTGCGCGGTCAGCCTCTCGACGCACGTCGGCGACGCCGACCGGCGGCAGGTCGTCACCGCCCTCGCGCGACTGCTCGACCGCGTCGCCGACGAGACGGGGCTCGAGATCGCGTTCCTCGCGCACTGGGCCTCGCTGAACGAGGGCGAGGAGCGCGGCGACTCCGTGCTGCACCGCCGGGTCATCGACGCGATGACCACCTCGCGGGTGCGGATCGAGCCGACCACCGACTCCGTGGCCGCCGCACGGTTCGCGCGGGGCGCCTCCCTGCACCTGACGAGCCGCTACCACCCGGCCGTGTTCGCGGTCGCCGGCGGGGTGCCGACGGTCGGCATCTCGGTCGACGAGTACACGCGCGTGAAGCTCACGGGGGCGCTCGGCGCCTTCGGCCAGACGAGCGTCGCCTCGGTCGAGGCGCTGGTGCTCGGCTCGGCGGCGCGGCTCGCGCTGGCGACCTGGGACGACGCCGCGCAGGTGCGGGCCCGGTGGGAGTCGCGGGTCGGCTCGGTGCGCACCGCCTCCGCCGGCTGGTGGGACCGCGTCGCGGAGGAGCTCGGGGCGTAGCTCGCGCCGCCCGCGCCGCGCGCCCCGCGCGCCCGCTCGTGCCGCCCGGCCGGTCGCGCCCGCCCCGCGCCCGCCCCGAGCGCCCGCTCGTGCCGCGAACCACGTTCTCGCACCCGAACCACGCCGCGGCATGGTTCCCGTGCGACGACGTGGTTCGTCGTGCCGCGCGGCCCCTCCCGGCCGACGCGCAGCCTCTTTCTGACACCGCGTGTCACAATGCTCGGGACCGGCACCGAGGCCGGTCCCGACGAAAGAGGCAGCCATGGCCGACCTGACCACCACCCCCGACCGTTTCCGCGGCAAGACCGTCATCGTCACCGGGGCGGGCAGCGGCATCGGCCGTGCGTCCGCCCTCCGCTTCGCGCGGGAGGGCGCCCGGGTCGTGGCCGCCGACGTCGTGGCCGAGCGCCTCGACGCGCTCGTGGCGGAGAACGCCGAGCTCGACCTCGTGCCCGTGACCGGCGACATCACGACGGAGGAGGGCGTGCAGGCGGTCGTCGCCGCCGCCGAGGGCCGGGTCGACGCGCTGGCGAACGTGGCCGGCATCATGGACGGCTTCCTGCCCGCCGCCGAGGTCGACGACCGCACGTGGGAGCTCGTCTTCGCGATCAACGTCACGGCCGTCGTGCGCCTGACGCGGGCCGTGCTGCCCCTCATGATCGAGGCCGGCTCGGGTGCGATCGTCAACGTCGCGTCGGAGGCGGCGCTCCGCGGCTCAGCCGCCGGGGTGGCCTACACGGCCTCGAAGCACGCCGTCGCGGGCATCACGAAGAACACGGCAGTCGTCTACGCGAAGCACGGCATCCGCACCAACGCCGTCGCACCCGGGGCCACGATCACCAACATCGAGGCCCCGATGAAGTCGCAGGTCGCCGCGGCGGCCCTCGGCCCGATCATGCAGACGACCGTGCCGACGCCCGTCGAGGCCGACGTGCTCGCCGCGTCGATCACCTGGCTCGCGAGCGACGACGCGACGAACGTCAACGGGGTCGTGCTGCCCTCCGACGGCGGCTGGTCGGCGATCTGACCCGGTCGGGCCGCCGGGGGCTCGGCGGCGGCCCGAAGTGGGGGTACCGGAGAGGATGCAGGCGCATACAGTGGCCACAGCGCCGGGGGGAGCATTCCTGTACTCCTCGCCCCCACGCCCAGACCGGACGGCCCCCGTGACCCTCACCTCAGAACTCCTGCTCCGGCAGGACCCGAGCGAGGACGACCTCGTCCTCGCGACGGCGCAGGGTGACCAGAGGGCCTTCGCCCAGCTCTACGACATGACGTCGTCGCGGGTGCTGGGGCTGGTGCGGCGCATCCTCGTCGACCCGGCGCAGTCGGAGGAGGTCGCGCAGGAGGTCTTCCTCTCCGCCTGGCAGGAGGCGGCGCAGTTCGACCCCGCGAAGGGCAGGGCGGTGTCGTGGCTGCTCGTCCGCGCTCGTCGTCGTGCGATCGACCGGGTCCGCTCGGCGCAGGCGAGCCGGGTGCGTGACATGACCGTCGGCATCCGCGACCTCGACGACGTCCGCGACGACGTCGCCGAGACCGCTGCCGTGCACATCGAGCACGCGCGGGTGAGCCGGGCGATGAAGGGCCTCACCGCTGCCCAGAGGCAGGCGCTCGAGCTGACCTACTTCGGCGGCCTGAGCCACTCCGAGGCGGCCGGCGAGGCGGGTGTGCCGCTCGGGACGATGAAGACGCGCACGCGCGACGCCCTGATCGCCCTGCGGAAGCTCCTCGGCCCGGACGCGGTCGCGCGCGGCTGAGTGCCGGGGGCCCTGTTTCCAGGCCACCCGTAGTCGTCTTCCGCCGATGCCGAACGAGTACTGCCCCGGGGCGGCTGTTGCCGTTTCAATGAGCGGTCGTTCATCGGGACACCTTCTCGGGCCCATTAACGTCGCGGGAGGTCAAGTGATGCCTGGCCTGCGGATTCGCGTATGCCTGTCCCGCAAAAATGCCCGGTGACGGGGGGTTTAAACGCTACAGTCGGCGGATGCTCATCGGATACGCGCGTGTGTCGACCTCTGGACAGGATCTCGCAGCACAACGTGACGGTCTTAAAGCACTCGGTGTTGACGATCAACACGTTCATGTTGACCACGGCTTGTCGG
>NZ_JACYVL010000008.1:0-104498 GCF_014842245.1 Frigoribacterium sp. CFBP 13707
TGTTCAGGCCATTGCGGCCGGCGTGTGGATCGCCAAAGCATCACGGGGTAGTGGCAACAAGCCCAAGAATGATGTGCCCAGTTACGCAGTAGGCAAGTACTGGGAGAAAAGCCGCGGTGAAGGATTAAAGCAGGCCATTGATCGAGTTATGCTCGGCCAGCAAATCGGAGTCAAAGGCACAGGGCCTACTTCGGATTACAACCAAATTAAAAAGTACCTTGGACAGCGAGCTAGATAGGCAGGGGGGTACGTGAACATTCGACAAGGCCGGCCCGTCTGCGTACGCCTGGACGTAGGACCTCGCTTCGTATGGTGGGGTGAAGATGCGGACAATGAGGCGCTGGATGCCGTAGGCGTGCAAAATGCGCAGGTCCTTACTTTTACGAGCGCTAGGCAAGCTGTGGACTTTGCAAGGAACCGAGGGTGGCACGAAGCCTCGGATGAACCTGTTGCGCTTGTGGATGTGCCAGCCGCCAGACAAAATGTTCGCCTGGCTTCGCGCTTAGAGGCCTATCGCGCTTGGCTGACAGCTGTAAATTTCGCAGACGATATTGAGCACTCCTTGGGTGTTTCGCAGCGACGTTCTGGTCAGGCATTAGCCGCCTACCAACGACTCGTGGAAGCGACGATTCCATACCTGACAGGCGAGTCGGATAGCCCGCGCAAGCGATGGTCGAAACACGACCTCGACCGAGTCGCGGCGATGGTTAGTCGGTCAATTCGAATTATCGAAGCGAGCCTTGGCTGCTAAACGCTCGTTTGCACCCCTAGGGATCGTATTTGTGAAGCGTAGGGACTATAAGTGCTGATAGTCACTCGGGCATGCGTCTCGTGGGGATATTTTTTCTGGCCCGCGACTCATCCTTTTTGCTGCGATTGGTCGCTCGTTGGCAACCTTCGGAGCAGACATCGCAGTCGAGATGCCGCAGGCGAGAGGCAGCCGCAGCAATCCCGCGATTTGGGATGTCAAACGGCAAAGGCCTCCTGGGACAAGTGTCTGACTTGTCCGCGCGAAAGACGGCCGTTCACTGGTACGAAGATGAGCCCTGCCAGGACGGCGGGGCCCATCGACACTCGAAGGCGTTGCGTGAACTAGGAGTCGTCCGTGTTGTTGATCAGGTTGTTTGGCCCGTAATCGAAGGAGTTGGTGGTGAGGTAGCCATCACCGTTGCGAGTTCCCACTCGGACTTACGTGGCTCGGGCGCCGAACGAGGCAGAGTAGGCCTGTCGCTCAGCCTTGATGTTGGTGACTGTCTAAGACTTCGTGTGGCTCTAGGACGCTCCACAGAGGCCCGTAATGTCACCGTCTCGGTCTTTCTCGCTTCTGATGACTTTGTGGGTCATGGCTAACTCCTTTGTCGGCGAAGTCGCCGGGTGTTACCTCAACTCGGACTGTCGCAGGTGTGGCTGGAACACCCCGGACATAGCTGAGGAATTGTCGATCAGAGAGCGCGGCTGCGTCCTGCTCTTATTCCGACGGGTGTCGCATGACTAAGCCCCTGTGCTACAGGCGCCCAAGGCGCGACTGGCGTGGCGTTAGCGCCCTGTTGCATCCTTGTGCCTCAGGTTTGCGTCAGGGTCTAGGAGAGCGGTGCGGCACAAGAACCAGGCCGTGGCGTACGTCCGGGTGAGCTCGGTAGATCACAACCTCGGCCGACAGCTCGAGGCTGGCGGCGGCGACTGGTTCTTCGAGAAGAGGGTATCGGGGTGGGTCTCGAGCGGATCGTGTAGCTCTGCACGACTGCATGCGGAGGGGGTGAGGCAACTACGCCGAGCGCACCGCACCAGGTTGCTCGCAACGAGAACCCGCCCGCCTGCGGTGACCCGTTCAACTCGCCGCAGGAATCGGCCGCCCCCCGGCGGCAACGGGTGTCGTGATCAGGGACACTCCTTCGAGACGAGGCGGATTCGACCGTCCTCGGTCTCATCCGACAGCGCCGGCCTGCTCGACTGAGCCTGCACCGAACGGCAGGACGCCCCGCCACGACCAGGTCGTGACGGGGCGTCCTCACGCTGAGCCGCCCGGAGGCGCGACCTCAGCGGACGTCTGCGGAGCTCAGCTCCAGCGCTTCCTCGCCTTCTTGGCGGCGACCTTGCGGGCCTTGGCGACGTTCTTGCCGGCGCTCTTGCGGGCCTTCTTCACCTGCGGGTCGTTCCAGAACGAGCCGAAGTAGCTCGCGATCTCCTTGTAGCGGCCGTGGCCGGCCTTGGCTCCGAAGGTGTACGCGACGAAGGCGATGACGGCGATGAACAGGAAACGGAAACTCATGGGGTCCTCCCGAGTGGAACGATGTGCGATTCGTCCCGACGCTAGTCCCTGAGGCTGCGCATCGGCTCGCCCGCGAGCATGAGATCGCCGGGTGCGGCCAGCGGTGACGGCGTCGCGCCCGAGAGGAGTCGCCCCTGCGTCAGCAGGGATCGCCCGGTCAGCCCGTCGGGTGCAGGAAGTGGTCGATCGCGTCGTGACGCGGCCACGCCGTGCCGCCGATCGGGAGGAGTCGCTGCTCGTCGGGCTGGGAGGCGGAGGCGAGCGCCTCGGTGATCGTCATCTGGTCCACGCTGCGACGCTACGTCGCGCGGCCCCGGGCGCTGCAGCCCCAGAGCGGGTGCGCCCAGACCGGGGGAGCCCCGCGCGGGGGACGGCGCCGCGGTGTCGGTGCGGCAGAGGCCGCCGCGCCAGCGTCCGGGCCGCCGCCCGCTCGCTCGGCACCCCCACAGCGAGCTCGTCCCCGCGTGCAACGCCGCGGAAACACCCCCGCAACACCCCGTGGATACCGTCGAGCCATGGGAGACCTCTTCGACGGATACGCGGCCACGGCCGACCCGGGCAGCCGTCGCGGCGGGGGCCTGCGAGCCGCCGCCGGGGCCCTCGGCGTCGGCTCGGGCGCCCGCCAGGCCGCGGCCCGGCAGGCCGCCGACCGCATGCCGCCCGCGCGCGCCTGGGACGAGATGTTCGAGCGAGACGGCACCCCGCGCCGGGCGTACCACGAGATCCACGCGACGCTCGAGGGCATGACGCAGGACGACCTGCGGCACCGTACCGCCGCGCTGGCCGACTCGTACCTCGCCCAGGGCGTCACCTTCGACTTCGCCGGCGAGGAGCGCCCCTTCCCCCTCGACGCCGTGCCGCGCGTGATCGAGCAGCCCGAGTGGGCCTCGGTCGAGAAGGGCGTCGCGCAGCGGGTGCGGGCGCTCGAGGCCTTCCTCTCCGACGTGTACGGCGCGCAGCGGGCCGTGGCCGACGGGGTCATCCCGGCGCGGCTGATCACCTCGTCGTCGCACTTCCACCGGCAGGCCGCGGGCATCGAGCCGTCGGGCGGCGCGCGCATCCAGGTCAGCGGCATCGACCTGGTGCGCGACGAGGCCGGCGCGTGGCGCGTCCTCGAGGACAACGTGCGGGTGCCGTCCGGCGTCAGCTACGTGATCTCGAACCGGCGGGTGATGGCACAGACCCTGCCCGAGCTCTTCGTCTCGATGAGGGTGCGGCCGGTGGGCGACTACCCCAACCGCCTCCTCGCGGCCCTGAAGAAGAGCGCACCGTCGGGCGTCGACGAGCCGACGGTGGTCGTTCTGACGCCCGGCGTCTTCAACAGCGCGTACTACGAGCACACGCTGCTGGCCCGGCTGATGGGCGTCGAGCTCGTCGAGGGGCGCGACCTCTACTGCTCCGGCGGACGCGTCTTCATGCGCACCACCGGCGGCCCCGAGCGGGTCGACGTCATCTACCGCCGGGTCGACGACGAGTTCCTCGACCCGCTGCAGTTCCGCGCCGACTCGGTGCTCGGCTCGCCGGGCCTGCTGATGGCGGCGCGCCTCGGCACCGTGACGATCGCGAACGCGGTGGGCAACGGCGTCGCCGACGACAAGCTCGTCTACACGTACCTGCCCGAGCTGATCCGCTACTACCTGGGCGAGGAGGCGCTGCTGCCGAACGTCGACACGTGGCGGCTGGAGGACCCGGGCGCCCTCGAGGAGGTGCTCGACCGCCTCGACGAGCTCGTCGTGAAGCCGGTCGACGGCTCGGGCGGCAAGGGCCTCGTCGTCGGCCCGGCCGCGAGCCGCCGCGAGCTCGACGAGCTGCGCACCCGCCTGCAGCGTGACCCCCGCGGCTGGATCGCGCAGCCGGTCGTGCAGCTGAGCACCATCCCGACCCTCGTCGACGAGGGGCTGCGGCCCCGGCACGCCGACCTGCGGCCCTTCGCGGTGCACGACGGCGACGACGTCTGGGTGCTGCCCGGCGGGCTCACCCGGGTCGCGCTGCCCGAGGGGCAGCTCGTCGTCAACAGCAGCCAGGGCGGCGGCTCGAAGGACACCTGGATCGTCGGCGGCGACGTCAACGCCTGGGCGGGCCACGACGTCAGCGCCCTGATCGCCGAGCAGACGACGCCCACGGCCGCGATCCCCATCGTGAGCGCCGCGGAGCCCGGCGCCCCGGCGGTCGCCGACCACAGCCCCGACCACGCTCCGCAGGACGACCCCCGCAACGACCAGCAGGCCCAGCAGCAGCAGGAGCACGTCCAGCAGCAACAGCAACAGCAGCAGCGACAGCAACACCGACAGCGGCACCGACAGCGACCGAACGACGACCGCGCCACCACCGAGAGGGAATCATGCTGAGCCGCATCGCCGAGAGCCTCTTCTGGATCGGTCGGTACATCGAACGCTCCGACGGCACCGCGCGCATCCTCGACGTGCACCTGCAGCTGCTGCTCGAGGACCCGTGGATCGAGGAGGACGCCGCCTGCCGCAGCCTCCTCGCGGTGATGGGCAGCGAGGCCCCCGCCGACGTGTCGCTGACCCGCGCCGACGTGCTCGCGATGCTGGCCGTCGACCGGCACAACCCCGCCTCGATCGCCTACTCGCTCGGCGCCGCCCGCGAGAACGCGCGACGGGCCCGCGAGATCGTCTCGACCGAGCTGTGGGAGTCGCTGAACACCACGAGGGCGCGCATGCCCCGCAAGGTGGCCGGCGACAAGGTGCACGAGTTCTTCGGCTGGGTGCGCGAGCGCAGCGCCCTCGCCGTCGGCATCATCGAGAGCGCCACGAGCCGCGACGAGGTCTGGCACTTCTTCACCCTCGGCCGGTCGATCGAGCGGGCCGACATGACCGCCCGCCTGCTAGCGACGCGCACGCTCACCGAGGCGTCCGGCCCGTCGTGGACGACCATCCTCCGCTCCTGCGGCGCCTACGAGGCCTACCTGCGCACCTACCGGGGCGTGCCGAGCGCCCGCAACGCGGCGGAGTTCCTCCTGCTCGACCGCCTCTTCCCGCGCAGCGTCCTGTTCGCGGTGAGCCGCGCCGAGATGTGCCTCCGCGAGGTGGAGCCGACGAACCACCGGGTGGCGGCCTCCGACAGCGGGGTGCGCATCCTCGGCCAGATGCGCAGCGAGCTCGAGTACCGGCCCATCGGCGAGATCCTCGACGACCTGCCCGGCCACATGGACAGCGTGCAGGCGGCGACGAGCGCGGCCTCCGAGGCGATCCGCCAGCGGTACTTCCCGACCAGCGCGGCACCGACCTGGGTCGGCGGCCGCGCGTGAGCCGCCTGCGCATCCGGCACCTGACCGGGTTCTCGTACGCCGGGGAGGCGGTGGCCAGCTACAACGAGGCCCGCATGCTGCCGGCGCACACCGAGGGGCAGTACGTGCTCTCGTCGCACCTGCGCATCGAGCCCGTCGCGGCCTCGCACGAGTACGTCGACTACTGGGGCACGCGCGTCTCGTCGTTCGAGGTGCTGCTGCCGCACCGGCAGCTCTCGCTGACCGCGACGTCGCTCGTCGAGGTCAGGCCCGTCGCGCACCCCGACACGAGCATGGGCTGGGACGACCTCGCGCGCGTCGCGGGCGCCACCGCCCCGTTCGTCGAGCACCTCGAGCAGACGCCGCTGACGACGCCGCCCGACGACCTCGTCGCGCTCGCGGCCGAGGCGCGGGGCTCGGCGGCGCCGTGCGAGGCGGCCCTCGCGATCTGCCGGGCCGTGGGAGGCGCGGTGGCGTACCTGCCCGGGGTCACGAACGTGAAGACCACCGCCGCCGAGAGCTGGGCCGCCCGGGCCGGCGTCTGCCAGGACATAGCCCACGTGACGATCGGGGCCCTCCGGTCGGCGGGCATCCCGGCCCGCTACGTCAGCGGGTACCTGCACCCGAAGCCCTCGGCCGAGCTGCGCGAGACGATCGTGGGCGAGTCGCACGCCTGGGTCGAGTACTTCTGCGGCACCTGGCACGGCTACGACCCGACGAACCTCATCGACATCGGCGAGCGGCACGTGGTCGTCGGCCAGGGCCGCGACTACCGCGACGTGCCGCCGCTCCGCGGCGTCTACGCGGGGTCGGGGGCGTCGTCGCTCTTCGTCACGGTGGAGATCACGCGCGAGGCGTGAGCGGACGGGCGCCCGTCAGCACCGCTCGGACACGTAGCCGGGGTCGTCGGGCCCCACGAGGTCGCGATCGCGGAGGACGGTGCTCGCAGGGGTCGTAGCCCGGCCGCAGGTGCCGGCGAACGTGTCGCGGAGCTCGTCGGAGTACTCGACCGCGAGCACCCGGTCGCCGTACACCTCGGTGAACGCGGGGCACTCGTCGTAGGCGTCGCACTCCTCGACGACCGCGAAGTCGAAGCCGACCTCGTCCCGGCCCCGCGACTCCAGCTCGGCCGTGTTCTTCTGCGCGGCGGCCAGCCCGACGGCGTGCGCCCGGTCGACGAGCAGCGTCGCGTAGGCGACGGCGTCGTCGAGGCCGAAGGCGCCCTCCGAGCGGCTGTAGGAGTCGAGGTTGTCGAACTCGACGGCGTCGTAGCCGTCGTCGGCGCAGCCCTCGATCGTGGCCGTCATGCGCGCCGCGACCGTGGCCCTCGTCTCGGGGCGGGCGAGGTCGAACAGGTGCTCGTCGGGCCACCCGGGGTCGACGAGCAGCTCGCCGGAGGCGCGGTGCACGAGGAGCTCGTCAGGCCAGTCCACGCCCGGCTGCGTCTGGAACCCGTTCACGTAGCAGACCCCGTAGGCGCCGGCGGCAGGCTCGGCCGTGCTGTCGCGCACGACGACGTCGGTGCCCGCCGGGGGGTCGTAGGCGGCACCGAGCTGGTAGTCGAAGGTCGCTCCGGGAGGAGGCGCCTGCGGTGCGCTCGCCGCGCACCCGGCGACGGCCGTGGCGACGACGGCGGAGGCGAGCAGCAGCAGCGCGGCGCGGACCGCGCGGCGACGGCGGGGGCGCGGCGAGGTGGGCACCCCGGGAGCCTAGACGCCCGGGTCGGCCTCGGGGAGGCGGGCGAGCGGCGGCGGGACGGGTGAGCCGACGCGCGACGGGTCAGTCGTGCTGCGGGGTCGCCGGCGTAGGCGGCTGATCCACTCCGGAGTGGATCAGCGTTCCTGGCGGGTCGCCCGCCGGGGCGGCTGCCGGTGCGGCGCCCCCGGTCGTCGCCCCGACCGCCGAAGCCACCCGCGGAGGCGTGGACCTCGGGCGTCGGCCGAACGTCGACCCGTCCGGGCTGTCGGCGAGCACGCGGTCCGCGAGGGCGACGAGCAGCACGACGAGCCCGCCGACCACGACGGCCGCCGCGAGCAGCGCCAGGGCCACCCCGACGTAGTCGCCGCCGGCCAGCGGGGTGACGACGGAGGTGCCCGCGGCGCCCGTGCCGTCGACCGCACCGGGCGTCGCGGCCGCGCCGGCACCGGCCGTCGCCGCGGCCGACGGCACCGCGGCGACCGGGGTCGCGGCGGCCCCGGCGCCCGTCGTCGTGAGGGGAGTCAGCGCCGTGGCGACGCCGCCGGCCTCGGCTCCGGAGCCGGCCGTGCGGTCGAGGCGAGCGAGCACGACGAGGCCCAGCGCGCCTCCCACGGTCGTGGTGGCGATCGCCACGACGCCGCTGACCGTCGCTCTGCCCATGGCCGGCCCTCCGCCGCCGAGTCGCTCGGCTCGTCGGTCGACGACCCGGTTGCTCGTGCCGGGAGCGTACGCCCCGCGGCGACCGCGCGGCGGCCCGGGCCGGTCGCTACGTCGTCTGGCGGACAGCGGCCTCGTCGGCCGCCATCGCCTCGGCGGTCTCCTCCCGCTGTTCGCGGAGCCCGTCGCCGTCGTGCTCGACCCGGAAACGCGGGTGGAGCACCGACCCGCCGCGGCGCAGCCGCAGGTGCTGGCGGCGGATCAGCCACGCCAGCGCGAGGCCGCCCGCCACGTAGCCGGCGCTCGCGCCGACGCCGATCGCCCAGCGCGGGCCGAGGGTGTCGGCGACCCAGCCGACGATCGGGGCGCCGAGCGGAGTGCCGCCCGTGAAGATCGCCATGTAGAGCGCCATCACGCGACCGCGCATCTCCGGGGCCGCCGACAGCTGCACCGAGCCGTTCGCCGTCGTCATCAGCGTGATCGACGAGAGCCCCACGGTGACGAGCACGGCGGCGAAGCTCCAGTACGTCGGCATCAGCGCCGCGACCGTGCAGGTCACGCCGAAGGCGAAGGCCGCGAGCACGAGCACGCGCATCCGCGGCCGCTCGCGCCGGGCCGACAGCAGGGCGCCCGCCAGCGAGCCGACCGCGATGCACGACGACAGCAGGCCGAAGCCGCTGGCGTCGACGCCGAACTCGACGCTCGCCATCGTCGAGGTGAAGATCGGGAAGTTCAGGCCGAAGGTGCCGATCACGAAGATCACGGCGAAGATCACCAGGAGGTCGGGGCGGCCGCGCACGTAGCGGAACCCCTCCCTGATCTGGCCCTTCGCCCGCGACACCCGGGGCTTCGCCTCGAGCTGCGACACCCGGATGAAGCGCAGCGACACCAGCACCGCCGCGAACGACGCCGCGTTGATCAGGAACACCCAGCCCGTGCCCACCCCCGCGATCAGAACGCCGGCGACGGCGGGGCCGAGGAGGCGCGCGGCGTTGAACGAGGCCGAGTTCAGCGAGACGGCGTTGGCCAGGTGCCCCGGCGGGACGAGCTCGGAGACGAAGCTCTGGCGGATGGGCGCGTCGATCGCGTTCGCCGTGCCGAGCAGCAGCGCGAAGACCCAGACCATCCAGAGCTGGGCGACGTCGGTCAGCACGAGGAGGCCGAGCGCGAGCCCGAGCAGCCCCATCGTCGCCTGCGTCAGCATCAGCATGCGCCGCCGGTCGAAGCGGTCGGCGATCAGCCCGGTGACCGGCACGAGGAGGATCGGCGGCGCGAACTGCAGCGCCATCGTGATGCCCACGGCCGTCGCGTCGTGGTCGGTGAGGTGCGTGAGCACGAGCCAGTCCTGGGCGGTCGACTGCATCCAGGTGCCGGTGTTCGAGACGAGCGCCCCGGCCGACCAGAGCCGGTAGTTGTAGAGCCGCAACGAGCGGAACATGGCGCTCACGAGAGGGTCAGCTTCCGCAGGATGTCGGTCGCGTCAGCCAGCGTGCGGCGCTCGTCGGGGGTGAGGGCGGCGAGCCGGGGCGCGAGCCAGGCGTCGCGACGGCGGCGCGTCTCGACCACGAACGCGGACCCCGCCGGCGTCGTCTCGAGCACGACGCGGCGCCGGTCGGCCTCGTCGACCCGGCGCGCCAGCAGACCGGCCTCGACGAGCTTGCCGACGGTGCGGTTCATCGACGGCGGCGTCACGCCCTCGTGCTCGGTGAGGGCGCCGATGGTCAGCGGCTGCGACTGGTAGACCCAGCCGAGCGCCGCCATCTGGGCGTCGCTCACGTCGGCCTCGGCCTTCTGCTGACGGAGGCGCCGCGCCAGCCTCAGCACCGACCCGCGCACCGTCGTGGCCAGCTGGGCGTGCGGCAGCGCACGGAGCGGGGCAGCGGCGGAGGGGGGAGCGGGGGAGGCGGGGGTCACGTCGGTCATCGCCCTCCAGTATGAGCAGTTAGCTCGGCTAAGTAAACATCTCAGGCAGATCGACGACACCTGTTGAGGATCGGTCGATGCAGGCGTATCGTCGTGGACGGCTCGACGACGAGCCCCCACGACAGGGCCCCGAGGGGCGCCAGGACGCCGGCGCGAGAACGCCGCAGAAGGAAGAAGGACCACCATGGCCAGGTTCACCGACAAGACCGCGATCGTCACCGGCGGAGGCAGCGGCATCGGCGCCGAGATCTCGCGGGCGCTCGCCGCCGAGGGCGCCTCCGTCGTCGTCACCGACATCAAGCTGGACGCCGCGCAGTCGGTCGTCGACGAGATCGTCGCCGCGGGCGGCGCCGCGACCGCCTTCGAGCAGAACACCGCCGTCGCCGAGCAGTCCGACGCCGCCGTCGAGTTCGCGAAGACGACCTACGGCGCCCTGCACCTCGCCGTGAACAACGCCGGCATCGCGGGCGCCCCGGCCGACATCGGCGAGTACGACGTCGCCACGTGGGACCGCGTGCGCAGCGTCGACCTCGACGGCGTCTTCTACGGCCTCCGCTACCAGCTGCCCGCCATCGTCGAGGCCGGCGGCGGGGCCGTCGTCAACATGAGCTCGGTGCTCGGCACGGTCGGCCTGGCCCAGAACGCGGCGTACGTGACGAGCAAGCACGCCCTGGTCGGCCTGACCAAGGTCGCGGCGCTCGAGTACACCGCCCGCGGCGTCCGCACGAACGCGGTCGGCCCCGGCTTCATCGACACGCCCCTCGTGCGCGCGTCGCTCTCCGGTGAGGCGCTCACCGCGCTCGAGCAGCAGCACGCCGCCGGCCGCCTCGGCACCGACGCCGAGGTCGCCGCCCTGGTGCTGTTCCTCCTCAGCCCGGAGGCGTCGTTCATCTCGGGCAGCTACTACCTCGTCGACGGCGGCTACTCGGCGCACTGACCCGCGCCTCCCCGGGGGCCTCGGGCTCGCTGCGCGGTGCGGCGGGTCCGTGTCCTCGTGGGCGGGTGGGCGCCGGCCCGCCCAGGAGGACGGCGACCCGCCGCAGCTCGAGGTGCGGCCGCCGACGACGACACCGACCCGCCGGCCGTGGCAGGCCGTGCGACGCCGGCCCCGCCGCCGCTTCAGCGCCGGTTCAGCGCTCGCCCGCCAGACTGGGCGCGTGGGCAGGGCGCCCGCGGGGAGGGAGTCGGCCGTGCGCGTGCTCGTCGTCGAGGACCAGGCGACCCTGGCCGAGGGCCTGCGGGTCGGGCTCGAGGCCGAGGGCATGGCCGTCGACGTGGCCGGCACCGGCACCGACGCCCTCTGGCGCACCCGCGAGGGCAGCTACGACGTCGTCGTGCTCGACATCATGCTGCCCGGCATGAGCGGCTACGCCGTCTGCCGCGCCATGCGCGAGGGCGGCGACTGGACCCCCGTCATCATGCTCACGGCGAAGGACGGCGAGTGGGACCAGGTCGAGGCCCTCGACACCGGCGCCGACGACTACCTCACCAAGCCGTTCTCGTTCGCCGTGCTGCTCGCCCGGCTGCGCGCCCTCGTGCGGCGCGGCGCCCGCGAGCGGCCCGTCGTGCTCGAGGCCGGCGACCTGCGGCTCGACCCCGCGGCCCGCACCGTGCACCGCGGCGACGCGCTCGTCGACCTGACGAGCCGCGAGTTCGCGGTGCTCGAGTTCCTGATGCGACGGGCCGGCAGCGTCGTCACGAAGCGCGAGGTGCTCGACGGCGTCTGGAACGACGACTTCGAGGGCGACCCCAACATCGTCGAGGTGTACGTGCGGCACCTGCGCAACAAGGTCGACCGCCCCTTCGGGCGGGAGGCGATCGTCACGCTCCGCGGGGCCGGGTACCGGTTGGAGTCGCGGGGTGGCTGAGCACGCCCCTCCCGTCGGGCGCCGTGGTCGCCGTGGCTCGCTGCGACTCCGCACCACCGCGGCCGCCGTGCTCGCCGTCGCCGTCACCCTCGGCCTCTTCACCCTCGTCTTCGCGGTCGTGCAGCGCGCCGTGCTCGACGACGCCCCGCGCTCGGCGGCCGAGGCGGACGTCTCGCGCGTCGCCTCGGCGCTCGAGGCCGGGCAGACGCCCGCCGTCGCGGTGGCCGGCGACGCGGACGGCACGCTGGTCGTCGTGCTCGACTCCGCCGGCGCCGTGCTCGCGGCCGGCGGCGAGGACGACCTCGTCGCCGAGGCGACCCGCCTCTCGACCGTGCCGTCGGGCGGCCGGGCACGGCTCGACGGCGAGGCCTTCGTCGTCGAGCGCGACACCCCCGACGTCGCCGGCGGCGCGACCGACGGGGCGTCGTCGGGTGGCGAGCCGTCCGCGTCGGCGTCGCGCGACGACGACGACGATGACGACGACTCGTCCGGCCGCGGGGGCCGGGGCGCCGACGACGACGCGGCCGGCGCGGCCGACGACGACGCGGCCGACACGGCTGAGCTCACCGTCGTGGCCGCGCGCTCCCTCGACGAGGCGCAGGCCGCCTCCGCGGCGAGCCTGGTGACGCTCGGCGTCGCCGTGCCCGTGGCGCTGGTCGTGCTCGGCGTGACGACCTGGTTCGTCGTCGGCCGGGCCCTGCGCCCGGTCGAGGCCATGCGCCGCGAGGTCGACGAGGTCACCGCCGCACGCCTCGACCGACGGCTCCGCGACCCCGGCGGGCGCGACGAGATCGCCCGCCTGGCCCGCACCCTGAACGGCATGCTCGACCGGCTCGACGCCTCCGCCCGCGCGCAGCGGCGCTTCGTCGGCGACGCGTCCCACGAGCTCAAGACTCCCCTGGCGACCATCCGGCAGCACGCGGAGGTCGCGCTGCTCCACCCCGGCAGCATCGACGGGCAAGCCCTCGCCGGCACCGTGCTCGGCGAGGAGGCGCGCCTCACGGCCCTGGTGCAGGGCCTGCTGGTGCTGGCCCGCGCCGACGAGGGGCAGCTCGGCGTGGCCCGACGGCCCGTCGACCTCGACGACCTCGTGGTGGCGGAGGCGTCGCGGCTCCGCGCCTCCTCTCCGATCCGCGTCGACGCCACCGGCGTCGGGCCCGCCCGTGTCGTCGGCGACGAGCCGCTGCTCGGGCAGGTCGTGCGCAACCTCGTCGCCAACGCCGCACGGCACGCCACCTCGACCGTCGCGCTCGCCCTCGTCGAGCGTGACGGCCGGGCGGTGCTGACCGTCGACGACGACGGCGCCGGGGTGCCCGTCGTCGACCGCGGGCGGGTGTTCGAGCGCTTCGTCCGCCTCGACGAGGCCCGCGACCGCGACGCCGGGGGCAGCGGCCTCGGGCTCGCCATCGTGGCCGAGATCGTCCGTGTGCACGGGGGAGCGGTGCGCGTCGACGACTCTCCGCTCGGCGGCGCGCGCTTCGTGGTCGACCTCCCCGCCGGCTGACGCCGCTCCTGCCGCCGGCTGACGCCGAGCCTCCCGTCGAGTGGTCACGATCTGCGCGTCGCCGGGCGCCAGAGCAGCAGATCGTGACCACTCGGCGCGCGGCCGCGCCGGCTGAAGGTCCCTTCAGGTCGCTTCAGGGGTGCTTCAGCGCCCGGTCGGCACAGTGGGGTCATCGCCGAGGGGCCCGCCCCGCACCGGCACTGACCACCCCCACGACCACCGGCCGCACCGCGGCTCGACGAACGGAGACACCGTCATGAAGAACACCAAGAAGACCCTGCTGATCGCCGGCGGAGTGGCGGCCGTGCTCGTGCTCGGCGGCGGCGGCGTCGCCCTGGCGACCGGCCTCGACGACGACCGGCTGTCGGCCCAGACCACCGACCGTGCCCGGGAGGCGGCGCTCGCCGAGACCGGTGGCGGCACCGTCACCGAGGTCGACACGATCGGCGACGGCCTGCCCGGCTACGAGGTCGAGGTCTCGCTGCCCGGCGGCGGCGAGACGCACGTGTACCTCGACGACGACTACGCCGTGACGTCGACCCGCACGGGCGACGACCGCGGGGGCGACCGGGGCGACCGGGGAGGCCGCGACGACGACGACCGCGACGGCGCCTCCGGCAGCGCGACCGACGACTCCGCCGGCGGCTCGGGCGACGCCACGACAGGCACCGACGACGACACCGTCACCGGCGCCGACTACGACCAGGCCTCCGCCGCAGCGCTCAGCGCGGCCGGCGGCGGCACCGTCACCGACGTCGACCGCAGCGACGACGGCGGCGTGGCGTACGAGGTCGACGTCCGCCTCGACGACGGCACCGAGGTCGACGTCGACCTCGACGCCGCGTTCGGCGTCGTCCGCACCGACGTCGACGCGCCGCGCAGCTGACCCTGACGCCGCGCAGGAGGCGCGGGTCGGCCCTCGGGAGCCGGCCCGCGCCTCCTCGCGTCCGCCCCGCCGCACCGTGGCCGCCCCCGGTCGGTGCCAAGATGACCGCATGCCCACCTTCTCCGCCGCCCGGGGCGACTTCGAGTTCGTCGACGCGCACGGCGTCACCGTCCACTACTACGTGTGGCGGGCGGCCGACCCCCGAGGGGCGGTGCAGATCATGCACGGCGTGGGCGAGCACGCGCTCCGCTACGAGGAGGTCGCGCAGCACCTCGTCCGCGCGGGCTGGACGGTCTACGCCGACGACCACCTCGGCCACGGCGCCACCGGTCTCGGCCAGCACGGCGGCGACCACACGAAGCTCGGGCGCCTCGGCCCCTCGGGCGTGCGGGGAGCGGCGGAGGCGGTGGTCCAGCTGACGGGGGTCATCCGCGCCGAGGCCCCCGGCCTCCCCGTCGTCGCGCTCGGCCACTCCTGGGGGTCGCTGATGCTCCAGGCGATCGTCGACCGGCAGGCCTCGCTCTACGACGCCGTCGTGCTCACCGGCACCGCCTACCGCGTGCCCGGCAGCATGAACGGCGGCGACCTCAACGCGCGCCACGCCCACCTCGGCAGCACCGGCTTCGAGTGGCTGAGCCGCGACCCCGCGGTCGCCGAGGCGATGGCGGCCGACCCCCTCGTCGTCGACGCGAAGGTGATGCAGCTCTTCGGCTGGCGCGACACGCTGCGCCTGCTGGGCCGCCCGTCGAAGCACCTCGAGCACGACGTGCCGCTGCTGATCATGGTCGGCGACGACGACCCGCTCGGCGGGGAGGAGAGCGCGCGCAGGCTCGCCGACGCCTACGTGAACCGGAGCGGCCTCACCGACGTCGAGCTCGTCGTCTACCAGGGCGCACGGCACGAGATCTTCCGCGAGACGAACCGCGACGAGGTGCTCGACGACCTGACCCGTTGGCTGGACGCCCGCGTGCCCCGCTGACCCGCGCCGCCCCGGCCGGCAGGCATAGGCTGCTCGCATGCACGGTGAGTACAAGGTCCCTGGCGGCAAGCTCGTGGTGGTCGACCTGGAGGTGCGCGACGGGCGCATCGCCGAGTTCCGCCTCGCGGGCGACTTCTTCCTCGAGCCCGACACGGCGCTCGACGCCATCGACCGCTCGATCACGGGCCTCCCGGTCGAGTCCGACGCCGCGACGATCGCCGCGGCCGTCCGCGCCGGGCTGCCCGACGACGCCGTCCTGCTCGGCTTCACGCCCGAGGCCGTCGCCGTGGCGATCCGCCGAAGCCTGTCGAAGGCGAGCGACTGGCGCGACCACGAGTGGCAGATCATCCACGACGCCCCCGTGTCGCCGAACATGCACCTCGCCCTCGACCAGGTGCTCACCGAGGAGGTCGGGGCCGGCCGTCGCGGCCCCACCCTGCGCTTCTGGGAGTGGGAGCAGCCGGCCGTCGTCATCGGCAGCTTCCAGTCGCTCCGCAACGAGGTCGACCTCGACGCGGCCGAGGAGCACGGCTTCGAGGTCGTCCGCCGCATCAGCGGCGGCGGCGCCATGTTCATGGACGCCCAGTCGATCGTCACCTACTCGCTCTACGCCCCCGGCGAGCTCGTGCAGGGCATGAGCTTCGCCGACAGCTACGCCTACCTCGACGAGTGGGTCATCACGGCGCTGAAGTCGCTCGGCATCGACGCGTTCTACCAGCCGCTGAACGACATCACGAGCGCCAAGGGCAAGATCGGCGGGGCCGCCCAGAAGCGCCTCGGCAACGGCGCGCTGCTGCACCACGCGACCATGTCGTACGACATGGACGGCGAGAAGATGGTGAAGGTGCTCCGCATCGGCCGCGAGAAGATGAGCGACAAGGGCACCACGAGCGCCGCCAAGCGCGTCGACCCGCTCCGCAGCCAGACCGGCCTGCCCCGCGCCGAGATCATCGAGCGCATGAAGCAGACCTTCACGGGCCTCTACGGCGCCACGACCGGCCACGTCACCGAGGCCGAGCTCGAGGCCGCCGAGCAGCTCGTGACGACGAAGTTCGCCACGCCCGAGTGGCTCCGCCGGGTCCCGTGACGTGAGCCCTGCAGGCGTGCCCTGCGGGCACAGCTCCGAGAGCCGGGGGGAGTCGCGGGTCGGCGACCGGGGTCAGCGGGCCAGCAGCTCCTGGTAGTCGACGTGCTCGTCGACCCAGTCGGCGACGAACGGGCAGAGCGGCACGACGCGCAGCGAGGTCTCGGCGCGCACGTCGTCGAGGGCGCCCTGCACGAGCTGCGCGCCGAGGCCGGCCGAGCGACGGCTCGGCTCTATCTCGGTGTGGGTGAAGCGGATCTCGTCGCCGACGACGTCGTAGGCGGCGAAGCCGACGGTCTCGCCGTCCTCGACGAGGGCGTACTGGGACTGCTGGGGGCGGTTCTCGACGGTGATGCTCATCCGGCGACCCTACGCCCGGTGAACTGGCCGCTGCCCGGCACGACAGAATGGTGACCATGCCCGTCGACTGGACCCGTGACTCCCCGAGCCTCGTGGTCCACGGCGACAACCTCGACGCGACCCGTCAGCTGCCCGACGGCGCCTTCACGGTCGTCTACCTCGACCCGCCGTTCAACACCGGGCGGCCGCAGCAGCGGCGCTCGACGACCTCGATCCGCAGCGTGGAGGGGTCAGTCACCGCCGTGACCGGTTTCAAGGGGCGGGGCTACGAGCGGATCCGCGGCGACCTGATGCGCTACGACGACCACTTCGACGACTACTGGTCGTTCCTCGAGCCGCGCCTCGCCGAGGCCTGGCGCCTGCTCGCCCGCGACGGCACTCTCTACCTCCACCTCGACTACCGCGAGGCCCACTACGCGAAGGTGCTCCTCGACGCGCTCTTCGGCCGTGAGTCGTTCCTCAACGAGATCATCTGGGCCTACGACTACGGCGCCAAGAGCCGCAACCGCTGGCCCACGAAGCACGACACGATCCTCGTCTACGTGAAGGACGCCTCGGCGTACCACTTCGACTCCGAGACGGTCGACCGGGAGCCCTACATGGCGCCCGGGCTCGTCACGCCCGAGAAGGTCGCCCGGGGCAAGCTGCCGACCGACGTCTGGTGGCACACGATCGTGTCGCCGACCGGCCGCGAGAAGACCGGCTACCCCACGCAGAAGCCCGAGGGCGTGCTGCGCCGCATCGTGCAGGCCTCGTCGCGCGAGGGCGACTGGGTGCTCGACTTCTTCGCCGGCAGCGGCACGACGGGTGCCGTGGCCGACGCCCTGGGGCGCCGCTACGTGCTCGTCGACAGCAACGAGGAGGCGGTGGCCGTCATGCGTCGACGGCTCCCGTCGGCGGAGTTCGTCGTCGCGGAGCCGCCGGCCACCGAGCCGGGCTCCGAAGCGGCCACGGCGAGCTGAGCGGCGCGGCCGAGCAGAGCGGGGCGCCCGGCCGCACGGGTCAGGGGGTCAGCGGGTCAGCGGGTCAGCGGGTCAGGCGTTCTCGGTCTCGCGGACGGTGGCGACGTGCGGGTGGGCGGCCACGGCGGCCGGTGCCGCGGTCGTCGCGTCGTGCCCCTGGCCGGCGGGCCCGTCGACGCCGTGGTCGTCGATCTCGATCGCGGAGGTCATGTCGCGGAGGAAGCCCACGACGGCCGCCGACTCGTCGGCGGTGAGCGACTCGGCCGCGCTGATCATCCGCGTGTGCATGCTCGCCATCGTGGCGCGCACCTCACTGTTCGAGTCGCCGGTGGCCGTGAGCAGGACTCCGCGCTTGTCGGTCGGGTGCGAGTGGCGCTCCATGTGCCCGCTGCGCACGAGGCGGTTGATGAGCACCGAGGTCGAGGCGGAGGTGATGCCGAGGTGGTCGGCCAGTTCTTTGGCGCTGACGGTCTCGCTGCGGCGCTGGGCGCGGAGGAGGAAGCGGACGGCCGCGAGGTCGGTCTCGCCCATCTTCATGGAGGTGCGCGTGCGACGGCGCATCTCGGACTCGGCCGCACGGTAGCGGCGCAGGGCGTTGAGCACTTCGACGCCGCGCTCCTCGTTGCTGCTGGAGTACCAGTAGCCGGAGGCGTCGTAGATCGGGGCTGACCTGTCGGGCATGCTAGAGAGTCTAGCTAGGGCCGGCGACGGTGGCGAGGGGCCCGTCGTTCTCCCAGGGAGGGGCCCGCGGCGCGGCCCGGAGACGAGGACGGGCCGTGCACCCTGAGGTGCACGGCCCGGGGTCGTCGCGCCTCCCGCGCTGAGCTTCACGGGCAGGGACCGCCGGAGGCGAGACGACCAGGACGTCAGCGCGTGGCGCCTACGTCGTCGTCAACGTTACTCGCCTCGGCGACGGAGTCCAGTCACGGTCGCTGATCCGCAGGCTCCTCGGAGGCTCCGTCGACTGCCGTCCCCCGGCGGGGAGCGTCGCCCCCGTCGATCGTCCGGACGCTGCCCGTGTCGGGCGAGACGAGTGCGCCCGTCGCGGCCGCCGCCTCCTGCGCCTGAACGGCCGCGTCGGCGGCGAGGGCCGCCTGGGCGTCGTCGTGGGCCTCGTCGATGGCCGACTTCTGTCGCAGCGGCGTCGCCTTGAGGAAGAAGCTGAGCAGGAACGCCACGAGCACCACGGCCAGCGCGACCCAGAAGACCGTCACCGTGGCGTTCGCGAACCCGTCGAGGAAGGGCGCCGCCAGGCGGCGATCGGCCGTGTTGAGGAACGACGTGTCGCCGTTGAGCGCCCCGCCGACCTGGGAGGTGTCGCCGCCCTGGGCCGACTGGTACAGCCCGAGGATGGAGGCGTTGGCCGGGTCGCTCGCGACGGCCGGGTCGGCGAGGGCCGCCTGGGCGTCGGCCTGCAGGTCGCGGTCGGCGAACGCGCCGGCGATGGTCTGCGGGATGCGCGAGAACAGCACCGAGAAGAGCACGGCGGTGCCCAGCGTGCCGCCGATCTGGCGGAAGAACGTCGAGGCCGAGGTGGCCACGCCGATGTCGCGCGGGCCGACGGAGTTCTGCGACGCGATGGTCAGCGTCTGCATCAGCTGGCCGAGGCCGAGGCCGACCAGCAGCATGCCGAACATCATGAACCAGTAGGGCTTGTCGTACGACAGGGTCGTGAACCAGAAGAAGCCCAGCGCCATGAAGGCCGTGCCGGTGATCGGGAAGATCTTGTAGCGGCCGGTGCGGGCGATCAGCTGGCCGGAGACGATCGACGAGATCATCAGGCCGGCGATCATCGGCAGCATCTGGAAGCCGCTCTCGGTCGGCGTCGCGCCGTTGACGAGCTGCAGGTACAGCGGCACCGTCAGGAGGGCGCCGAACATGCCGAAGCCGACCAGGACGCCCAGCACCGTCGACATCGCGAAGGTCGGGATGCGGAAGAGCTTGAGCGGGATGAGCGCGTCGTCGCCCATGCGGCGCTCGACGGCGATGAACGCGGCGATGCCGACGACGCCGACGACGTAGCAGGCGAAGGCGCGGGGCGAGCTCCAGCCCCACTCGCGGCCCTGCTCGGCGACGAGCAGCAGCGGCACGGCGGCCACGATCACGGCGCCGGCGCCGAGCCAGTCGATGCGGACGTTCTCGCGGCGCACCTGGCCGGGGATGTGGAGGAACCGCACGACGACGCCCAGCGCGACGATGCCGATCGGGATGTTGATGAGGAACACCCAGCGCCAGCCGGTGACGAAGAGGATCTCGTCGGCCCCGGCGAAGAGGCCGCCGACCAGCGGGCCGATGACGCTCGAGATGCCGAACACGGCGAGGAAGTAGCCCTGGTACTTGGCGCGCTCACGCGGGGCGAGGATGTCGCCCATGATCGTGAGCGGCAGCGCCATGAGGCCGCCGGCGCCCATGCCCTGGATCGCCCGGAAGATCGCGAGCTGGTACATGCTCTCGCTGAACCCGGCGGCGAGCGAGCCGACCAGGAAGATCGAGATCGCGATGAGGAACAGCGGCCGACGGCCGAAGATGTCGCTGAGCTTGCCGTAGATCGGCGTCGAGATGGTCGACACGATCAGGTAGGCGGTGGTGACCCAGGCCTGCAGGCTGAGCCCGTCGAGGTCGTCGGCGATGGTGCGCATGGACGTGCCGACGATCGTCTGGTCGAGGGCGGAGAGGAACATGCCGGCCATCAGCCCGAAGATGACGAAGAGGATCTGACGGTGCGTCATCAGCCCCTGTCTCTCGGCGGGCGCGGCGGCGGCGGGGGAGGAGTCGGTGACCCGGGACATGTGTGGTCTTCCTGGTGCGGTGAGTCTGACGGGGTGCGCGGCGGGCCGCGGGGGGAGGGGGCAGCGGCGCCGGAGGCGCGGTGAGCGCCGATCGTCGACGTCACGTCGACGAGAAACTTGCGTGGTACGCAGAAGTTACTCCACGCGGCGTCGCGCCGCCACGTGACGTCCGCTCGACCCGCGGTGCGCCCCCTACCCTGGAGCGCATGTCGTCACGCCGCCCGCGCCTCCGCCCCGCCTCCCCGGGCCGCGGGGCACGGCGCCGCGCGGCGACGGCCCTGGCGCTCGGGCTCGTGGCCGCGGTGCTCGCCGGGTGCACCGGCGCGGGCGACGGGGCCTCGGTGACCGGCACCGCGACTCCCTCGGCGACGCCCCGTGCGAGCTCGACGCCCCCCGCCCCGGCCCCGACGGAGGACCCCGTGACCCCAGCCCCGGAGCCGGCCGCGCCGGCGACGCCCGCGTTCGACCGCGGCGCCCTCTCGGTCGACGACCCCGCCAGCCTCTGGGTCGTCAGCGACAAGCTGCGGCCGCTCGACCCGGTCGACTACGCCCCGGCCGACCTCGTCACCGTCGACGTCTCGTCGCAGAACCCGCCCGTGTTCCGCGCGGAGGCCGGCGACGCCCTGCTCGCCCTCTTCGCCGCGGGGGAGGCGGAGGGCGCGGGCCCCATGACCGTCCAGAGCGCGTACCGCTCGTACGCGACGCAGGTGACCGTCTACGCGGGGTGGGTGCAGCAGCTCGGCCAGGCCCAGGCCGACGTGCAGAGCGCCCGACCGGGCTTCTCGGAGCACCAGACCGGGCTCGTCGCCGACATCAGCCCGCTGCCGCTGAGCTGCGTGCTGCAGGCGTGCTTCGGCGACACGTCGCAGGGCCGTTGGCTCGCGGAGAACGCGTGGCGGTTCGGCTGGCTGCTGCGGTACCCGGCCGACAAGACCGCGGTGACGGGCTTCACGTACGAGCCCTGGCACTTCCGGTACGTGGGCGTGCCGCTCTCGACCGAGATGCACCAGCAGGGCGTCACCACGCTCGAGGAGTTCTTCGGCCTGCCGGCCGCGCCGACGTACGCCGGCTGACCGTCGCGGTGGCGGCGGCGGTGGCTGCGGCAGTGGCTGCGGTTGCGGCTGTGGTCGTGACGACGAGGAGGGGCCGGGCTGCGATCGCGGCCCGGCCCCTCCTCGTCGCGTGAGCGGCGTCGCTAGCTGCCGAGGGCGGCGTCGACGATCGTCTTCGCCTCCTGCTGCACGCGCGCCAGGTGCTCGGGGCCCTCGAACGACTCGGCGTAGATCTTGTAGACGTCCTCCGTGCCGCTGGGGCGGGCCGCGAACCACGCCTTGTCGGTGACGACCTTGAGGCCGCCGACCGCGGCGCCGTTGCCGGGAGCCTCGCTGAGCGTGGCGGTGATCGGGTCGCCCGCGAGCTCGGTGGCCGTGATGGCGTCGCCGTCGAGCTTGCCGAGGCGCGCCTTCTGCTCCTTGCTGGCGGCGGCGTCGACGCGCTCGTAGACGGGGTCGCCGAACTCCTCGGTCAGCTCACGGTAGAGCTGCGACGGGGTCTTGCCCGTGACGGCGATGATCTCGCTCGCGAGCAGGGCGAGGAGGATGCCGTCCTTGTCGGTCGTCCAGACCGTGCCGTCCTTGCGCAGGAAGGACGCGCCGGCGCTCTCCTCGCCGCCGAAGGCGACGGAGCCGTCGACGAGCCCGGGCACGAACCACTTGAAGCCGACCGGCACCTCCCAGAGGCGACGGCCGTGCTTCTCGGCGACCTTGTCGATGATGCTCGACGACACGAGCGTCTTGCCGATCGCGGCGTCCTCGCGCCACTGCGGGCGGTGCGTGTAGAGGTAGTCGACCGCGACGGCCAGGTAGTGGTTCGGGTTCATCAGGCCGCCGTCGGGCGTCACGATGCCGTGGCGGTCGGCGTCGGCGTCGTTGCCGGTGAGCACGTCGAACTCGTCCTTGCGGTGCACGACGCTGGCCATGGCCGACGGGCTGGACGGGTCCATCCGGATCTTGCCGTCCCAGTCGAGCGTCATGAAGCGCCAGGTCGGGTCGACGCCGGGGTTCACGACGGTGAGGTCGAGGCCGTAGACGTCGCGGATGGCGCCCCAGTACTCGACGCTCGCACCGCCCAGCGGGTCGGCGCCGATCTTGACGCCGGCGGCCTTGATGGCCTCCATGTCGATGATGTTCGCGAGGTCGCCGACGTAGCCGCGGAGGAAGTCGTGGCGGCCCGGGCTGCCGTCGCCGCGGAGCACGTCGACGTTGCCCGCCGCGATGATCTCGTTGGCCCGGTCAGCGATCCAGCCGGTCGCGTCGCTGTCGGCGGGCCCGCCGTGCGGCGGGTTGTACTTGAAGCCGCCGTCGCGGGGCGGGTTGTGGCTCGGCGTGACGACGATGCCGTCGGCCTTGTCGAGGTTCGCCGGGTCGGAGTTGTAGACGAGGATGGCGTGGCTGAGCGCGGGGGTCGGCACGTAGCCGCCCTCGGCGTCGGCCAGCACGTGCACGCCGTTGCCGGTGAGCACCTCGACCGCGGTGCGCTCGGCCGGCCCGCTCAGCATGTGCGTGTCGCGCCCGATGAACAGCGGGCCCGTGATGCCCTGCCCCGCCCGGTACTCGACGATCGCCTGCGTGATCGCGGCGATGTGCGTCTCGGTGAAGGCGGCGTCGAGAGACGAGCCGCGGTGGCCCGAGGTGCCGAAGACGACCTTCTGCTCGGCCTTCGTGACGTCGGGGACGAGGGAGTAGTAGGCGTCGACGACCTCACCGGTGTCGATCAGGTCGCTGTCTTGTGCGGGGGTTCCGGCGCGGTCGGTCATGGGGTCATCCTGGCACCAGCCGCCGACCTGCGTCGCGCCTCGTCGACGGCCCTCAGTAGGCTCTCGGTCATGTCGACCCCCGCCTCCCCGCTGACCTACAGCTACCTCGGCCCGGCCGGCACCTTCACGGAGGCGGCGCTCAAGCAGGTGCCGGAGGCCGCGGGCGCCGTGTGGCACAGCGTCAACAACGTCGGCGAGGCCCTCGCCGACGTCGTCTCGGGCCGCAGCACGGCCGCGATGATCGCGATCGAGAACAGCGTCGAGGGCGGCGTCTCGGCGACGCAGGACGCCCTCGCGACAGTTCCGGGCCTCCGCATCGTCGGCGAGTACCTCGTGCAGGTCGACTTCGTGCTCGTGGCGCGCCCCGGCACGACCCTCGACCAGGTGCGCGTGGTCAACGCCCACCCCGTCGCCTACGCCCAGACGCACCTGTGGCTCGAGGCGACGCTGCCCGGCCACGGCCACCTGCCCGCGACGTCGAACGTCGCGGCGGCCGCCGACCTGCTCGCCGCGCCGGCGGGGGCGGGGCGCGCCGACGCCGCCGTCGCGCCGCCCACGATCACCGAGCACCACGACCTCGACGTGCTGGCGACCGAGATCGGCGACAACCGGAACGCCGTCACGCGGTTCGTGCTGGTCAGCCGCACGGTGCCGGTGCCCCCGGCGACCGGGGCAGACAAGACGAGCCTCATCGTCGAGCTGCCCGAGGACGGCGCGGGCGCCCTGGTCGACATGCTCGAGCAGTTCGCGACCCGGGGCATCAACCTCAGCCTGATCCAGTCGCGCCCGATCGGCGACGCCCTCGGGCGGTACCGGTTCGTCATCGACCTCGAGGGGCACGTGCTCGACGAGCGCGTCGCCGACGCGCTGCTCGGGCTCAAGCGCTTCAGCCCGAACGTCATCTTCCTCGGCTCGTACCCCCGGGCCGACGGCCGACCGGTCGAGGTCTCGCCGCGCAACGACGACGATGCGTTCGTCGACGCCCGCGACTGGCTCCGGGGGCTGGTGGCCGGCTCGCTCTAGTTCGCGAGCCGGCCCCGGCCCGGTCTGTCGGTGCCTAGCTGCCGGTGCCTAGCTGTCGGCGGGCACGCGCACGGTCAGCGCGCCCTCGTCGACGACCGCGCGGAGGGCGACGGCCTTGCCGACGGAGTCGCCGTCGATCTCGAAGTCCTGCGGCGAGTCGAGCCGCACCACGAGCTTGCGGCCCTTCATGTAGCGCAGGGTGCGCACCTCACGGCTGTTGGCGGCGAGGATGCGGCGGCCGACCTGGGTGCGACGCAGCACGCCGTTCTCCCACACGATCTTGAACCAGATCTGGAACCAGCCGAAGAAGCCCTCGGGGCGCAGCGCGACGATGTCGAACTGGCCGTCGTCGATCGCGGCGTCGGGCAGCAGCATGATGTTCGCCGGCAGGAGGCCGCAGTTGCCGACGATGACCGTGTGGGCGCGCATCGACTTGCGGCCGCCCCCGTCGAGCTCGTAGCGCACGTCGATCTTGTTGTTGTCGCGCAGGGCACGGATGATGGCGTCGACGTAGGCGAGCCAGCCGACGCGCGCCTTCAGGTCGTCGTTGGTGTTCGCGAGCATCTTGGCGTCGAGGCCGACCCCGGCCATGACGACGAAGGCGAACGTCTCGCGCTGGCCGTCCTCGCGCTCGATGTCGACCACCCCGAGGTCGATGTCGCGGTCGCGGCCCTGGAAGGCGGTGGCGATGGAGTCGTCGAGGTTGTCGAGCGACAGGTCGAGGTTGCGGGCCAGGAGGTTGCCCGTGCCCGACGGCAGCAGGCCGATCGAGGCGTCCGTGCCCCGCAGGGCCTCGGCCACGGCCCGGACGGTGCCGTCGCCGCCCGCGGCGATCACCATGTCGGCGCCGTCGGCGAGGGCCTGTGCGGTGACCTCCCCGCCCGGGTCCTCCTTGCTGGTCTCGTAGAAGCGGGTCTCGCCCCAGCCGGCCTCGCGCTCGTGGCGGGCGATCGACTCCTTGACGGCCTCGATGTCGACCTTGATCGGGTTGTAGACCAGCGCGGCCGTCTTCTGGGTCGTCTCGGCCGCGGGCGTCGAGCCGGGCTCGGCGGGCGAGGAGGAGGGGGAGGGGGTCATGCGCCGAGCGTATTGGTCGGGGAGCCCCCGCGACCGGTCTCGGGGCAGGTCGCCGGGAGAACGGGCCGACCCGCGACTCCGGGGAGGGACGGGGGCTGACGTCCACACGCACTCCTTAGGATGGTCGCGTGATCGATCCCCAGCTGCTCCGAAACGCCCCCGACCTCCTCAAGGCCAGCCAGCGCGCCCGCGGCGACTCCGAGTCGCTGGTCGACGACGCCGTGGCCGCCGACTCCTCCCGCCGTGCCGCGATCTCGGCCTTCGAGGCGCTGCGCGCCGAGCAGAACGCCTTCGGCAAGACCGTCGCGAAGGCCCCGAAGGAGGAGAAGGCCGCGCTCGTCGCCGAGGCGCAGGCGCTCGCCGCCCGCGTGAAGGAGGCCCAGGCCGCGTCGACCGAGGCCGACGCCGCGTTCGACCGGGCGATCCGCTCGCTCGGCAACCCGGTGATCGAGGGCGTGCCCGCCGGCGGCGAGGAGAACTTCGTCACCCTCCGCGAGGTCGGCACCCGCCCCGCCTTCGACTTCGAGCCGCTCGACCACGCCGACCTGGGCGAGGTGCTCGGCGCGATCGACATCAAGCGCGGCACCAAGGTGTCGGGCTCGCGCTTCTACTTCCTCCGCGGCATCGGCGCGCGGCTCGAGCTCGCGCTGATGAACATGGCGCTCGACCTCGCGGTGAAGAACGACTTCACCCCGCTGATCACGCCCACGCTGGTGCGCCCCGAGATCATGGCCGGCACGGGCTTCCTCGGCTCGCACAGCGACGAGGTCTACCACCTGCCCGCCGACGACCTCTACCTCACCGGCACGAGCGAGGTCGCGCTCGCCGGCTACCACGCCGACGAGATCCTCGACGTCGAGGCCGGGCCGATCCGCTACGCGGGCTGGTCGACCTGCTACCGCCGCGAGGCCGGGGCCGCCGGCAAGGACAACCGCGGCATCCTCCGCGTGCACCAGTTCAACAAGCTCGAGATGTTCAGCTACGTGCACCCCGACCAGGCCACCGCCGAGCACGACCGGCTCGTCTCGTTCCAGGAGACGATGATGCAGTCGCTCGGCCTCAACTACCGCGTCATCGACGTCGCGGCCGGCGACCTCGGCTCGAGCGCCGCCCGCAAGTTCGACATCGAGGCCTGGGTGCCGACGCAGGGCACGTACCGCGAGCTCAGCAGCACGTCGAACTGCACCACCTTCCAGGCCCGCCGGCTCGACACCCGCTACCGCACCGAGAGCGGCAAGACCGCTCCCGTGGCGACGCTGAACGGCACCCTGGCGACGACGCGCTGGCTGGTGGCGATCCTCGAGACGCACCAGCGGGCCGACCGCTCGGTGGTCGTGCCCGAGGCGCTCCGCCCGTGGCTCGGCGGCCTCGAGGTCATCGAGCCGGTCGCGTGAGCGGCGTGGGCCGTCCGACCGACGTCGCGGCCTCGGACGCCGCCGCGGGCGTGGTCGACGGTGAGCGCTGGCTCGTCGCCCTCGACGTCGACGGCACGATCATGCAGGAGGACGGCACGATCAGCGACGGCGTCGCGGAGCAGATCCGCCGCCTGCGCGAGGCCGGCCACGCGGTGATGATCGCCACGGGCCGCTCGGTCTCGACGACGCTGCCGGTGATGGACCGCCTCAGCCTCGTCTCCGACTACGTCGTCACGGCGAACGGGGCGATCACGCTCGGGCGCGACGAGTCGGCGCCCACCGGCTACGGGCAGGTGCACGTCGAGGAGTTCGACCCGACCGACGTGCTCACCACGATCCGCGGCGAGATCCAGGAGGGCGGCTACGCCGTCGAGGACCGCGACGGGGTGCTGCGCTACTGCGGTTCGTTCCCGACCGTCGAGTCGAGCGGCAACGCCGAGAAGGTCGAGTTCGAGCAGCTCTTCGACCGCCCGGCGACCCGGGTGGTCGTGGTCTCGCCCGACCACGGCACCGACGACTTCCTCGAGGTCGTCGAGCGGATGGGCCTCTCGAAGGTGAACTACAACGTCGGCTGGACGGCCTGGCTCGACATCGCGCCCGACGGCGTGACGAAGGCGACGGCCCTCGAGCGGGTGCGCGAGTGGCTGGGCATCCCGCGCGAGCGCGTGTTCGCCGCCGGCGACGGCCGCAACGACATCGACATGCTGCGCTGGGCCTCGGCCCAGGGGCGCGGCTGCGCGATGGGCCAGGCGCCCGACGACGTCTTCGCCGTCGCGAACGAGCGCACCGGCTCCGACGTCGACGACGGGCTCGCCGCGGCGCTCGCGACGCTGTAGGCGGGGTCGACGGGGGCGGGTCGACGCAGTCGGGTCGGGGTCGGGGTCGAGGGGGCGACCGCCTCGCGGGCTGGTCGATCGCGCCCGTGTCGCCCGCGCCTCCTCGGTTAGACTCGGCCACGGTCGTGCGGGCTCGCCCGTCGCGCACCGGGAGGGCTGTCCGAGCGGCCGATGGAGCTTGTCTTGAAAACAAGTGGGCAGAGATGTCTCGTGGGTTCGAATCCCACGCCCTCCGCACCACGTCGCCTCGGCGACGACGAACCACGTCCTCGCACCGGAACCAGGCCGCGGCGTGGTTCGCGTGCGACGACCTGGTGCCTCACGGCCCGAGCGGCTGCTAGTCGTCGGTGGGGCGGCGGCGCTGCTGCTTGGTGGCCGAGCGCTCGCCCTTGGCGCTGAGCCGGCGGCGGTCGGAGCCGCGCGTCCGGCGCGTCGGCCGTCGCGGCGCGGCGTCGGGGGCGAGAGCCGCGGCGACGATCTCGGCGAGCTTCGCGAGCGCCGTCTCGCGGTTGCGCAGCTGCGACCGCTGCTCGGACGACGTGACGGTCAGGGCGCCGGCGACCAGGCGGCCGTCGAGACGCGACGTCAGGCGCTCGCACTGCGCCTCCGTCAGGCTGTCGGCGTGGGCGACGTCCCACGACAGCTGCACTCGGCTGTCGGAGGTGTTCACGTGCTGCCCGCCCGGCCCCGACGACCGCGAGAAGCGCCAGGTCAGCTCCGCCGCGGGGATCGTGAGCGCACGCGACACGACCAGGTCCATGGCCCCACCCTCGCACGCCGGGGGCGCCCGTGGGCGCACTGCCGCAGCAGCGCGGCGGGCCGGGGCGGCGCTGGTCGCGGCGGGGGCCCCGAGCCGGTACCGTGCACCGGTGACGACACGAGGGGCGAGGGCGACGCGGTGATCCCCGAGACGATCGCGTGGGTGGTCGCGGCGGTGCTCGTCACCGTCGCCACGAGCGGAGTCGCGGGTCGGGCCGGCTGGTCGGCCCCGGTCGCGCTCGTCACGGTCGGCGCCGTCGCGTCGTTCCTGCCGTTCGTGCCCGAGGTGGTGATCGAGCCCGACGCCGTGCTCTACGGGCTGCTGCCGCCGCTGCTCTTCGCGGCCGCGATCCGCACGCCCCTCGCCGACATCCGGGCCCGGCGCGACAGCATCCTCGTGCTCTCGGTCGGGGTCGTCGTGGTCACCCTCGCCGCCGTCGGCTTCGCGCTCTGGGCCCTCGTGCCGGCGGTGGGCCTCGCCGCGGCGCTGGCGCTCGGCGCCGTGGTCGCCCCGACCGACGCGGTCGCCGTCCAGGCCGTCGCCGGCAAGGCCCGCCTGCCCCGCCGCGTGCTCTCCATCCTCGAGACCGAGAGCCTCCTCAACGACGCCACGGCGCTCGTCGCCCTCAACACCGCCATCGCGGCCGTCGTCGGCGTCGTGCACCCGATCGAGGTGGGCGGCGAGTTCCTCCTGGCGGTCGGTCTCGGCGTGGGCATCGGCCTCCTGGTCGGCCTCGGATTCTCGGTCGTCCGCCGCTTCCTCCACTCGCCGGTGCTCGACACGAGCCTGTCGCTCGTCGTGCCCTTCGTCGCGTTCGTGCCGACGCAGGAGATCGGCGGCAGCGGCGTGCTCGCCGTCGTCGTGGCCGGGCTCTGGCTCGGCTGGCGGGCCCCGCTCATCCAGTCGCCCGAGGCTCGCATCGCCGAGTCGGTCAACTGGCGCACGATCCAGTTCCTGCTCGAGAACGCGGTCTTCCTGCTCATCGGGCTCAGCCTGTCGGGCATCGTGCGCGGCCTCCGCCGCTCGAGCCTCGACGGGCTGCAGATCGCCGGGGTCGTCGTCGCCCTCCTCGTCGTCCTGGTGGCGTCGCGCTTCATCGCCGTCGGCCTCGCGAAGGTGCTGTTCGACCACGGGCCGCGGGCGCTGCGCGAGCGCTCGTGGAACTGGCGCACGGTCACCGCCGTCTCGGCCGCCGGCATCCGCGGCGTCGTCACGCTCGCCGCCGTGTTCCTCCTGCCCGCCGAGACGCCCGAGCGCGAGCTGCTGCAGTTCCTCGCCTTCGCGGTCGTCGTCGGCTCGCTGCTGCTCGGCCTCTTCCTCCCGCCGATCATCCGGGCGCTCCGCCTGCCCCGCACCGCCGACCTGCAGGAGGAGTCCGACCGCGACCGCCTCCTCGACGAGGCCCGGGCCGCGGGCCTCGAGGCCCGGCGGGAGGCGAAGGAGTCGCGGGTCGACGAGCAGGGCGAGCCGGCCGTCGGGGCGGCCGGCCGCGACGAGTCCGACGACCTCACCGACCTCACGGGCGAGCGGCTCGAGCACGACCGGGTGCGACGTCGCATGATCGAGGCCGAGCGGGCCGCCGTGCTCGCGGTGCGACGGGAGCGCCGCTACCCGGAGACCGCGGTGCGCCAGGTGCTCGAGCTCATCGACGCCGAGGACGTCGCCCTGCGCCGCCGCGAGGGGCCCCGCGAGTAGGCCCTCGGCGGCCGGTGTCTAGGCTCGGGGCATGGCCACCGTCATCCTCGTCCGTCACGGGCGCACCACCGCCAACGCGAGCGGAGTCCTCGCCGGGCGCACCCCGGGCGTCCTGCTCGACGACGTCGGGCGCCAGCAGGCCGTCCGCACCGGCGAGCGGCTCGCCGTCGTGCCGGTCGTCTCCGTCGTCTCGAGCCCGCTCGAGCGCTGCCGCGAGACCGCCGGGTACGTCCTCGACCGGCAGGAGGGCAGCCCGACGACCCCGGTCGAGGAGGGCATCTCCGAGTGCGACTACGGCGACTGGCAGGGCCGCACCCTGAAGGAGCTCAGCGCCGAGCCGCTCTGGGCGACCGTGCAGGGGCAGCCCTCGGCCGTGACCTTCCCCGGCGGCGAGTCCATGGCGGGCATGCAGGCCAGGGCGGTGGCGGCGATCCGTCGCCACGACGCCGCCGTCGAGGCGGAGCACGGCCCGGGCGCCGTGTGGGTCGCGGTCAGCCACGGCGACATCGTCAAGTCGGTGCTCGCCGACGCGCTCGGCATGCACCTCGACCTCTTCCAGCGCATCGCGGTCGGCCCGGCCTCGGTCTCGATCGTCCGGTACGGCACGAGCCGCCCCGAGGTCCTCGCGACCAACACCGACTCGGGCGACCTCTCGTGGCTGCGCGCGGCGGCGCCCGCGGCGGACGCCGCCGTCGGGGGAGGCGCGGGGCACGAGTGACGACCGGCACCGTCGACGAGGTGGCCGGCCCGCCCGCCGGCACCGCGACTCCCGCCCTGCACGCAGCCTGGGCCGGGCCGGCCCGCCGCTCGTAGGATGGGCGGCATGCCCACCATCGTCCACGGATTCGACTGGCCCGACCGGATCGTCGTCGGCACGATCGGCCAGCCCGGTCAGCGCGAGTTCTACCTGCAGGTGCGCGACGGTGCCCGCCTCGTCAGCGTCGGCCTCGAGAAGCAGCAGTCCGCGGCCCTCGCGGAGAAGATCGACGAGATCCTCGACGAGCTGAGCTCGCGGGAGGGCACGTCGCTGACGATCCCCACCGTCACCCCCGTCGAGCTCGTCGACAACGAGCCGCTCGAGCAGCCCGTCGAGCCGGAGTTCCGCACCGGCGCGCTCAGCCTCGGCTGGGACCCGACCACGGCCCAGGTCGTCATCGAGGCCTTCCCCGTGGTCGAGCTCGACGACGACGAGTCGGAGGCCTTCTCGGCGGCCCTCGCCGCGGCCGAGGCGGACGACGACGAGGCCGCGGTCGAGATCGAGGTGGAGGCCCCCGAGCTGCTGCGCGTGCGCATCCCCGTCGGCACCGCCCGCGCCTTCGCCGCCCGGACCCACGAGGTCGTCGGCGCCGGCCGCCCCCTCTGCCCGCTCTGCGGCACGCCGATCGACCCCGAGGGCCACGTCTGCCCGGCCGCCCCGGGCCTCGGCGAGATCGGGCCCGACGACCTCGACGACCTCTTCGACGGCGGCCGGCCCGACGGTCGGCCGTAGGCCGTGACCGTGGCCCGCGAGCCGGAGGTGCCCGTGCCCGGTGCTCCCGCAGCTGACGCGCCCGTGGCCGGTGCTCCCGTCCCGTCAGGGCCTGTCCCGTCGGGGCCTGTCCCGTCGGGGCCCGTCCCGTCGGGGCCCGTCCCGTCGGGCGACCTCGAGCTGACCGGCCGCGTGCGCATCGCCTCGAACGACACCTTCGTCGGCACGATCGACGGCACGGCCGTCGTCTACAAGCCGGTCGCGGGCGAGGCCCCCCTGTGGGACTTCCCCGACGGCACCCTGGCGGGCCGCGAGGTCTCCGCCTTCCTCGTCAGTGAGGCGTTCGGCTGGGGCGTCGTGCCGACCACGTGGCTGCGCGACGGGCCGCTCGGCCCGGGCATGGTGCAGCTCTGGCAGGAGGTCGACCCCGAGCAGTCCGCGGTCGACCTCGTCTCGAGCGACGAGGTGCCCGAGGAGGGCTGGCTGCCCGTCATCGACGGCACCGACGAGCGCGACCTGCCGGTGACGCTCGTCCACGAGGACTCCGCGGCGCTGCGGCGCATGGCCGTGTTCGACGTCGTCGTCAACAACGCCGACCGCAAGGGCGGCCACGTGCTGGCCCTGCCCGGCGGGCACCGGCACGGCGTCGACCACGGCCTCACCTTCCACGTCGAGCACAAGCTCCGCACCGTGCTCTGGGGCTGGCTCGGCGACGAGCTCGCCCCCGACGAGCTCGAGGGGCTCGCGCGCGTGCGGGCCGACCTCGACGGAGCCCTGGGGGAGGCGCTGGCCGAGCACGTCACCCCGCTCGAGGTCAGCGCGACGATCGCCCGGTGCGAGCACCTGCTGTCGTCCGGTCGCTTCCCCGAGCCCCGCGGCCACGGCTCCGCCGTTCCCTGGCCGCTGTTCTAGCGACCCGGTGCGGCTCAGGCCGCGCGGCCGGGGCCCGGCTGCCGCCCGTCGAGGTACGACTCGACCACCGCGGCGCCGAGGTCGTCGGCCTCCGGCGCGACGACCGTGCCGCCGACCCGGCGTGCCATGGCGTCGACGAACCGGGCGAGGCCGGGGTCGTCGCCGAGGCGGAAGATCGTCGTCTGCGCGCCGAGGCGCATCGAGGCGTCGAGCTCGCGCACGGTGACGGCGATCGTCAGCGGCGCCGGCGGGTAGTCGAACCAGGTGGCGCCGTCGGCCTCCAGGTGGGAGGTCGGCTCGCCGTCGGTGACGATGAGCAGCACGGGCTGCGCGGAGGGGTGCTTCCGGAAGTGGCGGTTCGCGAGCAGCAGCGCGTGGTGGAGGTTCGTGCCCTTCTCCCACTTCGCGTCGAGGCCCACGAGCTCCTCGATCTCCATCGTCCGCGCCTCGCGGCCGAAGCCGATCAGCTGCAGGTCGTCGCCGCGGAACCGGCTGGTGACCAGCGTGTGCAGCGCCAGCGCCGTCCGCTTCATCGGCACCCAGCGGTCGTCCATCGCCATCGAGAACGAGGTGTCGACCAGGAGGGCGACGCACGCCTGCGTCCGGGCCTCGGTCTCCTGCACCTCGACGTCGCCGATCTCGATGCGCACGCCGTCACGGGTGGACCCGCCGCCGCCCGCCACGCGCGTCACGGCGTTGGTGACCGTCCGGGTGACGTCCCAGGGCTCGGTGTCGCCGAACGCCCACTCCCGCGTCGCGCCCGACCGCTCGCCGGCCGCGCCCGCCCGGCGGACGTCACGCGCGCCTCGTCGGCCGGAGACCGTCTCGGCGATGTCGCGCAGCAGCGCCTTGCCCAGCTGGCGCATCGCCTTGGGCGTGAGGCGCAGGCGGCCGTCGGCGGCTCGGGACATCGTGCCCGAGTCGCGCAGGGCCTGCTCGAGGCGCTGGAGGGCCCGCGCGTCGACCACCGCCTCCTGCCCCAGCTGCCGGGTGAGGGCGTCGAGGTCGAGGTCGTCGAGCTGGGAGCCGGGGCCCGACTGCGCCAGCTGCTCGGCGAGGGCGTCGAGGTCGGCGAGATCCTGGAAGACGCCGGTGCCGTCGCCCAGGCCCATGCCCTCGCCGCCGCCGAACTGCTCCGAGCCGCCCCAGTCCTCTCCGGGGCGCAGCCCGCGGAGCACGTCGTCGAGCTGCGACAGCTGACCCATCAGCTCGGGGGAGCCGAAGGCCTGCTGGGCGAGCGCGTCGAGCTCGTCGCGCTGCGCGGGGGTCAGCGAGTTGCGCAGCCGCTGCGCCGCGGCCGCCCGCGCCGCGAGGGCGTCGATCAGCTCGTCGACGGTCTCGGGCCCCTCGGGGAACGCGTCGCCGTGCGCGGCCATGAAGTCGTCGAACTGCTGCGCGACGTCGTCGCCCCGCCGGTGGGCCTCGAGGAGGTCGGTGAGGTCGGCGAGCATCTGCGTCGTCGCGGCACGGTCGGCGTCGGTGGCGCCCTCGAGCGCCTGCTTCATGCCGGCGAAGCGCTGGTCGAGCAGCTCACGGCCGAGCAGGTCGCGGATGGCGTCGTAGTCGGCCTGGGCCTGCCGGCTCTGCCAGCGGTAGCCCGCCAGCTCGGCGACGGCGGCGGCGGGCGACGGGGGCAGGCTGTCGAGCTGCAGCTCGGCCAGCGCACGGTCGCCGTCGTCGAGCTCGACGTCGCGCGCGAGCTGGCGGCGCTCGTCGAGCACCGCCCGCTCGAGCAGCGCCGCGACCTCGCGCAGCGTGCCGTCGAGGTCGGTGCCCCGCATCAGCTCCCGGCGTCGCTCGGCGACGCGGCGGGCGAGGTCGTAGAGACCGCGACCGTCGCTGCCGCCGCGGCGCAGGAACTCGCGCAGCGCCGCCTCGGGCGACCGCCCCGCCATGACGTCCTCGCCGACCGCGTCGAGGGCCTCGCGCAGGTCGACCGGCGGGGCCAGGGGGTCGGGCCCGCCGTCGAACCTCCGGTAGCTCGAGCCGCGCCCGAGCCTCCTGTTCGCCCTAGCCATAGACGGCCTGCCCGTCGCCCGCCTCTTTGCTGACCCGGCGGGCCAGCCAGAGGCCCTCGAGCGCGAGCTCGATGGCCCCCGCACGCTGCCCGTCGCTGGTGGCGCCGAGACGCTCCGCGACCCGGTCGTAGAGGTCGGACTCGCCGAGCGAGGGCAGCCCGGCGAGGAAGTCGCGCGCCGTCACCTGCTCGCCGGTCGTGACCATGCGGCCCGCCTCGAGCGCGTCGACCAGCAGGTCGAGGTCGACGCCCCGCAGGTGCGCGCGCACGGCCTCCGCCGTGGCCGTCCGCAGCAGGTGGTCGAGGATCTCGTCTTCTCGCCCCTCCTCGCCCGACTCGAACTCGATCTTGCCGCCGAGCACGTCGACGGCCGTCTCGAGGTCGATCGGCCGGGCCACGGCCTCGGGCTCGCCCTGGCGCGTCGCGCGGTGCAGCGCGGCCGCGGCGATCGTCTCGGCCCCGGCGATCGCGAAGCGAGCGCTGACGCCGCTGCGCTGGTCGACGGAGGGCGAGTCGCGGAGGGCGCGCGTGAAGCGGGCGAGCACCTCGACGAGCACGTCGGGCACCTCCGCCACGAGGTCGGCCTCCTGCCGGATCACCGCGATCTCGTCGTCGAGCTCGATCGGGTAGTGGGTGCGGATCTCGGCCCCGAACCGGTCTTTCAGGGGTGTGATGATGCGGCCGCGGTTCGTGTAGTCCTCCGGGTTCGCGCTCGCGACCACGAGCACGTCGAGCGGGAGCCGCAGCACGTAGCCGCGGATCTGGATGTCGCGCTCCTCCATCACGTTGAGCATCGCGACCTGGATGCGCTCGGCCAGGTCGGGGAGCTCGTTGACGGCGACGATGCCGCGGTGGCCGCGGGGGATGAGCCCGAAGTGGATCGTCTCGGGGTCGCCCAGGCTTCGGCCCTCGGCCACCTTCATCGGGTCGACGTCGCCGATGAGGTCGGCGACGCTCGTGTCGGGCGTCGCGAGCTTCTCGACGTAGCGCTCGTCGCGCCCGCGCCAGGCGACCGGCAGGTCGTCACCGAGCTCGGCCGCCCGGCGGACGCTCTCGGTCGTGATCGGCTCGAACGGGTGCTCGCCGAGCTCGGAGCCCTCGATCACCGGCGACCACTCGTCGAGCAGGCCCGCCAGGGTGCGCAGCAGGCGCGTCTTGCCCTGGCCCCGCTCGCCGAGCAGCACCACGTCGTGCCCGGCGAGCAGCGCCCGCTCGAGCTGGGGCAGCACGGTGGTCTCGAGCCCGTGCAGCCCGGGCCAGGGGTCTCGGCCCTCGCGCAGGGCGGAGAGCAGGTTGTCGCGGATCTCGGTGCGGAGCGGTCGCAGCCGGTGCCCGGAGGCTCGCAGCTCGCCGACGGTCGTCGTCGTGGGTCGTGTCACGCGAGCGACGGTACGCCTGACCACCGACGTCCACCAGGGCCCGGGGCGGGCGCCGTGCCGGCTCGTAGCCCGCACCCAGGGAGCGGGAGGCCCGCTGCCAGCCCGGGTACGGGAGACGTGCAGCCACCGTGCCCGCGACTCCCACGGCTCCCGGGGCGAGCCCGCAGGAGGCGCGGGCCGGGTCGGCCGGAGGGGGGACGACGGGCGTGCCCCCACCCCCGAAGACGGGCGGCGCCGGCACCGCACGGGGGCTTGAGGCGCACGGGGGCCCGTGCTGCACTGTCGGCACCAGGTCGGCGAGCCGTGGCCCCGCTCCCGCCGCCTGGTCGACGGGTGCTCCGCCCCGCCGCCCTCCTCACCGAACGGAACCCACCCCGTGACCCCTCTCGCCCGCCGGGGCGTGGTGCTCGGGGCCGCCGTCGCGCTCGCGACCGGCCTCGTCGCCGTGCCCACCGCCTCCCCCGCCGACCCCGCGTCCGCGGCGACCGCAGCGTCGTCCGCGACCGTCACCACCGCCACCATCCGCACGGCCTCGGCCGGCACCGTCTACCGCGGCGGCCTCTACGTCGACCCGACCGGCGCCGCCGCGACGGCGGCCTCGCAGCTGCAGGCTGCAGGCCGCGCCACGGAGGCCGCCGCGGCCCGGACGATCGCCGACCAGTCGATCGCCACCTGGCTCGGCAGCTGGTACGACGACGCCATGCTGGTCAAGGTCGTGCAGCGCACGCTCGCCGCCGCCGAGGCGAAGGGGCGCACGCCCGTCTTCGTCACGTACGAGATCCCCGGTCGCGACTGCGGCGGCTGGTCGGGCGGCGGGGCGGTCGACGACGCCGCCTACCTGCGCTGGAACCAGCTCGTCGCCGACACCCTCCGTGGCCACCGCGCCGTCGTGCTCGTCGAGCCCGACTCGCTCGGCCACCTCGGCTCCTGCCCCGAGACGACCACGACCCGGACCGCGACCCTCGCCGCCGCCGTCGCGGCCCTGGCCGACGCGGGCGTGCCCGCCTACCTCGACGGCGGCAACTCGAACTGGGTCCCGCCCACCGAGATGGCCGCCCGGCTGAAGGCGGCGGGCGTCGACCGCGCCCGGGGCTTCTTCACCAACGTCGCGAACTACTACGGCGTCGACCCGGAGCGGGCCTACGCCGACAAGGTGTCGGCGGCGCTCGGCGGCACCCACTACGTCATCGACGTGTCGCGCAACGGGCGGGGCTGGAAGGGCACCTGGTGCAACGCCCCCGGGGCGGGCCTCGGCCAGACCCCGCGCGTGACGGGCGGCACCACTGGACTCGACGCCCTGCTCTGGGTCAAGACGCCGGGAGCGAGCGACGGCCCCTGCAACGGCGGCCCGCCGGCGGGGCAGTGGTACCCGGCGTACGCGGTCGCCCTGGTCGCGAACAGGAAGTAGGAGGCGCGGGGCGCGCGGGCTCAGTCGGTCGCGGTGCCGGGGCCCTTGCCCTTGTCCTTGCCGTTGCCGTTGCCCGGCCCGGTGACGACGGTGGCGTCCACCCCGGGCACGGCGGCGCCGGCGCCGGTGGGCTTGCCGTTGCCGTTGCCGTTCCCGTTGTTGCCGGTGCCGGTGCCCTGGCCGGGCACGGTGCCCGACGGCGGCGTCGCCTGGCCCGGACCGCCCTCGTCCTCGTCGGGCTCGTTCTCGTCCTCGTCCGGCTCCTCCTCCGAGGGCGCGGGCGCCGTCGTCTCCGGTGCGGGGGCGGGCGCCACGGTCGGTTCCGTGCTCGGCTCCTCGGCGGGGGCCTCCTCGCTCGGCGCGACGCTCGGCTCCGGGCTGGTCTCGGTCGTCTCGACCGGGGCGGTCGGGTCACCGGCGGGGTCGCTCCCGCGGCCTGCCCCGAGGGCGAGGGCCACGGCGGCCAGCACGGCGAGCAGCACGACGGCGACGACCACGCCGACCAGCACGCGACGGCGGCCCGGTCGCTCGTCGTCGCCGCTGCTGCGCGCGGCCCCCGAGGAGGCGCGGGTCGACCCGAGCGGTGAGGTCGCGGCCCCGGCGGCCCCGGCCCCCGCGGCGGCCCCGGCCGATCCGGCAGGCGCGAACCGTCGCGTGGGGGCGTCGTCCGACGGCAGCGCCCGAGTCGGGGCGTCGCCGGCCCCGGCCGCGGGGTCGAGACGGGCCGTCGGGGAGTCCCCGACGGGGAAGCGGGCGGTGGGGGCGTCGCCGGCGGGCATCGCGCCGGTCGGCTGGTCGGCGCCTGCGCCGGCGCCGGCTCCTGCTCCGGTGGCCGCGGCTGCGGCGCCGGCACCCGCGGCGAGACCGGCACCCGCGGCGAGGCCGGCACCGGCGGCGAGGCCCGCCACGGCAGCGGCGCCGGCCCCGCGCCCGTCGCCGGTCGCCTCGGGGGCCGCCACCGCGCCTCCGGCACCCGCTCCCGTGGCCACGACGGGCGCGGCCGCACCGCGCGCCTCCCGCAGCACGTCGAGGGCGGTCGGGCGGGCCGCGGGGTCGCGGGCCGTCATCGCGGTGAGCAAGGCCTGCCAGTCGGCGCCGACCGACGCCGGCACGACCGGGTCGCGGCTGAGGCGCGCGCTCAGCGACTCCATCAGCGTGCCCGGGAACTCACGGCGGCCCGTGACGACCTCGAGCAGCACGAGGCCGAGGGACCAGATGTCGGAGGCCGTGCCGACCTCGCCGCCGAGGGCCTGCTCCGGGCTGAGGTAGGCGGCGGTGCCGAGCACGGAGCCCGGCGCCGTGAGGCGGGTGGCCCCGCTGAGCTGGGCGATGCCGAAGTCGGCGAGCAGCGCGCGGAACTCCTGGCCCGGGACGGGCGACGGCGCCAGCAGCACGTTGCCCGGCTTGAGGTCGCGGTGCACGATGCCGGCGGAGTGGACGACGTGGAGGGCCTCGGCGAGGTCGGCGGCCATGCGCTGCACCTCGTCGCCCGCGACGGGGCCGTCGTGCAGGCGCCGGTCGAGCGTGGGGCCGTCGACGAGCTGCATGACGAGGTAGGGGCGCTCGTCGCCGTCGACGACCGCGACGTCGGCGTCGTAGAGGGTCACGAGGGCGTGGTGCTCGAGCGAGGCGAGCAGGTCGATCTCGGAGTGCGCCCGCCGCAGGTCGTCGGCGTCGCCGCTGTTCGGCGCGAGCAGCTTCAGCGCCACCGGGCGCCGGAGAGCCGTGTCGACGGCGCGGTACACGGTGGCCATGCCCCCGCGCCCGAGGACGCCGTCGAGTCGGTAGCGGTCGCCCAGGAGGGCTCCGCTCAGGTCACGGCTGCGGTCGTCGCCCATGTCGTCCCTCCGGCAGGTCGACTCCCCACTCTAGGCGGGGCCCCGGCTCCCGCGTGCGTCCGGGCGGACCGGGTCGCAGGGTCGTCGCCCGCCTCTCGTCGACGCGGTCGGCCTCCGCGGTGCGGCACCCCCAGTGAGGGGCTGCGCCGGTCCGTTCCTGTGGCGGGCACCTAGGGCGCTCTGTCTACAATGCCTTCTGCCCGCCCATCGCACGGGCGCCGCCGGCCTCCTCGTGAGCGCCCTGGCCGAGTGCCCGCGACGACCGAGAGGACCCTGCGTGAGCGATCCCCGCGACCGACGAGACCGACGTGACCGACGTGACCGCTCCCCGAGACGCGACCGCGCGACCGGGGGCCACGGCGCGGGTCGGAGCCGCACCACGACCGGGCAGGCCACCGAGACGGCGCACCTCTCGCGGCGAGCCGCGAGGTCGGGCTCGACCGGCATCGCGCGCCACGGCCGCCTGCGCTCGGGCGGGCCGGTCGGCGGCGTCGCGAAGATCCTCGCGGGGGCGCTCGCCGTCGTGCTGGTCAGCGGGGCCTCCGTCGGCGCCATCGCCGCGTACCAGGTGAAGAGCGACCTCGGCGAGGGCGTCGCCCTGCCCGCGGCCAAGGGAGAGACCAAGGCCCCCGAGGTGCCCTCGATCGCGGCCTACGAGGGCGGCTTCAACATCCTCGTCGTCGGCACCGACAACGACGCCTCACAGGACTCCTCGGCGTTCGGGGAGCGCGACGCCACGTTGAACGACGTGAACATCCTGCTCCACGTCTCCGCCGACCACTCCAACGCGACGGCCGTGAGCATCCCGCGCGACATGGTCGTGCCCATCCCGGCCTGCGCCCGCGAGGACGGCAGCGGCTACTACTCGGCGATGGCGGCCCGGCCGATCAACGAGGCCTGGTCGTACGGCGGCCTGAGCTGCGTCGTCTCGACGGTCTCGTCGCTCACCGGCCTCGACATCCCCTTCGCGGGGATGATCTCGTTCAACGGCGTCATCGAGATGTCGAACGCCGTCGGGGGCGTGCCCGTCTGCGCCGCGACCCCGATCACCGACCGCTACACGGGGCTCAACATCCCCGCCGGCGAGACCGTGCTGTCCGGAGCGGACGCCCTGGCCTTCCTCCGCACCCGGCACGGCGTCGGCGACGGCTCCGACCTCGGCCGCATCAGCAGTCAGCAGGTGTACCTGTCGTCGTTGCTGCGCACCGTCAAGAGCGCCGACACGCTGGGCGACCCCACGAAGCTCTACTCGCTGGCCCGCGCCGCAGCGAGCAACATGACCCTCTCGGAAGGGCTCACCGACGTGACCACCATGGTCCAGATCGGCAGTGCCCTGAAGGACCTCCCGCTCGACGCCGTGAACTTCGTGCAGTACCCGGGCACGACCGACGGCAGGGGCGTCTACGCCGGCAAGGTGCAGCCGACCACCTCGGTGGCCACGCAGCTGTTCGACGCCATCCGGGCCGACGTCCCGTTCGCCATCCCCGAGGGCAGCACGGGGATCGGGTCGGAGACGACCGGGACGGCCGCTCCGGTGGACCCGGGTGCCGCGGCTCCGGCGCCCGCCGACACCGCGACTCCCTCAGCTCCCGCCGAGACGACGTCCCCCGCGGAGACGACGGCTCCCGCGGCGCCGGCGGTGCCCGCCGAGGTCATCAGCGGGCTCACGGGCCAGACGGCGGCCGACCAGACGTGCTCGGTGGGGTTCGGCAACTAGCGCTGGCCGTGGCCTGCCCCGGGAAGTCGTCCCGGCGAGTAACCAGCTCGCCGGGACGACCCGGGTCTCACGCGGCGGCCCGAACCGGCACGCATGAGGGGCCCTGCGGCGCCGGGATCAGGGGTTCGGCGCCGCAGGGGGACGGAGTCGACGTCGCTGTCGGCGGGGGTGTGCCCACCGCGGGCGTCGGGTACGCTCGCGGAGTCGGGGTGGCACGCTGACGCGCTCGGGCAGCGGGGGAGTGTCCGGCAAGGGGTGGACGAGCTCGTGCTGTCGAGCTGCCGCACCTCCGCCGTCGTCGGCGTCAGGGGTACTCTATGTGTCCGCATAATGGCGGACAAGCCGGTCGTGGCCCCCAGGAGGGGGGCTTGCGGGTGAATCGCGGGTGAGAGACCACGGCCCCGGCCGGCCGTCGAGCGGCGAGGCACGCAGTGCGGGAGGCGCGGTTCGGCAGATCGCGCTCGGCCCGCTATGATCGTCGGTGCGCGCTGTCGTCCACGACGCAGCGCTCGAGGAGCCGTCGCATAGTTCGGCCTAGTGCACCACCCTGCTAAGGTGGAGTTCCCTTTGTGGGAACCGTGGGTTCAAATCCCACCGGCTCCGCTGGAAAGCCCCGATCGACCACCTCTCGCCAGGTGCCGACCGGGGCTTTCCTTCGTTCACGGTGGTCGTGTCCAGGGTGTCCGTGTCGAGGGTGGCCGTGCTCAGGGCGTCGGCGTGGTGCTCGTCCGGCGGCGGCGGCCGACGAGCACGACCAGCGTCGCCAGCACCGCCAGGGCGACGACCAGCACCACCAGGTAGAGCGCGACTCCGCCCGCCCCGCCGACTGCCGACGGGTCGTAGAACGGGTACGGCCAGAACCCGATGACCGCTCCGCGGACGAGCGAGTACACGCTGTAGACGACCGGATAGACGAGGCAGACCGCGGCCGCCCACCAGGGCAGGCGCCGCTCGGGAGGCCACACGACCCAGTCGACCAGCACCGCCACCGGCATCAGCATGTGCACCACGACGTTGACCCACGGCACGAGGGCCCCGACGTCGAGGCCGGCCAGCAGCACGTTGAAGACGATCCCGACGAAGACCATGGCGACGACGGTGCCGGCCCGCACGACCGACCAGGCGCGGGAGTCGGGGGTGCCGCGGGCGACCCTGATCGCCCCGACCGTGAACACCACGGTCGCGAGCAGGTTGCTGAGGTTCGTGAAGTACGAGAAGAAGTTCGCGATCGAGGAGTCGTTCACGAGCGTGACCCGGAACTGCGCGGCCACCGCCGTGAGGGTGAGCGCCGCGAAGACGAGGCGGTAGACGATCGTGACGGAGCCGGGGCGCATGGGCCGACCCTAGCGCTCGACGTGCGTCCTCCCCAGGCGGACGCTTCGCGAGGTCGTCCCCGGCGCGACGGGCCCCCGACGCCCCGGTCGTGCACGGGTGCGATGCTGAGCGCATGACACGAGGACGACTGCGGGTGCTGCTCGGCGCGGCACCGGGGGTGGGCAAGACCTACACGATGCTCGAGGAGGGGCGTCGGCTGCGCGACGAGGGCAAGGACGTCGTCGTCGCGGTCGTCGAGACGCACGGCCGCGCCGCGACGGCCTCGGTGCTCGGCGACCTCGAGGTCGTCCCGCGCCGCGTCGTCGAGCACCGCGGCGTCGAGCTCGACGAGATGGACCTCGAGGGCGTGCTCGCCCGTCGGCCCCAGCTCGCGCTCGTCGACGAGCTCGCCCACACGAACGCCCCGGGCGGCACGCACGACAAGCGCTGGCGTGACGTGCAGGTGCTGCTCGACGCCGGCATCTCCGTGATCTCGACCGTCAACGTGCAGCACATCGAGTCGCTCAACGACGTCGTCGAGCAGATCACCGGCACGGTGCAGCGGGAGACCGTGCCCGACGCCGTCCTCCGGTCGGCCGACCAGCTCGAGGTGGTCGACCTCGCGCCCCAGGCGCTGCGCGACCGCCTGGCGGCGGGCGACGTCTACCCCGCCTCGCGCGTCGACGCCGCCCTCTCGAACTACTTCCGGCTCGGCAACCTCACCGCCCTCCGCGAGCTGGCGCTGCTCTGGCTCGCCGATGAGGTCGACAGCGCCCTGAAGGCCTACCGGGTCGAGCACGGCATCGACAGCCCGTGGGAGGCGCGAGAGAGGGTCGTCGTCGCGCTCACCGGCGGTGCCGAGGGCGAGACGCTCGTGCGGCGGGCGGCCCGCATCGCCGCGCGGTCGGCCGGGGGAGAGCTCATCGCCGTGCACGTCAGCAGCCAGGACGGCCTGCGGCAGGGCGTGCCGGGAGCGCTCGCGGCGCAGCGCGCCCTCGTCGAGAAGCTCGGCGGCACCTACCACCAGGTCGTCGGCGACGACGTGCCCCGGGCCCTCGTCGAGTTCGCCCGCGGCACGAACGCGTCGCAGCTGGTCATCGGCGTCAGCCGGCGGGGGCGCCTCGCGACGGCGCTCACGGGCCAGGGCATCGGCGCCACGGTCATCCGCGAGTCCGGCCAGATCGACGTGCACATCGTCAACCACGGCTCGGCGGGGCGGGGCTGGGCGCTGCCGCGCATCGGCGGTGCCCTGTCGCGCGGGCGCGTCCTCGCCGGCTTCGCCCTCACGCTGCTCGGCGGCCCGCTGCTGGCGTGGCTGCTGGTCGGGCACCGCAGCGAGGACGGCATCGCGGGCGACGTGCTGCTCTTCCAGCTGCTCGTCATCGTGGTGGCCGTCGTCGGGGGCCTCTGGCCCGCGCTCGTCGCGGCCCTGCTCTCGGGCGTGGCGCTCGACCTCCTCTTCATCGCACCCGTCTACGAACTGACGATCGCCGAGCCCCTGCACTTCCTCGCGCTGGTGCTCTACGTCGTCAACGCCGCGCTCGTCAGCTGGGTCGTCGACCAGGCGGCCCGGCGCAGCCGGGCGGCGGCGCGGGCCCTGGCCGAGACCGAGCTGCTCGCCACCGTCTCGGGCAGCGTGCTGCGCGGGCAGGACGCCGTGCAGGCGCTCGTCGAGCGCACGCGGGAGGCGCTGGGGCTGACGCGGGTGCGGGTCCTGCAGGGCGACGTCGAGCTCGCGTCCTCCGTCGCCCCGGGCGGCGGGGTCGTCGGGGCGGCTCCGCGCCCCGACCAGCGCTCTGGTCCGCCCCTCGACTCCGACTCGATCGCGACGCTGCCCGCGGGCTCGGGGGCGGCCCTCGAGCTGACCGGCGGCGGGCTCCAGGCCGCCGACCGCCGCCTCCTCGTGGTGGTCGCGGCGCAGGTCGAGGCGGCGCTCGAGCACTCCGCCCTGAGCCGCGAGGCCGGCCAGGTGGCGCCGCTCGCCGAGGTCGACCGCATGCGGAGCGCCCTGCTCGCCGCCGTGGGGCACGACCTCCGACGCCCGCTGGCCGCGGCGACGGCGTCGATCAGCGGGCTGCGCCAGGCCGACGTCGACTGGAGCGACGCCGACCGCGACGAGCTGCTCTCGACCGCGTACGAGAGCCTCGAGTCGCTCGCCACCCTCGTGACCAACCTGCTCGACGTGAGCCGCGTGCAGGCCGGCGCCCTCGCCGTCTCGACCGACGACGTCGACGTCGACGAGGTCGTGCTCGGGGCGCTCGACGAGCTCGGGCTCGGCCCCGCCGACGTCGAGCTCGCCCTGCGGGCTTCCGTGCCGCCCGTGCGGGCCGACCGCGTGCTGCTGCAGCGGGTCCTGGTCAACCTGCTCGACAACGCCCTGCGGTTCTCGCCGGAGGGGCAGCGGGTGCGCATCTCGACGAGCGGCTTCGCCGACCGGGTGGAGGTGCGGGTCGTCGACCGGGGGCCGGGCATCCCTCCCGAGCGGCGCGGCGAGATCATGACGGCGTTCCAGCGGCTCGGCGACACCGACAACGCGACCGGCCTCGGCCTCGGGCTCGCGCTCAGCAAGGGCTTCACCGAGGCGATGTCGGGCACGCTCACCCTCGACGACACCCCGGGCGGCGGTCTGACGATGGTCGTCTCGCTGCCGGACGGCGACGGCCCCGGCGATCCTGACGGGATCCCTACGCCGGTGGCCCTCGCCGCGGCTCGGGCGTCGGGTACGGTCGGCGAGGAGGAGCCGTGAAGATACTGATCGCCGACGACGACCCGCAGATCCTGCGGGCGCTCAAGGTGACCCTGGGGGCCCGGGGGTACGAGATCCACACCGCGGCCGACGGCCGCGAGGCGCTCGACGCGATCGTCGCGCACCGCCCCGACCTGGTGATGCTCGACCTCGGCATGCCCCGGCTCGACGGGGTCGAGGTGATCGCGGGCATCCGCGGCTGGTCGACCGTGCCGATCCTCGTGGTCTCGGGTCGCACCGACGCGGCCGACAAGGTCGAGGCGCTCGACGCGGGAGCCGACGACTACGTGACGAAGCCGTTCGCGATGGAGGAGCTGCTGGCGCGGCTCCGGGCGCTCACGCGGCGGCTCGCTCCCGGCGACGACGACGCCCCCGTCGTGGCCTTCGGCGACGTGCGGGTCGACCTCTCGTCGACCACCGTCACCCGGGGCGGCGAGACGGTGCGGCTCACCCCGACCGAGTGGCGCGTGCTCGAGCTGCTGCTGCAGAGCCCGGGCAAGCTCGTCACCCGCGAGACCCTGCTGACGCAGGTGTGGGGGCCGTTCCACGCGAAGGACACCGGGTACCTCCGCCTCTACTTCGCGCAGCTGCGCAAGAAGCTGGAGCCCGTGCCGGCGACTCCGCGCTACCTCGTGACCGAGCTCGGCATGGGCTACCGCTTCCTGCCCGACGAGACCCCCGCGGGGGAGGCCCGCCCCGAGTCCTAACGCGATCCTCACGCCCGCTCGGCTCCCGGCGCACCACCGGGGCTTAGCGTTGTGTGCGCGCGCCGTCCCGAGGCCGCGCGAGCGAGAGGTCCGACCGTGTCCACAGTCTCCGAGAAGTCCGGCAGGGACGCCGATGCGCTGGAACCGCAGCCGACCCCGGTGGCCGGCGCGCGCCTCCGGAACTGGCTGCTCGACGGCCTGACCGAGAACTCCGGCGCCCACCAGGGCCCGCACGCCGAGAAGGTGGAGAAGACCCACTCGTGGTGGCGCGTCATGTGCCTCACCGGCGTCGACTACTTCTCGACCCTCGGCTACCAGCCGGCCATCGCCGCCGTCGCGGCGGGCCTCCTGTCGCCGCTCGCCACGATCGTGCTCGTGGTGCTGACGCTGCTCGGCGCGCTGCCCGTCTACCGTCGCGTCGCCCGCGAGAGCCCGCGCGGCGAGGGCTCGATCGCGATGCTCGAACGCCTGCTGCCCTGGTGGGGCGGCAAGCTGTTCGTGCTCGTGCTGCTCGGCTTCGCGGCCACCGACTTCATGATCACCATCACGCTGTCGGCGGCCGACGCCACGGCGCACGCGGTCGAGAACCCCTTCACGCCCGAGTGGTTCCACGGAGCCGAGGTGCCGATCACGCTCTTCCTGGTCGCCCTCCTCGCGGCGGTCTTCCTCCGCGGGTTCAAGGAGGCGATCGGCATCGCCGTCGTGCTGGTCGGCGTCTTCCTGGTGCTGAACCTCGTCGTGATCGCCGTGTCGATCTTCCACGTGGCCGAGAACACGGTCGTGATCGGCAACTGGTGGCAGGCGCTCACGGCGCAGCACGGCAACCCGGTCGTGATGGTCGGCATCGCGCTGATCGTCTTCCCGAAGCTCGCGCTCGGGCTCTCGGGCTTCGAGACCGGCGTCGCGGTCATGCCGCAGATCACCGGCGACCCCGACGACACGGACGAGCGGCCCACCGGGCGCATCCGCGGCGCCCGGCGACTGCTGACCACGGCCGCCTTGATCATGAGCTCCTTCCTCATCCTGTCGAGCTTCGTCACGACGCTGCTGATCCCGCAGGAGGAGTTCCAGTCGGGAGGGTCGGCGAACGGCCGGGCCCTGGCGTACCTGGCGCACGAGTACCTCGGCAACGGCTTCGGCACGCTCTACGACGTCAGCACCATCTGCATCCTCTGGTTCGCCGGCGCCTCCGCCATGGCCGGGCTGCTGAACCTGGTGCCGCGCTACCTGCCCCGGTACGGCATGGCTCCGCAGTGGGCCCGGGCCGTCCGGCCGCTCGTCCTGGTCTTCACGGTGATCGCGTTCGTCATCACCATCGTGTTCGACGCGGACGTCGACGCCCAGGGCGGGGCCTACGCGACGGGCGTGCTCGTGTTGATCACCAGCGCCTCCGTCGCGGTCACGCTCTCGGCCCGTCGGGCCCGGCAGCGCAAGCGCACGATCGGCTTCGGGGCCATCGCGCTCGTCTTCGTCTACACGACGATCGTCAACGTGGTCGAGCGGCCCGACGGCGTGCGGATCGCCGCGATCTTCATCGTGGGGATCATGGCCGTCTCGCTCATCTCGCGGGTGCGTCGGTCGTTCCAGCTGCGGGCGACGTCGATCACCTTCGACGACACGGCCCTGGGGTACGTGCGGGAGGACGCCGACGAGTACGGCTCGATCCGGCTCATCGCGCACGAGCCCGGTCGCGAGGTCGCCGAGATCTACAAGAAGAAGCTGACCGCGGAGCGGCGCTACAGCGGGATCCCGCAGCGGGCGCCCGTGATCTTCGTCGAGGTGCACCCGGGCGACTCGTCGAACTTCGAGGAGGACCTCGTCGTCACCGGCCACGTCGTGCACGGCTACCGGGTGCTGCGGGTGACGAGCGGCGCGGTGCCGAACACGCTCGCCTCGGTGCTGCTGGCGATCCGGGACGAGACCGGGGTCGCGCCCGACATCTACTTCGAGTGGACCGAGGGCGGGCCGCTGTCGAACATGGGCCGGTTCCTGGTCACGGGCGCCGGCGAGGTCGCCCCGGTGACGCGCGAGGTGCTCCGCCGCGCCGAGCCGAACCGCTCCCGCCGCCCCGACGTGCACGTCAGCTAGCCCGCCGCCGCCGCCGCGCCGCCGCTCTCCGCCCCCGCCCCGCGCCTTCAGCTGGCAGAACCACCGACTGATCAAACAACCACGACAAAGCGTGGTTCTTTGATCAGTCGGTGGTTCGCGTTGCGGCTCGGCTCGGGGCCGCAGCCTCGCTCATCGCGCGCTGAAGCGCTGCTTCGCGAGCTCGGACGCGGCGGAGACCCGGCGAGGATCCAGGGGAACGCCCGCCGCGCGCAGCTTCTCAGCGAGACGGAACGGCTCGACGATGTCGCCGTAGTCGCAGTGCACGACTCGTCGGACCTCGGGGAGCGATGACAGACGGTCATCTCTGCGCTTCTCCGCCCGGACGGCTTGTCGAGTGGTCTTCCCGGCCAACATCTCTGGGTCGACGTACTTGTCGAGGCCGTCGAACTCGAGCACGACGCCGAGCAGCGCGAAGAAGAAGTCGCACCGGCCGATGAACCCGTGCTGATCGGAGAACGTCACCTGCAACTGCGGAAGCGGCGCTCCTAGCTCGTACAGGGCGATGCGCACCAGTGACTCCCCTCCGTTCTCCGCCCAGGGCGAGGCGAAGGACAAGGCGCGTCGGGCTGCTTTGCCGCTCCGGGACGATGCGGGGGGAAGATCACGGCAGAGGTCCCCGACGATCGTGTCGATGAGCGCCGGGACGTCGGCATCGCGACGATGTGCTCGGGGCATGACGAGCCGCCTGAGCACGGCGTCGACGCAGAGGACAGCATCGGCGAAGCTTCCCGTGACGCACATGTCGGCTGCCGTCCGCCGCAGCGACGTGACCCTGAGCGGACCCAACTCGACGACCTCGCTCGGCGGTACCTGGCCGGGTCGGCGGAGGATCCCCGCAGTGGTCTGGGGGGTGAGGCGGCGGGGATCGGTGACCTGGACGCGGCCGACGGCGTCGGAGACCGACGGCAGGCCGTGAGCGGCGACCGCGCTCTGATGAGAGACGACGCAGGTCGAGGCGAGTGCAGCCGTGACCGCGCGGATGCGGAGCAGGTGTCGACCTCGGGAGCCTGCGGCCTGCCATTCCACGGCCGTGACGTAGGCACCCCGCCGGATGCGGACGAGTTCGCCACTCGCGGCTCGCCTCCTGAGAACGAGCGACTCGCGCGACTGCGAACCATGCGTCGCTGACCACAGGATGGGGGAGGTCAGCCAGTCGGAGAGCTCGAGAGTCGTCATCTCGGGAGGATGAGCCCTCGGCGGCCTCGTGGCGGCGTCAAGACTGCGACCTGTGCAGGCCGACGTGGCGGCAGACGTTGGGGAGGGCGTGCTTCTCGTGGTCGTCTGAACCACCGACTGATCAAAGAACCACCGTTTTCCGTGGTTCTTTGATCAGTCGGTGGTGTTGGGGGAGGGGAGAGGGGGGAGAAGCAGGCCCGGGCGGGGAGGGGCGGGGAGGAGGGAGGCGCGGGGCGGGTCCGGCGGAACGGGGCGCGGGGCGGGTTTGAGGGGGCGGGGGGAGGGGTACGGGGGCGAGCGGACCGCTCAGCTTGGCCCGCGCCTCCCGCGCTCCTGTACATCTGAGTGATGACCGCATCTCGCTCCAAGCCCTACCCCCTCGGCGTCACGCCCCTCGACGGCGGCGGCGCCCACGTCGCCGTGTACTCCGAGACCGCCGACCACATCTGGTTCTGCCTGTTCGACGACGACGCGGCCGACGGCACCCCCGGTGCCGAGCACCGCACCGAGCTCGTCGAGCGCACCGGCCACGTGTTCCACACGGTCGTGCCGGAGGCGCGGGTCGGCAGCCGCTACGGCTTCCGTGTCGCAGGCCCCTGGGACCCTGCCGCGGGCCTCCGCCACAACGAGCACAAGCTGCTGCTCGACCCGTGGGCCACCGCCCTCGACGGCACCTTCGACTGGGGCCAGGCCGTCTTCGGCCACGACATGGACGACCCCGAGACGATGGACACCACCGACTCCGCCCCCGCCATGCCGCGCAGCGTCATCGCCGACCGCAGCTTCGACTGGGGCGACGACGAGCGCCCGCTCACGCCCCTCGAGGAGACGGTCGTCTACGAGGTGCACGTGAAGGGCTTCACGCGCCAGCACCCCGAGGTGCCGGAGGAGATCCGCGGCACGTACGCGGGCCTCGCGCACCCCGCCGCGATCAAGTACTTCACCGACCTCGGCGTCACCGCCGTCGAGCTGCTGCCGACGCACCAGTTCGTGCAGGACAGCCACCTCGAGGAGAAGGGCCTCCGCAACTACTGGGGCTACAACTCCATCGGCTTCTTCGCCCCGCACGACGAGTACGCCTCGAAGGCCGCCGGCACCCGCGGCGGCCAGGTCGCCGAGTTCAAGGCCATGGTCAAGGCCTTCCACGAGGCCGGCCTCGAGGTGTGGATGGACGTCGTCTACAACCACACCGCCGAGGGCAACCACATGGGCCCGACCCTGTCGTTCAAGGGCATCGACAACGCGGCCTTCTACCGTCTCGTCGAGGGCGAGGAGTCGGCCTACTTCGACACCACCGGCACCGGCAACAGCCTCAACGTCAGCCACCCCGCCGCGCTCGCCCTCATCATGGACAGCCTCCGCTACTGGGTGACCGAGATGCACGTCGACGGCTTCCGCTTCGACCTCGCCACCACGCTGACCCGCCAGGGCGGCGAGGCGAGCGAGCACAGCGCCTTCCTCACGCTCATCCACCAGGACCCGGTGCTGAAGAGCGTCAAGATGATCGCCGAGCCCTGGGACACCGCGGGCTACCAGGTCGGCGGCTTCCCGGCCGACTGGTCGGAGTGGAACGGCAAGTTCCGCGACGACGTCCGCGAGTTCTGGAACGGCGAGCCCGGCGTGCTGTCGACCTTCTCCGACCGCGTGCTCGGCAGCCCCGACGTCTACGAGGACTCGCGGCGCTCGCCGCTCTCCAGCGTCAACTTCGTCACGGCCCACGACGGGTTCACCCTCGCCGACCTGACGATGTACCAGGAGAAGCACAACGAGGCCAACGGCGAGGACAACCAGGACGGCGAGAGCGACAACAAGTCGTTCAACGGCGGCATCGAGGGCCCGACCGACGACGGCGCCGTCAACGCGTACCGCGACCGTCAGCGCCGTAACTTCCTGGGCACGCTGCTCGTCAGCGCGGGCGTGCCGATGATCCTCGGCGGCGACGAGATCGCGCGCAGCCAGGGCGGCAACAACAACGCCTACTGCCAGGACAGCGAGATCTCGTGGTTCGACTGGGAGCAGGCTGACCTCGAGCTGCTCGAGTTCACGCGCGAGCTGATCACGCTCCGTCGCGAGAACGCCGCGCTGCGCCCCGACTGGTTCCGCTACGCCCCCGAGGTCGAGAGCGACGACCACGTGCAGGTGCGCCGGGCCGACGACCACTCGTTCTCGAGCGGCGACTGGCAGCAGGGCGAGAACAAGGCGATCACGTTCGTGCTGACGCACAAGGACGCCGACGCCTTCGCCTTCCTCACCAACGGCTCGACGAGCGTCGTCGAGTTCCAGGTGCCCGAGGCGCCCCACGGCGAGTGGGAGCTGGCCAGCTCGAGCGACCCCGACCAGGTGGTCGAGGGCCCGGTGACCACGCTGCTCGTGCGCGACGCGAGCTTCACGCTGCTGCGGAGCCGCGCCTCCTAGGGGGCCTGCCGGAGGCGCGGGCCGGCCACCCGGGGGAGACCCCGGTGGCCGTGCCCCCGCCTCCGCTCCCGCCCCCCGCGTCGTCGGCGGGGGCACGACGAAGGGCGGGTGCCCGTCACCGTGGTCGATCGAGATCGACCCGGCGACGGGCACCCGCCCTCCGTCGTGCGGTGCGGCGGCCCGCTACGCGGTCGCGAGCTGGCGCGACGTCTCGAGCCGCAGGAAGTCCGCGTAGGTCGGCTCGGCGACCGCTGCGGGGGCAGCGTCGACGTGCACGGTCGTCGGCTCCGACGACAGGCGGCGACGCTTGGGGTAGGGGTGGATGCGGGCGGCGGGCACGCGCTCGTCGCGGAGGTAGGAGCTGTCGCTCGTGACGTCGACGCGCGACCGGACGTGGCGGACGAGCTGCTCGGCCGTGAGGCCGGCGAGCTGGCGGGCGGAGGGGTGCAGCGGGGTGGTCATGTTCATCTCATTCCTGGCGGTCCTGCGAACGCCTAGAGGGGAACTCGGGGCTGGTGACGCCGCCGTGAATCGGCGTCGAGACGAGTGTGGCACGCAGATGTCTAGAGAAACTAGTTAGCGCCATGAACGTTCGCTTCGTGGATACCGGTGTACCCCGCCAGGACACCCGGCACCCTCGCGGGGCCTCGCCGGGGCCGCACGTCGGCCTCAGGCCGGACCCTCCCCGGGCTCGTCCGTCCGCTCGCCCGCCCGCGCGTGCCCCGTGCTCCGCGCCCCTGTCAAGGCCCGGACACCGCCGAGCCGGGCGGCCTTCATGGGACGGGACCGACCACCAGGGCCCACCACGAAGGAGGTCCCCATGAGCACCTCAGCTCGGACCACCACCGCCCGTCACCGCTTCGCCGAGACCCCCGTGCAGAAGGCCTCGCTCGTCGTCGGCGTCGTCTTCCTCGTCGTGGGGCTGGCCGGGTTCATCCCCGGCCTCACGACGAACGTCGGCGAGCTGCACGGCGCCGGCCACGGCTCGGGAGCCCTGCTGCTCGGGGTCTTCCAGGTCTCGGTGCTGCACAACGTCGTGCACCTGCTCTTCGGCGTGCTCGGCGTCGCCCTGGCCCGCGCCGTGCGCAGCGCCCGCCTGTACCTGATCGTGGGCGGCGTCGTCTACGCCGTGCTCTGGATCTACGGCCTCGTCATCGACAAGGAGAGCCAGGCCAACTTCGTGCCGCTGAACTCGGCCGACGACTGGCTGCACTTCGTCCTCGCGATCGGCATGGTCGCGCTCGGCCTCCTCCTCGGCCTCCTCCTCGGCCGCCGCGCCGCACGGCGCCGCTAGTCGCGCCGCGCCTCCATGGCGTCGGCGAGGTCCTGCGAGAAGTCGCGGTCGAACGCGACGGGGACGCCGTCGAGCGACGAGATCGGCGAGATCTGCCGACCGCTCGACGCGAGCCAGAGGGCGTCGGCCGCGCGGGCGCTCTCCATCGGCAGCAGCTCGTACGCCGTCTCGTGGCCGAGGGCCTCGAGCGTCTCGAAGACCGCGGCCTGCGTCGTGCCCTCGAGGATGCCCTGGTCGGTGCTCGGCGTGACGAACCGGTCTCCGAAGCGCGCGATCAGCGACGCCGAGGGGCCCTCGAGCGCGTAGCCGTCGCTGCTGACGAAGATCACGTCGTCGGCCCCGCGGCGGGCGGCCTCGCGCAGCACGCTCTTGTTGACGGCGTACGAGAGCGTCTTGGCGCCCTGCAGCAGCCAGGGCGAGGTCTGCGCGACGTCGTGGCGGTAGCCGCGGTCGAGCGCGACCACGGCGATGCCGTCGCGGCGCTCGTGCGAGTGGTCGGGCATCGAGTCGGTGCGCACCCATGCGGTGGGCGTGCCGTCGCCGCCCTCGACGCCGCGGGTGACCACGAGCTTCTGCAGGAGGAACGGCGCGGGCGCGTGCAGCCGCGCCGAGGCCAGGCAGGCCTCGCGGACCACGTCGAGGTCGAGCTCGGGCAGGTCGAGCATCGCGGCGGACCGGGCGAGACGCCGCAGGTGCGGCTCGAGCGCCTGGATCGCGCCGTCGGCGACTCCGAGCCCCTCGAAGACGCCGTCGCCCCGCGTCACGCCGAGGTCGGCGACGTCGATGACGGGATCGTGCGCGTCGACGACGTGCCAGCCCGTCTCGCCCTCGGCCAGGGGCGGTCCCCCCGCCGTGGCCTTGTCGATCAGCACGAGGACGGGCGCGGAGGCGGGGGAGTCGGTCACGTCGTCAGCATAGGAGTCGCGGGTCGGGTCGGGCCAGGACCTCCCGGAGCCGCACGACGAGCACCTGTCCGACGGCAACCCCGACGGGTCGCTAGACAGCCTCGTTAGGCCGTCTAGCTAAAAAAGGGTGCTGATCAGCTTTTTCTGGGGTACGCAACCCCTGGTGGCTCCCAGTTCGACGCCGTACCGTGGGCTGTGCCCGCCTAGGCCGGCTCGTGGTTCCCCACAGGGTGCGGAGCTTCACACGCAGGGGCGTCTCCTGTGGGGGACCACCACGAGCCGGGGCCAGGGCCAGGGCCAGGCGGCGGTGCCGCGGCCAGCGCGACCACCAGGCCACGCCGGCCTGGCAGCGGCCTACTCGGGCTTCGGGTGCCCCGGGATCGAGTCCCCCGACAGGTTGAGCTCGGAGGGATCGACCTCGATCTCGCCCACGTCGTCCGGTCCGCCGGTGCCCGGCAGGGTCTTCACGGCGTCGGAGTCGATCTCGTCGTCGTCCATCGCCGGCGAGTCGCCCGGCTCGGTCGACTGCATCTCGCGGATCGTGCCGTCGCTGCGCGGGCTGTCGAACGTCGGGTCGTCGGTGGTCTCGGTCGCCTCGTCGAGGCCCTTGGAGTGATCGTCGTTGGTCATGCCGTGACGCTACGCCGCGGTCGCCCGTGGGCGCCCGGGTGGTGCCCAGCCAGCCGCCGCGGCCACCAGCAGCCGCCAGCCGCTGTCGACGCCGTCAGCCGCTGAGCGGGTGCGAGCCGTCGTGCGAGTCGCGGAAGGCGACCGCGCGGGCGAACTCGCGGAGCGTCGCGTCGGAGCTGTGCCGCGGCGCCCAGCCGAGCACGCGGCGCGCACGGTCGGTCGACATGACCGGGATCTTCGCCGCGATGTCGAGCCAGCCCGGCTCCGTGGGCTGCAGGCGCAGCAGCCACGTGATCGACACGAGGGCCCGCATCGCCCGGTACGGCACGGGCAGCAGGCGCGTGCCGAAGGCCTCGGCGACGTGCTCCGGGGTGACCACCGGCTCCGCGGCCAGGTTGAACGCGCCTCCGGCCTGCCTGTCGATCGCTCGCCAGAACCCGTCGGCGACGTCGTCGGCGTGGACGACCTGCGACACGAAGCGCGGGGCGACGGGCAGGAACGGGAGGCGGTGGCGCTGCATCCAGCGCGTGGGCACCCAGCGGCCGAGGAAGAGGCCGACGATCTCGCTCGCGGCGGCCGGCTGGAAGACCAGGCCGGGGCGCATGCGGGTGAGGGTCACCTCGGGGTGCTCGCGCTCGAAGTCGTCGAACGCACGCTCGTTGGCGGCCTTCTGCCGGGAGTAGCTCGAGCGGCGCACGCCCTTCGTGCGGTAGGTCTCGTCGACGCGACGGCGCTTGGGGCCGCGGCTGTAGGCGCCGACCGACGAGGCCGCGAGCACGTGCGGCACGCCGGCGCGCACCGCCGCGGCGAGGACGTGGGAGGTGCCGGTCACGTTGGTGCGCCACATGCCGTCACGGTCGTGGCTGGGCTGCAGGGCCCACCCCAGGTGGACGACGGCGTCGGCGCCCTCGAAGGCGTGCGCGAGCTGCGCCACCGCGACGTCGTCGCCGACGTCGATCGAGAACCAGGCGACGCCCCCGTAGGGCGGCGAGGCGGTGCGGGGCGCCCGGCGGGCGACGCCCGCGAGCTCGGTCACCTCGGGCTCGGCCTGGAGCCGGGTCAGCAGGGCGGTGCCCAGGTTGCCCGTGGCTCCGACGACGACCACGCGCATGCGGGCTCTCTTCCTGCTCGGGGCGGGGGCGACGACGGCCCCCGGGTGCTGCGTCGAGCGTACGCCGGGGCGCCTGGGCGCGGCGCGGGCGGGGGTGCGCCGCCGCGCGGGCCGGCGCACGGGTGCTCAGCGCGGCGGAGCGGCCGGGCCGGCCTCCGCGGCGATGCGGCGCACCGCCTCCTCGTCGAGCACGAAGACCTCCTCGCCGTCGCCGCGAGCGTGCGCCCGCACCACGGTCGAGCGCACCGGGCCCTCGGCGAGCACGTCGACGACGAGGAAGGCCGAGCCCCGCACCGCCCGCTCGGTCCCGTGGGGCGCCGCGACGTCGGTCTCGTTCGTCACGCCCGGCGCCACGAGCACGGGCACCCCGGCCAGCGAGCCGACGACGTGGTGGTGGTAGTGCCCGGCCAGGACGACGCGGACGTCCGTTCCCTCGATCACCGCGCCCAGCGCCTCCGGGGCCTGCAGCGCCAGCGACTCGTGCAGCGTCGTCGGTGCGGGCACGGGCGGGTGGTGCAGCACGAGCACCGTGCCGCGCTCGGCCGGCGTCGCCAGCAGCTCGCCGAGCCAGTCGAGCTGCTCGGGGCGGAGCGAGCCCCAGCCCGCCCGCGGCACCGAGCTGTCGAGCGTCACCACGCGCCACCCGTCGAGGTCGGTCACCCCGTCGATCGGCACCTCGACGGAGTCGGGCGCCGGCCCGCCGTGCCCGTCGCCGAGCACGGCGCCGAAGCCCTCGCGCACGTCGTGGTTGCCCGGGGCCAGCACGACCGCGGCGTCACGACGGCCCGCCCACGTCTCGAGGCGCCCGCGCAGCAGGGCGTAGGAGTCGCGGGTGCCGTCGTCCGACAGGTCGCCCGAGCCCACGAGCAGCCGCACCCCCTCGACCCGGTCGGCCTCGGCGAGGACGCGGTCGAGCGCCGCGGTCGTGTCGACGACCCCCTGGTGCAGGCTGCCGTCGCCGGAGAGGTGGGTGTCGCTGAGGTGGACGAGGCGGAGCGCTCCCGCGGGCAGGGCGTACATGGGGGGAGCGTACTGCCGGGGGCGTGCTGCGGGCGGGGCGTGCGTGCTGCGCGCGCTACGGGGCGTGGCTAGGAGCTGAGCTCGTCGACAGGGCAGAGCCGCGCGTCGAGCAGGCGGCCGAGGCGGTCGAACATGCCGGTGACGCTCGCCCACTGGTCGGGGGTCGGCGCGGTCGGCTCGACCCAGAGGCCGTAGAAGCGGCGGCCGAGCGAGAGGGACTCGAGCAGGATCGTGCCGGTGAAGTCGGTCAGCACGGTGCCGTCGCGTTTGAGGTCGGCGGCGAGCACGAGGTCGCCGGCGTCGGTGCGGAAGCCGTTCGCGGCCAGGGTACGGGCCGTCCTCGCCGCGGAGAGCCGGGGCAGGTGCGCGCGACGGGCGAGCGCCCCCGCCCGGGTGCGGTCGCCGTCGAGGGCCGCGGCGCCGTCGAGCCGGGCGCGCACGTGCGCGAACACGAGCGCGGGCTCGTGCACGGGGCGGGCGGCACGGTCGTCGGGGAACATGCGCCCAGCGTGGCAGCACAGCGGGCTCCCGGGCGACGCCCAGTTCGGGGAGCCCCGGGACGGGGGAGGCGCGGGTCGGGCCGCGGTCGAGCCGCGGTCGGGTGGCCGCCGACGCGGCAGGATGGTCGCCATGGACGACGCCACCCGCTGCCCCTGCCTGAGCGGCGAGACCTTCGGGGCCTGCTGCGGGCCACTGCTCCGCGGCGAGCGGCCCGCCCCGACCGCCGAGCGCCTCATGCGCAGCCGCTTCACCGCGTTCGCCCTGCACGACGAGGCGTGGCTGCTCGCGACCTGGCACCCCTCGACCCGGCCGGGCGACCTCGAGCTCGACCCCGGCACCCGGTGGTACCGGCTCGACGTGCTCGGCACCCGCGCCGGGGGCCCGTTCGACGACGACGGCGTGGTCGAGTTCGCGGCGCACCACCGCTCGGCCGACGGCGCCGGGGTGCTGCACGAGGTCAGCCGGTTCGTCCGTGAGCAGGTGCCGGGCGACGTGGGCGGCCCGGACGGCCGCCGCTGGCTGTACGTCGACGGCGACGTCGGGTGACGCTGGCCCCGCGCTGACGTCGGGTCGTCAGGCCCGGTGCGGTGTCGCGTCCGGCCCGGCGCGGGGCCGACGACGCGCCGTCCGTCAGCGCTGCGGCGCGCCGCCCTCGACGTGGCCGGCGCTCGCCGCGGCGGCGTGGCCGAGCGCGGTGGCGACGTCGACGAAGGCCGAGTGCGCCTTGGAGGCGCCGATCGCGCCGCCCTTGACGGCGGCCGTCCCGAGGTCGCGCGAGATGCGGGCGACGAGCCGGCCCTGGTCGTCGACGAAGTAGGCGAGCCAGAGCGTGACGTGGAACCCCTTGCCGGCCAGCCCGCCGAACAGCAGCGTCGTGGCGAGGTTGCCGCGGACGGCCTTGGTCGTGCCGTTCGGCATCGCCTCGAGGGCGAAGCCCTGGGCCTGGACCGTCGAGTCGATCAGGTGCCTGGCCGCGTCGTGCGGCCCGCTGAAGAAGTAGTCGTAGCTGCTCTCGGCCATCGTGGTCCCCCGGTCCGGCTGGCGCGACGCCCGCGCCGGGCGTCGTCGGGCTCACTGTAGCGGCAGGCGCAGCTCCCGCTCGAGGGCGGTCGGGTCGAGGGGGTAGGGCGAGGTCGCGCCGGTCGGGGCGAAGCCTCGGCGACGGTAGAACGCGATCGCCCGGTCGTTGGCCTCGTGCACCTGGAGGAACAACGCGTCGCCGTGCCCCCTCGCCCACTCGACGACGCCGTCGAGCAGCGCGTCGGCCACCCCGGCGGCGGCGCCCCGCGACGTCGGCGTGACGTAGACGCCGACGAGCACGGGGTGCCCGGGCTCGGGCAGGTACCCGCCCATGGTGCCGAGCCAGCGGCCGTCGGCCTCGTCGACCGCGGCCAGGAAGACCCCGGTCGCCGAGGTGCCCCGCGCCGCCCGCAGCCGCCAGGCCTGCTCGTCGAGGGGCTGTGCGGCGGCCAGCGTCTCGCCGAACGCCCGCGGGGTGTCGGCGAGCATCTCGAGCCGGAGGTCGCGCACCTCCCGCCAGTCGTCCGCCGTCGTGGGCCGCACGGTGACGCCGCCCCGCGGCCCGGACGGGGTGCCCGGCGCGGCTGCCGAGGCGACCGGGTGCCCCCGCAGCGGCTGCGGCGCCGGCTGCCGACGCTGCCCGTCTCGGCAGGGCGTGAGGATGGTGGCGCGACGTCCCCGCGCATCCGGCTCGGTCGCGTGCCCCAGCACCTGCAGCCGACCCGGGGCCTGCGCCCGCAGCGACGCCGTCCACGCGCAGAGCAGGGCGTCGAGCAGGTCCTCGCGGTGCTTGTAGGCCCGGTCGACGAGCGGCGACGGCTCGTCGAGCAGGAGGCGCGACACCGGGTGCGAGCGCAGCTGCAGCGCCGGGGCGGCGGCCGAGAGCGTGCCCAGCCGACGCAGAAGGTCGTCGCAGACCGCTGCTCGGGCCTCGCGCCGCGCCTCCGGCGGGAGCGTCGTGTCGGGCCGCTTGTAGCGCGGCCGGCGCTCGTCGTAGCCGAGCTCGGCCGCCCCCACGAGGGTCGTGTAGGGGTAGCACTCGAAGTAGCTGGTTCGGCCCTCGGGCACGGGCTGCACGCCGTCGTCGAGCACGAGGCCGGCGCGCTCGAGGCGCTCGCCGAGGTCGCGACCGCCGAGCCAGGGCAGGGAGGCGCTGCTCGCGTTCGCCGCCACGTGCCACCGGCCGTACGACCGCGAGACCTCGCGCTCGCTCGCGCGCATGCCGGTCGCGTTCGGCACGAGGACCGGCGCGTCGATCGCGACCACCGAGCCGGGGGTCGCCCAGCGCAGCACCCACTCCTCGACGGCGTCGACGCCGCGCGCCCAGCCCGCGTCGAGCACGGTGCCGTCGGCCGCGACGACGGCGAGGCCGGTCTCGTTCGCGGGCCGCCCCGGCGTCGAGTCGCGCCAGGCGAGGTCGACCCCGAGGTAGCGCGGGGCGGCCGCGGCGGGCCCGGCGGCTCCGGCGGGCCCGGCGGGGGAGTCGGCGGAGGCACGGGTCACCCCGGTCACGCTAGTCGCGTCGTCGGCCGGTCACCCCGGCGCTCGGGCCTGCCTCCCGGCCCAGCGGCCGGTCCGGAGGTCGCGGGGCGCGCCTCCCGCCGGTCCGAGCAGCGCTCCGTCACGGGTCGGCACGCGCGGGCGGGCTGGAGGAGGCACGATGAGGCCATGACCGACACGAGCGACCTCCGCCGCTGGCGCCGCTACCTCGCCGACGAGCGCGCCGAGGAGGCCACGTACCGCGACCTCGCCCGTCGCCGCACCGGAGAGGAGCGCGCCATCCTCGTCGCCCTCGCCGACGCCGAGGCGCGGCACGCGCAGCACTGGCTCGACCTGCTCGGCGACGACGTCGGGCGGCCGGTGCGCACCGACCTCCGCACCCGCGTGCTCGGCCTGCTGGCCCGCCGCTTCGGCTCGATCTTCGTGCTGGCCCTCGTGCAGAGCGCCGAGGCACGGTCGCCGTACGCGACCGACGCCGACGCGACCGACGCGATGGCGGCCGACGAGCGCATCCACGGCGAGGTCGTGCGGGGGCTCGCGGAGCGCGGGCGCAACCGCCTCTCGGGATCGTTCCGGGCCGCGGTCTTCGGGGCGAACGACGGGCTCGTGAGCAACCTCGCGCTCGTGCTCGGCATCAGCGCCTCGGGGGTGCCGAACCGGGTCGTGCTCGCCACCGGCCTCGCGGGCCTGCTCGCCGGGGCCCTGTCGATGGGGGCCGGCGAGTACGTCTCGGTGCGGTCGCAGCGCGAGCTGCTCGACGCGTCGACCCCCGACGCGGCGGCGCGGAGCGTGCTGCCCGACCTCGACGTCGACGCGAACGAGCTCGCGCTGGTCTACCGGGCGCGGGGCATGTCGCCGGCCGACGCGGAGGCGCGGGCGCGCGACGTGCTGCGCGCCGTCACGCCCGTGACGTCGCCGTTCCGGCTGCCGGGCGAGGCCGTCGCGACGACCCGCCGGGCCGAGCCGACGGGTGACGGGGCCGACACGGCCGACGCCCTGCCCGGCGACGCTGTCGAGGCGGGCGGTGCCGAGGGCGCAGGAGGCGCCTCCCGCGCCCCCGAGGCAGCCGCAGCCCCAGCCCCGGTCGAGCACGAGACCCTCGGCACCGCCCTCGGCGCGGCCGGCTCGAGCTTCTGCTTCTTCGCGTCGGGGGCGGTGATCGCCGTGCTGCCGTACCTGTTCGGGCTGCAGGGGCTGGTCGCCGTCGTCGTCGCCGCCGTGCTCGTCGGGCTCGCGCTGCTCGGCACGGGCGCCGTGGTGGGGCTGCTCTCCGGGGCGAGCCCGCTCCGGCGCGCGCTGCGCCAGCTCGCGATCGGCTACGGGGCGGCCGGGGCGACGTACCTCCTCGGGCTGCTGCTCGGCACCGGGGGGCTCTGAGCGGGACCGCGCCGCGCCGCGCCGTCTCTGTCCGAGCCGGGCCCGGGAGGCACCCCGTCCTCGCTCGCGGACCCTGCCGCGGCGGGGTTCGCCGGCGAGGACGGGGTGCCTGTCGCTCGGCCGGCGCCGAGACCGCCCTCGGCGGCCGCGCGGGCGGCCCCGCTATGCTCGCCCGACCACGAGCCGGCGCGGGGGAGCACATGGCAGGGACCGACCACGACGAGCACGACGACACCGTCGACCCCGTCGACGCCGACCACGCCGTCGAGCACGACGACCCCGTCGACCCCGACCACGCCGTCGAGCACGACGACCCCAATCACGCCGTCGACCCCGTCGACCCCGACGGCGACGACCGCGACCCGGCCGCGAGTGGTGCCGCTCGCGGCCGCGGCGTCGCCCGGCACGGACGGCTGCGCCGTCGCGGCCCGTGGCGCGGGCTCGCCGCCGGCGTGGGCCTGGTCGCGGCGGTCGCCGTGGCGGGTGCGACGTCCCTCGCAGCCGTCGCCACCTGGCAGGTGCTCGACGGGGCGCCTCCGCCCGTCAGCCTCGCCGCTCCCGGAGCGACCTCGTCGCCGCCGCCCGCCCTCACCGCGCAGTCGGGCGAGGTGACGCTGCTGCTCGTCGGGTCGGACACCCGTGAGGGGCAGGGGGTCGCCTACGAGGACGCCGCGAACCAGGCGGCGAGCGTGGGCGTGGGCAAGAACGACTCGACCGTGCTCGTGCGCATCAACGCCGACCACACGGCGATGGCCGTCGTCAGCTTCCCGCGCGACCTGCTGCTGCCGATCCCGGCCTGCACGAACGACGAGGGCGGCGTCACCCCGGCGAGCTCGCGGGCGATGCTCAACACGGCGCTCGAGCGCGGCGGACGCGAGCACGGCCTCGCCTGCGTGGCCGCCACCATCGGGCAGCTGACCGGGCTGCAGGTCGACTACGCGGGCTCGGTCGAGTTCGACGGCGTCGTCGCCATGGCCGACGCCGTCGGCGGGGTCGAGGTGTGCCTGGCGACCCCGCTGCGCGACGACGACGTCGACCCGGCGCTCGACCTCCCGGCCGGCACGCGGGTGCTGACGGGCAGCGAGGCGGGCTCCTTCCTGCGCTCGCGACACGGCGTCGGCGACGAGAGCGACCTGGCCCGCGTCAGCAACCAGCAGACCTTCCTGTCGGCGCTCGCCCGGCAGACGGTGTCGGCGGGCACGCTGACCGACCCCGCCGCGGTGCTCCGCCTCGCGACCGTCGCGTTCGACTCGATGACCCTCAGCGACACCCTCGCCGACCCCGCCACCCTGGCGCGGATGGCCCTGGCGATCGACACCGTCGGCCTCGACCAGATGGTCTTCGTCACCTACCCGGTCGTCGACGACCCCAGCGACCCGAACCGGGTCGTCGAGGCCACCGAGCCCGCGGCAGTGCTCAAGGCCGCCCTCCAGGCCGGCCAGCCGATCGAGCTCGCGGAGGACAGCCTCGGGCGGTCGGCCGTGCTCGACCCCGCGGCGCCCGCGGTGCCCGCACCGCCCGCCGCGGAGCAGCCGGGCGTCCCCGTCGGGTCGACCGACCCGGCCGACCCCACGGCCACGGCCCCGGCCACGGCGGCGCCCGCGCCGCTGCCGGCCGCCGAGCTGCCCTCCTCCGTCTCGGGCCAGAGCGCCGACCAGGTCACCTGCGCCGCGAAGGGCTGACCGGAGCGGCGCCTCGGCGCGTGACGGGGCCCGGGCCTGGCCGATCGGCGGTGCAGCCTGCGCAGATCGGACGCCGCCCCTTCCGATGTTTGCGCAAACACCGTACGCTCCCGTTCGGGGGTCGACGACGACCGCCCGGTCGCCGTCAGGGGCGACCGTCAGCACGACAGAGGGGCTGCATCGATGACGATGCGACGATCACGATCTGTAGTACGACGAGCACTCGCGGGGGCGAGCGTCACGGCGCTCGCGGCCGTGGGGCTGGTCACCGGGCTCCCGCCCGCCGACACCGCAGCGGCCGCGGCGACCGCCGAGGGGGTGACCATCACGCCGAACCCCTGGTACGCGGGCGACCCGTTCCAGGGCTGGGGCACCAGCCTCGTCTGGTTCGCCAACGCCACGGGCGGCTACCCGGAGGAGCTCCGCGAGGACCTCTACCAGGCCGTCTTCGGCGAGGAGGGGCTCGACCTCAACATCGCCCGGTACAACATCGGCGGCGGCAACGCGACCGACGTCGTCGACTACCTCCGCGCGGGCGGAGCGGTCGACGGCTGGTGGGCGCCCGACGCCGACGGCAGCGAGGGCACCTACGGGGGCGCCTCCACCGCGTACGCGGACCGCGAGGCCGTGCGCCAGGCCTTCGACCCCGACGACCTGTCGCAGTACGACCTCGACGCCGACGCCACGCAGCGCTGGTGGGTGGACCGCCTCGCGGCCGACGACCAGATCACGCACTGGGAGACGTTCGCGAACTCCGCGCCGTACTTCATGACCGAGAGCGGCTACGTGTCGGGCGGGTTCAACTCCACGGCGCAGCAGCTGAAGACGGCCTCCGAGGCCGACTTCATCACGTACCTCACGCGGGTCACCGAGCAGCTCGAGCAGACCTCGGGCATCGAGGTCGAGTCGATCGACCCGTTCAACGAGCCGAACACGAACTACTGGGGCACGACGATCCGGAACGGCCAGCCGACCGGGCGCCAGGAGGGCATGCACGTCTCGCCCGACCAGCAGGTGCGCATGATCGCCGACCTGCAGGCCGAGCTCGCCGAGCCCGGCACGACCACCGACGCGATGATCGCGGCGATGGACGAGACCAACCCCGGCATCTTCGCGACCAACTGGGCGGCCTACCCCCAGGAGGCGCGGGACGCGGTCGGGCGCATGAACGTCCACACCTACGGCACCAGCGGCCGCCTCACCGTCCGCGACCTCGCGAAGCAGGCGGACTCGCCGCTCTGGATGAGCGAGATCGAGGGAAGCTGGGTCAACGGCTGGGATCCGTCGAACATCGAGAACGGCCTCGGCATGGCCGGCCGCGTGGCGGACGACCTCCGCGAGCTCGAGCCCGACGCCTGGGTGCTCTGGCAGCCCGTCGAGGACCTCTACAACATGGAGCCGCAGGGCGAGGACCTCAACTGGGGCTCGATGTTCATCGACCTCGACTGCGTGCCCTTCACCGAGGGCGGCGTCGAGGTCTGGAAGAGCGAGCGCCGCGTCGCCGACGCGGGGGGCGACTCCACCGCCGTCGAGCCCTGCTCGGTGAAGGTGAACTCCAAGTTCTCCGCGCTCCGCAACTTCACGAAGTTCATCCAGGAGGGCGACCGCCTGGTCGCCGTCGACGACGTCGACACCACCGCGGCCGTGCGCCCCGACGGTGACGGCGCCACGCTCGTGCACCGCAACACGACCGACGCCCCCCGCACCGTCACGCTCGACCTGTCGCGCTTCGGCGCGATCGCCGACGGCGCGGCCGTCACGCCCTACACGACCACCGAGGCGCCCGAGGGCGCCGAGGTCACGTCGACCGGCGTCGTCCCCGGCGCCCCGGTGGCCGTCGACGTCGCCCGCGGCACCGCGACCCTGACGGTGCCCGCGAAGTCGGTCACCACCTTCGAGGTCGCCGGCGTCTCCGGCGTCGCCGCCGTCGCCCCCGCGGTGCTCGACGGCCACGACTACCAGTTCGTCGGCGTGCAGAGCGGCAAGGCCCTCAGCACGGGCACCGGCACCGGTGCGGCCACGACCCTCACCTCGTCGGCGACCACGACGGAGGCGGCGGGGCGGCAGTCCTGGACGGCCCGCACCGTGCCCACCGAGTCCGGCGACGAGCGCCGGGTCACCCTCCGGGCCGCCGACGGCCGCTACCTCGCGGCGACCTCCCGCGGCACCGAGTTGAGGAGCGTCGACGAGGCCACCGCGGCCGGCGACCCCGCCTCGCGCTGGTGGGTCACCACGACCGACGGATCGACCTTCTCGCTGGTCGGCGAGGGAGTCGCGCAGTCGCTGGACGTCAACGGACAGTCGTCCGCAGAGGGCGCGGGCGTCGGCGTCTACGGCTCGAACGGCGGCGCGAACCAGCGCTGGGTCGTGCGTGACCTGGAGCCGGCCGTCGGGCAGACCGTCGCGCTCCGGACCGACGTGGGCGTGCCTCCGGCGCTCCCCGCCACGGTCGTGGCCGGCTACTCGTGGGGCTCCGGCGCCGCGGCGAGCGTCGTCTGGGGCGCGGTCGACGCCGCGGCCTGGCAGACGCCCGGCCGCGTCGAGGTCGGCGGCACCGCCACCGACGTGTTCGGCCGCGAGTTCGCGGTCACGGCGCTCGTCGACGTCGGCGGCCTGACCGTCACCGACCCCGTGTCGCTCACCGTCGCGGTGGGCAGCGCGGTCGAGGGGGTCGTCGCGGCCCTGCCCGAGACCGTGCCCGCCCGGGTCGGCGCCTCGGAGCAGACCTTCGACGTGCCCGTCACCTGGAGCTCGTCGAGCCTCACGGCCGACGACCTCGCCCGGCCCGGCGTCGTCACGCTGGCCGGCACGGCGACGGTCGACGGCGGCGAGCTGCCCGCCGAGGTCTCGCTGATCGTCACCACGGCGACCCTGCGCAACTTCGCCCCCGACCAGGGAGTCGCGGCCTCGGCCTCGTCGACCGAGTCGGGCTACCCCGCCGACCGCACCCGCAACGGGGTGTCGGGCGACAAGGGCTGGTCGAACTGGGTGTCGTCGGGCAAGCCCGCGCAGAGCTGGCTGCAGTACTCGTTCGACGCTCCCCGCGACGTCTCGCAGGTGACCGTGCAGTTCTACCCGGACGGCTCGGCCACCAGCTGGGCCCAGACGATCCAGCTGCAGCAGCGGGCGACCGACGGCAGCTGGCAGCCGCTGCCGGGCTACGAGACGCCGCAGCCCGTCGCGGTGCCGACCGCCGGCGCCCCCGTCGTGACGGCGGAGTTCCCGACGGTGACCACCTCGGGCGTCCGCGTCGTGATGGACGCCTACGCGAACACGCACCTCACCGTGAGCGAGGTGCAGCTCTTCGAGCCGGTCGCCTCCGACTCGTCGGTGAGCACCGCCGCGACCCTGCGCCTCGACGGCGTCGAGGTCGAGGGCTTCGACCCCGCCACGTCGGCCTACGCGGCGACGGTGCAGGGCGAGCGCTGGCCGCTCGTCTCCGCGATCGCCACCGACACGACGGCCGACGTGGTCGTCGAGCAGGCGTCGGAGGCCACCGACGGCGTCGCCACGGTGACGGTCACCTCGCCCGACGGCACGACCACGACGACCTACACGGTCGACGTGACGCGCCAGGTCGCGCTGGGCTCCGTCGTCGTCACCGGCGAGGCGCGCGTCGGGTCGGAGCTGCGCGTCGTCGCGGTCGCCGACCCGGGCGAGGCCGAGCTGACGGCCGAGTGGCTGCTCGACGGCGAGCCCGTGGCCCCGGCCGCGGCGCCCGGCGACGAGCCCGCGACCCGCGCCGCCGCACCGGTCGAGAGCGCGACCTTCGTCGTGCCGGCCGGGTCGGAGGGCCGTGTGCTGAGCGTGCGGGTCACCGCCCGCGCGGCCGGCTTCGCCGACTCGGAGCCGGTCACGAGCGACGGCGTCACGGTGCTCGCCGCACCGGTCGACCCGCCCGTGGGCGGCACGGACCCCAGCGCCGGGACGCCCGGCACGCCCGGCACGCCCGGCGGCACGGCCCCCGGGACCGGAGCGGGTGCCGGCACCGGAGCGGGTGCCGGGACCGGAGCCGGAGCGGGCGCGACCGACACCGCCGCCCGCGCCGAGGCCCGCCGCCTCGCGATGACCGGCTCGGGCCCCGCGCTCGGCGTCGGGCTCACGGCGGCGCTCGCGCTGCTCACGCTCGGCGGGGCGCTCGTCGCCCGCCGTCGGGGGCGCGCCGCCGAGTAGCGGACAGCACCACCTCAGGGAGGCGCGGGTCGGGCACCAGCCCGGCCCGCGCCTCCCGCGCTGTGCTCCGCGCTCGTGCCCTCCCGCGCCGCACCCTCCCGTGCCGCGCCGCCGGCCTCAGGGCCCGCCGAGCCAGTGGTCGATGCGGTGGTGGTCGGGCGTGAACCCGTTCTGCACGCCCCAGAGCACCGCCTGGGTGCGGCTCGTCGCGCCGATGCGGCGGTACACCGAGCGGATGTACGACTTGACCGTGTTGGGGCTGAGATACGTGAGCGCGGCGACCTCGGCGTTGCTCTTGCCCTGGGTGATGAGGGCGAGGATCTCGCTCTCGCGGTCGGTGATGCCCTCCTTCTTGCCCGGCCAGTCGAGCCCCGGCGCGCTGGGGGCCCGGTGCCGGACGTCGCTGACGACGAGCTCCCCGCGGTGGACGGCCTCGAGCGCCTCGACGAGCTCGCGGGCCCCGAGGGTCTTCGAGAGGTAGCCGTGCACGCCCTGCGCGAGGGCCGACTCCACCAGCTCGGGGTGGAAGTTCCAGGTGTAGACGACGACGCGCCGCGCGGAGGGGTTCGCGACGAGGGCCGCGAGCTCGTGGTGGTCGGACTCGGGCTGCGCGAACGAGTCGTAGAGCACGATGTCGACGCTGTCGGAGAGCGAGGTGGTCGCGTCGATCTCGGCGACCGTCACGCGGTCGCGGTACTGGTCGAACATGTGGGCGAGGCCGGTCAGCACGACGTCGTAGTCGTCGACGAGGGCGACGGTGATGTAGCTGGTCTGGACGGGCAGCTCCGCGGTGGTCATGGGCTCACCATCCCACCCCGAGGGGTGTGCCGCCACACCTTCAGGGGTGGTCTGCTGTGACACGGCGACAGCACGGCACCGACGGTGCCGGTCGCCGCCCCCTAGAAGGAGAACACCATGCTCGGTCTCATCGTCAGCCTGCTCGTCATCGGCCTGGTCGCCGGCTTCATCGCCCGCGCCGTCGTCCCCGGGAAGCAGAACCTCTCGATCGTCGCCACGATCGTGCTCGGCGTCGTCGGCTCGTTCGTCGGCGGGCTGCTCGGCTTCCTGCTCTTCCAGCACGACCCGACCGACGGCTTCTTCCAGCCCGCCGGCATCATCGGCTCGATCATCGGCGCGATCGTCGTGCTCGTGATCTGGGTGTCGGTCTCGGGTCGTCGCGGCGCTCGCCGCTGACCGCTGCTCGTCGCACCTCCAGGCCCCGCTCGGCACGCGCCGCAGCGGGGTCTGCGCGTCGTGAAGGGGTGCGGCTCAGAGCCGGCGGTCGAGCTTCCAGGCCAGCCAGCCCGTGACCAGCACCACCCCGGCCGCGGCGAGGCGGGCACCCATCAGCACCCCGTCGCCGGTCGACGTGGTGACGCTCATGTCGCTGCCGATGCCGATGCCCCAGGTCGCTCCCGACGCGGCCAGGCAGACGACGAGGGCGAGGCCCAGGACGCCCGACGTGACCCCGTGCGCCTTGGTGCCGACGGACTCGTCGCGGCCCCGACGGTCGCCCGTGTAGCGGGCGGCGACGCCGCGGACCACGCCCAGCCAGAGCAGCGCCACCGCGCAGGCGCCGACCACGTCGCTGCAGCGGTGCCAGCCGTAGGCGACGGTCTGCTCGGCGACGATCGCCGCGAAGGCGGTCGCCACGACGTACACGACGGGCCGCGAGCGACGGCCGAAGGCGGTGAGCACGGCGAACATGGCGGCCACGGCGACCGTGGTGTGGCCGCTCGGGAAGCTGTTGGCGTACACGTCGCCCGTGAGCTCGGGGCGCGGCACGACGATCTTGAGCACCTGCGTGGTCACCGTGGCGCCGATGACGAGGGCGCCGGCCTGGAGCGCGGCCCCGGGGCGACGACGCGCGAACGCGACGAGCATCGTCACGCCGACGACCAGCATCAGGGCCGAGGGCGAGATGGCGTCGAGGGCCGAGCCGGACTGCAGCAGGGTGTCGCCGTCGACCGAGCGGAGGATGCTGTCCTCCATCGCCTGGCCGGTCGGCGTCAGGACGGCCACGACGTAGACGCCGACGAGGCCGGCGGCCGAGAGTCCCGAGGTCAGCATCCACCGGTGGGCCACGCGACGGCGGACGGCCGTGCTGGCTCGGGCGGTGGTCGATGCGGTCACGGGACCATGGAACAACACCGCCCCTGGAAGCAGCCTCACACCGACCTCCCAGAGCCCGGAGTGCGGGCGGACTCACAGGCTGCCGGGGCGCGCTCCATCTCCCGCCACGCGCCTCCCGCCAGGGGAGAGAGCGTCACGACGACGTAGACGGCGGCGACGACGCCGAACGCCACGGCGAGGCCGACCGTGTCGGCGGCGACGCCCCCGAGCAGTGCCCCGATCGGCACCCCCGCCCACGCCCCGGCCGTGATCAGCCCGAAGACCCGGGCCCTCAGGTGCTCGGGCACGCGCTCCAGCTCCACCGCGCCCAGGATGGGGTTGATCGCCCCCGCCGCCAGCCCGGAGACCGCCGTGGCCGCGACGAGCCACGCCAGCGGCAGGTCGAGCGCGAACGCGGCCGACGAGGGGCCGCCCGCGAGGGCGAAGCAGACCGCGAACGTGACGCGACGAGGCACGCGGTGGGCCACCAGGCCGAAGCCCACGCTGCCCACGAGGGCGCAGCCGCCCATCACCGCGACGATCAGCCCGAGCGCGGCGGCGCCGCCCAGCCGGTCGTCGGCGTAGATCGGCAGCAGCGTCGAGCTGCGGGCGGCGTCGAGCAGGTTCGTCACCAGCACCAGGGCGACCACGAGGCGCATCAGCCGGTCGCGGGCGACGAACCGGGCCCCCTCCGCCAGGTCGGTCCAGAAGGAGGCGCGGTCCGCGTCCGTCTGCCCTGCCGCACCCGCCGTCGACGAGCCGGCCCGTGACCCCGCCGTCGCTCGCGGCACCAGCAGCAGCGTCAGCAGCGCCGAGACCGCGAACGACGCCGCGTCGACGACGAGCGTGCCGAGGGGCCCGAGCAGGGCGACGAGCAGGCCCGCGAGCGTGGCGCCGACGAGCTTCGCCAGCCGCTCCGAGCCGTCGAGGAACCCCACGCTCCGTTCGAGGCGCACCCCGGCCGCCGTCGAGAGGGACGGCAGCATGACGCGGCGAGCGGTCTGCCCCGGGGCGTCGAACAGGCCGCTGACGAAGACGAGGGCGAGCAGTGCCCAGAACGGCAGGCCGACCGTCACGGCGAGGACGGGCACCGCCAGCACCGTGACGCCGCTGACGACGTCGGCGACCACGGCGCTCCGACGGTGACCGACGCGGTCGGCGACGACGCCGCCCAGCGGCCCGCCGACGACGACGGGGAGGGTCGCGGCGACGGCGGCCACGCCGACCTCGACCCCGCTGCCGCCGGTGCCGAGCACGTAGAAGGGGACGGCGAACGAGGTGACCACGTTGCCCGTCTGGCTGACCGCGTGGGCGGCCAGGAGGGCGGTCAGGGCCGTGCGGGGGCGGGCGTGGGGCGCGGTGTGCGCCACCTCCCCGGTGCCTCCGTCGGTCGCTGCGGGCTCCGAGGCGCCGGCCGGGACCCTCGGCTCCCTCACGGCGCCGTGGGCCGCCGGTACGCCTGGTGGGCCCAGGTGACGTGCTCGACCGCGGGGTCGCCGGGCTCGTGGGCGGCGGAGACGTCGAGCCACCTCTCGGTGAGCCCCTCGAGCTCGTCGCGCAGGGCGGCGAGCTCGTCGACGGTGAGCCGGAGGGTGCGGTCGCCGAGCGCGGCCGCGGCGACCCACTCGCGGGGGAGGGACGGCGCCTCGTCGAGGTAGCGCCCGTACTGCGCGGCGAGCACCTGCGCGATCGAGCGCTGGAACGCGGTGGACGCGGAGGCCCGCTCGGGGTCGTCGAGCATGTCGGCCGGCTCCCACGCGGTCAGGTCGCTCGTGGCCCGCCACCAGCGTTCACGGCGGTCGGGCCCCTGGGCGTCGGCCTGCTCGATCAGGCCGACCGCGGCGAGCTTGCCGAGGTGGTAGCTGAGGGTGCCAGGGGCCTCGTCGACGACGTCGGCGAGGAGGGCGGCGGTCTGCGGGCCGCGCTCGCGGAGGAGCCCGAGGAGGCGCAGCCGAGTGGGGTGCGCCAGAGCACGCAGCGAGGCGGCGTCGGTGAGCTCGGTACGGCGGTCGGGCACGCGAGGGGTCATGGGCTCGACCCTAGATGCGCAAGAAGTGTTGCGCAATGCCTCTTGTGCATGACGAGCCCTTGTCTGAGACGGGCCGCAGCCGAGGGAGCAGACTCGTCCTCACATGACCCGAGCCACAGGAGGCACGCCATGACCAGCACCAACACGAACGAGCCGCACCAGGGCGGCGTCACCGACGAGACCGCCGAGTTCGGCGACCGCACCCGCGTGCCCGTCGCGGGCAGCACCGAGAACCACGGCGACGTCGAGACCGACGAGGGCGCCGAGCGCGGCACCGCCCACCTCAACGGCCGCGACGCGACCGGCGACGTGATGGACCGCAGCGGCACCGTCGACTCCGGCGACGTCGACCGGCTGCTCGGCGAGCGCAAGGACGACGACGAAGGTCCGCGCGCTCCGTAGCCCGCCCCGAGCCGGGCCCGGTCGCCTCGATTGGCGAGCGGGCCCGAGCTCGTGTATGGTTTCCTCTGGCCGTTCGGCCGGAGAAATGCGCCTGTAGCTCAACGGATAGAGCATCTGACTACGGATCAGAAGGTTGGGGGTTCGAGTCCCTCCAGGCGCACAGAACACAAGGAAAGGCCCGGTCTGAGACCGGGCCTTTTGTCTTTCTTGGACAAACTCGCCCTAAACTCGCCCTAAACGACTCGTCGTGACAATGCCTCGTTTTGTGGCCCAGTCGCGGAGAGCGAAGGTGCTCCTGGGGGGACGCATGAGACTAGAAGCAGTAACTGTCAAGAACTTTCGTGGCTACACGGATGAGCAAGAGGTGGTCATCGGGGACCTGACCACCATCGTCGGCCGGAACGACGTGGGCAAGTCGACCATTCTCGAAGCCCTGGCGATCTTCTTCGGCAGTGAGGTCGTCAAAGCCGACGCGGGTGATGTGAACGTCGACTCTGACGCTCAGGAGTTCGAGGTGACCTGCACCTTCAGCGAGCTGCCGGAGAAAATCGTGCTCGATGCCCAAGCGGAGACGTCGCTCAAAGATGAGTTCTTGCTAACGCAAACAGGACGCCTTCGCGTCCGCAAGCGATGGACGTGCTCCGGGGCTAAGCCCAAGGAGGAAGTCTTCGTCGTCTGCCATCACCCGGTAGACGATGACCTGAATGACCTACTTCTGCTCGGCAACGCAGCCTTGAAGACACGACTGAGCAAACGTCTGGAGCCAGCCGACGCTGCGGAAGTGAACAAAGCGAGCAACCCGGCGATGCGCAAAGCGCTCTGGGCCTCCGAAGCGGAACTGGTCCTCGAGGAAAGTGATGTTCCCGTAAGTAAGGAGGACTCCAAGCGCATCTGGGAGAGGCTCGCGCCGCTGCTCCCTCATTTTGCGCTCTTCCAGTCGGATAGGTCGAGCCGCGACTCGGACAGCGAAGTTCAAGATCCGATGAAGCTTGCCATCACGGCTGCTCTGGCAGAGAACGACGTCCAGCAGGCCTTGGCCGGCGTCGTCTCGATCGTGAGGGAAAGAGCGACAGAGCTGGCGACGCGGACGCACGCGGCCCTTGAAGAACTAGATCCGGAACTCGCCGATGGTCTGGTCGCCTCGTTCAAGAACGATCCCCGGTGGTCGTCTCTCTTCGGCGTGACGCTCGAGGGTAGGAATGGAATTCCGATCAACAAGCGAGGCAGCGGTGTGCGCCGACTAGTCCTCGTGAGCTTCTTCAAGGCTGAGGCGCAGCGTCAGATCGAGGAAGGGTCGAAGAGAAGTGTGATCTACGCCATCGAAGAACCCGAGACGTCTCAGCACCCGCGCAATCAGAAGATCCTTCTCGAGTCATTCCAGGAGATGGCCCAAAGTGAGGGTTGTCAGGTGCTACTGACCACCCACAGCCCAGGTTTGGCAGGCCATCTCCCGACGGAGAGCCTTCGCTTCGTGGCGAGGAACGACGACGGTGCTCCCCAAGTTCGACCGGCCAACGAGGACACATGGGACCGAATTGCACAGGAACTCGGCGTTCTGCCCGATGACCGAGTTCGAGCCTTAGTTTGTGTGGAAGGGCCGAACGATGTCGCTGGGTTGAAGGCTCTAAGCGGTGCGCTCTGCGATGGCGGAGAGTCGCTCATCGACCTACGGACTGACAACCGCTTCGCGTTCGTGCTGCTCGGTGGTGGCACACTGCACCAGTGGGTGTCGGAGCGTTATCTCAAGGGCTTCGGGCGCCCTGAGTTCCATCTATACGACAATGACGTGTCCAGTTACCAGAAGGCGGTCGACCAAGTAAATGGTCGGTCAGATGGCTCATCAGCCCGTCTGACTGCGCGCCGGGAGCTGGAGAACTACCTGCATCCGGATGCGATCACATCTGCCCTTGGTGTCACCGTGAGTTACGGGCCAACCGATGATGTGCCTGCGCTCGTCTCAGCGGCCATGAAGGCCGACCCCAACCTCAAGCCAGTCAAGGCGCAAACTGCCAAGCGGTACCTCGCCGAACGGGTGTTTCCCAAGATGACCCGCAGGTTGCTCATTGAGGCGGGTGGAGCTGACGAGGTGCGCGATTGGATGCAAACCCTGCAACAAATGGCGAAATGAGCCCGACGCTCACGACCTGACGCACGGCCGTCGAATCACCTCGGTGCGGGGGCGAAGGCATCGAGGGTGGTTCGGACGTCGGCCTTGAGCTCGGCTCGCTCCACATATGAGGCTTGCGTGATGACCGTGTTGGAGTGACCCAGGATGCTGCTGGCGGCGGCGAGACCCTCGTACTTGTCCACAGCCGTTGCGACAGTCTTGCGCAGGTCGTGGAGGACGAAGTGCTCGATGCCGGCATCGTCCAGAGCTTTCTTCAGTGCTCGATAGACGTTGCTGCGAGAAAGAGGCTTGCCCGACTTGGTGCAGAAGACGAGGTCACTGTGCGGATTCCGAGGCGCTTCTGCGAGGCGGGTACGCAGCCACTCCGGCATGCGGACGGCGCGCATGCTCGACTTAGTCTTCGTCCGCGACTGTCGGTGCAGGCCCGTTCCGTTGTTCTGGTCGTTCCTCACCTCGACGGTCGTTCCGAGCACCCGAAGGGTCGGCTCTTCGCCCTCAAGGTCGAGGTCGGTCCAGCGCAGAGCGAGCGCCTCGCCGATGCGCAGTCCTCCGCCGCCCAACATGGTGTCGATGATGAGGTCGACAGGCACGCTGGGGGTCGGGCCTCCGCGGCCGGGTTCGGGTCGCATGTATCGACCAACTGCATCTCGAATGCTCTCAAGCTCAGCGGCACGAAGAGCAGTCGGGGTGCTCGTCTTGGGCTTGATGGAGTCTGTGGCGCGAGCCGGGTTGAAAGGAACGAACTGCTTCTTGTGCGCGTAGCCGAAGACGTTCATGAGCAGGCTGCGGAGAGAGCGGGCCTGTGAGATCTGCCCACGTTCGACGAACTCCTGGAGGAAGTCGTCGAGTTGCACGATGCCGATGTCACGGATGTCGTCGTCACCGAAAGCTGGTTCCAGGTGAAGCCGGAGCAGGTCTCCATAACGGACCCGACTCGAGACGGCCAAGCCCTCACCCTGCGACGCCTTCAGCCAGCGGTGGGCCACATACGAGAAGGAGCGGCGGTCACGTGCGCGCTTGGCGTCCTCGGCCGCCCGACTCTCTTCCTCAGCTTGTTCGATGGACCGCTTCGCACGCGCCTCGTTGGCCGCTTTGCGTTCCTCGAACTTGTCCTTCAGCGCCCTCTTGGCATCGGAGGGCGAGGTGCCCTGTGCGGAGACGCGTGTCGTCACGGTCAGGGAGTCTCGTATCGTCGCGGTCGCTGTCCACTTGTTCTTGGCCAGCTCCGCCGTCCGGATGTGACCGTAATGGCCGACTCCGAGAGCCTTCCTGCCCATCAGCGCGTGCCCGAGTTGGTGGCGATGCAGGCGTCGACATCGGAGCGCCGGTAAAGGACGCGCCGCCCTACCGTGAAGCCGACGGGACCATAGCCAGGCTTGCCCTCGAGTCCCTTGAGGCGCCAAGACCGGACGGTCGAGAGCGTGACGTGGAATTCACGGGCAAGGTCGGCTGCGGTGAGGAGGGTCGTTGGCCGGGGGGCTTCGAGGATGGCGGGCATGGCTTCGTTCCTGGTCAGGTTCTGCCGGCGGTCGCCGGCTCGCCAGCACCATGCGCGGCAGGTCGCAACTCGTGGTCTAGCAGCGTTGCTTCGGCTTTCCGGGGCGCCATGCAGCTCGCCGCGCATGACGTGGGCATGCAGAAGTCATTCCTCCATGCCAGTGGTCCTGGCTCCCGTGGCGAGGTTGTCACCGGTACCTCCGATCAGATCATCGAGGCGCTCATCGACCTGCACTTCGGCGAAGGCGTCGACCGGCCGACTGCGAGGCGAGCGATCGCTGTCGTAGCAGCGACCGAGTTGCAGGCGGAGTCGATGAAGCGGGCGACGACCGCTGGCACGTTCTCGCTCGACGGGTGCACGATGGCGGAGATCGACCGACTGACCAGAGACCGGACCATCACCGACCGCGATCCGGCCCCGTGGCTCCGCCGTGACGTGCCCCTCGTTCTCGTCCACCCCGGCACCGAAGGATGGCGGCCTCCCCAGGGCAACGTCATGACTCTCGAGCATCAGACGGCCTCTGACCTTCTGCTGGGCCTCGCCCGAAGTGGCTACCTCCGGGTGGGTGCCATCTCGATTTGAGGAGTAGTGCCCGCTACGGGTCCGCCGCGAGCTGCCCTTGTAGACGGGGGGCCGAGGGTGCGGGGTGGTCACGTGAAGTGAGGAGTCGCGAGAGCTCAGGCCCTGATGAAGTGCTGCGCGCCCGTAGAGGCTGACGTCGGCAGGTTCTCCTTCGGAAGGGCCTCACCCGTCGTAAGTGCCGTGGCCCAGGCTGCCAAGGTCGAGACGGCGGCGAAGTTCGAGTGAAGCAGGGCCATGAGGGTGGCTTGCACGGTCTTGGCGTCGACGCTGCCGGTGGCGTCCGAGATGCTGATGGCCCCCATGGCGTCGGACAGCACCTCGGCGGTGATGCTGTGGCTCTCGGCCTGGGCTGCTGTGGCGATGATGGAGACCACATGCAATTCCGGCGCTAAGGCGTCCGTCTCTTCGATATCGACGGAACGCTCTACGACCCAGGCTCGGGCATTTTCGAGTACTCGAGCTCCGAGCCACGGTGCGGCAGCGGGGAAATGCTCATTCATTCCCGGGGATTCGGTTCAGATTGCTTTCGACGAGGTCACGAGCGGTTTCACCTTAGAAGTCATTGACTTCCTTCGGGCCGAGATGGTTCCCGACCGCCCTTGCCCTGGACACGTCCAATCCTGATCTGGGTAGTTACAGAATTCGTAGGGACCTTAGAGATTTTTAGCTAAGTACGACTTCCCATGCCCGGGCTGACGGCCAGAGTGCGTGTCGAGGCAGCACGTCGGGGCCGCAGGCTCGGGAACCAAGCCCGTGTTGGGCGTCGTCAAGGTAGAGATGCAGCGCGACTGGTTCGGGCAACTCGTGCGGGTGCGCGGCGAGCCCGCGCTGCTGCGCGGTATGGAGGGCGAGCTGGAAGCCACAGCGGTGATCAGAGCCATCGGGCACGGTGTCGACAGTGAGCGTCGGCTTGGTGCCCTCGCCGCCGAGCACGAGCGACCTCAGCCCTGGACGGTGCCCAGTTTCCTGCGGGCGGGCGTAGTCGATCGACAGCGCCGGCACGCTGGAGGTGAAGCGACCGACACGGGCAGCCGCAGCGCTGTCGGCATACGACTCAGCTGGTCCAGTACCGAACCAGCCGACGGGCGACGACGCGAGCGAGATAGGGAGGTCAAGTCGAATTCCGACCCGGGGCCATGTGCAGTCCCAAGGCCCGAAAGGGACGACCTCGGTGCGCAGCAACACGCCGACCGCCGTTGAAGTCCATCGCCATGCGATGTCGACCCCCATTCCGCTGTGTGCGGCCGAGATCCGCACGAGCTGCTCAAGGCCGTGTTTCGACCTCGACGTTGACAGCACCCGGTGGACGAGGCGGTGCAGTCCGCGCTCAGCCCACCGCTCCGCCGACGGAGGAGTCTCCTCGGCACCTCGGCCGTGGGTGAGTTCGGGCTCGGCGAGTTCGTATGAACCCTGTCCAGCACCGCGATCGTTGTCGGTGGGCGCACGCCACAGCTCGAGGCGCGGACCCTTCACAGGCAGCCCGTGCCACGAAGTCAGCGACCCGCGTGTGTCGAACGTCAGCGCACCGATGGTGTCACCGCGCCAGCCACCTGAGGCTCGGACCCGGGCTGCTGGGCGGCTCACCACGAGCACCTGGTCACGTCCCACCATGTGACCGGCGGGTGCCCACGGCAGGTCGTCTCGCGTGACCGCCATCACGGTCAGGTGTGCCTCGCGGACGTGAGCGGCCTCGCCCGCTTCGTGCGCCTCCGGAGGGAGGTCCACCGTGATGCTCGCCTGCGCATCGACGGCCGGTACGTCGAGCTCGCCGGCCGCGACCTCCCGGCCGTCGTGCTCGAGTAGCCAACGGATGGCAACGTCCTCGGTGCTAGCCGAGTGCCGGCGGTTCTCGACCGAGACAGTGCGGCCGTCGATGGCGAGCCTCACCCGGACGGGAGAGACCACGGCGGCGAACTCTGCAAGGGCCGGGGTCGGCGTACCGTCGGAGAGCACGAGGCCGTCCATGACGAACTGGCCGTCGTGCACTACCTCGCCGAAATCGCCGCCGTAGGCCTGGAAGGGTGTGCCGTCGACGGTTCGGCTGAGGATGCCTTGGTCTCGCCACTCCCACACGAAGCCGCCGTGAAGGCGAGGCCAGCGATCGATCGCCGCTTCGTAGTCAGCGAACGACCCGGGGCCGTTGCCCATGGCGTGGCCGTACTCGCAGAGCACGAACGGCTTGTGGCGCTGCCGGGCGCCCTGGGCGCCCTCGGTCTCGTGGATCGTGGTCACCGGCTCGCCGCAGACCGAGGCGATCTCCTCGAGCGTGGGGTACATGCGCGAGTAGACGTCGGTGTACTCGCCTGCGAGGTCGCCCTCGTAGTGCACCGGCCGGGTCGTATCGCGGCCGTGCAGCCAGGTCGACATCGCGGCGAGGTTGCGACCGGTGCCCGACTCGTTCCCGAGCGACCACAGCACGATGCTCGGGTGGTTCTTGTCGCGTTCGACCGTCCGCGCGATCCGGTCGAGGTAGGCGTCGTGCCAGGCCGGGTCGTCGCTCGGGTTCCCCCGCCACTCGACATCCCAGAAGCCGTGGGTCTCGAGGTCGCACTCGAGCACGACCCAGAAGCCGTACTCGTCTGCCAGGTCGAGGAGGCGCGGATGCGGCGGGTAGTGCGCGGTGCGGATCGCGTTCACGTTGGACCGCTTCATCAGCTCGAGGTCGGCGCGCGCCTCGGCCTCGTCGAAGACGCGCCCGCGGACAGGGTGCGACTCGTGGCGATTGACCCCCCGGAAGGTGACCCGGCGTCCGTTGACGAGAAACGCGTCCCCCTCGATCCGGACCGTGCGGAACCCGACGCGGAGGGCGACGGTCTCACCGGGCGACGACACGGTCGCGTCGTGCAGCCGGGGCACCTCGGCGCTCCACGGCTCGACGGTCGGCACGTCGACCGGTACGACTTCGGCAGGAGTCGCCCAGGTGACGTCGACCCCGAGCGACGGCACGCGAAGAGTGACCGGGAACGCGCCCACCACCTCGAGATCGAGCCGGCCGGCTCCGGTCGCGTGGTCGTAAGACGCTCGGAGATCGACGTCATCGAGGGCCCGGGCGGGGCGGCCCAGCAGCGTGACGCTCCGGAAGATGCCGGGCAGCCACCACATGTCCTGGTCCTCGAGGTAGCTCGCGGCCGACCACTGGGCCACGCGGACGGCCACGCAGTTGGTGCCCTCGACCAGGGCGTCGGTCACGTCGAACTCGGTGGCGAGGCGACTGCCGGTCATCCACCCCAGCTCGATGCCGTTCAGCCAGACGGTCGCGTGGCCGTCTACGCCGTCGAACCGCAGCAGCACGCGCTCCGCTCCGCGGAGACCCGCGGGCACCACGAAGGTGCGCCGGTGCTCTCCGGTGGGGTTCTCGTCGGGCACGTGCGGCGGGTCGATGGGGAACGGGTACTGCAAGTTCGTGTAGATCGGCGACCCGTGGCCGTGCAGCACCCAGTGCGAGGGCACGGGCAGCTCGTCCCAGCCGGAGTCGTCGAGCTCGGGGTCGGCGAGCTCCGGCACGCGCCCGGCTACGTCGTCCAGTGCCTCGGGGAGCAGCCGGAACCGCCAGGTGCCGTCGAGCGAGTGGGTCGGGGCGTCGCTGTGCAGCCAGGACCGAGGCGCCAGGCGCGAGGGGGATCCGGGGGCGACGTCGTCGAGGTGGTTCATGGTGGTCTCTCGTGGTGGTGGTGGTGGGGAGGACTGCGACGGCGGGTGGGCCCGGTGGCGCGGGGCGCTCAGCTCGCGCCGAGCGCCTCGCGGTCCGCGATGATCGTGACACGGGGATGCCATTGCAGAAGCGAGGCCGGCAGGGACTCGGTCACTGGTCCGTGCAGGGCAGCGTCGAGGGCCACGGCCTTTGTCCGACCGCGGACGACGAGGAGCACGTGCCGGGCGGACATGATGGTCGAGAGCCCCTGCGTGATGGCCCTGGACGGCACTGCACGCGGGTCGCCGCCGAAGTAGCGGGCGTTGTCGAGCCGGGTGCGGTCAGCCAGCTCGACCACACGGCTCAGACTGCGGAACGGCGAGCCGGGCTCGTTGAAGCCGAGGTGGCCGTTCGCGCCGATCCCGACGATCTGCAGGCCGACGCCGCCGAGGTCGGCGATCCGTCTTTCGTGGACCTCGGCCGCTCGGGTCGCAGCGAGGAGGTCGGCGCTCGTGCCGTCGGGCACCACCACGCGATCGTCGTCGACGCCGAGCGGCGCGGCGACGCGGTCGCGCACGAAAGTGCGGTAGCTCTCGGGATGGCCGGCCGGGAGGCCGACGTACTCGTCGAGGGCGACGAGCGTGAGCCCGTCGGTGCGGAGGCCGTCTCGGCGACGCCGGACGAGCTCGGCCCAGAGCGGCTCGGGCGACGAGCCGGTCGCGACCCCGAGCACGCCTCGCGGCTCGGCCTCGACGAACTCCGACACGATGTCGGCGGCCCGCCGGCCGAGCTCGTCGGCGTCGCCGACGGTGACGACCTCGGGACGAGCCGCGGGGGTGACCGTCACTTCAGCGCGCCCTTGGCGATGTCGCCGATGAACTGCTTGGCGCCGACGAGGAAGACGATGATCAGCGGCAGCACAGCGAGCAGGGCACCCGCCATCACCATGCCGTAGTCCTTGCCGTGGGCGCTGTTCAGCTGGCTCATCGCGACCTGCAACGTCAGGGTGCCCGGGTCGTTCAGCACGATCAAGGGCCAGAGGTAGTCGTTCCACGAGGCGATGAAGGTGAAGACGCCCAGGAAGCCGAGACCTGGCCTGATCAAGGGGATGCACACTGTCAGGTACTGCCTGAAGAACCCGGCGCCGTCGATCTTGGCGGCGTCGATCAGCTCGTCCGGCACGCTCGAGACGATGTACTGGCGCAGCCAGAAGATGCCGAACGCGTTGGCCGCGGCGGGCACGATCAGTGCCTGCAGCTGACCGACCCATCCGAGGTTGATCATCGTGATGAACTGCGGGATCACGCTCAGCTGCGCGGGCAGCATGAAGGTCACGAGCAGCAGGGTGAAGAGCAGCTTGCGCCCCGGGAACTGGAACTTGGCGAAGGTGAACGCCGCGATCGAGTCGAAGAAGAGCACGAGGCCCGTGACCGACACGGCGACGATGACCGTGTTCAGCAGTGAACCGCCGAAGTCGATCGTCTGGAACACGGATCGGATGTTCTCGAACAGGTGTGGCCCGGGCACGAGCACCGGGGGCGACTTGTAGATGTCGCTAGTCGTGTTGCTGGCCATCACGACCAGCCAGTAGAGCGGGAACAGCGAGATGACCGCGCCGACGGCGAGCAGCGCGTGCAGCACTCCCCGCGAGGTCGGCACCTTCGGCCCGCGCCCCGCGGGGCGGCCGCGCCGCTGCCCCGGGTCGTCGTTCTCGACGGCCTCGACGACCTCGACCGTCACGCCGCGTGCCGCGTTCACGATCGCGCTCATCGGACGACCGCCTTGTCACGTGCTGCTGCAGGATCGACGTCCACGACCTTCTCCTTCTTGCCCGAGCCCAGCCGCCAGTTGATGATCACGAAGATCACGACCAGCAGGAAGACGGCCCAGGCGATGGCGGCTCCGTAGCCGAAGCGGTTGTAGTTGAAGGCCTGTTGGTAGAAGTACAGGACCGTGGTGAGGCCGGCCTGACCCGCGCCTCCTGAATTCGGGTTGGTCGTCGACGACGACGCGGTGAGCACCTGGGCCTCGGTGAAGCTCTGCAAGCCCGTGATGGTCGAGACCACCAGCACGAAGAGGATCGTGGGCCTCAGCAGGGGCAGGGTGATCGACCAGAAGGTGCGGACGACGCCCGCCCCGTCGAGCTTGGCGGCCTCGTAGACCTCGCCGCTGATCGACTGCATACCCGCCAGGAAGAGGATCGCGTTGTACCCGGTCCACTGGTACGTGATCAGGACGGCGATCGTGACCTGGATCGCCCAGGGAGTCGACAGCCACGCGACGCCGTCGAGGCCGACGGCACGGAGGCCCGCGTTGAGGAGGCCGAAGCTGTCGCCGAAGATCGAGCCGAACAGCACGGCCATCGCGACGACCGAGGTGACGTTCGGCACGAAGAAGGCGATGCGGTAGAACGTGCCGAACCGCTTCGCCGCGTTGAGCATCGCCGCCACGACCACGGCGATGACCATCATCGGGAAGGTCGACAGGGCGAAGATGATCAGCGTGTTCTTGATCGAGAGCCAGAACGTCGCGTCGGCGGCCAGTGCCCGGAAGTTGTCGAGGCCGACCCACTCGGGCGAACCCAGGCCGTTCCAGTCCTGGAAAGACAGCACGAGCGAGTAGCCGGCGGGGAACAGGCCGAAGATCGCGAAGAGCACGAAGAACGGCGCGATTGCGACGTAGTAGGGCCAGCTCTTGCGCAGCCCCGCCCGGGAGCGCGCCGCAGGGCGCGCTCCCGGGCTCAGCACGGTGGGGATCACTACTCGGCGGCCTTCAGGGCGGCCTCGCCGGCGGTGACCGCGTCGTCCCAGGCCTGGTCGGGGTCCTTGCCGAGCGACTGGACGTTCTGCAGCTCGGTCATGAACGGCGCCGCGACCTGGTTCTCGAACGGGCTCGTGTACGCGGTGGGCATGTCGGCGGCTGCCTGCGCGAACACCTCGACGGTCGACTGACCGCCGAAGAAGTCGTCGCCCGCGGTCAGCTCCGGTGCCGAGTAGGCGGCTGTCGCCGAGGGGAAGATGCCCTTGTCCTGGTAGGCGACGATCTGGTTCTGCTCGCTCAGGATGTCCTTGATCACCGCGAAGGCGGCCTCGGGGTCGTCGGTGCCCTCGGGGATGGTGAGGAACGACCCGCCGATGTTGGCCGGCCCGCCGGGCATCGGCGCCACGCGCCAGTCGCCGGAGGTGTCGGCCGTGGCACTCTTGATGTCGGCTTGGTACCAGGCTGCGCCGAGCAGCGTGGGCAGCGAGCCGCCCGTGATGGCCGCGGCCCAGTCGGGGCTGCCATCGGTCAGTCCGGCGGTCAGGCCCTTCTCTTTCGCCTCGACGGCGCGGTCCCAGGCGGTCTTGATCTCGTCGCTGTCTCCGGTGAACTTCCCAGCCTCGTTCACGAAGCGGGCGGTTCCCTGGCCGATCGACTTCGTGAAGACGTCGCCCATGTCGACCTCGAGGCTCGCGCCGGTCGCGGCCTTGAGCTTCTCGCCGAACGCGAAGTAGTCGTCCCAGGTCGCGGTCGCGGCGGCGACGTCGGCGGGCTCCGATGGCAGCCCGGCGGCTTCGAGCACGTCGGCCCGGTAGTAGAGCGCGGTGGGGCCGATGTCGATGGGGATGCCGATCAACTTGCCGTCGGCGGTCGTCGCCTCGGCGAGCTTCCAGGCCGGGTACTGGTCGACTATGTCCTTCGCGCCGAGATCGTTCAGGTCGGTGAAGAGATCGGACTCGCTGAGGAAGTAGGGCATGTCCTCGCCCTTGACGCCGCTCACGGCGGGCAGGCCGGTGCGTCCGGTGAAGGTGGTGACGAGCTTCTGCTTGAAGTCGCCTCCGATGGTCGACACTTTGAGCGGCGTCTTCTCGTCGACGCTCGACAGGACCTTGTCGCTCAGGCCGTCCGGCCAGATCCAGACGTCGGTCTCGCCGCTGCTCGAGCCCCCGCTCGAGCCGGCGCACGAGGCGAGCAGAGGGCTGATGAGGGCGAGCGCGGCGACGGTGCCGACGATCTTGCCGACGCGTCGTCGGGTGGGGTGTGCCATGGGGTCTCTCAATCGGTGGGGGGAAGCCAGATCGGGGTGGAGGGGAAGCTGGAGAACAGCAGGTGCGGGTCAGGAGAAGGGCGTCGTGCCGTCGTCGCCCTGGTCGTGGAGGGCGTCGAGCACGAAGTGGTAGCGGCCGGGTTCGGCCGCCTCCGGGTGGGCGCCGAGCCAGTCGGCGAGCTCGTCCAGCCGGGGCGCGCCCGAGGCGCCTCCCGGTCGGGAGACGGTGACGCCCGCCACCAGGCAGGCGAAGTCGATGCGCTGCAGCAGCGACCAGGCTGGCTGCGAGCCGGCCACCGCGAGCGCGGCGCCGAAGACGTCGCCCGCACCGGTGGCGTCGACCGCGCGCACGCGCAGCGGCGGGCGCTCGACCTCCTCGCCGGTCGACGCGTCGACGGCGACGACGCCGGCCGAGCCGGAGGTGACCACGCTGAGCGGGACCCTCTCGGCGAGCGCGCGAGCCGCCTCCCTGGCCGAGTCGCGACCGGTGTACGCCATCGCCTCGAGGTGGTTGGGGAGGAACGCGTGGCACTCGTCGAGCTGGTCGAGCAGCGTCTGGTCCCAGCGCTCGGCCGGGTCCCAGCCGACGTCGGCGAACACACGGGTGCCCTGGGAGGCGGCACGGCCGATCCAACGGGTGCGCGCCTCCTCGAGATGGACGAGCGCGACCGCGGCGGCGGGAGGCCCGTCGGGCAGCAGCTCGTCCGAGCCGAGCGGGGCGGGGGTGCCGCCGGTGACGAGCGCGCGGTCGTCGTCGTAGCCGAGCGAGGCCGTGACCGGCAGCGACCAGCCGGGGACGGTCACGAGGTGCGTCAGGTCGACGCCCTCGGCCGCGAGCGACGCCCGCGTCATCGACGAGAACGCGTCCTCCCCGACGGCGGCGGCGAGCGCGGTGCGCACGCCGAGCCGGGCCGAGGCCAGGGCGAAGTTGGCGATGCCTCCGGGACCCGCTCCGAAAGACGAGGTCCACACCTCGTGGCCGAGCGCCGGTGCGCCGGGCAGGTCGCCGAAGACCACGTCGGTGAAGAGCTGGCCCACGACGAGCACGCCGGCCAGCTCGCCGGCCGTGGCGTCTGCGGTGGTGCGGGGTGCGGTCTGCACGGGGTCCTCCTCGTTCAGATCGGCGTCAGTGTCGACCTGCTGAGACGTTTCTAGCTCATGTGCGCACAAATGTGAATGCTTTTGTTTGTTACGGGATTGTCTCTGCTCGAAATTGCGCGCTATTGTTCAGAACATGAAAGACGTCCGAGACTTCGTGATCCTGGATCGCCTCCGCTCCGAGCGAGCGGCCACGGTCAGCGACCTCGCCGTGGCCACCCGCACGAGCGAGGCCACGATCCGTCGCGACCTGCAGCGACTCGACCAGGCCGGTGTGCTGCGCCGCACCCACGGCGGCGCGGTCGTGGTCGAGACGGACGCGCCCTTCGACGAGGTCGAGCAGGTCAACCGCGACGCGAAGGTACGCATCGCCGCCGCGGCGGCGAGCCAGGTGCTCGACGGCCAGTCGGTCGTGCTCGACATCGGCACGACGACCCTCCACGTCGCCGAGCAGCTGCGGGGCCGCGAGGTCACGGTGATCACGGCGAGCATCGCCGTCTTCGACCTGCTCCGCGACGACCGCGCCGTCCGCCTCATCCTGTTGCCGGGCGACTGGGACCCGGTCTACCGCTCGGTCTCCGGCCCGCTCACCGCAGAGAGCCTGCGGCTGCTGCACGCCGACCACGCCTTCATGGGGGTCAGCGGCATCGCCGACAACGGCGACCTGCGCGACACGACCATGAGCCAGGTGCCGATCAAGCGGGCCATGGCCGAGGTCAGCGACCGCGCGAGCGTGCTGGCCGACTCGAGCAAGTTCCCCGGGACGGGCGCCGGCCGCGTCGTCCCCAGCGCGTCGCTGACGCAGCTGATCACAGAGACGCCGCCGCACGAGAGGGTCTCGGCGGCGCTGGCACGCAAGGGAGTGACGGTGACCGTCGCATGAAGCTCACGATCCTGGGCGGGGGCGGCTTCCGCGTCCCGCTCGTCTACTCGGCGCTGCTGCGCGACCACGCCGAGGGGCGAGTCACGCACGTCGCGCTCTACGACACCGACGCCGTGCGGCTCGCGGCGGTCGTGCGCGTGCTGCGGGAACAGGCGCTGGCACACGCCGACGCTCCTGAGGTCTCTCTACACACCGATCTCGACGAGGCCCTGCGCGGCGCCGACTTCGTCTTCTCCGCGATCCGCGTCGGCGGGATGGCGGGGCGCTCGTGCGACGAGCGCATCGGCCTGTCGCACGGGGTGATCGGCCAGGAGACAGTGGGCTACGGCGGCATCTCGTACGCCCTCCGTACACTCCCCGTCGTCATGGACCTCGCTGAGCGCGTCAAGGCGCTAGCCCCCGACGCGTTCGTCATCAACTTCACGAACCCGGCGGGCGTCGTCACCGAGGCGATGTCGCAGGTGCTCGGCGACCGGGTCATCGGCATCTGCGACAGCCCGATCGGCCTCGCGCGTCGCGTCCTCGGCGCTCTCGACCTCCGGGTCGCAGACGACGCGTTCGACACGGTCACGATCGACTACGCGGGCCTGAACCACCTCGGCTGGCTGCGCGGCCTCACGGTCGACGGGATCGACGTCCTCCCCCGCCTGTTCGCACAGCCCGAGCGCATCGAGACCTTCGAAGAAGGCAAGCTCTTCGGGGCCGAGTGGTTGTCCGAACTCGGAGCCGTGCCCAACGAGTACCTGCACTACTACTACTTCACCCGCGACGTGCTGCACGCCGACCAGTTGGCCGTGCAGACGCGCGGGGGCTACCTCGTCGACCAGCAGGCCCGCTTCTACGACGAGCTGGCCGAGGGCGAGGGCTCTGCCCTGGCCCTGTGGGAGCGCACCCGCCTCGAGCGCGAGACGACCTACATGGCGACCAACCGTCAGTCGGCGGGCATGGGCGACCGCGACGAGGACGACCTCGTCTCCGGCGGCTACGAGCACGTCGCCCTGGCCCTGATGCGCGGCATCGCGTACGACCAGAGCGCGCGCCTGATCCTCAACGTGCGCAACCGCGGCACCCTGTCGCAGCTCGACGACGACGCCGTGGTCGAGGTGCCCTGCATCGTCGACGCGACCGGGGCGCACCCCGTCGCGGGCACGACGCTGCCGGACTTCGGCGTCGGCCTCGTCACGAACGCCAAGTACGTCGAGCGCCAGACCATCGAGGCGGGCGTCGGGGGGTCCAGAGCGGCCGCCGTCCGGGCGCTCGCGAACCACCCGCTGGTCGACTCCGTCACCGTCGCCCGCTCGCTCCTGGGCGACGCGATGGCCACCTTCCCCGGGCTCGACCACCTGCGCTGACCGCACCCGGCAGCCGAGGCGCGCCGCGCCTCCTCCGATCCGCCCACCACCTTCCGCACCCGGCACGGACGCCGGGAGCCCAGCACCTGTGAGGACCACCACCGTGCACCAGAACCAGAAGCTCGTCGAGGAGCGCATCGAGCGCGTCCTGAACGAGCGCATCACCCCCGCCGTCTACTCGTCTACCGCCCCCGTCTCGTTGCGCGCCTGGCAGGTGCCCGACGAGCCGGTGCCGGCCGACGAGGCGCTGGCCCAGCAGTACGAGCCCTTCGAGATCGGCCAGCCCTGGGGGCGGGCCTGGTCGACCTGGTGGTTCGAGGTCACCGGCCAGGTGCCCGCCGACTGGGCCGGGCGCACCGTCGAGCTGGTGCTCGACCCCGGGTTCATCGGCGACTGGCCCGGCAACCAGGCCGAGTGCCTCGTCCACACCCCCGACGGCGTGCCCGTCAAGGGCATCCATCCCCGCAACACCTACGTGCGCCTGCACGACGAGGCAGCCGGCGGCGAGCCCGTGCACTTCTTCGTCGAGGCGGCGGGCAACCCCGACATCCTGGTGAACGAGTTCGTGCCGACGGCCTACGGCGAGAAGTCGACCGCCCCCGAGGAGCCGATCTACAGGTTCCGCACCGCGCAGCTGGCAGTGTTCGAGCACGAGGTCTGGGGCCTCCGCTTCGACGTCGAGGTGCTCTACCAGATGGTGAAGGAGCTGCACGAGACCGATCCGCGTCGCCACGAGGTGCTGCGCGCGCTCGAGCGCTCGCTCGACGTGCTGCGCCTGGACGACGTCGTCGGCACCGCGGCCGCGGCCCGTGAGGTCCTGGCTCCCGTCCTCGCCAGCCCGGCCGTCCCCAGCGCCCACGTGCTCAGCGGCATCGGCCACGCGCACATCGACAGTGCCTGGCTCTGGCCGATCCGCGAGACCAAGCGCAAGACGGCCCGCACCTTCTCGAACGTGCTGACGCTGGCGAAGCAGTATCCCGACTTCCGCTTCGCCTGCTCGTCGGCGCAGCAGTACCAGTGGGTCAAGGAGAACTACCCGACCGTCTTCGAGGGAATCAAGCAGGCCATCGCCGACGGCACTTGGTACCCGGTGGGCTCGCAGTGGATCGAGCCCGACGGCAACCTCCCCGGCGGCGAGGCCATGGTGCGCCAGCTCACCTACGGCCTGCGCTTCTTCGCCGACGAGCTCGGGGTGGAGACGCACGGCGTCTGGCTGCCCGACTCGTTCGGCTACACCGCGTCGTTCCCCCAGATCGCGAAGCTGGCCGGCCTCGACTGGTTCCTGACCCAGAAGCTCTCCTGGAACCAGACCAACACGTTCCCGCACCACACCTTCTGGTGGGAGGGCATCGACGGATCGCGCGTGTTCACGCACTTCCCCCCGATCGACACCTACAACTCGACCCTCGAGGCCGAAGAGCTGCACCACGCGGTGAGGCAGTTCCGTGAGAAGGGCGCCGCGACGCGCTCGCTCGTGCCGTTCGGCTACGGCGACGGCGGCGGCGGGCCGATCCGCGAGATGATGGAGCGCCAGCGCCGGGTCAAGGACCTCGAAGGCTCCCCCCGGGTCGAGATCGAGCACCCTGACGACTTCTTCGCGAAGGCTCGTGCAGAGTACGAGGACGCCCCAGTCTGGGTCGGTGAGCTCTACCTCGAGCTGCACCGCGGCACCTTCACCTCGCACGCCCGCGAGAAGCGCGGCAACCGCGAGGCCGAGCACCGCCTGCGCGAGGCCGAGCTCTGGTGGGCGACCGCTGCCGTCCGCGCGGGCGCCGCCTATCCCTACGACGCCCTCGACCGCCTCTGGAAGCTGACGCTGCTCCAGCAGTTCCATGACATCCTGCCGGGCTCGTCGATCGCCTGGGTGCACCGCGAGAACGAGGACGACTACCGACGCAGCCTCGCCGAGCTCGACCTCCTGATCGAGGAGGCGCTGGGGACGATCGCGACGCCGGGCACGGTCGTCAACGCGGCCGGCCACGACCGCGTGGCCCTCGTCGAGGACGCCTCGGGTGCCGCCGTCGCGCTCGTCGAGGTGCCCGGCTCGGGCACGGCACCGCTGGTCGCCGTCGAGGCGACGTCCGTCGTGTCGGCGACCCGCTCCTCCTCGGGGGTCACCAACGTCGAGAACGGGCTCGTGCGGATCGTCGTCGACGAGCGCGGCCTGATCACGTCGATCGTCGACATGCGGCACGACCGCGAGCTTGTGCCCGCCGGCCGGTTCGCGAACCTGCTGCAGCTGCACGAAGATCTGCCGAACGCGTGGGACGCGTGGGACATAGACGCGCACTACCGCCACAGCCGCACCGACCTGGTCGAGGCCGACGCGGTCGAGGTCGTCGAGGAGGGGCCCCTGCGCGTCACCGTGCGCGTCGAGCGCTCGTTCGGCCGCTCGCGCGTCGAGCAGTTCGTCTCGATCGTCGCCGACGACGCCCGGGTGCACGTGCGCACCGAGCTGGACTGGCACGAGGACGAGAAGCTGCTTAAGGCCAGCTTCCCCCTCGTGCTGCACGCCCAGCACCACAGCGCCGAGATCCAGTTCGGCCACGTCCGTCGGGCGACCCACACGAACACCTCGTGGGACGACGCACGGTTCGAGGTCATGGCACACCGCTGGGTGCACGTCGAGGAGCCCGGCTACGGAGTCGGGCTGACCAACTCGGGCAGCTACGGCCACGACATCACCCGGACGGTCGGCGAGACCGGCGAGGTCGAGACCGAGGTGCGGGTCAGCCTGGTGCGCGCGGCCCGCAGCCCTGACCCCGTGCAGGACATCGGCCACCACCGGTTCGACTACGCCCTCGTGCCGGGCGCGACGATCGACGAGGTCGTCCGTGCCGGGTACGAGCAGAACCTGCCGGTGCGCGTCGTGGGCGCCGGGCGGGGCGGCGCGGGGTTCGTCCTCGGCGAGGGGGCGAGGGTGCCGAGCGAGGTCGACGCGCCTGCCGTCGTCGACGAGGTGCCCGTCTCGGCGTCGACGGACGACCACGAGGCCGTGTCTGCCGAGTCGCTGGTCTCGCTGACCGGCGACGCGGTGCGCATCGAGTCGCTGAAGCTGGCCGACGACCGGTCGGGCGACGTGGTCGTGCGTCTCTACGAGTCGACCGGCGCCCGGGCGTCGACCCGTTTCGAGGCTCACTTCGACGTCGCACACGTGGCCGAGGTCGATGTCCTCGAGCGGCCCCTCAGCAAGGGAATGCCGAGCGCCCTGTCGTTCGCGCCGACCGCCACGGGGGCCGCTCTCACCCTGCGGCCCTTTCAGGTGATCACACTCCGCTTGCGCCGCTGAATGCACGTCGACTTGACCAAGGTCCCGTGCCAAAAGTGAGCGCGGTTCCGCTTCACGCTTGGGTAGGTGCTGACCCCTTGCGCCTAGCCCAGGCTCTGAGCTTCGTGCGCTCGTACATAACCCGGGCCCAAGTCTTGAGGAAGGGCGGCCCCTGCAGGCCCGTGTGTCAGTTGGCAAGCGTCTTTGGCCGAAGGCTCAGACTGAGCACAACGTCGGTTGGTATGAGGAGTTCGAGCGTCCAGTTCATCGTCGTGCAAGCCCCATGCGCGCCAGCCTCGCTCGACGCGTCAGCGTCGGACGCGTGTTAGGTCCCCGATGCTCGTGCGCGTCGCGAGGGCTGAAAGTTGCGCCGTTCGCGCGACCGTTCTCTTGCGACCTGCAGACGTGAGGCGCGGCTTGCGTTGCCACGGTCGCGCGCGGACCTGTCGACTCGAGAGCCGCTAAGCGTGTTGACGAGATCCACCTTCCACGCGCTGGGACGCGCCCTTGCGCCTCGGCTAAACCGGTGGCCCGATTGGCTCCACGAGTGCGGCCTCAGTGATCACTTTGATCGGATACTGGCGTGGGGGTGGGGAAAATGCGCGCGACAGCGGGAGCGCCTTGCTATGTTCTGGTCGGCGTCTGCGAGAACGGCGGTGCGCGACAAATTGCAGACGATGGGGCGCGATCAAAGGCTCGTTGGCGCTCCCACGCTGTCGACGCACCGAGTGTGGCCTCGTCGACGATTGAGAATCGCCCACATCGTTTCGTTTCGCCGCCGCCGCGCCACCTGCACTTTCAACTGCTTCGCACTTGACCCTCGTTCCGGCGCCCTCTTCCGGTCCACTCAGCTCCCCGTCAGACTTCCCGCTGCGCGAAAGCGTCTCCGCCCCGCCGAACGCTGGCGCGTCCGTCACGGCTGCGATTCCCTCAGCTCACTCGTTCGCTGCTGGAACCCACCTGCCGGTGGGCGGGGACTTCGCTGCCGTGTGCAGCTCAGGGGCTGGTGAACGCTGTGAGCGTCTGCCTCGCCTGGCACGCCACACCACTTCGTGATGCGTCGGGAACCGCCCTCGTCGTGCGTGCATTGTGCGTGCTCGTCGCCACCCCTGCCGGGGGCCTCTCCGATGGCTGGTCCATGCGCACCCGATCTGCTCCTTTCGGGACCGGCTCGTCACCCGTCTCGCTCCACCGCCCGGCAGCCGGACCGCAGCCTGTTCGCACATACCCGGCCATGAGGAAGCCCCTGGCAGGGAGCCACCTCGACATCGGATCGATACCCGCACCGCCCCACCGCACCGGTGACCGAGACGACACGAAGCCTCGGCAGGTGCGGCACCGGCGTGCACAGGCCAGACGGCTCGGATGACGCACCGGGAGGCGGACCGGTGGACGCCTCGAGGAGACGAGATGCTAGACGTCCGGGGGCCCGCACCGAGAGACGAACTGCGACACCCCACCCGTGTGAGGCCGCCGATAGGCAAGGTGCGTCAGCACCTTCGATCAGGTATCCGCCCTGGGGAGACGAACAGGGTGACGAGCAGAGGACCGAGCCACTGCCACGGGTGCTGTGCGCGCGGTGGACGAGATGGGGAACGACCAGATCTTCGTGACAGTGCGGGGTGGAGCTGATGCAAGGAGAGGGTCGCGAAGCGACCCGGACGGACGTGTGGGGAGAGCGCGCGAAGCGCGCGGTGTGCGGCGCCGGCGCGGAGCGCCAGGCGTGCCGCGTCGTTGTCGAGGTGGCTGAGTCGTACGTGCGGGTCGCGTTGTCGAGATGGCCGGGTGAGGTGGGCTGCGGTGTCGAGGTGGTGGCGTCAGGAGGTCAGACGAGAAGGGTGTCTCATCGCGGTTGACGTGTGGCTGTTCGTGAAGGGGAACGGGGGAGGGATCGCCAGCGACCGACCCTCTCTTCTCATCGGGCTGCCCTCTCATCTAATGGCCTCCACTCGTCAGATCGGTGTCGCTAGTTGGTCGTCAGGTTCGGCGACCGCCGGGCTCGCACGGGTCGTGCTCGTGGGGGTGGGGCTGGGGGTCGGCGACCGCCGTCGGGGTGGCGCGCGACCGCACACCGCGGAGAGCGATGTGCGTCAGTGGCGCATGAGCTTCTCGTGCACGTCGGGGAGCACGACGCGCAGCTGCCCGAGTTCGACGACGTCGCTGCCGGTCGACAGATTCAGTCCGGTCAGCTCGCGGGCTTTGGCCATGGCAGCTCGCTCGTCCGATGTCGGCATCCGCCGCACGTCCATCGATCGGAGCCAGTCCCACAGCTCGGTGAAGGGCTAGCGCGAGTAGCCCTTGAAGTCGTCTCGAGCCCGGGCCCACGCGTCGTGCTGGCTGGCCCGGATCGGCAGCTTGGCTCGGACGTGCTCTGTGACGTGGCGAAGGATGCGGGGGCCCGCCGACCCGGCGCGAACTTCCCGCTCGAAGTAGTAGAAGGCGACCTTGTCGATGGAATCTCTTCGGGGCTGATCGGTCCGCTGGGTCATGAAGTGGACCTGTCCACGGAGCTGCTCAGATGATCCGCAGCGCGCGCTTTGCCGGCGGCGGCGCGAGGACGGTGATGCCCGCGGCGGCGCAGGCTTCCGAGCCAGTCAGCTGCTCGGCGTTGACAACAGGGAGGGACGCGTCGGGGCCCTTCGGTCCGAACAGGGCCCAGGAGTTCGCGGCTGCCTCGGTCGTGAACCGCGACGCGTACCGGACGCCGTCGAGGCCCGCCTGGTGGAGAGCGTCGGCCCAGGCGTTCGTGACGTCGTAGCGGACGGTTGTCGTCAGCTCCCTGGTGACGCCGTGGCGGACGGCTGCCTTGTCGTTGACGTCCGCGTACCGCCGCGGCGAGGGAGCCGCGATGGCGGAGACGGTGAAGGCTGCGGCCAGGTCGGGCGTGACGGTCTGGGCGGCGGACAGGCGCGGGCCGAGGCTCTCGCGCACGGCGGTCTCGACCTCGTCGGCGAAGTAGCAGGTGCCTTCGTCGCCGGCGTCAGGCAGGTCGAAGCGGCTGGCGCCGGTGGTTCCGAAGAACCAGGGCCCGAAGCTGACGGAGTGCGCACGCCACTGCCGCGCAGCCGGGCCGTCGACGGCCGGGAAGCTGGTGAGGTCCTGGCCCGGCTGCGGTGGCTGCTGCGCGAGGTCGTTGCGGGACGTCACGACGCCAGCAGTGCGCCGGCCTGGCGAGCGAGCGCGATGACATCGTCGGAGTCGCCGTCCCGCAGGGCCTGCGCGGGGGAGCGGTCGCCAAGCTCGGGGCGCGGCTCACGCACCCAGATGGCGTCCCCCCAGACGTCGACGCGACGTGGGTCGAGAGCGGCGAGGACACGGGCAAGGTCGGGCAGTGGCGTGCCGTCGGGGCCCTCGAACTGGAACGACGGGTAGAGGCGGTGGCCGTCGGACGTCGTCACGCAGAGCACGTCTCCTCGGCGGACCTGGCCGTCGATCGACTGGCGGCGGATGCCCTTCCAGCGGCCGAGGCTGGTGGTGTCGTAGAACGGGCCGAGCGCATCGTCGTAGACGTTCGCGCCGGGGACGCTGGCGAGCATCCGTGTGGCCATGGCGTCGACTCCTCCGAGGATGTCCATGACGGGGCGGAGGTCCACGCCCTCAAGGTGGTCGCGGATGGCAGCAAGAAGTTCTTCACGCTCGGCAAATCCGGCAGCGTGCACGACCTGGTGCTCGGTGTCGCGGCGGGCCTTTGGGGCTATGCCTCTCATCGTTTCTCCATCGTCAGTTGCGTCAGTCAAGCATACCGACGTGTGCGTCAGTTGCGACAGTCTGCTCGGGTCGCACATGAGCCCTTTGTGCCGGTGCACACGGTCACCCGCGGGACATGAGCGACCGACGGACCCGCGGACTGCGGAGAGTAGGGACGTAGCTCGTTGAGACGCTTGAGCTCGACAAACAGCCCTGCCAGAGCGGCTCATGCCAATACGACCTACTGCCCGAAGGCTGACGTCAGCGGCGGTCTGACGCCTGCCGGAGGTACGTCACCGCGAGGAGGACGCTGATGAGCCCACCGGCCAGCGTGAACCACGTCGGCATACTCGATGGATCAACGATCAGCAGGACTGCTGAGGCGACGACAACCGCCGCGGCCCCGACCAGCAGAACCCGGAGAGCCGGCTTCGAACGGCTGGTGCCACCACGATCAGACATGGCCCCACCCCGTCACGATGGTGCGCCGGGTCGTCGAGCCAGTGGTCGGCGCTGGGGCGGCAGACGGTGCGGTTGGCGGGCCCTTGCCCACCACGACACGCGCGCCCTAGCTTGAAGGCATGCACCCGAGGACACCTCAAACCGCAGCACTCGTCCTCGTCGTGCTCGCCGGAACGGCAGCATGCTCGTCTGGCGGTACCCAGCCCGAGAACGGTCCCTGTGTTCCTCTCATCGAAGTGAGCCCGGTGAAGGCGACTCCCGGTGGGACCGTCACTATCTCGTCGAAGGACATCTGCGAGACGGCGCCGCCGGCGGACGGGTGGACCGTCGGGGCCGGGCATGTAGGAGACGGTGACCCCTCCTTCTCTGTCACCACGACTGAGGTCTTCGACGGCCTCTTCCGAGTCGAACTGACGTTGCCGCCTGACTTCCCCGAGGGCGAGGCGTACGCAGCGGTCACGAATTGGGACATCGGCGACTGCAAGGACACCGGCAGCTGCGCCAGCCCGAGTGACACGTTCCAGGTCGCGGACTAGCCGGCGGCGGCAAGGTCGTCGGGTGGGACGGCCGCCGAGGGAACGAGGTGCGGGTCGTTGGGCGGTGCGGGTGGCGAGCCCTTACGAGCGGGCCGTCACCAGGACGATGAAGTGCGACGGAGGGTACGACTCCTGCGTGAGGACGTAGGCGGCGACCACGCGTGCCGAGTCCGGCGCCACCGTCGAGGCGTCCCCATCCCCAGGATCGAATCGGACCGCGAAACCAGCCTCCTCCACGAGCCGCCGCGCCTCGGACACGTCCAGCCCGCTCAGGTCGTTGTCACTGAGGTAGGCCTGCGCCGCGGCACCCTCAAGGTCGACCTCGAGGTACCCAGGCGACGCGACGACGGACTCATCGGGCAGGGGCGGCATGTAGAGGTCGTTCACACCCGGTGTCGCGCAGGCCGACAGGGTCAGGGCGGCCGCGACGGCGGCGACGGTGGTCAAGCGATGGCGTGGCACAGGCGGCTCCTGTCGGGGTCGTGGGGGACAGCGTAAAGCGGGACGGTGAACGGTGCGGGTGGCGAGCCAGAGGAGAGAAACGCTCGCGGCCGTTGGGCCTCCTCGACGCGTCTTCTCGGCCTCCTGGATGATGCCCCCGCGGTCTCAGAGCGACAGGCTGTCAGGCATGGCTTTCATACCCTCTCCTCTGGCCGGCTTCCGATGACGGGGCACGAACGAGCCCAGGCTGTTGCGGGATACGACGAACGGCCTGCCCTCGAGGGCATCACGCCACTCGAGGCGGTCGCTTCACATCTCGTAGCGGCCGTAGTTCTGGTGGGGTCTGTCTCGTCGGCGTACTTCGCCTCTGCTGTCGCATCTCCTCTGCGCAACGCGCTTCTGAGCTCAGATCTCGACCGTGTCCGAGATCAACTTCTGCTCTTCGCCGTGCTCACGTGTTTCGCCGGGGCACTAGTGGCCGTGCTGGTGAGGGCCAGGTTCCCTCGCAGTCGGCGCCGTGTCTGTGCCCTCTGGGGCCCGATCGGCGCGCTGGTGGCCATCAGTCTCCTGACGGTCGTCATCGGCGGTCTTGTCGTCGTCCTGCATTCCGTTCCCCAGGGCTCGCAGACACCACTTCAGGCCGCTGCTGCGGCGGCCTTCCTCTGGATGCCGCTGGTCTCCTTCGCGACTTTCATCCTTGGCCTGACCTGGGCACTCCTCGACCGTCGACAGTCAGCTTCTGGCGTCGCCGGTCTCCTCGTTCTTGCCGCTGGTACTGCGGTGCCCGGAGCGGCTGCGATCATCCTTGTGCTCATGTCGATGTGATGGAGCGCTACCACGGCATTAAGCAGGATCAGCGTCAGCGATGACAGCGTAGGGCGGGAGGATCGCCGAACTCTTCGTCCCGCAGGCTGATGTAGGGCGAAGCTCGGGCATGACACGCTGTCGACGTGACAGGGAACTTGACGAACGCGACGACCAGACGTTGGGTCGCAATGGGGGTCGGGCTCGCAGCCGCTGCGCTATTGGCGATCGCCGTCGTCCTCCTCCTCGGGCGCTACGCACTGCAGGCGCTGGGGGCGACCGAGGGTGACGTGCCGACCGAGGCGCAGATGGGCTTCCCGGCGACCGCGGTGGTCACGTCGACGAGCATGGAGTGTGGGTCGGGTGGTTGCTGGTCCGTGTTCGGCGTAGAACCCGCGGACGGCGTGACGCCGGAGCAGCTCAGGGCCGAGGTTGACGCGAAGCTCGGAGACCGCCTCCGAGGCACCCTCTTTGATCCTCGGAGCATCAGTGTCTACGTGGAGGACTCGAGGAGTGGCCTCGAGGTCCGTGGTGACTTCTGGAGTCGGCCAGCTGCGCCGTAACCGGGACGGTGAACGGTGCGGGTGGCGAGTCGACTACGAGCTCGCCCAGGCGAAGACGACTGCGCCGATGAGCAGCATCGCCAGGCACACGACCGCGGAGACGAGCCCCAGCGCGATGCTGCCGGCCTTGAGGTCTCGCATCGACCGGATGCTGACGACGATCCCGACGAACGCCAGGACCATCATGACGACGGAGATGCCCACGAGCTGATCCTGACATGGCTTGAGCCTCTCCCAGGAGAGGACATGGCGACCATCAACAGCGGCATCAGCGTGAACGCGACCACGATGAGGCCGACGCCGGCCGGCACAGACCTCCGGTCGAAGACCAGGCAGAGGCCGGTGAACAGGACCACGACGAAGACCTGCGCGACGAGGATGACGAGCGGTGACACGAGGGGGTCCGTTCGAGAAGGTGGGGGAGAGGGCGCCGGATCGGCGGGCGGGACAGGTGGAGAGGCTGGGCGACGGTCGCTACGGCGCCGACGGACCGGCCCGCAGATCGATCGACCACTCCGACTCGGCGCACACCTTGCGCACGGCCTCGAGCAGCGACGCAGGGGCCTCCGCGAGGCCGCCCGTCGTCGTACCGAGCAGCACATCGGCGAGGCTGCAGAGGTAGCGGGCGTGAGGGGTCTCCTCGTCGAGGAAGAAGCTCCCCTTCTCCACCTCCGCACTGTGCGATCGCTCGACGGCGCCCGGGGTCATCTCCACGGCCCAGACGCAGGGGCTGGTGGCGAGACGCCAGATGAAGAGCTGGGCCTCGGCGGGAGTTCTGCTGGGGTCGGTCATGGGCAGGCCATGTGCGGCAGGAGGAGCGGGGCGGCTACGAGCCGACGCCAGCGGCCCCGAGGTTGATCAGCAGGAGGCCGCCGCCAGCGATGTCCGAAGCAAGGCCCAAGACCATCGTGAAGATCGGCAACGTCTTCCCGCCGTGCATCAGGCTGACGAGGGTGGTCACGCACAGGCAGAACCCGAAGCCCATGTACGGCACGAGCATGGTGGGGCCTTCCGAAGCAGGGTCGAGGGTAGCGAGCAGCGAACACGTCATCGACGACGTCGCAGGAACGCACTCCCGAAGGCGCAGCCGCATGCCACGGGCACGACGACTAGCCAGACGAGCAGCGGGTCCATGCGGGAGTCATGCGCGGCACGGAGAGCGGGGCGGTGGGCGAGGCGTTGGGCAGCAGCCCCGGCCGCCGGCAACGACCACCGACGCCTCGGGCCCCTTCAGCAGAACTGGTGGGGCCCGAGGCGGTTCGCGTTGCGGGTGACGAGTCGGGGGTCAGCCCTTCGCGGCGTAGTACTGGGGGTCGAGTGCGAGCACGACGTCATCGTCCGTGCCCGTGACGTCCTTCAAGATGACGTGGCGGCCGAGGCCGACCGGCCCGTTGTCGTCGTCGCTCCACCAGATGTCGAGGACGCGGAAGCGACGGTTGCCGAGGCCCCTCACGTAGACGCCCTCTCCGACCTGAGCGGGCACGTGGTAGTACTCGTCCTGGCCGATGTGCTCACCGTCGAGCCAGTAGTTGTTGGTCCAGGGCTGGGCATCTTCGATTCTCATGTCCTCAGACTACGAGCCCGGATATCGCCGGCGACGGAGCCGCGGGGTGGCCGCTAGCTGTCGGCGTGCTCGACCGGCCAGACCACCTCGAAGCGTTCGAAGACGACGTTGTCACCTTCGGACCAGGGCACCTCGCCGTCCCCGTCGTCGGCCCACTTCGCCCGCTGCTCGGACTGCCATGCGTTTGCGCTCTCTGCCAGGCGTGCCTGCACGAACCAGTCCGGAACGTCGGACAGCGGCCCCACGTGCACCTCTGTCGTGCGGACGAGGGCAGCCGGCATCCCTGAGCTGTCGCAGAGCGCCAGGAAGTCGTCGACAGCCGGCAGCTCTTCCTCAAAGTCGAGATAGGACGCGGCAAGCGTCGCTCGAGCACGCAGACCGCCAGAGAAGACCGCTGCAAGGGGCTCATCAGCGCCGGCTGCTCGCCCGTCGAGGAAGACGATGCGCAGGGGCAGGTCACCACCGCCTCCCTGCAGCCGAGCCTCCGAGTACTCGGCCCACATGACGGCGACGAGGCCGAACTCAGGCTCTACGGCGTCTACATCGATCCACTGGTCGGTCATGCGCTGATCCTGGCACGGCCGGCGGCTGTTGCGGGAGGGGTGCTGGCGCGGCGAGTAGATGTGCACAGGTAGCGGGGCGTTGGGCGAGGCGGCGACCGCGGCCGGCAGGAGACGACGGTTCAGCTCGGCCATGACGGTGTGGAGCAGGAAAGGTAGCGTGGATGGTGAAAGGTCGACCTAAACGAGGCGCTTTCGCCGCCGTTGACCGCCAGGCTCGTCGTCGGCAGCCCGGCGGCGGCGACCATCGGCTCGTCCCCCGCTCCGAGACCCTTCTCGCTCCTCATCCCCATGCCGCTGGCCTGCAGGGTCGTCGAATCGCTGAGCGAGCGGTCCTGGCTTCCGCCAACCGGCCCGCTCGCCGAGACGCTGACCGAACCGGTCGCACTGTCGGTGATGCCGGCGGCGAAGGCTCCTGCGGGTGCGAGACCGAGGAGCATGAGCGTGCCGACGACGGTGGCGACACCGCGGACTTTGCGGCGGCTGCGCTTGGTGGGTGCGTGCTTCATGCCGGGTACGTGTGCGGCCTTCGCCGTGGTGTTCGCGCGGGCGCTGGTGCGGGCGCGCAGGAGTGCGAAGGGGCTGAGGCTCATGCAGTTGAGACATGCGGCGGATCTGCACCGTGCGAGGCGCCGCTGGCGGGTGTTCCTGGCCGGTCTAGCTGTCGATGACACCGGTGGCGCCGAGCGCCAGGATGGTCAGGGTGCCCACGAAGATGACGCCGCCGATGGCCACGATGCCCCCCGTGACGATGGCGCCGCCGCGGTGCTTGGTCTCGAGCTGGGGGCTGGTGTTGTCGTTGTTCACGCCCGGGTCATGCGCGGCGGTCAGCGACCTCGGACAGCGTCGAATCTGTCAGTGCTCGCCGTCACGATGGAGTCATGAACTCGGACACCACTGACAGCGCACTGCAGGCCATCCTCGGTGCACTCGGACTGCTTCTGGCAGCCACGACCATCGCCCTCAACGTCCGTGACGAGCTTCGTCCGCTGGGCGTGATGGAAAAGCTCACCGCGATCGTCACCGCGATGCCGCAGGGGCCGGTGCGAGACCTCCTGACGCGGGAGCGGGATGACCGCGGGGCTAGGTGGGTGCTGCTGAGGCAGGCTCCGCAGCTACATGGACTGCTCTTCGTCGCGTTGCTCTCTTCGGGGGTTGCTCTCTTACTCATGGGCTTCTGGGTCTGGCTCGTTCTGACTACCGCCAGCGCGTCCGGGCTGTGGGCGGTGTACACGGCGGCTCTCACGATCGCCGTTGCCGGGTTCCTACTGAGCGTCACGCGACGTCGACGGCGAGACGCGTGGGTGGCGGCTCGGCGCGACGAGCTCCGGATGCCCACCGCCTGACACCAGCAGAGAGGCCCCGCACGCCGTGTGCGGGGCCTCTCTGAACTCAGGACGACGTCACAAACTGCGTACCGTCAGCTGATGCGCCCGTTCAGGGGGCCGAGGCGATGACCGTCTCGAGGCGCTTGTTGCGCCAGGTGTAGACGCTCGAGCTTGCTTCCACCCGCTGGGTCATCGACATCGTGCCTGAGACCGTAGGGATCGAGCCGTACGTGTCAGCCGGTCGCGTCGGAGCGATCTGCCATGCGCCGCTCCCCACGCGGTAGATGAGGGTGAGCGAGAAGGTGTGACGCCAGTTGCCGTCGTACGGGAGTCCGGTGACGCTCGAGTTGACCGTCCATGACTTGTACTTGCTGCCGCAGGTGCACGTTTGGTTCTTGTCGGAGACCGCGAGCCGGATGTACTTGCCGCTCCCGACACCATTGATGCCCTGCAGGTCGTCGACACCGTCCAGAACCTCGACACCGTCAGTCGCGTCAGTGGAGTCCGTCCCCTGCACTGCGTACGTGCTCGAGGAGGCGGGCATGCTCACAGTGGTGGGGGTGGTCTGCTTGAGCCCCTTCAGGGCGCAGTAGTCGCGATAGTTCTGCTGCCCGAGCGCCCAGTCCAAGTCGGACAGCCCTGCGGCGCGGGGTGCAAGAGCTCCGCACTGGGTGACAACCTCGGTGGCTGCGTTGGCCGGTTGGATCGGAACAATGACGGCGGCGGAGATGATCGCAGCGGCGAGGAGGCTGCGGACGAGTGATTTCTTGGGCAAGAGAACCCCCAGGTGAGTGCCGGCCGGGTGCCGGTGCGCTCATCTTGATGCAGTGTCCGCAGCTAGAAAATGCGTCCTTGGAGGTATCTATTCGAGACTCCAGAAGCTTGACGTACAGACGGTTCGGTCTGGCTAAACCTAGGCCTTGCCGCGAGCCGTGCTAGCGCCCTAGGTTCTCATCGTACGTGCCCTAAACCAAGAATCGCCCCGGCGCTTGGCCTGGGCGATTCTCGATGTTCAGGACCAGATGGCGGACGGTCCGTCGTCGGATGGTGGTGCAGTCTTCGACGGCTTGGGGGCCTTGCCGTGTGCGGGCCGGGCCTCTTCGACGTGCTGGTTGGGCTTGGTGGTGGCCTGCCGGGCTTCACTGCTGTACGACAGCTTGCCGATGGTGGCCCGGGTGGGGATGGGGACGCCGCAGATGAGGATCTGCCCCTTGATGCGCTTGGCGGCTCCCTTGTCGAGGAGCGTCTTGTACATCGGGAGGCGGAGGCCCTTCTGCGACCGTGACAGGTACAGGTACAGGCACAGGTTCCGTGGGTGTGGCTTCCTTTCTTGTTCGTGACGGTCGCGGGGAAACTGTCAGTGAGGTGTTCCGTTCCTGCGGGCTCGTCAATCGGTTAATTGGACAGTGCTCGACCTTCGGTAGTGGTGATAAACGGGGAAATCACCGGTAAAACGCCACGCCCTGAAGTGACGCAAGGACGTGAGTGCAGCCGGCTGGCCTGACAGCCGGTTCTTTTGGTGCCTGCCTTTCGAAGCTGCGCAGGCTTCATCCGCTGTTCCGTGCCCGGAGTCGACAGTTGGATCAGAAGAAACACCAGACCAAGTGGCTCTTATGGGCAGTCTGATCCAAGATCCACGACCTCGTGGCTGGTGATCAAGCAGCCTGAGACGAGAACGGGCGAAGGGAGACAGTGAGTGCGGCCCTAGAAGAAGAGAAAGAAATTGGATCTTGGATCTCTTCTCTCTCTATACCCCTCCAGCCCCTAGTTTCCGGGGGAGTAGGCCGATCCAGAGCCTGGATCAGCCGGGATCACACGGGTCGCCGATGCAGTCAGGAAGCGCTCGCCACTCAACGTCACCGCGCCAAGTCCCAGCCGTCCCGTTTGGCTGCGCACAGAGCAGGTATGACCCACACCACGAACCCTGTCTCCGCACTCCACGTGCAGCCCTCCCAGTCGTCCTCTGAGTCCTCGCACAGAGGAGACATGACCTCTAACTCAGCCCCCTCGCCCCTCACCGCCTGGACCCGCGACGACTACGCGCCCCACGTCTACTACAGCGGCGCGTACAAGCTCGCCGACAGTGGCGTCTCACCGCTCGTCGCCGCCGCCCGCGGCTACCTGCACCTCGACGCCGGGGAGGTCGCTGACTTCGCCAGCAAGAACGGCCTCGGGAACGCCAACAGCAAGCTGACGTCCCAGGTCAGGGCGGCAGCCAAGCGCAACGGAACTCTCGTCTTGCCTTGGTTCCGGGCCGACGTCGCCGTCCACGACTCCGGCGACGGCCGCCGACCGGCCCCGACCACGTTGCAGCTGCGCCCGGCGAGCCCCAGGGAGAACCCCAAGACCGGCAAGCTCGTCAAGTACGAGAACCTCACCGGCAGCGAGTCCGTCATCGACGCCCACCCCTCGACCCCGCGAGAGTGGTTCACCAACGCCCGGCGTGTGCTCATCACGGAGGGAATCCTGAAGGGAGATGCCGCCCTCACTGCCCTGCTCCGCGCCAACGGCATCACCGACGACCAGCTGCACATCGCCCGCAACCAGGGCGGCGACGCCGCCTACGTTGCCCTCCGCGAGCTCATGCTCACCGTCCCCGAGTACAACCGGGTGCTCATCCTCTCCTTCGTCGGGGTGGCCAACTGGAAGCACAACGACGTCTGGGTAAGCCTCAGCCTGAAGAACCGGACGATGCTCCTCGCCTTCGACGGAGACCTCACGACCAACTGGAACGTGTGGAACCAGGCCAACCAGCTCTGGGGGTACGCCCGCAACGAGGGCGCCGAGGTCGCCCTGCTGAACCTCAACAACATCCCCGCCGGTCCGTCCGATGACCTCGAAAGGCTTGAGCAGGGAAAGGTCGGTCTCGACGACTTCCTCACGAAGCACGGCAACTGGGACGACGTCCTGGCCACCATCGAGACTGACCTCCCCGACGCTCCGCCGAGGCCCCAGGGTGACGTCAAGGTCGGGACGTGGGCTGTCGCAGAGGACGGCACCACCGTGCAGGAGTTCGTCGCCGGGCGGGAGGGCTTGCTGGGCGAGGAGTCGCTCAACAGGTGGGTTCTTCGCAGCAACATCGGGGGGCGCGTCGAGGCGTACGTCACGCGGCGTCCTCCGATGGAGGAGGAGGTCGAGACCGGCATCTTCGGCCGCGGGTATGTCAAGGAGGACAGCCCTCGCGTGGAGAGCGTCCGCATCCGGCTGGCCTGGCTCGACGACGACGGCGACACGGTCGAGGCAACGGTCACTGGACCCCCGGAAATCCTCGAGAACCCGCCGTCCGAGTGGAGCAAGAAGGGAGCCGACGTCCCTGAAGACGTGCTCCTGCACCCGGAGTGGCCGCCCCGGAAGGGACAGGACTGGCTGCAGGCCATCAAGAGCAACAAGACCACCCCGGTCCGACGCGAGACCGCGTGGTCGAGCATGGGATGGGTCCCAGTCGACGGGTCTCCGGTCTGCGCGTTCATCTCCGGTCGCACTGTCCTCGCCAGCACGACCGCCGGGGCCAAAGCGACGGTGCCTGGCGTCACGGAGGAGATGCTGCCCGGCGCCTCGAAGTTCAGCCTCCCGCCCCTCCGAGGAGCTGTGCTCTCCGAAGAGTGGAAGGCCCAGGTCCGCAGCGACCTCCACGACCTGTACGAGCACTACATCACGCTCGGCCCCTGGACCGACCCCAACATCGCAGCCGCCGTCCTCGCCGCCGGCCTCCGCCCGTCGGTCCCGGTGAGGAGCACCACCGTCCTCTACGTCCAGGGTCCTCCCGGCGGTGGCAAGAGCTGGACGGTGTCCCACGTCCTGTCCTTCCACCAGGAGAAGAAGACCTGGACGAACAAGTCCCTCCCTGGCTCCATGAAAGACACCGCTACTTCCACCGAGCAGGCCCTCGCGCAGAGCAACGTCTGGGTGATGGACGACCTCGCACCCTCCGCCGACCGCCGGCAGAGCGAGTCCGAGCAGGCCAAGCTCGGCGACACCATCCGGAACGTCCACAACAAGTCGTCGAGGCGCCGCTCCGGCTCGGACCTCAAGGCCCGCGAGGTCTTCACCCCACGGGCACTCCTCATCGTGACCGCGGAGAACGAGCACACCATCAACTCCGTCCGCGACCGCACGGTCATCCTCGACATCGGTAAGGAGAGCTTGAACAGCCCGGTCATCGACGGTTTCGACCACTTCCGGGACAACAGCCGTGTCCCCGGACGCATCATGCACGCCTCCGTCCAGGCCATGCAGCACCTCGCCGTGCTGAACGGCTGGAACGCGATGATGCACCAGCTCGAGGGCTTGTCGCACAGGTTCTCGGAGACCGCAAAGACAGTCATCGACTCGGGCGAGAACCCCGCCAAGTCTCCCGCTCGTCACGCGCAGATGGCGGTCGACCTCATGCTCGGCCTGGCTCCCATCCACATCCTCTGCGAGATGGTCGGCTACACCCCGTTCCTTGACCTCTTCAACGCCGACAACGGCACGACCCTCCCCGAACGTGTCGCCACCGTCCTCAAGGAGGCCGACGCCTCCCAGGCCAACACCACACCGGCACGTGCGCTGCTCCGCGCCATCCGGTCCGACCTCGCCGCAGGGCGCGCGTACATCGCAGGCTCTTATGGTCTCGGCGATGCGCCGGTCCCCTCGGCGGGCACGGGGGTCAACGTGAACGCGAACGCGCAGCTGGGATGGTTCGTGGACAAGAACGGCGAGTTCGTGACGCGACCCGGGGCCGTCCCCATCGGGCACCTCATCCGTCGCCCCAAGGGTGACAACCTCGACGTCGTCATGTTCAACCGGACGCTCGCGTTCGAGACGGCCCAGAGGCACAACTCGAAGCTGCTGCCGGCCGGGCAGGAGGCCCGCAGCACGTGGCGCAACCTCAAGGACGAGGGACTGCTCCACGAGCACTACGCCAACCAGGGCACTAAGGAGAACCGCGCCGACTTCGTTTACCGGTTGCCCGGGCAGGGAGGTCAGACGCGGGGCGTCCCCGTGAACCTCAATGTGCTCCTGGGTGATCTGACCGCCTAACACCGATGCGAGGCTGGGGCATCGCTTCACTACAGGTGATGCCCCAGAGGTACGGCGCGGGGGACTGGGCAAGGGGTGATCTCCACCGAAACCGGCCCTTGAAGTTCTCCGGGCACCGTCAGGTGCGGGTGCCGCCTCTTGCTCGGGTGGGGCGCGACCCAACGCCCCACTGGGTGACGCGACCCAAATCGTCCCGTGTTTTTGGGGGTGCGACCGGGCGCCCCAGGGTGTGGCGCGACCAAAGTCCCCTCT
>NZ_JACYVL010000009.1:0-85068 GCF_014842245.1 Frigoribacterium sp. CFBP 13707
CGACACGATCGGGTCGAGGTTCTCCCAGTACGGGGTCTCCGTCACGGTCACGGTCTGTTCTCCGGTGGCCAGCGGCGCCGCGATCTCGGCGGTCCACGTGCCGTCGGGCAGCACGGAGGCGGCGCCGAGCGTCGTCGAGCGGGTCACGTCGCTCGTGATGAGGACGCGCGAGCCGGGGATGCCCTCACCGCTGAAGGTCGTCGTGTCGGCGGCGACCGTCTCGCCCTCGGCGGGCGACGACACGTCGAGGGGGAAGGTCTCGCCCGCGGTGTTGCCCTCGGTCACGACGAGGTCGACGACCGTGCTGGGCGACCTCGTGCCGTCGCCGCGGGTGGTGAAGAGCTCGACCTGCTCACCGGCGTGCTCGGCGGCGACCTGGAGGAAGAACGCGCCGTTCCAGGCGGCCTCGGAGGCGCCGGCGAAGGAGCCGTCGACGAGGGCCGTCGCACCCGGGACGATGTACTCGTCGGGGAAGTAGTTCGTCGTCGCGGCGATGTAGAAGCGGCCCTCGTCGCCGTCGCGGAAGACGTGGTGAACGATGGGCGCCTCGATGGGCGACGCCGCGGGGGCCTCGACGAGCTCGAGCGGGATCTCGAGCGGGGCGCTCTCGGCGCCGCCGCGGAGCCCGGTGACGACCGCTGTGCTGCCGAGCAGCGCCGGGTCGAGGGTGAAGGCGAAGCGGCCCTGGGGGCCACGGATCGTGTCGACCTCCTCGCCGTCGATCGTCATGCGCGACTCGAAGGCGTTGTTCGCGATGACCCGGACGACGAGCTTGCCCTCGTCGTCGTACGAGATCGACCAGAGCTTCGGCAGGACGGGCTTCTCGCTGGGCAGCAGGTCCGCGACGACGGAGAACGCCGCCCCGGCCCGCTGCGTCGGAGCCGACTTCCAGGTGGGCGTCTCGGTGACGGTCGTCTCGTAGCTGCCGACGGGCAGGGTCGTGGAGGTGCAGCTCCAGTCGCCCGACGACTGTACGCGCGTCTCGCACAGGGCCGAGTCGGTGCCGGCGCCCGCTGCGTTGCGGGTCACGACGATCTCGGAGTTCGGGATCGCGGTGCCGGCGAACGTGGTCACGTCGTCCGTCACGACGTCGCCAGCGGCAGGCGACTCGACCTCGAGCGGGAAGACCTCGGAGGCGGTGTTGCCCTCGGTCTCGACGAGATCGACGTCGACGAGGTCGCCGACGAGGCCGGAGCGGGTGGCCTGGATCTGGATGGTGGACCCCGCGTGCTCCTTCGGCACGCGGAGCGAGAACGCACCGTTGCTGTCGGCGGCGTCGTAGACCAGGCCGAGCGTCGGGGCCACGACGACCGCACGCTCGAACATCATCGGATCAGCGGCGACGGTGCCCTCGACGACGAGCACGTCGTCACCGTAGTCGGTGACCGCGTGGACGATCGGAGTGTTCGGGGCCTGGTCCTCCCCCGGGGCGAGGAAGGGCTCGAGGGTCATCTCCACCGGGGCGCTGGTGCCGACGCCTCCCGGCCCGCGTGCCGTCAGGGTCATGGTCTTGCCGGCGTGCTCTCCGCTGATCAGGAGCGTGAACCGGCCCTGGTTCACCGGCGGCAGGCCGCCGCCCCCGCCGGGCACGTCGACGTAGACCATGTCGGCTCCGAGGGCCACGCCGCTGACGGCGAAGGTGTTCGGCTCGAGGACGTCGATGCGGCGCACCTGCGGGGCGGCGACAGCGGTGGTCGTCGCGCCGATCGACGAGGTGGGCCCGGCCGCCTCCGGGCCGGCGCTCTGGGGGGAGGGGGCCGCGAGTGCCGCGGCGGGGTTGAAGGCGCCGACCGCGAGGGCCGCGAGGCCCACCGTGGTGAGGCCGGTTCTGATCGTGCTCATGTCTTCTTCCGGATGGAGGGAAAGGGAAGACCGATCGGGGCGGCCGTCCGATATCTTACATCCGAGATCATGAGCGCGAGACGCGCGGCGGCGTCAGTCGATGGAGCGCTGCACCGCCTTCACCGGCAGCATCAGCAGCAGCCCGGCGAGCAGCACGAGCGCGATGCCGATGATCCCGTACCGGGTGTCGCCCGTGGCCGACACGAACAGCGTGAAGAGCCCCGGTGCGAGGAAGCTCACGGCGCGCCCCGTCGTCGCGTACAGCCCGAAGATCTCGCCCTCGCGCCCGGGCGGCGTGACCCGCGCGAGGAAGGAGCGGCTCGACGACTGGATGGGCCCGACGAAGAGCGCGAGCGCCAGCCCGAACACCCAGAAGAGGGAGGCGGTCGTCCCGATCGCGAGCACCCCGAACGCCGCGAGCACGAGGCCGGCGAGCGACCCCACGATGATCGCCTTCGCGCCCAGCCGGTCGTCGAGCCAGCCGCCGACGAACGTGCCGACGCCCGCGACGAGGTTCGCCCCCACCGCGAAGTAGATGACCTCGCTCGGCGAGAAGCCGAACACCTGCGCCGCGATGATCGCGCCGAAGGTGAAGACCGCCGCGAGCCCGTCGCGGAACACGGCGCTGGCGAGCAGGAACATCAGCACCTGCCGGTTCGTGCGCCAGAGCTTCGCGATCGTCGCGCCGAGCACCCGGTACGACCCGATCAGCCCCACGCGCGGGCCGGAGTCGCGGGTCGAGACCGGGGGCTCGGGCACGGCCACCAGCACGGGCACCGCGAAGACCGCGAACCAGACGGCGGCGACGACGATCGAGAGACGGACGTCCCACGCGCCTCCCTCGGTGCCGGTCGGGACGCCGAACAGGCCGCCGCGGCCGTCCACGCCGAAGCTCTGCAGGAAGGCGACGAGCAGGAGGACGAGCAGCACGATGCCGCCGACGTAGCCGAGCCCCCAGCCGAAGCCGGAGACCTTGCCGATCGTCTCGCGCGTGGAGACCTGCACGAGCATCGCGTTGTAGCTGACGCTCGCGAACTCGAAGAAGATGTTGCCCGCCGCCAGCAGGGCGGCGCCGGCCACCAGGTAGGCGGGTGCAGGGGCCACGAAGACCATCGCCGCCATGGCGACGACCACGAGCGCGGTGTTGACGCCGAGCCAGAGCTTCCGCTTGCCCGAGCCGTCGCTGCGCTGGCCGAGCACCGGCGCGAGCAGCGCGATCAGCACGCCCGCGATCGTCAGCGCCGTCGAGATCACCGTCGCGTTGTCGGCCTTCGCGAGCACGAGGCCGGGGTTCCGGGCGTCGTCGCCCGCGGCCGCCACGATCGAGGGGTCGACGAATGCGCCGCTCGCGAGGTAGGTGCTGAAGACGAACGAGGTGACGACCGCGTTGAACGCGGCCGAGCCCCAGTCCCAGAGGGCCCACGAGACGACCCGGCGACGGGGGATCGCGGGGGTGGCGGCGAGCGGCGGCGCGGCGGTCATGGGGGTCAACCTAGTGGGCACGGGTGTCCGGCGATCTCGTGGCCGGCGCCGCGCCTCCTCGTCCCCCGTCCCGGCGTCATCTTGAGTCATGCACGCTCAACTCTCAGCTGGCTGGCTTGACCTCGCGACGAGCGTGAGTAAAGTTGAGCCTGGCCGACTCAAGGGTCGGCCCCCTGACTTCCCGCATCACCCCGCACCACGAAGGAGAACAGCACATGGCCCGTGCAGTAGGAATCGACCTCGGAACCACCAACTCGGTCGTCAGCGTCCTCGAGGGCGGCGAGCCCACCGTCATCGCGAACGCCGAGGGCCTCCGCACGACCCCCTCGGTCGTCGCCTTCACGAAGGACGGCGAGGTGCTCGTCGGCGAGACCGCGAAGCGCCAGAACGTCACCAACGTCGACCGCACCATCGCGTCGGTCAAGCGCCACGTCGGCACCGACTGGACGGTCGAGATCGACGACAAGAAGTACACCCCGCAGGAGATCTCGGCGCGCATCCTCGGCAAGCTCAAGCGCGACGCCGAGCAGTACCTCGGCGAAGACGTGACCGACGCGGTCATCACCGTGCCCGCCTACTTCAACGACTCCGAGCGCCAGGCGACGAAGGAGGCCGGCGAGATCGCGGGCCTCAACGTGCTCCGCATCATCAACGAGCCGACCGCCGCGGCCCTCGCCTACGGCCTCGACAAGGGCAAGGAGGACGAGCTCATCCTCGTCTTCGACCTCGGCGGCGGCACCTTCGACGTCTCCCTCCTCGAGGTGGGCAAGGACGACGACTTCTCCACCATCCAGGTGCGCAGCACCTCGGGCGACAACCGCCTCGGCGGCGACGACTGGGACAACCGGATCGTCGAGCACCTCATCGAGAAGTTCAAGAGCCAGAACGGCGTCGACCTCTCGACCGACAAGATCGCGAAGCAGCGCCTCAAGGAGGCGGCGGAGCAGGCCAAGAAGGAGCTCTCGTCGAGCACCTCGACCAGCATCCAGCTGCCCTACCTGACGCTCACCGCCGACGGCCCCCTCAACCTCGACGAGACCATCTCCCGCTCGCAGTTCGAGCAGTGGACGAGCGACCTCCTCGAGCGCACCAAGAAGCCCTTCAACGACGTCATCAAGGAGGCGGGCGTGAAGGTCTCCGACATCGCGCACGTCGTGCTCGTCGGCGGCTCCACCCGCATGCCCGCCGTCAGCGAGGTCGTCAAGCAGCTGACCGGCGGCCAGGAGCCCAACAAGGGCGTCAACCCGGACGAGGTCGTCGCCGTCGGCGCGGCCCTCCAGGCCGGCGTGCTGAAGGGCGAGCGCAAGGACGTCCTGCTGATCGACGTCACCCCGCTGAGCCTCGGCATCGAGACCAAGGGCGGCGCGATGACCAAGCTCATCGAGCGCAACACGGCCATCCCGACCAAGCGCAGCGAGACCTTCACCACGGCCGACGACAACCAGCCGTCCGTCGCGATCCAGGTCTTCCAGGGCGAGCGCGAGTTCACCCGCGACAACAAGAACCTCGGCACCTTCGAGCTGACCGGCATCGCGCCGGCCCCCCGCGGCGTCCCGCAGATCGAGGTCACCTTCGACATCGACGCCAACGGCATCGTCCACGTCTCCGCGAAGGACAAGGGCACCGGCAAGGAGCAGTCGATGGTCATCTCCGGCGGCTCGTCGCTGTCGAAGGACGACATCGAGCGCATGGTCCGCGAGGCGGAGGAGCACGCTGCAGAAGACAAGGCGCGTCGCGAGGCCAACGAGGTCCGCAACAACGCCGAGCAGCTCGTCTACTCGATCGAGAAGCTGATCAAGGAGAACGACGAGAAGCTGCCCGCCGACGTCAAGTCCGAGGTCCAGGCCGACGTCGACGCGCTGAAGACCGCCCTCGCCGGCGACGACGACTCGGCGATCAAGCCCGCGTTCGACACGCTGAACGAGAGCCAGTCGAAGCTCGGCCAGGCGATCTACTCGCAGGGCCAGGCCGACGAGGCCGCCGCCGGTGCCGCCGGTGCCGAGGGCGCACCCGCCGACGGCCAGGCCTCCGGTGACGACGAGGACATCGTCGACGCCGAGGTCGTGGACGACGACGAGAACGACAAGAAGTAGGTCGACCGATGACTGACGAGCAGAACCGCGCTCCCGACGAGGAGCCCGTCCGCCCCGAGGCCAGCGCGGGGGTGCCGTCGGAGGACGGCGGCACCGCCGCGGTCGACGGCGCCGACGACCTGGTCGAGGCCGAGGCCCCCGACGTCGAGGTGCCCGCGGGCGCCGAGGCGCCGGAGGGCGCGGCCGCCGCGGCCGAGCAGATGGCCGCCGAGGGCGCCGCCGGGGCCGAGCCCCTCAGCGCCGACGACGAGGCCATCCTCGACCAGGCCAGCACCGACCTCGTCGCCGACATGCGGCAGGACATGCTGCGGGCCCAGGCCGAGCTGGTCAACTTCCGCAAGCGCGTCGAGCGCGACCGTGAGGCGAACCGCGAGGCCGTCGTCGCCGAGGTCATCCGCTCGCTGCTGCCCGCGCTCGACGACCTCGTCCGCGCCGAGAAGCACGGCGACCTCGCCGAGGGCCCGATGACGGTCATCGCGCAGAAGATCCGCGGGGGGCTCGACAAGTTCGGCCTCACGCAGGTCGGCGCGGCGGGCGAGGTCTTCGACCCGACGATGCACGACGCGCTCGTGCAGCTGCCGAACGCCGACGTGACGGTCAACACCGTCGCCGACGTGATCGAGCCGGGCTACAAGATCGGCGACCGGGTCATCCGGGCCGCCAAGGTCGCCGTCCACACCCCGCAGTAGCCCTGCACCTCCACGGCGCGAGCCGTGACCGCGACGCGAGTCGCGACGGGCGGTGGGCTCCTCGACGAGGGGCCCACCGCCTCCCCCGTTCTTTCCTCCGGTGGCCGTGCCACCGGACACACGCAAGAGAGGAGGTGCCCGATGGCGAGTCAGGACTGGTTCGACAAGGACTTCTACGCGATCCTCGGCGTCTCCAAGGACGTCACCCCGGCCGAGCTGAAGAAGGTCTACCGGAAGCTGGCGCGGAAGTACCACCCCGACAGCAACCCGGGCGACGCCGCGGCCGAGGCGAAGTTCAAGGAGATCAGCGAGGCGAACTCGGTGCTCTCCGACCCGGAGCAGCGCAAGGAGTACGACCAGGTCAGGGCCATGGGCTCGGGCGCGCGCTTCACCGCGGGCAGCGGCGGCCCCGGAGGCGGTGGCGGCGGCTTCGAGGACGTCTTCGGCGGCATGTTCGGAGGCGGTGGCCAGCGCCCGCAGTTCCGTCAGGGCGGCGGCGGTGGCGGCGGCTTCGAGGACATCTTCGGCGGCATGTTCGGAGGCAGCGGCGGCGGCTTCGGTCAGACGAGCGGTGGCTACCGCGGCTTCGGCGGCCCGCAGAAGGGCCGTGACATGACGGCCACGACGACGCTCGACTTCCAGACCGCCGTCGTCGGCGAGACCATCTCGCTGCAGGCGTCGAACGGCAAGCCGATGAAGGTGCGCATCCCCGCCGGCGTGCACGACGGCCAGAAGATCCGGCTCCGCGGCCGCGGGGAGTCCAGCCCCGACGGCGGCGAGCCCGGCGACATGGTGCTCACCATCGCCGTGCGCCCGCACCCGGTGTTCGAGCTCGACGGTGCGAACCTGCGCCTCGACGTGCCCGTGACGTTCACGGAGGCCGCGCTCGGCGCGACGATCGAGGTGCCGACGCTCGGCGGCGAGCCGGTGCGGCTCCGCGTCGCGCCGGGCACGCCGTCCGGTCGGGTGCTGCGCGTCAAGGGGCGCGGCGTCTCGACGAAGACCGGCACGGGCGACCTGCTGGCGACGGTGCAGGTGGCCGTGCCGAGCCACCTCAGCGACGCGGCGCGCGAGGCCGTCGAGGCCCTGGCGGCGGCGTTGCCGGCCGAGAACCCGCGCGACGACCTGATCGCGCGGGCCCGGGGCTAGCCTCGGCAGCACCAGGGCCGGGCAGCAGGGCCAGCACCGGCAACAGGCCCGGCACCGGCAGGCCCGGCACCAGCACCACGAGCAGGAGGGGACGACGATGGCGAGACAGGACGCGGGGCAGTGGCCCCTCGACGAGCACTCGCCCGTCTTCGCGATCGCGATGGCGGCCGAGCTCGCGGGCATGCACGCCCAGACGCTGCGCCAGTACGACCGGCTCGGCCTCGTCGTGCCGCAGCGCACGGCCGGCAAGTCACGGCGCTACTCGATGCGCGACGTCGTGCAGCTGCGCGAGATCGCGCGGCTGGGCGGCGAGGGCGTCTCGCTCGAGGGCGTCAAGCGCATCCTCGAGCTCGAGAACCAGGTGACGGCGCTGCAGTCGCGGGTGCGCGAGCTGGAGCGGGCGCTGGCCGACGAGCTGGTCAACCGGCCCGGTGCGCGCGTGTTCGCGGCGGGCGAGAGCGGCGTCGTGCCGCTCCGGCACGGCACCCGGCCCACGCGGCAGACCTCGGTCGTCGTCTGGCGGCCCCTTCAGTAGAGCCCCCCAACGTCGAGTGGTCACGAACTGCTGCTCTCGCGTCAGCGAGCAGCACTTCGTGACCACTCGGTGCCTGAGGCGGGTGCGGCGGGTTCCCGTCACTCCCGGCGGGTCGGCGCCGTCCCGCCTGCGAGGACGTCGACCCGCCGCACCCTCGGTGCCGTGCGCCGTCTCCACCACCCCGACGTCGAGTGGTCACGAACTGCTGCCCGCGCGTCAGCGAGCAGCACTTCGCGATCACCCGGCGCCACGGTCGGGGACGACGGGCCGGGGCGGCCCGGTAGCCTCGTCCGGTGATCGACTTCGAGCAGCTCCGCCGGTGGCCCGACGTCGAGGCCCCCGAGCTCGTCGCGCACGACGCGACTGACCGCCTCCTGCTCGACACCGCGCAGGAGGCGCTGGTCGCCCACCCGGAGCACGTCACCATCATCGGCGACCGCTACGGAGCCCTCACCCTCGGCGCCGCCGAGTTGGTCGGCCCGCACGAGCTCCGCGTGCACCAGGACGCCCTCTCGGGCGAGCTCGCCCTCGTGGCTAACGCGGAGCGCCTCGGCAGCAGTGCCTCGTGGCGCTCCCTGCCGCTCGACCCCTCGCTCGTGGAGGGCGCCCGCGTGGTGCTCCTGCAGCTGCCGCGCGGCCTCGACGCGCTCGACGAGATCGCCGAGCTGGTCGCTGCGCACGCGCACCCCGAGGTGCAGCTCGTCGCCGGAGGCCGCGTCAAGCACATGACCCCGGCGATGAACGACGTGCTGCGCCGCCACTTCGGCACCGTCTCCGCCGGTCTCGCCCGGCAGAAGTCGCGCCTCCTGACCGCCTCCGGTCCGCGGTCCGACACCGGAGCCACCGCCTCCTCGGCTGCGAGCGCCTGCTCGGCTGGCACCACTTCGACGTGGCCTCGCTCCGAGCGGCACGGCGACCTCGTGGTCGTCGCACACGGCGCGGCCTTCGCCGGCTCATCGATCGACGTCGGCACCCGAGCACTGCTGGAGGCGCTGGCCGTCGGGGCGCCCGAGGCGTCGCACGTGGTCGATCTCGGGTGCGGAACGGGGGTGCTCGCCGCCTCCTGGGCGCTCGCGCACCCCGAGGCGCACGTCGTCGCGACGGACCAGTCGGCGGCCGCCGTGGCCTCGGCCCGCGCGACGGCCGACGCGTCCGGCGTCGGTGACCGGGTGGAGTCGCGGCGTGACGACGCGGGAGCCTCCCTGCCCGCAGGCTCCGCCGGCCTGGTGCTGCTCAACCCGCCGTTCCACGTCGGGGCGACCGTGCACGCCGGCCTCGCGCACAAGCTCTTCGCGGCGGCCGCGCGCCTGCTCGAGCCGGGCGGGGAGCTCTGGTGCGTCTGGAACTCGCACCTCGGCTACCGCAGCGCGCTCGAGCGCACCGTCGGGCCGACGCGTCAGGTCTCGCGCGGGCCGAAGTTCACCGTGACGGTGTCCACCCGCCGCTGACCCCGCCTCTTCTCCTCGTACTTCTCTCGTCAGTTGCCACTCTGGGGGCCTCTGAACGCCCGTGAACCCCTCACAGTGGCAACTGACGCGAGGCAGCAGTGATCGAGGTGACTCTTCCCGGGCCCTGCTCGGGGCGGAGGGCCCAGCAAGAGTCACCTCGATGGCACCGAGGTGATCCGCGCGGGGATCAGTTCGTCGCGTGCCCGTCGGCCCCGTCGGAGTCGTCGAGGCGGAGCGATGCCTCGATGTAGGCGAGGAGCGCGTGCGCGTAGGCCGTCTCGGGGTCGGCGGCGACGTGCACGGAGTCGGGCCCGGTGGCCAGAGCGCCGTCGAGGGCGACGGTGACGCGGTACGCGAGGGGCTCACCGTCGACGAGCACGCGCGTGAGCGACACGAAGGTGCTGCCGAGCAGCTCGCGGAGCTGGTCTTCGCGGGGCAGCCAGAGGGCGTCGTCGGCCGCGACGGAGTCGAGGGCCCACTCGGTCGTGCCGTTGAAGCCGAGCACGGTGCCCGTGGGGTGCTCGTGGGCCTCGATGGTCATGTCGCTGAGGGTGAAGACGTCGCCGACGCCCTCGTCGCTGTCGACGAGGCGCTCGACGACGAAGCGATCGCCGGGGGAGGGGCGCCAGCGCAGCCCGGCGTCTCGGAGGCGGCGGGCGAGGTCGACGTCGATCATGGGCTCATCCTGCCCCGCCCGTCTGGCAGCGGGCGACGAACCGCCCCGGCCGCGGTGCCCGCCGCCTGACCCGCTCGCGGTGAGCTGGCGGCCCGACCTCAGGGTCTCACCGGCACCCCGCCCACGGTCTGCGTGACGACGAGCTCGTTGTCGCCCAGGTCGAGGCCCTCGACGGTGGTGCTCCAGGTGCCGTCGCTCTCCGCGACGGCGGTGGCGGAGTCGCCGACCGCGACCGTCGCGCCGGGCGTCGCCGTGCCCCTGACAGCAGCCACCCTGCCCTGCGCGTCGACCGAGACCACCTCGGCGGTGAGCGCCGCCGCGGCGATGGGCGTGTCGACCGTGCCGGTGACGTCGTAGAGCTTCGCGTTCAGGGCGCCGGTCATCGTGAACCCGAGGGCGGGCGTGCCGACGGGGGCGTCGAGGGGCGTCGAGACGCGAGGGGCCCAGCGCAGGTCGCCGCCGGCGTCGAGGGCCGAGCCGGTGCCGGGGAAGGCGTACGAGTAGGTCGACCCGTCAGCCGAGCGGTGCCCCGAGACGAGGTCCCACGACGCGGACGCGGGGGCGTCCTGCCAGGTGGTGGCGGAGCCCGCCCGGTACTCCGCCTCCAGGGTGTCCTGCCCAGGGGCGAAGGTGGTGCCGGCCGGTGCCGTGAGCGCGACGGTGCCCGGGGCCGACTGCGTCCGCTCGGTGAACTCGACCGCCACGGTGACCGCCGTGTCGCCGCCGCGGAGGAGGGTCTGCGGGGTCGCGTCCACCTGCCGGACCAGCCCGGGGACGACCTGGGGGTCGATGGTCACCGTGACCCGGACCGAGCTGCCGATCGTCGTCGTCCCGATCTTCTGGACGACGGTGAGGGTGTTCGCCCCTACGGCCAGCCCGGAGACGGTCATGCTCCAGGCGCCGGTGGTGGTGCTCGCGGTGGTGTACCTGCTGCCGATCTCGACCCGGGCTCCCTTCGTCGCGACGCCCGTGATCACCGCCGACCTGCCGACGTGGTCGGTCGAGGCGACCCTCGCGGTCAGCGGGGTCGTCACCGGCCTGGTCACGGTGTACGAGGTGTTCCAGTTCGTCTTCGTCCAGCCCCAGCCGTTGCCCCAGGAGTGGACGTAGAGGGTGCGGGTCGTGCCCTCGGCCCACCACGACGGCCAGGTGCTCGTGCCGGAGGGGATCTCACTGCCGGGTGACGAGAGGGGCTGCGAGCTGGTCGACACGAGCAGGCGACAGTTCGACACGTTGCACTGCGGAGTGCCCCGCACGGTCAGCCCGACGTGGTCGCTCTGAAGGGAGACGCCCGTGGGCGGGGAGACCGTGAGGAAGAGGCGGCTGCCGTCGGTCGAGCTGGGGGGCGTCGGCGGAGCGGCCTCCGGCGAGGGAAGAGCCGCGGTGTCCTCCGTCGGGCCGCTCGGCGCGGCGTCGGGCTCGTGCGTCACGACCGTCGCCGCGGAGGCGGTGGTGACGCCGTCGTCGACCGGTGACGCCTGGGCGGTCGACGAGCCAGGGGCCAGGGCGAGGCTGCCGATGAGCAGGGTGATCGCCAGCCCGGTCGTGAGTGCCTCTGTCGTACGTCGTCTCACGGGTCGCCTTCTTCCGGGGCAGGGCCGAGGGCATCTCGGTCGGTGGTGGTGACATGCGCATGTCGCATGACAGTGATGCGGTCAGGACGACGATAACGCATGTGAGGAGATCTCTTGCGCACCTGTGGACGAGCGCGGATCCGAGGGTGGGACGACGGACCGCCCCGGTCTCCGCGCCCGCTGTTGCGGGGCGGTGACCGGGGCGGTCGCCTGGTGCTGTGGTGCTGTGGTGCTGTGGTGCTGTGGTGCTGGTGTCGCCGGTCGACTACTCGCGGATGGCGGAGGGGTCGATGGAGGCGACGCGGCCGATGGTGCTGCCGGTGGCGCGGAAGTCACCGATGGAGCTGGTGCCCTCGTAGGTGTAGTCGAGCTGGCGGTTGCCGGCCGACGCGGTGCGCGAGGTGAACACCTCGACGAGGTAGCGCAGCTGCTGCTCGGCCGGGATGGCTCGGGCGGGCAGCTGGAATGTGATCTTCGTGCCGTTCTCGCTGATGACGCCGCCGGTCAGGTCGAGCGACGCGTCGCTCTCCCAGCCGCCGGCGGTGCCGCTGCGGCGCTCGCCGAGGATGGTGAGGCCGTCCTGGAAGATCGTGTCCTTCGGGGCGGTGAAGGTCACGGTGCCGGTGGCGTCGTCGCGGGCCTCGTTGTTCTGGACGACGATCGGGATGATCGAGGTCGTGTTGCGCGGCAGGTTGACGCGGGTCTGCTGCACGCCGACGAGCGTGCCGCCCTCGACCGAGGTGAACTCGACCGTGGCCTCGTCGTGGACGGTGCCGCCGATCTCCTGGCTGACGGTGACCTCGAGGTCGCCGGTGCCCGTGAAGGGCGCGGTGATCTCGTAGCTGCCGTCGGGGCGGATCGTCTCGGTGACGTCGCCGATCGTGACCTGCTGGCCGGGCGTGCCGCTGCCGGTGACGACGACGGTCTGGGCGATGTCGTTGCGCTGCGCGACCGTGGCCGTCAGGGGCAGGGGCGCCTTGGCGACCGTCGACGCGTCGGGAGCCGACGAGGTGTAGCTGGTCGGCGGCGTGAACACCGTGGTGATCGTGCCGTCGGCGGTCGGCTTGCCCGTCGAGACGACCGGGAAGGTGATGTCGCCGGCGGCGGCGTACTCGCGGTTCTCGGTCGTGGCGTTGGTGACCTTGACCTCGACGGTCTGGCGACCCTCGGAGTCGGTGGCGACGACGTGCTCGGTGGTCCAGCCGTCGACGGTCTCGGTGGCGGGCAGGTCGCCCGCCTCGAAGCCCTCGGGCAGTGTGGTGGTCCAGGAGAGCGACTCGCCCGGGCGGACGGTGGCACCGGTGGGGCTGGTGCCCGTCTGGGTGGTGATCGTGACGGTGCCCTCGGTGCCCTCAGTGAACCAGCCGTCGGCCTCCGACGTCACGGTGACGTCGTTCGCGCCGAGGCTGGTGGTGAGCGCCGGGACGACCGCGTCGAGGGTGACGGGGTCGCCGTAGTCCTCGCCGGCGATGCTCTGCTGCACGACGAGCTGGTTCGAGCCGACCTGCAGGCCCTCGACGGTCATGCTCCAGTTGCCGTCGTCCTGGACGACGGCTTCCTGGTCACCGATGGTGATGGTGGCGCCGGGGGTGGCGGTGCCCGAGACGACGGCGGTCTTGGCGATCGGGTCGACCGACACGACGCTGGCGACCGTGGGCTGCTCGTTGACCTCGATGGTGGTGGTGGTGCTGCCCTCGGCGCGGAAGGGGTTGCCCGGCGTGGAGCCGGCGAAGACGTAGCCCATCGACGACGAGCCGGCGGCCGCGACCAGGGGCGTCTCGACCTGGAACTCGTACCGCCACTGCTGGCCCTCGACGTGGCCACCGCTCGACGGTCCCTGGGTGAAGGTCATCTGGGTGCGATCGGCGTTCAGCGTGCCGCCAGTGAGCCCGGTGGTCGCGCTCGTGCGCCACTCACCCGTCGTGCCGTTGCGGTACAGGCCGGGGACCGTGGTCTGGCCGGCCGCGAAGGTCGTTCCCGCCGGTGCGGTCACGGTGACGGTGCCGGAGACTGCCTCGCGACGTTCGTTGAACTGCACGACGAACGGCACGGAGGTGGTCTCACCGCGCACCAGCTCGACGCCGGGCTGAGGCACCGGCACGACCGTGCCGCCCTCGACGATGGTCACCGTGATCGGGACCGAGTTGCCGACCTGGACGTTGTTGATCTTCTGGACGACGGTCAGCGGGTTGGCGCCGGCGGCGAGACCAGGGACGGTGAGCGACCATGCGCCCGTGGTGGCGTTCGCGACGACCGAGACGTCGCCGATCTGGACCGTCGCGCCACGGGTGGCTGAGCCTGAGATCACGGCCCTCCCCGCCAGGTGGTCCACCGACGTCACGGATGCCGAGAGCTGCGCGATGGGGGTGATGGGGGTGAGGTCACCGACCGCTTTGTAGCCAGGATTTCCGACCCCGATTCCCCATTGATTGGTGCTGCCCAGCCGGCCGCCCGCCGAGGTGTTGGAACCCCAGATCGTGCCGTCGGAGAGCACCCGGAAAGACGCACAGGACGATCCCGAGTTGGCCATGAGGTAGTACTGGAAGGAGCCCGTGTGGACGAAGCCCAGGCATGCCGGTGCCGTGAGCCTGAACGTCCCGTCGGCGTTCTCCGTCGCGGTGAGCTCCGAGGCGCTGTTCTGGGCAGAACTGAGGGTCGTGTGGCGCGAGAAGTACGGATTGTTGGGGGTCGTGCGGAAGGCCAGGTATCTCCCCGGTGACTCTTCGAGGATGAGCTTGTAAGGGGAGGCGTTGACACCGACGCGCCCGTCGCTGGATCTCTTGGCCTGTCCTGGCTCCTGCGCCCCTGTTGCCGGGTTCGAGTCTGTGTCGTTCGTGAGCTCGCTCGCATCCGACGTCATGGCCTCGACGGGGTCGACCGGGTCAGACGGGAGGGGCGACACGAGACCGGGCGTCGTGGGTGCAGGTGTCGTCGCCGGCGAGGCCGAGAACGCCGTCGAGCCGAAGCTCAATCCGGTGACGACCGTGGCCACGGTGAGCCCGGCCGCCCCGGCGGCTATCAGTTTCTTCTTCATGTAGTGAGTTCTTCCTGGTCGGGCGGCACCGACAGAGCTGGCCGCGATCCTGATATGTTACGCACCTCACTCGACATGTCCAAAGTGGCGGGCGAAGCGGGAGGGGTGACCAGGTGAGGGGCCAGGGTGAAGGCTCGGCGTCGCCGGAGGGCCTCACCCGCGCGGCGCGAACCCCCGCAGCGGCGCGACGAGCTCACCGTCCGTACCGCGTTCCTGCACGAAGTCGATCGACCAGGTGAACGCCTGCAGGGTGCCGATCCGCCACGACCAGGTTCCGTCGGGGGCGACCACCGCACGGCCGAGCTGCAGGCCCTTCGTGTTGAGCACGTCGATCAGGGCGCCGGGCTTGCCCGTGCCGGCGAACGTGTACGCCGTGTACACGGGGTAGCCCGCGACGATCTGCGACGCCGACGGCGTCGTCAGCCGCGGAGCGTCGACGGCGGGGGCGAAGCCGCGCACCATCGTCGACGACGGGCGGTAGGTGCCCTCGTCCTGCACGAACGCCATCGACCAGAGGTACGACCCCATGTCGGCGCGCGTCCACGACCAGGTGCCCTCGGGGCCGACCCGCGCCTCCCCCAGGCGGAAGCCGCTGAGGTTCGTCACGCCGACGAGCGCCCCGGGGCGACCCGTGCCGCGGAAGGTGAACGGGGCGTCGGGCACGTAGCCCCGCGCCAGCTGCGCCGCGTCGGGCGTCGTCACCGCGATCTGCGGGCCCTGCGCCGGCACGAAGCCGAGCAGCCGCGTCTCGCGCTCCCGCGGCGTGCCCGCGTCCTGCACGAAGACGAGGCTCCACTCGTACGTGCCCATGTTCGGCCGCGTCCACGACCAGGTGCCGTCGGGCAGCACCGACGTGCTGCCCAGCGGCAGTCCCTTCGTGTTGAGGACGGTCAGGGGGGCCAGCGGCCGGCCGGTGCCCCGGAACGTGTACGGCGCGTCGGCCGTGTAGCCGTCGGCGACGTGGGCCGGAACGGTCAGCACGGGAGCGGCCGAGGGTGCGGGCTCCGTCACGGTGTAGGTCGCTCCCTGCACCTCGAACGCGCCTCCGGCACCTCCAGACCCGACGGCCGTCCAGGTCAGCTCCGAGTCGTCGGGCTCCGCGTCGAGCGGGGTCGCCACCGCCAGGTCGAAGCGCAGCTCGTCGCCGTCGGCGTGGCCTGCCGCGAATCCGCTCGTGTCGAGCGTGAAGGAGGCGCGGGTCGCGCCGTCGCCGACGCTCCCGCCCCGCAGGTCGAGGCTCGCGTCGCGCCGCCACGTCTCGTCGCCGCCCGGCCGCCACCACCCCGCCGCCGTGTCGGCGGCCACGAAGGTCGAGCCGGCCGGGGCCTCGAGGGTCACCGTGCCCACGAGGGAGGGTCGCGCCGCGTCGACGCTGAGGGCGATCGGGACGACAGCGGTCGTGCCCGCGTCGAGCCGCACGGGGTCGAGCAGCACCGGCGACAGCCCGCCCTCAGCGATCGTCGCGTGGGGGAGGACCATCGGAGCGGGGTCGGCCGCCGTGGCTCCGGAGGGAGAGGCGGGGGAGGTCGACGGGGCCGTCGTCGGTGCGGCGGCCGACGGCGTCGGCGTCGCGGTCGGCGTCACCGACGGGTCGGGAGTCGGCGTCGCGCCGGCGGACGTCAGCGGGGCCGCGACGAGGCCGAGGGCGAGGGCTCCGCCGAGGGCGGCGGAGCGGAGGGGGCGGGGGAGTCTGGTCATCGACGTCGTTCCTCGAGGTGGGGCTGTGGGGGACGAGACGACCCTGGCGCAGATGCCGACCCGAGTCAATGAGAGATGTGACATGTCGAGAATCGCCTGGTGCCCTCGAGCTTGTGCAGGGAGCTTGCGCACCCACCGTCCGTGCGTAGACTTGAGTCGGTTCAACTCAAGTTCGGGCAGCGCGCCCGACCGAGACGTTCTGAGAGAGGCACCACCCATGGCGAACATGCAGGGCGCTCCGGCTTCCGACGAGAAGCAGAAGTCGGCGCTCGACCAGTACGGCGTCGACCTGACCGCGATCGCCCGGAGCGGCAAGCTGGACCCGGTCATCGGTCGCGACAGCGAGATCCGTCGCGTCAGCCAGGTGCTGACGCGGCGCACCAAGAACAACCCCGTCTTGATCGGCGAGCCCGGCGTCGGCAAGACCGCCGTCGTCGAGGGGCTCGCCCAGCGCATCGTCGCGGGCGACGTCTCCGACAGCCTGAAGGACAAGCGGCTGGTCAGCCTCGACCTCGCCGCCCTCGTCGCCGGCGCGAAGTACCGCGGCGAGTTCGAGGAGCGGCTCAAGGCCGTGCTGAAGGAGATCGCCGAGAGCGACGGCCAGGTGATCACCTTCATCGACGAGCTGCACACCCTGATGGGAGCGGGCGGCGGCGACGGCAGCGTCGCGGCGGCCAACATGCTCAAGCCGATGCTCGCCCGTGGCGAGCTGCGCATGATCGGGGCGACGACCCTCGACGAGTACCGCCAGTACATCGAGAAGGACGCCGCGCTCGAGCGCCGCTTCCAGCAGGTCTACGTCGGCGAGCCCAGCGTCGAAGACACCGTCGCCATCCTCCGCGGCCTCAAGGAGCGCTACGAGGCGCACCACGGCGTCACGATCACCGACGGTGCCCTCGTGGCGGCCGCCTCCCTCTCGGCTCGCTACATCCCCTCCCGTCAACTGCCCGACAAGGCGATCGACCTGGTCGACGAGGCTGGCTCGCGCCTCAAGATGGAGATCGACTCGTCACCCGTCGAGCTCGACCAGCTCTACCGCGGCCTCGTGCGCCTCCAGGTCGAGGAGCTCGCGCTCGCGAAGGAGAAGGACGATGCCTCGCGCGCCCGCCTCGCCGCCCTGCGCGAGCAGATCACCGAGCAGAAGGCCCGCTACGACGCGCTGAACGCCCGCTGGCAGGCCGAGAAGGCCGCGCTGCAGGGCGTCGGCACGCTCCGCAGCGACCTCAACGAGGCCCGCATCGACCTCGACCGAGCCATGCGCGAGGGGCGCTACGCCGACGCGTCCAAGATCAACTACGAGACCATCCCCGACATCGAGAAGCGCCTCGCCGAGGCCGAGTCGTTCGAGGAGTCGGGCGAGCGGCTCGTCAACGACAGCGTCACCGACGCCGACATCGCCGAGGTCGTCGCAGCGTGGACCGGCATCCCGGTGGGGCGCCTCCTCAGCGGCGAGACTGAGAAGCTGCTGCACCTCGAGAGCGAGCTCGGTCGCCGCATCATCGGCCAGCGCGCGGCTGTCCAGGCCGTCTCCGAGGCGGTGCGCCGCACGCGTGCCGGCATCAGCGACCCCGACCGGCCGACCGGCTCCTTCCTCTTCCTCGGCCCGACCGGCGTCGGCAAGACCGAGCTCGCTAAGGCGCTCGCCGACTTCCTCTTCGACGACGAGAAGGCCCTCGTGCGCATCGACATGAGCGAGTACGGCGAGAAGCACAGCGTCTCGCGGCTCGTCGGCGCCCCTCCCGGCTACGTCGGGTACGAGGCGGGCGGCCAGCTGACGGAGGCGGTGCGACGTCGGCCGTACAGCGTCGTGCTCATGGACGAGGTCGAGAAGGCCCACCCCGAGGTGTTCGACGTGCTGCTGCAGGTGCTCGACGACGGGCGCCTCACCGACGGCCAGGGCCGCACCGTGGACTTCCGCAACACGATCCTCGTGCTCACGTCGAACCTCGGCTCGCAGGTGATCACCGACCCCCGCCTCAGCGACCCCGAGAAGGAGGAGCTCGTGCAGGGGCTCGTCCGCCAGGCGTTCAAGCCCGAGTTCGTCAACCGGCTCGACGACATCGTCGTGTTCTCGACGCTGACGGCCGACGACCTCGGCCAGATCGTGTCGCTGTACGTCGACCGCCTCGGTCGACGCCTGACCGACCGTCGGCTGCAGCTCGCCGTCACGCCCGACGCGCGGGCGTGGCTCGCCGAGCGCGGCTTCGACCCGATCTACGGCGCCCGGCCGCTCCGCCGCCTGATGCAGCGGCAGATCGACGACCAGCTCGCGATGGCCCTGATCGGCGGACGGATCGTCGACGGCGACACGGTGCTCGTCGACGTCGAGCCGGGCGCCGAGTCGCTCAGCGTGTCGCGCTCGGAGGTCGGCGAGCCGACCGCCGAGTCGCTCGACGACCTGCCCTAGCGGGCAGCCGCCGCCGGTGGGCGGGCGAGTGCGACCTTCTCGGGCGGGCGTGACCGCCCGGCCGCGTCGAACTCGCCCGTCGAGCCGCGCGCGGGGCCGCTCGCGGCGTGCGCGGGGGGCCCGCTACGCGGTGTCGCCGGCGCGTGCCGCCGCCACGAACTCGCGGATCAGCGCGACGCTCTTCACCCCGCGCGACGACTCCACCCCCGAGCTGACGTCGACCCCGGCGGGTCGCAGCTCCGCGACGCGGGCAGCGACGTTCTCGGGGTCGAGCCCTCCGGCGAGCAGCCACTCGCGGTGGGGCGGGGCGTCGAGCAGCGGCTGGCCGTCGAAGACGGCGCCGGCACCGGGGGTGACCGCGTCGATCAGCAGCAGGTCTTCTCGGAAGGCGACCCGCGCCTCCTCGGGCTCGGCCGCGTAGGTCGCGACGTCGACCGCGCGCACCACCCGGAGCCTCGCAGCGTGCGCGGCCGCGACGTCGGCGGGCGACTCGTCACCGTGCAGCTGCACCGTGGTCAGGCCGGAGGCGCGGGCCAGCTCGATCACCCGCTCGACGCCCTGGCCCCGGAACACGCCGACCGCCTCGACGTGCTCCGGCACCCGGGCCGCCAGCTCGCGGACGGTCGCGGCGTCGACGGTGCGGGGGCTGCCCTCGGCCAGCACGAAGCCGACCGCGTCGGCCCCCGCCTCGACGGCGGCGTCGACCGTCTCGGGGGTGGAGAGACCGCAGATCTTGACCCAGGTGCGCATGCCCCCAGTCTGCCCTCCGCTCGGCGGAGTCTCCGTGGTCACCTGTCAGCTGGTCCCGCGGCCGCCCTGCCGCTCGCCCGGTCAGGCGCGCGGAGCGAACGCGTCCACGGTCGCCGACTCCGACCCGGGGCGACCCTCGTCGCGGATGAACGTCAGGTACCAGACGGTGTAGCCCATGTTCGTCCTCGTCCACGACCAGGTGCCGGCCGAGGTGACCTCCGCCTCGCCGAGCCGGAGGCCGTTCCGGTTGCGCACCGTGATCGTCGACAGCGGCGTCGCCGTGCCGCGGAACGTGTACGGCTGCGCCGGCACGTACCCCTGCAGGAGCTCGGCCTGCGTGGGGTTCGTCACGGTGACGGTGTCCGTCTGCGGCCCGAAGTCGCGCACCTCGGCCGACTGCTCGGCGGGCAGCCCCGCGTCGGCGACGAACCGGAGCGCCCAGACTGTCGTGCCCATGTTCGTGCGGGTCCAGCTCCAGGTGCCGCCCGCCGTCGCCTGCAGGCTGCCGAGTCGCAGCCCCCGGAAGTTCCGCACCTCGACCGTCGCCCGTGGACGGCTCGTGCCCGTGAACGTGTAGGGCGCTCCGACGACGTACCCGACCCGGGGGTCGGCGGGCTGCGTCACGACGACGGGCACGACGGGCGCGGGGGCCGGCGCCGCCGGACCGAAGCTCGTCAGCCGCCACTCCGACTGCCGGGGCTCGCCGAGGTCCTGGTAGAAGACCATGCTCCAGACGTAGCTGCCCATCAGGGTCCGCGTCCACTCCCAGGAGCCGCCCGGTCCGACCTCGGCAGTGCCCAGGCGCAGGCCCTTGCTGTTCTCGATGGTCACCGGGGCGCCGGGTCGCCCGGTGCCGCGGAAGGTGAAGGGGCGGCCGAGCTCGTAGCCGGCCGCGATGCCGGCGGCGTCGGGCGTGGTGAGCGTGATCGGCGCCGAGGAGGCGTCGTCGACGATGCGCACCGGTGCCGTGCCCGTCGCCTGGAACGCCCCCTGGCCCGAGGTGCCCCGGTAGCGGTAGCCGAGCGCGAGGTCGGCGCCGTCGGCCGCGTCGGCCGGCGTCGCCACCGGCACGGTGTAGCGGTACTGCTCGCCGCCCCCGTGCGGGCCGGAGGCGCGGGTGCCGACGAGCGTGCGGCCCGCGTCGCTGATCGCCACGGCCTGCAGGCTCATCTGCGGGGCCGGCCGCCAGTCGCCCGAGCTGCCCGGCCGCCAGGTCGTCTCGACCGTCGCGTCGACGGGGAAGGTGGTGCCCGCGGGGGCCGTGAGGCGCACGCTCACCTCGTAGCCGGTGCGCGGCTCGGAGTTGGCGACGACGAACGACACGTCGGTGCTCCGGCCCTGGACGAGGTCGGTGCTCGCCACGGTGACGGGGGTGATCGTGCCGAAGTCGGGCCCGTCGTCGACGACGGTGATCGGGGCGGCGGCGTCGAGCGCGTACGCGTAGCTCACGCCCGTGCTGCGGAACGAGAAGCCGATCTCGTGGTCGCCCAGCGCCGAGCCCTCGGCCACGAGCACCGGCGACCACTTGAGCGCGAGCCCGACGGGGATCGCGCCCGCGTCGCCCGGGAAGCGGTACGCGTAGCTCCGGCCGTCGGCCGAGCGCGCCCCCTCGACGAGATCCCACCCGGTGGGCACGGGCTCCCAGCCCGCCCGGCCCTCGAGGCGCTGCTGGGCGGGCAGCCGGGCCTGGCCGGGCGCGAAGGTCGTGCCCGCCGGCGCGGTGAAGGTCAGGGCGCCGGCCGCGTCGCCGCCGCCCGCGTGCCCGAAGCGGACGCCGACCTCGACCGGCGTCGGCTGCTGCACGGGGACGCGCGGCCGCCCGAGGTCGATGCGCGTCAGCTCCGCGATCGTGATGGACAGGGTCGGGTCGGCCGCCGCGGGCTCGGCCGCGGACGCCGGGGCGGCGGCCGGGACGGCGAGCGCGCCGGCCGCCAGCGTGAGGGCCGCGAGCGTCGCCGTGGCGGCGCGTCGGAAGGTCGTGATCATGCCGTGGTGCCTCTCGTCTCGCGCCCCCGATCAGGAGCGACGACACGAAATGTAACATTGATACGGACCGTTCTGACAACGCCTGTGAGCAGAACGCGCGAGGTGCCGCTACCGGGCGACGACCGAGTTGCCCGTGCCGTTCTCCGCCTCCTCGCCGAGGATCTCCGGCGCGTCGCCGCCGTGCTCGATCGTGTTGTCGTTCCCGGTCAGGTCGAGGCGCCCGACGCTCTCGACGCGGATCGTCGAGCCGTTGCCCATCACCCCGAGGTCGCCGACGGGGCCGAGGTCGGCGGTGCCGCCGTCGCCGAGCACGAACACCGTGCCGCAGCCGTCGGGCAGGCTCAGCTCGGTGGTCTCGTCGGTGAACTGCATGTAGGCGATGCCGTCGACGCACTCGTTGTCGGGCTGGCCCTCGGCGGTGGGCGACGACTCGGGGGTCGTGGCCGCGCCGCTGGGGTCGTCGGTCGACACGGTCGTCGTGGTGCACGCCGTGACGGCCAGCAGGACGGCGGCGGCGGTGGCGAGGGCGGCGGGAAGGGTCTTGACGGGCATGGGGGCCTCCGGTCTGTGGTCGTTCTGGGCGGGGCGGGTCGCCGCCGGGGCGACCCGCCCCGCGAGGGTACACGTCATATGTGACATTCCCCTGACGGGCCCCCGGTCACGCGGCGGCGAGCGCCGACGTCGGCGGGATGCGCGCCGCGCGCGACGCGGGCCACCAGCCGCTGACGCCCCCGATGACGACGGTCGCGAGGAGCCCGCCGACCACGGCCCAGGCCGGCACGACGACCGGCCAGCCCTGCACGAGGCCGAACCCGGCCGTGACGGCGACCCCGAGGGCGACCCCGACCGCGCCTCCCAGGCCCGACAGCAGCAGCGACTCGACCAGGAACTGGTCGCGCACGTGCCGCCGCCGAGCCCCCAGGGCGCGGCGCACGCCGATCTCGGCGCGCCGCTCGAGCACGGTGATGACCATCGTGTTCGCGACCCCGATGCCGCCGACGAGCAGCGCGACGCCGCCGATGCCGAGCAGCAGGCCGGTGAACGACTCCTCCGTCGCCTGCTGCGCCGCGAGGGCGTCCGAGGGGCGGCCCACGTCGACGGACGCCGGGTCCTCGGGCGAGATCGACGCGGCGAGCAGGTCGCGGACGGCACCGACGCGGGCCGGGTCGGCCCGGGCGAACACCTGCGTCGGGTGCCCGTCGAAGCCGAACTCCGCCGCGGCCGAGCCGCTCGGCACGAAGGCCGACGCGTCGAGCTGGGGCGCGAGCGGCATCGGGTCGAGCACGCCGACGACGGCGACCCAGCGGCCGCCGATCCAGACCCGGGTCTCGGGCGCGACGTCGGTCACCCCGAGGGTCGCGGCGGCGGTGGCGCCGAGCACGACCTGCGGCAGCTCGCTCGCCGCGTCGCCGAACCACCGGCCCGACGCGAGGTCGGCGTGCAGCACCCCGCGGAGGTCGCCCAGGGCGACGTCGAGCGAGATCCCGCCGGAGGCGGCGGCCGGCACCCGGTCGGTCCGGTACACCTTCTGGTCGTCGACGCGCCCGACGCCGGCGACGCCCTCGACGTCGCCCCGTCGGTCGAGCGCCGAGAGGGCCGTCTCGGGCAGCGGCGCCGTCTCGCCGCGGGCGTCCGTGCCCGGAGCGGCCACGAGCAGGTTCGTGCCGAGGCCGTCGAGCACCCGGTCGAGGGCCGCCTGGCTCGACGACGAGATGCCGACGACGGCGATCATCGCGGCGATGCCGATCGCGATGCCGAGGGCCGACAGCACGACCCGCGTGGGCCGGGTGCGCAGCCCGAAGACGCCGAGGCCCAGCAGGTCGCGGGCCGAGACGTGCCCGGGCCGGGCGCGGGCCGGGCGAGGGGCCCGGGCCGGGCGCGCGCTGCGGCCCGGTCGCGGACCAGGGGTCGTGCGGGAGTCGCGCTCCGGCCCCGCTCCCGGGGCCGCCGCCCCCCTCACGAGGCGACCTCGGCGTCGACGAGGCCGTCGCGCATCGCGACCCGGCGCGGCAGCGCCGCCGCCAGCTCGCGGTCGTGGGTGATGACGACCACGGTCGTCCCCGCCGCGTTGAGCTCGCGGAGCAGCGTGACGACCGCGGCGCCGGAGACGGAGTCGAGCGCGCCGGTCGGCTCGTCGGCCAGCAGCAGCGTCGGGTCGCCGACGACCGCGCGGGCGATCGCCACGCGCTGCTTCTCGCCGCCCGAGAGCTCGTGCGGCCGGTGGTCGAGGCGGTGCCCGAGCCCGACGCGGGCCAGGGCCTCCCGGGCGCGCTCGCGACGCTGCCGTCGCGGCACGCCCCCGTAGAGCAGGCCGTCCGCGACGTTCTCCGTCGCCGTGGCCCCGGCCGCGAGGTGGAAGTGCTGGAAGACGAAGCCCACGTGCTCGGCCCGGAGGCGCGACACGGCGTCGTCGGTCATCTCGGACACCTCGTGGCCGGCGATCCGCACCGAGCCGGAGCTCGGCCGGTCGAGCGTGCCCATCACGTTGAGCATCGTCGACTTGCCCGAGCCGCTCGGGCCGACCACGGCGACGAGCTCGCCGCGCCGCACGACGAGGTCGACCCCGCCGAGCGCGGTCGTGTCGCCGTAGGTGCGCGTCACGGCGCGCAGCTCGAGCACGGGCGCCCCGCTCTCGGTCGACGCGCTCACGGTCGCCCCGCTCACGAGGGCACCACGACCTCGTCGCCCTCGGCGAGCCCCTCGCCCGAGACCTCGACGCGCCCCTGGGCGAAGGCGCCCACGGTCACGGCCACGCGATCGACCGAGCCGTCGGCCGACCGCACCTCGACGACGTAGCCGCCGTCTCCCGCCGCCAGCAGCGCGGTCACGGGCACCGAGAGGACGTCGACCCGCCGTTCGCCCTCGACCACGAGGTCGACCGAGCCGGCGGTCGCGGCCCCCTCGGGCAGCTCGGCGTCGAGCCCGACGACGACGGTCACGCGGTCGGCGCCGGTGCCGGAGCCCGCGCCCGCGCCCGACCCGGAGCCGGCACCCGAGCCGCCGGCCCCGGAGCCGCCGCCGGCCCCGGTGCCCGAGCCCGCGCCTCCGCCCGGCCCCTCCACCGAGCGCACGGTGCCGGGCACGCGCGCGCCGCCCGGCAGCCCCACCTCGACGGGTGCGCCGACGGCGAAGCGGCCCTCGTCGACCGGCGAGACCTCGGCCGTGACGACGAGGGTCGTCGAGGTCCAGCTCCAGACGACCTCGCCGGCCGGGTCGCCGACGCGGCCCGCGACCTCGGCGACCCGGACGTCGCCCGGCACGAACGCGATGTCCGCCGGGCCGAGGGCGCCGGTGACCTCGCGGTCGCGGTCCTCCTGCCAGGCGCGGACGGCCCGGGCCGTGCGCCGCCCGAACACGTCGTCGTCGGCCACGTCGTAGCCGAGCGCGAGCAGTGCGTCGTTGAGCTGGGCCACGTCGGCGCCCTCCGTGCCCTGCTCGAGCGTGCGCCAGAGCGGCACGGTGCCGTGCATCGACCGCACGGGCGACTCGTCGACCGCCCAGAGCACGCCGTCGAGCCCGATCACCTCGCCGTAGGAGGGCAGCTGCGTGATCGTCCCCTCGCCCGGCGCCACGAGGGGCGTCGGCGAGCCGTGCCCCAGCGTTCCGGCGATCGTGCGGGAGTCGACGAGGTCGCCGCGCACGACGGGCGCGGTGGGCAGCCCGGCGGCCGGGGAGGCGCTGCTGCCCGCCGCGTCGCCGGCTCCGTCGGCCGAGCCGGTGAGGCCGCACCCGCTGAGCAGGAGGGCCCCGGCGACCGCCCCGGCCACGAGGGCCGTCGCGGCGAGGGGAGGGCGTCGCGTGCCCTCGCCCGGGCCGCCGACCCGGCGTCGGCCGGCGCGCCCCGGGTGCCCGGCCCCGCGACTCCCCCCGGTCATCGGCCGGCCCCGGCGCTGTTGGGGCCGTGCTCGGCGTCGCAGGCGAGGAAGGCCTCGTCCTGGGCGCCGAGGGCCGTGGTGTCGGTGCTCATCGAGGCTCCCGACGGGAAGACCCCGTCGACCGGGTCGGCGAAGTCGGTGAAGCCCTTCTCCCGCACGCAGCGGGCCACCTCGAGGTTGGCCTCCTGCAGCGCGGCGAGGTCGTCGGCCGAGGGGGCGGGCTGGCCGCCCTGGTCGGCGGGCAGCTCGGCGCGGCAGTCGGTGAAGGCGGTCACGTAGGCGTCGATGTCGACCCCCGCCGGCGGGGCGATCACCATGCCGCGGCTGAGGTCGGGGTCGTCGACGTCGAAGCCCGCGTCGCGGAGGCACGACCCGAGCTGGGCGCTGGCGCTGGCGCTGGCGCTGCTCGTGCTGCCCGTCGCCCCGGACGAGGCGCCGGCCGTCGGGTCGTCGGCCGCCGTGCTGCACGCCGCGAGCACGGGAGCGACCAGCAGCAGGGCCGCTCCGAGGAGGGCCGCCGAGGAGGCGCGGCGCCGGCGGACGCCCCCGTCGCGCCGGCTCGTCGGGGTCGCCGTCGCGGTCGCCGTCGCCCGGCGGGCGGCCGTCGTCGTGGTCGAGGTGGTGGGGGAGATGGTCATGGCGAGGTCCTCTCGTCGGGGGTGAACGAACGGTGACCACTCCACCTGCCGGGCCGTCTCCGGAGCGTGCCGCGCGGAGTTACGTCCACGAAACACCACGGTGTGTACGATGCATGTGACATGTCGTCATGATCTGCCCGACCCGCGGGCAGGGCGGTTCGACCGAGAGAGAGGGCGATGCCGTGCGCGTGCTGGTCGTCGACGACGAGGTGGCCCTGGCCGACCTCGTGGCAGCGGGCCTCGCCCGCCAGATGATGGCGGTCGACGTGGCCTACCGGGGCGACGACGCCGACGAGCTGCTCGCCGTCAACGACTACGACGTCGTCGTGCTCGACCGCGACCTGCCCGGCATGCACGGCGACGCCGTCGCGCGGGGCGTCGCCGAGCGCGGCAGCCCCACGCGCATCCTCATGCTCACCGCGTCCGGCGGCCTCGACGACCGCGTGCGCGGGCTCGAGCTCGGCGCCGACGACTACCTCGCGAAGCCCTTCGAGTACCCCGAGCTCGTCGCCCGGGTCCGCGCGCTCGGCCGCCGATCCGCCCCGGCTGCGCCGCCCGTGCTCCGGTCGGGCGACATCGTGCTCGACACGTCGCGGCACCACGCCACCCGGGGCGGCCTCGACCTCGGCCTCTCGACGAAGGAGCTCATGGTGCTCGAGGTGCTGCTCCGCGCCGACGGCCGCGTCGTCAGCGCAGAAGAGCTGCTCGAGAAGGCATGGGACGCCCACGTCGACCCCTTCACCAACGCCGTCCGCGTCACGATGAGCAAGCTGCGGAAGAAGCTCGGCGACCCCGACCCCGTCCGCACGCTGCCCGGCCGGGGCTACGTCCTGTGACGGGCCGGTCAGGAGTCGCGGGTCGGCTCGCCGCCCTCGCTCCCCGTCACTGGGGCATCGGCCTGCGCACCGCCGTCACGTTCGGCGTGGTGTCGGCGCTGCTCGCCGCCCTCGTCGTGGTGCTGGTGTCGGCGACGACCACGGCCGGCATCACGGTCGGCCTCGTCGCGGTGGCGGAGTCCGCGGCGTCGCCCGCGACGCCCCTCGCGCCCGACGGAGCCGCCTGCGACGACGGCCGGTGCGCCTCGACCCGGGTGGTCGAGGGGGCGGACGGCGTGCCGGTGGCCACGGCCGTCGGCGACGTCGTGGTCGCGCAGCAGTGGTCGGCGGCGGCGCTCGGCGTGCTGCTCGCCGCCGTGGTGGCCGGGGTCGTCGGCTGGTTCGTCAGCCGCCGCCTGCTCCGGCCGCTCGACGCGGTCGTCGAGACGACCCGGCGCATCACGGCGAGCACGCTCCACGAGCGGGTGGCGCTCGCCGGCCCGCGCGACGAGGTCGCCCGGGTCGCCGACACCATCGACGGCCTGCTCGACCGCCTCGAGGCGTCGTTCGAGGCCCAGCGGCGCTTCGTCGCCGACGCCTCGCACGAGCTGCGCACGCCCCTCGCCGTGCAGCGGGCAGCCATCCAGATCGGGCTCGACGACCCGTCGCCCGCGGAGCTCGAGCGGACGAAGCGGCAGCTGCTCGACGCGAACCGCCGCAGCGAGGCGCTGCTCGAGAGCCTGCTCGCGCTCGCGACGGCCGATCGCGGGCTCGCCGACGCCGGGCGCGAGGTCGCGGTGGGCGACGTGGTCGACGAGGTGGTGACCGGCCTGCTCGACCGGGCCCGCGCCTCCTCGGTGGAGGTGATCGTGGCCCGCGGCACGTTCGGACGGGTGCGGGGCGACGAGGTGCTGGTCGGGCAGCTCGTGCGCAACCTGGTCGCGAACGCGGTCGAGTACAACGAGCCCGGCGGCTGGGTGCGCGTGCACGGCGGGGCGGGGGCCGTGCTGGTCGTCGAGAACACGGGGCCGGTGGTGGGCGAGGCGGAGGCGGCGACGCTCACGCGCGCCTTCGTGCGCGGTGCGGGGCCCGCCCGGGTCGGCGGCGGCGGGGTCGGCGGCGGCGGCCAGGGCGCGGGCAAGGGCGACGAGCGGCACAGCGGCCTCGGGCTGGCGATCGTGGCGTCGGTCGCGGCGGCGCACGGCTGGCCGCTGGCCGTCGAGCCCCGGGCGGAGGGCGGCCTGCGGGTCACGGTGGGCTGACCCGCCCACGGCGCCGAGCGGTCACGACCTGCTGCTCCCACCGGGACGGGGGAGCAGATCGTGACCGCTCGATCGCGACCACTCGATCGCGACCTCGACCGGGCGGCTAGCTGCGGGCGATGACCAGCTCGCCGAGCGGCAGGCGCGTGCGGGGCGCGGTCTCGCGCTCGGCGAGGGCCTCGGCCAGCTTGTCGGCCGTGTCGACGACGCCGACGGCGGTGATCGTCATCGGCTTGAGGTTCTCGGCCAGGTCGAACGCGGCGACGATCTGGTCCCACTCGACGCCCGCCATCTGGTGGGTGTGCAGGCCCTCGGCCTGCGCCTGCACGACGAGGTGCGCGACGGCCGCGCCCAGGTCGTACTCGGCGTACGAGCGCAGGTCGCCCTCGACGGTCGAGGTCTCGGCGATGCCGACGACGAGGGCCGACGCGTTGACGGCCCAGGCGGCGTTGAAGCCGACGAGCGCGTGCACGATCGTGTCGAAGTGGTGGCTGCCGCGGCGGGCGACGATGAAGCGGCGGGGCTGGAAGTTGTTCGCCGACGGCGCCCAGCGGGCGGCCTCGAGCAGGGCGTCGAGCTGCGCGTCGGTGACGGTCGCCTCGGGGTCGAACGAGCGGGGGCTCCAGCGGGCGTCGAGCTCGGCGACGATCGGCACGCTCGTGTCGGCGGAGCGGGCGGTGGTGGGCAGGGCGGACTCGGTGATCGACATGGCGCCGGCTTTCTCGAGGAGGGACTGGGGGGAGGAGGCGCGTCGTCGGGCCACGCGCACCACAACGTCGTCCGCCGCCCCAGTATTTCGTGCCGAGCGTGCACCGGCTCGCTAGGCCGTCAGGCGCCGGGCGTCGGCGAGGAACGCCTCGACGTGCTCCTCGGTCGTGTCGAACGAGCACATCAGCCGCACCTCGCCCGTCGTGCGGTCCCAGTCGTAGAAGTGGTGCGCCTCGCGCAGCGGCTCGACGACGTCCGCCGGCAGGACGGCGAAGACGGCGTTGGCGTCGACGCTCTGCGTCACGGTGACGCCCGGCACGTCGGCGAGGCCGGCCGCGAGCTGGGCGGCGCGGGCGTTGGCCCTGCTCGCCGACCGCAGCCACAGGTCGTCCTCGAACATCGCGAGGAACTGCGCCGAGACGAAGCGCATCTTCGACAGCAGCTGCGCGTCCGTCTTGCGCAGGTAGGCCAGGCCGACCCGCGCCTCCTCGGCGAAGGTGACGATCGACTCGCCCAGCACGAGGCCGTTCTTCGTGCCGCCGAGCGAGACGGAGTCGACGCCGACGTCGCGGGTGACCGCCCGCAACGGCACGCCGAGCGAGGCGGCGGCGTTCGCGAGGCGCGCACCGTCGAGGTGCACGCGCATGCCGAGGGAGTGCGCGTGGTCGGTGAGGGCCTGCAGCTCGTCGGGCGTGTAGACGGTGCCGAGCTCGGTGCTCTGCGTGATCGTGACGGCCAGGGGCTGCGAGCGCTGCTGGTCGCCCCAGCCGTGGGCCTGCCGGTCGACGAGCTCGGGCGTGAGCTTGCCGTCGGGCGTCGGCACGGTCAGCAGCTTGAGGCCGCCCAGGCGCTCGGGCGCGCCGCCCTCGTCGGTGTACACGTGCGCGGAGGCGGCGCAGACCACGGCGCCCCAGCGCGGCACGAGCGCCTGCAACGCCGCGACGTTGGCCCCGGTGCCGGTGAGGACGGGGTCGATCGTCGCGCCCTCACCGAACTGCTCGACGACGACCTCAGCGAGCCGCCGGGTGTACGGGTCGGCGCCGTACGACCCGACGTGCCCGCCCGAGGCGTCGACGATCGCCTGCAGCACCTCGGGGTGCGCCCCCGCGTAGTTGTCGGAGGCGAACGTGTGGGCTGCGGGGTCGTGGAGTCGCGTCACCCGTCCATCCTGCCGCCTCGCGGGAGGCGCGGTGTCAGAGCACGGGCGCCGTGCCGGTCAGCAGGCGGTCGCCGAGCTCCTGCACGGGGCGGGCCGTGTCGCCCCCGCCGGCCAGCACGGCCAGCTGCTCGGCGCTCATCGTGACGGGCGAGCTGAGCACCGCCCAGCTCACCCCCTCCGTGCACGGAGGCGTCGTGAGGCTGCCGTCGTAGCGCACGTGGTCGAGCGTGCCGGGCAGCAGGGTCGCCAGGTCGACGCGGGGGTCGTCGAGGTCGTCCGTGCGGAGGTCGTCGTCCCGATCGTCGTCGAGGTCGTCGCCGGGGCGGGGCGCGCCGCCGCGGGGGTCGATGCGGGCCCCGGTCTCCGTGGTCGCCGAGGCGCGGGAGGCGAGGTCGTCGGCCGGTGCGGCCGCCCGTGGCCGCGGCGCCTCGGCGACCACCGCCGCGACGACCGGCTCCCAGGCGGGGGAGTGCTCGCCGACCTGCACGAGCAGCCCGACCACGGCGAGCGACCCGTCGGCCGCCCGGTGCACGAAGTGGACCTCGCCGGACGCCGGGCGGCCGTCGACGACGTGCTCCGACGGCGCGTGTGCGTGGAACTGCACGAGTTCGTGGGCCCGGCCGTCGAGGGCGGCCGTGGCGGCCCCCTCCGTCTCGAGGTGCGCCCCGTGGCCGTCGTCGTCGACGTCGAGCTCGACCGGGCCCCAGGCGAGCGAGAGGGTGGGAGCGGCCGCGGGTGAGCCGGCCGCGTCGGTCGCCGGGCCCGCTCCCGGCACGGCCCCGGCGAGGTCGACCGGCGACTGGCGCAGGCCGGTCGCGCAGGTGCTCCAGGCGCTCGACAGCGAGCCCCACCGGTCGGGCCCGGTCTCGCCGCCGTAGCTCCAGGTCGCGCTCGCGGGCGGCACGCGCACGGGGTCGAACGGGGCCTCGGCCCCGCCGCCGGGCAGCGAACAGCCCGCCAGGGCCGCGACCGCCAGCCCGGCGCCCACGGCCAGGGGCAGCCGGCGTCGTCGTCGGCCGTCGGCTCGACGGTCGACCGTCGACCGGTCGTCGTTCCGGCCGCGCGCGGAGCGGGAGGCGGAGGGGGAGGAGGGGGAGGTCGAGGAGGCGCGGGGCACGTCGGATCCGATCGTCGAGCAGGTGCGGCGCACCTTGTGGAATCGGAATATCATACGTAGAGTCAGTGATGAAGAAGTTCACGGGACCGGCCGAGAGGTCGGCACGACCCGTCCCCGCCGGCACCCGCTCCGCGCCGGTCCCCCCGACCCGCATCCGCCCCACCAGCGGCCGCCCTCCCGAGAGGTCCCTCACCATGTACTTCGCCCACGCGCCCAAGCTCGTCCTCACCGGCTCCTCCGACCTGCTCCGCCCCCTGGGCGACCGGGCCGCCGTGCTCGGGGCCGAGGTCGTCGTCGTCGACGCCGACCCCGGCCTCCCCGTGGGCGACGTCGACGGGTTCGACGTCGCCGTCGTGGGCGTCGGCGGCGTGGCCGAGGCCGCCCGCGACCTCGGGCGTGCGACCGAGGTGCTCGCGCCCGGCCTGCGGCGCGGCGCCCTGCTGATCGTCAGCTCCCCGGCCGGCCTCCGCTCGCTCGAGAGCGAGGGCCGGGCCTTCGCGGCCTGCCTCGCCGAGCGGTCCGGCCTCGACCTCGGCGACGAGTTCTCCGTCGTCGCGAAGGAGGGCGACGCGATCACGTGGCACACGGGCGAGGAGGGCGCCGAGGTCGCCCGGTACCTCGTGTCGCGCATCGCGGCCGTCCCGACGGTCTGAGCCCTGAGCCTCGCGGGCTGAGCCCTGAGCCTCGCGGGCTGAGCCCCGGGGCGCCGGTCGGCGTCGCAGGGCCGCCGCCTGCGCGAGGATGGACGCATGGGCGGAGTGCTGATCGGGTTCGCGATCATCGGCGCGGTCATCGCGACCGGCTGGGTGGTCGGGCGCATCGACCTGCTCGGCCCCTCCGGCCACCAGGTGCTCTCGCGCCTCGTCTTCTTCGTGCTGACGCCCTGCCTGCTCTTCTCGACCATCTCGCAGGCCGACGTCCACGTCCTCTTCTCGCGCCTCCTCGTGGTGTCGGCCAGCGCCTCCCTGCTGGCGGCCGTGATCTCGGTGCTCGTCCTGCGCCTCGTGCTGCACCGTTCGGCGGCGGAGACGACCATCGGCACGATGGGCGGGGCCTACGTCAACGCCAACAACATCGGCCTGCCGGTCGCCACCTACGTGCTGGGCAGCGCGACCTTCGTGGCCCCCGTGCTGCTGTACCAGCTGCTCGTGATCACGCCGGTCGTCCTCGCGGTCATGGACACCGTCACGAACCGGGGCAGCAGCCTCGGCCGGGCGATCGTGCGGCCCCTCACCAACCCGCTGCTGATCGGCTCCGCCCTCGGCGTGCTGGTGGCCGTCACGGGCCTCGAGATCCCGGCGCCGGTGCTCGAGCCGTTCCTGCTCGTCGGCGGGGCGGCGGTGCCCGTGGTGCTGCTCTCGTTCGGCATGTCGCTCTCGGGCACGCGCCCGTTGCAGGCTCGCGAGGGACGGCCCGACGTGGTGCTCGCCACGGTGCTCAAGCTCGGGGTGATGCCGGTCGCCGCCTGGCTGCTCGGCGACTTCGTGTTCGACCTGAGCCGCGACGAGCTCTTCGTGGCCGTGGTGCTCGCCGGCCTGCCGAGCGCGCAGAACGTGTTCACGTACGCCCAGCGCTACCAGACCGGCGTGGTCGTGGCCCGCGACACGGTGCTGGTGACGACGGTGCTCTCGGTTCCCGTGCTCGTCCTCGTGGCGGGGCTGCTGGCCTAGGTGCCGGGGCTGCGGGCCTCCGCCTCCCGGTCGTGGCGGCGGGCGGCCGTCACGACCAGCAGCAGCAGCGCCCCGTAAGAGACCGTGCCGGCCGTGACGAGCGCCGCCACCGTCTGCACGGGGGTCGCTCCGAGCGTCGCCACGACGCTGACGCTGCCGAGCGTCGCCACGAGCCGCGCGGCGTCCCAGCAGAGCTGACGCCCCTGCCTCTCGAGCAGCGTCAGCACCCGCCCGACCGGCACGACCGCGAGCTGCGCCGCGCACGAGACGGCGAGCAGCTGGATGTACGGCACGGCCGGGGCCCAGGCCGCCCCGAACACCGGCACGACGACCAGGGGGGAGGCGGCGGCCACGACCCCGGCACCGGCGACGCCCGCCGTGCCGGTCCGGAGCACGCTCGTCACGACCAGCCGCGTGAGCCCCGCGCTCCGTCCCCTGACCAGCACCCCGACGCGCCCGTCGACGTGCTGGCCGAGCACCTCGGCCAGCAGCCCGACCGGCGTCGCGACGACCCTCGAGCCCAGCGCCACGAAGCCGAGCGCCACGGGCCCGGCCGCGGCCGCCAGCACCGCGGTGGGCAGCTGTAGGCCCGCGGAGTTCAGCAGGCCGGACCAGGTCGACACGAGGGGGAAGCGGCGGTACCGCCGGGCTGCGGTCGCGACGGCCCGGCGGGTGGGCACCGCGCTGCGCGCCGCCGGGTGCGGGGTCGACGGTCGGCGGGACCTCGTGCCCGCGGAGCCGAGCAGGCCCGCCGCTCGCCCGGCCGCGAGCCCGAGCACGAGCCCCAGCGCGCCTCCGGCCGGTGCCAGCAGCACGCTCGTGGCCACCTGGCCGAGGCCCTGCGCCGCCGACCGCGCGGCCGCCGACCGCCACGCGCGTCGACGGGTGAGCAGGGCGCCGACCGTGCGCTGCGCACCGATCAGCGCCACGACGAGGGGCAGCACCCACCAGAGCTCGACGAGGGCGGGCGAGCGGAGCCACTCGGCCGCCCGGTGCCGAAGGGCGCCGCTCAGCACGGCCACGACGACCGTCACGAGCAGCGTCGACAGCCCCGCGAGGCCGACCAGCGCGCGGGCGAGCGCGTCGGATCGCGCCGCCACCACGGCGCGGTCCCAGCCGGTCGTGGCCACGGCCCCGCCGATCGCCGCCAGGCTCGTCACGAGGGCGAGCACCCCGAGGTCGGCCGGCGAGTAGAGCCGGGTGAGCAGGGGGGAGGCGGCCAGCACGGCCCCCTGGCCCACCCCGGTGCCGAGGAGCAGCACGGCGACGGGACGCCGGGCGAGAGCGCGCAGGCGGGCGACGAGGCGACGATCGCGCGCGCTCATCGTGGCGCCCCGGCTCGACGGGGCGACCAGCCCGTGCGGGGCGCGACGGCCAGCAGCACGGCGGCCGCGAAGACGCCGTGCGTGAGCATCGACGTCAACAGGGCGGTCTGTGACAGGACGATGCTCGGCATCACGACCAGCACCGCCGTGACCGGCACCGGCAGGCCCGCCGAGCACCGGTCGAGGAACCTCAGGTAGACGGCGAGGACGGCGACGGCCCCGACGACCCCGGCCCAGCCGAAGTTCGAGAAGCCGTCGGCCACGAGGTTGGCGTTCGCGGCGAGGCCCGAGCCGGGGAGGAGCTGGTCGCCCACCTCGAGCGACGGGGGCAGCCGCCCGTGCCCGCCCGTCCAGGGCCCGAGGACGGAGTGCGCGAGCAGGGCGGGAGGCGCGGTCGAGTAGTGCTCGACGAACGCGGCGGAGAGGGTGCCCGGCGTGACGAGGAACCTCCTCGACAGGACGCTCGTCCAGGTGTCGCCGCCCTGCGCGGCGTCGGCCGCCGTCGCGCCCACGAGCACGGCGACCGGGGCGACCGCGAACCCGGCGGCCCGGAGCCGGTCGAGGCGCAGCAGCACGAGGGCCCCGACCAGGATGAGGGGCGTGGAGAACAGGACCATCTTGAACCCGGTCGCCGAGAAGATCAGCACCTGCCCGAGCGCCCCCGCCGCCACGAGCCACGGACTGCGCGTCGCCACCCCGCGCACGACGAGGTAGGGGTTGACGACGTACGACTGCGGGCTGAGGAGGTAGCCGAGCGGCCCCGCGTCCGCCATGGCGTCGCGGAACTCGTCGCGCACGTCGTAGATGGAGTCGAGGCTCGGCACCCGGAGGCGCAGCCCCGTCGTCACGGCCATCAGCCCGTACGTCGCGGCGGAGAACGCCCCGAGGACGACGCCCAGGGCGCCCGGCGTCAGGGGAGGGACGAGGGGGGTGCTCGGCAGCGGGCGCCGCACCGTCCACCCCACGGCGGCCCACAGCGCCCCGACGACGAGCGTGAGGGTGAGCGCCGTCCGCGTGTCGAGGTAGCCGGAGTAGTGCGGCGTCAGCATGGTCGGCACGACGGCGACGCCGAAGACGATCCAGGTGACGGCGTGGGAGGGGCGCTCCACGCGACGGGGGAGGCTCGCCGCCACCGCGGCCGCGGCGACGATCGCGAGCACGGAGACCGCGGGAGGGCCCGGCACGTAGGAGTACCCGAGGTAGCCGAAGGTCGGCACGATCAGGTGCTCGAAGACGTGGCGGAGGGTGAGCGCGTAGACGACGAGGCAGCAGCCGACCGTGACGGCGTGGGCGGTCAGGCTCCGAGCCGCCGCGACCTCAGCGACGACGGGCACGGAGGGCACGGCCGCCTCGGCCGCTCACCGGGCGCGGCCGGGGCTGGTGGCGCCGGGGCGCGCCCGCACCGAGCTGCCCGGGGCGACGGGGCCGTCGCCGGCGGCCGCCCGGTCAGGGGCGCCGAGCGCGGCCCAGACGCCGAGCAGGGCGGGTTCCTCCTTCGCCCAGTCGAAGACCTCGACCGCGGCTCGTCGGGCCGCGGCGCCCTGCCGGGCCAGTTCGTCGGGGTGCTCCGCGTACCACGCGAGGGCCCGGGCGACGGCGTCCGGGTCGGTCGGGTCGACGAAGCGCACGCAGCCGTACGGCTCGACGACCTCCCGCCAGACGGGGAAGTCGGAGCACACCACGGGGATGCCCGCGGCGAGGTACTCGAAGAGCTTCGTCGAGAAGACCTTCTCGTAGGCCGTGCCGGGCTGCAGCACGACCACACCGACGCGGGCGTCGAGCAGAAGGTCGCGGGCGTCCTCGGGCGAGAGCAGGCCGTGGACGGTCGCCCGCCCGGCGGCGACGGCGTCGTCGAACACCGAGAGGGCGTCGTCGGGGTAGGGGCCGCCGGCGACGTCGAGGTGCCACCCCGCGGGGAAGGCCGGGCTCGTCGCGGCGTCGGCCATCACGCGGGAGCCGCGGGCCTCGCTGACGACGCCGATGAAGGCGGCGCGGGGCGCCCGATCGGCCAGGGGCCGGAGGGCCTCCTCCTCGGCGCGCAGCCGCGGGAAGTTGTGCACCACGGTGGTCTTGTGGGCCGGGTAGTCGCGGGCCGTGATGGCCGTCGCCACCACGACGTGGTCGCAGGCCCGGCCGGCGAACCAGACGAGGAGGCGTGACAGCAGGACGAAGGGCCGGCGGAGAGCCTCGGGCACGTAGTCCTTGTCGGCCGTGGCCTCGCTGATCACCTCGTGGGCGTCGAAGACGACCCGTCGGCCGGCGAGCTTCAGCACGGGGACGACGAAGAGCAGCTCGGGGTCGTGCAGGTGGACCACGCCGGCGCCGGAGCGGAGGGCCAGGAGCGCTGCCCGCGACGTCGAGAGCACGACCCTCGCCGCTCGCCGACGGCGGGGCAGCAGGACGACGTGGACGCCGGTCTCGGGCACGGTCGTCGGGCTGTCGACGGCGACGAGGAGCGTCCGGTGGTGCTTCGCCGCGGTGGCGGCCTCGCGCATGTGCACCCTGTTGTCCGTCCAGCGGTGGACGCTGCTCAGGTGGGCGACGTCGAAGGCGGGCCCTCGGCGGCCGCCGAGCAGGCGTCGCAGTGCTCGCCCGATCCCGGGTCGACGGTGCTCGGGGGCGGCGAGGGCGGGGCGGGGCGAGGTCATGCGGGCTCCTGGAGGGCATCGGCGGGGGGCGTCGGGGGGAAGAACTCGGAGGAGGTCGCCTGGCCGTGCTGCGCGGTCCCGCGCCGCCCGAGGACGACGCCCACGGTGCGCGCGAGGACCAGCAGGTCGAGCCGGGTGCTCCGGCCGTCGACGTACGCGACGTCGAGCGCGAGGCGCTCGGGCCAGTCGAGGGCGTTGCGCCCGCCGACCTGGGCGAGGCCGGTCACCCCGGGGCGCACGTCGTGGCGCCGCGCCTGCTCGGGGGAGTACCGGTCGAGGTAGCGGACGGGCAGGGGGCGCGGCCCGACGAGGCTCATGTCGCCGCGCAGGACGGCGACGAGCCCGGGCAGCTCGTCGATGCTCGTCGACCGGAGCAGGGCCCCGAGGCGGGTGAGGCGCTCCGCGTCGGTCTCGTGCCCCCGCGAGGGGTCGACCTCCCTCATCGTGCGCAGCTTGGCCAGCGTGAACGGGGAGCCGTGCAGGCCGGCGCGACGCTGTCGGAAGACGACGGGCCGTCCCAGGTCGACGGCGACCGCGGCGGCGGCGGCGGCCAGAAGCGGAGCGGTCACCACCAGCACCAGGGTCGCCCCCGTGACGTCGATGGCGCGCTTGGCCCCGTCGCGGAGGGCGGCGCGGACGCGCCCGCCTCCCGCGCGGGAGGCGTCACGCGCGGCCACGGTCACCGGCTCCGGGTCGGGAGAGAGCGGTCGCGAGCGCGGTCAGCACGTGGTCGAGGTCGTCGCGGTCCAGCGACGACCCGCTGGGGAGCGTGAGGCCGGTGGCGAAGAGCTCGTCGGCGACTCCGGAGACGCGGCTCTCGGAGGCGTGGAAGGCGCCCTGCCGGTGCAGCGGCTTCCAGAGGCGTCGCGTCTCGATGCCCTGCTCCGCGAGCGACCGGGCGACCTCCGCCGGTGCGAGGCCCGACGCCGGGTCGAGCACGACCGACGTCAGCCAGCAGTTGTCGTCGGCGTCGTCGTCGGCCGCGAACAGGTCGACGCCGGGCACGGCCCGCACGAGCTCGCGGTACGCCCGCCGCACCGACCGGCGCCGGGCGGCCATCTCGGGCAGCCGAGCGAGCTGGGCCCGGCCCAGCGCGGCGAGCACGTTGCTCAGCCGGTGGTTCCAGCCCACCTCGGCGTGCTCGTAGTGGTCGACGGGCAGGCGGGCCTGCGCGGCGAGGCTGCGGGCCCGCCCGGCGATCTCGTCGTCGTCGCAGGTGACGGCGCCCCCGCCCGAGGTGGTCACGATCTTGTTGCCGTTGAACGAGATCGCGGAGGCGAGGCCGTGGGCCGCGGCGGGGCGGCCGGCGTGGCGGGCCCCCAGCGACTCCGCGGCGTCGACGACCACCGGGAGGCCGTGGCGCGCGGCGACGGCGGCGATGGCGTCGTGGTCGGCGGCTCGGCCGTAGATGTCGACCGGGAGCACGGCCGAGACGGGCACTCCCCGACGGCGGAGGTCGTCGAGGGAGTCGGCCAGCAGGGCCGGCGAGAGGTTGCCCGTGTCGCGGTCGACGTCGACGAAGAAGGGGCGGGCGCCCGCGTGGTGGATCGCGTTGGCGGTCGCGGCGAAGGTGAACGTGGAGGTCGGCACGACGGTGCCGGGGCCGACCCCGGCGACGACGAGCGCCAGGTGGAGGGCCGCCGTGCCCGACGACGTCGCGACGACGTGCGCCCGGTCGACGGTCTCGGCGAGCTCCCGCTCGAAGGCGTCGACCTCGGGGCCGAGCGGTGCGAACCAGCTGCCCTCGCCCACCCGACGGAGCGCCTCGCGCTCGAGCGGCCCGACGTCGGGCGGTGACAGCAGGACGGTTCGGCGCATGGGGCTCCTGACGCTCGGTCGCCCGCTCGTCAGGCTCCTCGTGATGCGTCAGTGTACTACGTGACATTTCACGCGTCGACCGATCCGTCTGCCCTGGCCCGCCGATCGTGCGGTCAGCCCGGCGCGCGTGGGGTCAGAAGATCATGGGCCGGTCGTCGTCGAGCTCCGTCTCGAGCTCGAGGTCGACCACCACGGGCACGTGGTCGCTCGGGGCGTCGCCCTTGCGCTCCTCGCGGTGGATCGCCGCCGCGGTGACGAGGTCCGCGAACGCCGGCGAGCCCATCACGAAGTCGATCCGCATGCCCTCGTCGCGCGGGAACCGGAGCTGCTTGTAGTCCCAGTACGTGTAGCCCCCCGGCACGAGGGGCCGCACCACGTCGCGGAGGCCGACCCGCTCGAACTCCGCGAAGGCCGCCCGCTCAGGCTCGCTCACGTGGGTGTGCCCCTCGAAGACCGCGACGTCCCAGACGTCGCTGTCGAGCGGTGCCACGTTCCAGTCGCCCATCAGCGCGAGGGGCAGGTCGGGGCTCTCCTCGAGCCACCCGCGGGTGCGGTCGGCGAGCTCGGCGAGCCAGTCGAGCTTGTAGGCGTAGTGCGGATCGCCGAGCTCCCGCCCGTTGGGGACGTACAACGACCACATCCGCACGCCCTCCACCGTGACGCCGATGGCCCGCGCCTCCTTCGGCTGGTCGGGCCCTTCCTGGCCCTTCAGGAACCCGGGCTGGCCGGGGAAGGTCACCTCGACGTCGTCCATGGGCAGCCGGCTCGCGAACGCGACGCCGTTCCACTGGCTGAGGCCGTGCAGCTCGACCTCGTAGCCCGCCTCGCGGAAGGCCTCGTACGGGAACTGCTCCGGCTTGCACTTGATCTCCTGCAGGCCGACGACGTCGACGTCCTCGCGGACGAGCCAGTCGACCACCCGCCCTGCTCGGGCGCGGACGGAGTTGACGTTCCAGGTGGCGACACGCATGCGCCCACGCTAGCGGCGGGCGTGCCGATCGGTGCGGGAGGCCCCCGGGGAGGCGCGGTGGCGGCCCCCGGTCCAGACCGGTCCGACCCCGGCTCTCAGCAGAACAAAAGATTTCACGTGACGGCGTGGCGAGCGCCCGCTACAACGGTGACATGACAGCACAGGAGCGACAGGTGTCGCCGGGCCCCGCCGGGACGGTCGACGAGAGGCTGGCCCGGGTCGCGCAGGGGGTGGTGCGGGTCCAGGACTTCTTCTGGCCGCCCCTCCCGCTGGAGGTGCTGGAGGCGTGCACCTCCCGGTGGCTGCGCTCGTGTGACGCCGGCGACGGCCCCGGCTGCGACGGCGACGGCGACGGCGACGGCGGCCTCGACCGCGGCGCGGACGAGGGGGGTGCGCCGTGCCCGTCCCGCTGACGCCCCGACGGATCCCGAAGCGCGACGACGCCGCCGGCCGGGCCTACGGCGAGCTGCGCGACGCCCTTCTCTCCGGCGCCCTCCGGCCCGGCGAGCGGATCGACCTGGGCGCCGTCGCGCACTGGCTCGACATGTCGCGGACCCCGGTCGACCACGCCATCACGAGGCTCTGCACGGACGGTCTCGTGACCGTCGAGCCCTACCGGGGCACCTTCGTCCGGCCCGGCGATCCGGAGCGGTTCGAGGCCACGGCGCAGGTGCTCGACATCGTCCACGACGCCGTGCTCGCGACGGTGGGGGCCGCCCTGGCCCCCGCCGAGCGGGAGCGCCTCCTGGAGCTGACGGCGGCCGCCGCGTCCGCCGCGGCCGACGAGGCGCCCGAGCGCCACGACCGGTGGCTCCTCTTCATGGCCGACCTCGCCGGCCGGGTCGGCAACGACGTCCTCGCCTGCGAGGAGGCCCGGCTCCGGATGCTCGTGCAGCACGCCCGGGTGGGGGCCCCGCCCGAGGTGCTGACGGAGCACGCGAGGCGTCGCGTCGAGTCCCTGCGGGCCCGGGGTGCCGAGTGGCTCGGCGGAGCGCGGCTCGACCAGGACGGAGCGCCACTCCTGTACTGACACATCACATCCAGGATCCTGGGCTATCATCGCCGGACCGATCCCGGAGGTCCGATGTCCCGCACGAGCCAGACGTCGGCGTCGTCGACCCCGCCCGGCGCGCCGTCGCCGAGGTCGTCCCTCCGCGACCACGTCGTGGCGGCGCTCTGCTCGGCGGTGCTGGTCGTCGGCGGCGTCAAGGGCAGCCCGGCGCTCGCGGCGGTGCCGGTCGACCTCACGGTCGCCGCCGCCGCCGCGGCGGTAGTCGGGGCGGCGCTCCACCTCGCGCCCCGCCTCGAGGTCGTCCGGGTGCCCCCGGGGGCCGTCCTCCTCGTCGTCGCGCTCCTGCCCGGGGCGCTCGTCGAGGTGCCGCAGGGCTACCAGGTCGCCAAGCTGGCCGGGATGGCCCTGACCCTCGTCGTCGTGGCCGCCAGCGTGGTGCTGCTCTCGACCCGTCGGCGGCGGAGGCTCTGGCTCGCCTGGACGGCGGGGTGGGGGCTCGTGACGGTGGCGGCCCTGCAGGTGCTCCCGCGCGACGCGTCGCAGTGGGGGCGGGCCGCGCTCGAGGGGTCGAACACCATCGCGGCGGGTCGGGCGACCGCCACCGCGGCGCTGATCCTCGGGGCCGTGCTCGTGCTGCCCGGCCGGCGACCCCGCCTGCGGCTCCTCGCCGGCGCGGTCGTGGCCGCGCTCGCCGCCGTGGAGACCGGCTCCCGGGGCCCCGTGCTCGCCGCGGCCGCCGCCCTGGTCGTCGTCGCGCTCGTCGTGCGGGAGGGGCGCCGGCGCCGGGTCGCGGGGCTCGCCGCCGCCCTGGTCGCGGCTGGCGTCGGCGTCGTCGTCAGCGACTCCCCGGGCGCCGACCGGCTGGGGCTCGTGCTGACGGGCGAGGTGACCGGCGCCGAGGGGCGGCTCCCTCTCTGGCGGGCAGCGTTCCGGGCGCTCCGGGACGGGGGCCCGGGCGGCACCGGGTGGGGCGGCTTCGTCACGGTGCTCGGGGAGTCCGAGGCGGTCCCCGGCTCCGGCGACCGTCAGTACGCCCACAACCTCGTGCTCGAGGCGTTCGTCGAGGGCGGCTGGCCGGCCGGCGCGGCGGTGCTCACGGTCGTCGTCGCCTCCCTCGTGCGGCTGCTGCACCACGCACGGCGCGGCGCGGAGGGAGGCGGCGTCGACGGGGTGGCCGTCGTCCTGCTCGGGGTCGCGGTGGCGGCGGTGCTCAACGCATCGGTCTCCGGAGACCTCTCGGGCAACCGTCTCGCCTGGGTCGCCCTGGCGCTCGCCTGGTCGGGGCCCCCGGGCGGGCGGCCGGATCCGCGCCGCCGAGGGTCGACGACCGCCGGGCGCGCTCGGAGCCACCTGCTCTACGCTGGTCAACCGTGACCGACGCACGCACGCAGCTCATCCAGTTCATCGGCTCCGAGGCCGTCTTCCACGGCGACTTCACGCTCACGAGCGGCAAGAAGGCGTCGTACTACATCGACCTCCGGAAGGTGAGCCTCGACCACCGCGTCGCGCCCCTGATCGGCCGGGTCATGGTCGACCTGATCGACGAGGTCCCCGACGTCTTCGCCGTCGGCGGCCTCACGATGGGCGCCGACCCGATCGCCGCCGCCGTGATGCACCAGGGCGTGGCCCTGGGCAAGGACTACGACGCGTTCGTCGTCCGCAAGGAGCCCAAGGACCACGGCCGTGGTCGGCAGGTCGAGGGCCCCGACCTGGCGGGCAAGCGCGTGGTCGTGCTCGAGGACACCTCGACGACCGGCGGCTCGCCCCTCACCGCGGCCCGGGCCCTCGAGGCCGTCGGGGCCGAGATCGCGGCCGTCGCCGTCGTCGTCGACCGGAGCACCGGAGCCCGTGAGGTGATCGAGGCGGCCGGCTACCCCTACTACGCGGCCATCGGCTTGGCCGACCTGGGGCTGGAGCCGTGACCGACGATCGGCCCGGGCGCGACGAGGCGCCCGAGCCCGACGACGCCAGCGACTGGCTCGCGGCCCAGTTCGACGGCGAGGGCGTGCCGACCGACGAGGAGCTCCCGCCGGAGGGCGGCACCTCGACCGACGGGGGCGACGAACCCGACCTGCCCGACGAGCCCGTCGTGAGCCCCGAGCCCGACACGGCGACGACCGCGCTCTCGTTCTCCTCCCAGGCCGACGCCGTCCCGACCGAGGCGCCCCGCGCCCCGCTCGCCGTCCCGCCGCCGCCCGCGGCTGGCGACGACGTCCCGCGGAGCGGAGGCCATCCCCTGGCGCTCGACCTGGGCGCCCTGGCTGGCATCGTCCCGCCGGCGACGCCTTCCGGGCCCGTCTCCGGGGGCGAGCCCGGCGGAGAGCACGAGCCGCAGCCCCAGCCCGAGTCCGCGCCCGAGCCCGGCCCCGACGGAGCCGCCGAGGTCCCCGGCCCGTTCACCGCCCTGCTCGCGGCGGCCCCGGCTGCGGGCTCCGCGCCTCCCGCGTCCTTCGACTGGGAGGCCCTGCCGCCCGCCTCGGCGCCCGCCGGCGAGGCCCCCGAGGAGTCGCGGGTCGAGACCGACCTGCCGACGCGCGCCCTCGAGGTGCCCGCGACCCCGCTCCCCGGGGCGGCGGCTGCGGCGACGCCCGAGCCGGAGCCCGAGCCCGAGCCGGAGCCCGCCCAGGACGCCGCTGGCTCGACCGCCCCCTGGTGGGTCGAGGAGCACCACGAGATGACCCGCCGCGAGCGTCGCCTCGCCGAGGCGGCGGGTGTGGCCGTGCCTCCGGCGCAGCCCCTCTCGTCGCCGCCGCCGCCCCCGCCGCTGCTCGACCACGACGGCGCCCCCGCCCCGTCCGCCGCGACGGTCGTCCAGCCGGCCGCGTCGGCGCCGGTCGTCGAGCCCTCGTTCACCCAGATCCTCGGCATCGTGCCGCTCGCGGGCGGGGCCGCCGAGCGTGACCCGTCCGGCGACCCGGGCGCCCTCGACGACGTCCCCGGCGAGGTCGAGTCCGACGCCGGCCGTGACGACCCGGTCGTCGAGGAGGTCCCCCTCGAGGTCGAACGTCTCGACGCCGAGACGCTCGACGCCCCCGGTGCCGACGACGCGGTCACGAGGTCGTGGTCGCTGGGCGGCGACGACGTCGGGCACGACGAGGCCGAGCACGGCGAGACCACGCCGGCCGACCTCGGGGGCTCGGCCTCGGCCACGCCTCCCGCGGCCGCCGCCTCCGGGTTCCCGGAGCCCTACCGCCCGCCCGTGCCCCCGTCCGCTCCCGCCGAGCCCGTCGAGCGCGCGCGCACCGCGCCGCCCGAGGCCGCGGGCGAGCTCCCCGGCCTCTCGTTCGGGGCAGGGGCAGGGGCTGGTGCTGAGAGCCCGGCCCGCGCCTCCTCGGCCTGGGTGCCGCCGACGGCGGCGGGTGCTCACGACGAGCGCCGCGGGCGCCGGGAGCCCGCGGGCCGACTCGCCGCGGTCGTCGGGTCGCCGCGCGGGCGACTCGTGCTCTTCGTCGTCGGCGCCGCGGTCGTCGTCGTGCTCGCGCTCGTGGCGCTCTTCTTCCTCGGGCGCTCGCTGTTCTCCGGCGACTCGGCCTCCGCCGACCCCGCCGCGACCAGCGAGCCCGCCTCGGCGCCGACCACGGTGACGGCCGACCCGGCCCCCGTCGAGGAGCCCGCGGTCGCGACCGGACCGCTCCCGGCGGGCAGCCACCCCTGGAGCGACCTGCAGGGTGGAGAGTGCTTCTCGTCGTTCGAGGACGCGTGGCAGCAGGACTACGACGTGGTGGACTGCGCGGCCCCGCACGTCGCCCAGTTGGCGTCGCAGGGCGCGCTGCCCGGCGACGCCGGGGCGCCGTGGCCGGGCTCGGAGACCCTGCAGAACCAGATGTCGGTGCTGTGCACGTCGCCCGAGGCCCTCGACCTCACGGCCGCCGGGGCGTACCGCGACGTCCAGTTCGTCGCGAGCTGGCCGGTCACGGCCGCCGACTGGGACGCGGGCGACCGCACCTACTCGTGCTTCGTGACGCGCTCGAGCGGCGAGCCCTTCACCACGAGCCTCGCGCCCACGGCGGGCTGACGCCCGAGCCCGTGGCGTCGACGGTGCCTAGAGCTCGGCGGGGACGACGTCGCTCTCGAGCGGCTCGGCCCGGACGAGCTCGTGCACCCCGCTCAGCACCTCGTTGGGCCGGAACGGGTACCGGTCGATCTCGGCCTGGTCGCTGATCCCGGTCATGACGAGGATGGTGTGCAGCCCCGCCTCGATGCCGGCCATGATGTCGGTGTCCATCCGGTCGCCGATCATCGCGGTGTTCTCGCTGTGCGCCCCGATGCGGTTCATCGCCGACCGGAACATCATCGGGTTCGGCTTGCCCACCACGTAGGGCGTCTTGCCCGTCGCGGCCTGGATCATCGCGGCGATGGCGCCCGTGGCGGGCAGCACGCCCTCGGCGCTCGGCCCCGTCGCGTCCGGGTTCGTGACGATGAAGCGGGCCCCGGCCCGGATCAGCCGGACGGCCTTGGTGATGGCGTCGAAGGAGTAGTTGCGGGTCTCGCCGACCACGACGTAGTCGGGGGCCGTCTCGGTCATGATGAACCCGGCCTCGTGCATCGCGGTGGTCATGCCCGCCTCGCCGATCACGAAGGCGGAGCCGCCGGGCATCTGCGACCGGCAGAAGTCGGCCGTCGCGAGGGCCGAGGTCCAGATGCGCTCCTCGGGCACGTCGAGGCCGGAGGCGCGGAGGCGCGCGGCCAGGTCGCGCGGCGTGAAGATCGAGTTGTTGGTGAGGACGAGGTACGGCGTGCCCTCGTCCTGCCACTGCTGGATGAGGTCGGCCGCCCCCGGCAGGGCGTGGTTCTCGTGCACGAGCACGCCGTCCATGTCGGTCAGCCAGCACTCCACGTCGCTTCGATCAGCCATGGCGACACTGTACCGGCGACCCCTGTGGCGACGGAGCGGGTCGACGGGGGCATGTGCGCACAGGGCATGTAGGCGCTATCCTGTGTTCCACATGTCACGAAGGAGACTCCATGGACACCTCATCGCTGCTCGACACCGTCGCCTCCGTGGCCCTGGTCGATCGCGGCCGCGTGCAGCCCGGCACGGCGCTCGCCGACCTCGGCTGGGACTCCCTCACCGACGTGAGCCTGATCGTCGAGCTCGAGGTCGGGCGCGGGCTCCTCGTCCAGCCCGCTGACCTGGCGGCCTGTCGGACGGTCGACGACGTCCTGGCGGTCGTCCGCGCCGCGGGCCCGACGGTCGACGCCGCGCCGTGACCGTGCCCGCACCCGGGCACGCGCAGCTGGCCGCCCTCTCGTCGTACCTCCCCGAGGCGGTGCTGACGGACGACGACCTCGTCGCCCAGCACCCCGGCTGGGACGTCGCGCGCGCCGCGGCCAGCACGGGCGTGCACGCCCGGCACGTCGCGGCCCCGGGGGAGTGGACGTCGCACCTCGCGGCGTCCGCCGTGGGGCGGCTGCTCGCCGAGCACGACCTCGACCCCGCGAGCGTCGACGCCCTGATCGTCTGCACCCAGAGCCCCGACCTCGTGCTGCCCGCCACGGCCTGCCTCGTCCAGGAGCGCGCGGGCCTCGGGTCGCACGTCGCGGCGCTCGACGTCTCGCTCGGCTGCTCGGGGTGGGTCTACGGCCTCGCGCTCGCCCGGGGCCTCGTCGAGACGGGGCAGGCGGAGCGCGTGGTGCTCGTCACGGCCGACGCCCTGACGCGCCTCGTGAACCCCGGCGACCCGCAGCTCCGGGTGCTCTTCGGCGACGCGGCGACGGCGGCGCTCATCACCGGGGGCGCCGACGGCCCGCGGTTCCTCGGCTCCACCTTCGGCACGGACGGGCGGGGGGTCCGCCATCTGCTCGCGGTCAACGGCGGCCTCGCCCCGGGCGAGGAGCGCGCGCCGGGGTCGTCGCCGAAGGCGCGGGGGCTGACCCCGTCGGGCCGTGACGTCCACATGGACGGCCCCGAGGTGTTCGCCTTCACCCTGCGCACGGTCCCGGGGGCCCTCGACACCTGCCTCCGGCGGGCGGGGCTGACCGTCGACGACGTCGACCTCTTCGTCTTCCACCAGGCCAACGCGGTCATGCTGGAGAGCCTCCGGCGCCGCATCGGCCTCCCGCGGGAGAAGTTCGTCGTCGACCTCGCCACGACCGGCAACACGGCCTCGTCGTCCGTGCCGCTCGCGCTGCAGGCCGCCGTCCGTGCCGGGCGGGCGGGGCCGGGCGACCGGGTCGCCCTGGTGGGCTTCGGCATCGGCTACTCGTGGGCCGCCGTCGTCGTCCGGCTCTGAGGGGGCTGTCGGTGGATCGACCGGGCTGCTAATGTATCAATAGCACATCAGCCATGTCCCCGCGCGGGGACTCGACCCGAAGGGCCCTCCCGTGGAGACCTCCGACCTGCTCGCCCTCGTCCACGACCTCGTCGAGGCCGACGACAGCGCCACGGCGCTCTCGCTCGACGACGAGCTCGACGACCTCGGGTGGGACTCCCTCTCGAACGTCGAGTTCATCGCCCGGGTCGACGTCGCGCTCGGCGTCACGGTCGACGCGCAGCGCCTCGCCGACTGCACCACGGTCCGCGACCTGCACGACCTCACCCTCCCGTCCGTCGCGTGACCGCGGCGCCCGCCCCGCTCGTCCTCGTCACCGGCGCCTCGTCGGGCATCGGGCGGGCCACCGCGCTCGACCTCGCCGCGAGGGGCCACCGGATCGCCGCCGCCGGCCGTGACGTCGACCGGCTCGCCGCCGTCCTGGCGGAGCTCCCGGGCGAGGGCCACGCCTCCTGGGTCGCCGACCTCGCCGAGCCCGACGCCTGCAGCAGCCTCGTCGACCGCGTCGTCACCGAGCAGGGGCCCCTGAGCGGGCTGGCGCACTGCGCCGGCGTCCAGGCCGTCCAGCCCGTCCGCGCGTCGTCGGCCGAGCTGGTCGACCAGATGCTGACGATCAACGTGCGGTCGGCGCTCCAGCTGACGCGGGCCTTCCGTCGGCGGTCCTGCCGGGTCCAGGGCGCCTCCGTCGTCCTGGTCTCGTCGGTGCTCGGCCTCGTCGGCCAGCCCGGTGCAGCCGCGTACTCGGCCTCGAAGGGGGCCGTCGTCACGATGACCAAGTCGTTGGCGCTCGAGCTGGCGCGGGAGTCCATCAGGGTCAACTGCGTCTGCCCGGGCACCGTGGTGACGCCGATGATCGACCAGCTGCGGCGCGCCATCGGGCCGGAGGGGCTCCAGCGGGTCGTCGACGCCCACCCTCTCGGCCTGGGCCGCGCGGAGGACGTCGCGGCCGCCGTGCGCTTCCTGCTCTCCGACGACGCGAGGTGGATCACCGGCAGCTCGCTCGTCGTCGACGGCGGGTACACCGCGCGATGACCCCGTCACCGTCCGCCTCCGGCGCCGCCCGTCTCGTCCTCGTCGGGGCCGGGGGCGCCGGCCACGAGGTCGCCGCGATGATCTCGTCCGCGGTCGGCTGGCGTGACGCACGGGGCATCAGCGACGTGGTGTTCGTCGACGACGTCGCCCGCGGGCCGGGCGTCGTCTCGACCGTCGAGGCGCACGTGCCCCGGCCCGGCGACCTCGTCCTCTGCACCATCGCCGACCCGTCCGCCCGGCGCCGGGTGACGGGGGCGCTCGCGGAGAAGGGCGCCGTTTTCACGACCTTCGTGCACGAGACCGCCATCCTCCTGGCCGGGGCGGAGCTCAGCCACGGATCGGTGCTCTTCCCCCACGTGGTCGTGTCGACCTCGACCCGCATCGGCCGTCACGCCCTGCTCAACACCGGGGCCCTCGTCGGCCACCACGTCGTCGTCGGCGACCACGTCTCCGTCCACGGGTACGCCCAGCTGCTGGGCGCCGTGACGGTCGGCGACGGCGCGGTGGTGGGCAGCTCGGCCACCGTCCTGCCCCGGGCACGCGTCGGGGCCGGTGCGACGGTCGGGGCCGGGAGCGTCGTGCTCCGACGGGTCGCGCCCGGCGACACCGTCTTCGGCAACCCGGCGGTCGTGGTGACGCCCGCCGGCCGCGCGGCAGGGCGACCGTGACCGCGCCGAGGCGGTTCGCCGCCCTCCGAGCGGTGGCGGGGCACGTCCCCGACACCGTCGTCGACAACGCCCGGCTCGACGCTGAGCTGGCCCCGGTCAGCGTGGCGAAGATCGCGGCGAAGACCGGGATCGACAGCCGCCGCGTCGTCGCGCCCGGCGAGACGACCGCCGATCTCGCCGTGGCCGCCGCCGAGGCCCTCTTCCGCGAGCAGGGGCTGGAGAGGGCGAGCATCGACTTCGTGCTGCTCTGCACCCAGACGCCCGACTACGCCATGCCGTCGACCTCGTGCCTCGTGCAGGACCGCCTGGGCCTGCGCACCGACGTCGGCGCGTTCGACCTCGGCATGGGCTGCTCGGGCTACGTCTACGGCCTCGGCGCCGCGTCCGCGCTCATCGACTCGGGGCAGGCCGACTCGGTCCTGCTGCTCACCGCCGACACCCTGAGCCGCTACGTGAACCCCTCCGACGCCCCGCTCCGCACGATCTTCGGCGACGGGGCCAGCGCGACCCTCGTCGCCGCGTCGGCCGGGTCGCCGACGTTCCGGGGCTTCAGCTACGGGACGGACGGCTCCGGCGCCCGGCACCTCATCGTGCCCACCGGTGGCCTCGCCGACGGCGATCGTCTGGCTCCTGCGGCGTCGCCGGGGGCGCGGGGCCTCGAGAGCAACGGCCACGACCTCTTCATGGACGGCGCCGAGGTCTTCGGCTTCGCGCTGCGGGCGGTGCCGCGAGCGATCGCGGAGACCCTCGCCCGCGCCGATCTCACCCTCGACGACATCGACGCCGTCGTGCTGCACCAGGCGAACGCCTTCATGCTCGAGACGCTGCGACGCAAGCTCGACCTCCCGACGGAGAAGTTCGTGGTGGAGATGAGCGACGTGGGCAACACGACGTCCTCGTCGATCCCCCTGGCCCTGGCGGCGGCCCTCCGGACGGGCCAGGTCCGCCCGGGCATGCGGCTCCTCCTGGTCGGCTTCGGCGTCGGTCTCTCCTGGGGGGCCGTGGTCGTCGACCTCTGACGCCCGCTGAGCCAGGAGGAGGATCGACGCCGCGCCCGGTTCGTCAGCGCGGATCGAGCACGAGTCGGGCCGGACCGTCAGGCACGGCGCTCGTCGTCGGCCCGGCGCGGTGCCGCCCGGCGACCGCGGGCGCGACGCTCGGAGCCCGTGGAGGCGGGGCTGGTCACCGGGGGCTCAGACGCCGCCGAGACCGGTGCGTAGGTGGCGCTGTAGGCACCTCCTCGGCCGACCGGGTGCATGGTCAGGACGACGCCGACCACCCGCGTGCCGATGCGGTGCAGGTGGGCGAGGGCCTCCTCCAGGCGGGCCCTCGGGGTGTGGCCGAGCGCGGCGACGACGAGGGCTCCGTCCGCGACGTGGCTGAGGACGGCGGCGTCGGTGACCGGCAGCAGCGGGGGTGCGTCGAAGAGGACGTAGTCGTAGGTCGCCCTCAGCTCGACCAGGAGCTCGCGCATGCGCGTCGAGCCGAGCAGCTCGCTCGCGTTCGGCGGCACCTGGCCCGCGGCGACGACGTCGAGGCCGTCGCGGCCCCAGGGCTGGGCCACGTCGCGGAGCCCCGCGCGGCCGATGAGGACGTCCGTCAGGCCCGCGGCGCCCTCGAGCCCCATCATCTCCGCGAGGCGTGGCCGGCGGAGGTCGGCGTCGACCAACGCCACCCGGGCGCCGGTCTCCGCCAGCGTCACGGCGAGGTTCGCGGTGGTCGTGGTCTTGCCCTCGCCGGGCAGCGCCGAGGTCACCACGACCACCCGGGCGTCGCTGCCCGCGTCGGCGAACTGCAGGCTCGTCCGCAGCGAGCGGTACGCCTCCGCCCGCGTGCCGCGGGGGTCGTGCTGCACGGTCAGCGGGCGGAGCTGGGCGTCGGGGTCGTGGAGCGTCGCCCCGAGGACGGTCTCGCCCGCCGCCTCGACGTCGTCGCCGGAGCGCACCCGGGTGTCTAGCAGGTGCCGGGCGAGGGCGCCCAGGTAGCCGACGGCGGCGCCGAGGGCGAGGCCCAGGGGCAGGTCGCGGGAGGTGCGCGGCGAGACGGGCGCGCTGCTCGCGACCGCGGGCTCCAGCACCTCGAGGCCGACGAGGCTCGCCCCGCCGTCGGGCGAGGCCTCGAGGCTGCCCACCACGACGTCGCGGAAGCTCTCGCTGACCGCGTCGGTGATGAGGGCCGCGCGGGCGGGGTCGGTGTCGCGGACGCTGATGGTCAGGACGACGCTGTTCGCGGCCACCGTCGCGGTGACGGCCTCGGCGAGCTCGCTCGTGCTCATCGGCAGGGCGAGCCGCAGCACGACCGGCTCGAGCACGCGCGAGCTGGTGACGACGTCGGTGTAGCTGCGGACCTTCTGCTGAGCGGCGGCGCTGCCCTGCCCGACCTCGATCGCGGTGCTCGTGCTCGTGCCGCGCACCGAGACGAAGAGCTGCGTGCTCGACTCGTACACCCGCGGGGAGGCGCCCGAGACGACGGCCGTGACCGCCAGCCCCAGCAGGGTCACGAGCGCGACGAGCCACCAGGAGCGGCGCAGGACGTGGAGGTGGTCGGACAGGGACATCGGCTCTCGCTCCGATCGGGTACGGACTCTCGACGGCGGGCCGAGCAGTCGGTATTGTACATGTGCAACATCACAGGCGGGGGAGTGCCCACGACCTGCCGTCTCCGTCGGAAGGCCGTCGTGCGCGTCGTCTACCTCCACCAGTACTTCCTCACCCCCGCGCAGGCCGGCGGGGTGCGGTCGTTCCACGTCGCGACGGCCCTCGCGCGTCGCGGGCACGACGTCCACGTCGTGACGGCCACGCCGCCCGTCGACGCGGCCCCCGCGAGCGCGCACGGCGCTGACGCCGACGAGGTCCACGACGGCGTGACGGTCCACCGCGTCCCCGTCGACTACGCCGCCGCCATGGGCGACGGACGCCGCATCGTCGCGTTCGTCGCGTTCGCCCTGCGCTCCTCGCTGCTCGCCCGGTCGCTCCGCGGCGACGTGGTCGTCGCGACCAGCACCCCGCTGACGATCGCCGTGCCGGGCATCGCGGCGACCCTCCTCCGCCGGGCCCCGCTCGTCTTCGAGGTGCGTGACAGCTGGCCCGAGGTGCCCATCGCGATGGGGGCGCTGCGGCACCCCCTCCTGAGGGCGGCCGCGCGCCTCCTCGAACGCGCGGCCTACGCCTCGTCGTCGACCGTGGTGGCCCTCTCGCCCGGCATGGCCGACTCGGTCGTCCGCGCGGGTCACCCGCGCGACCGCACCGTGGTCGTGCCGAACATGAGCGACCTCGAGCGGTTCGACCCGGCCCGCGCCCGGCCGGAGGCCTTCACGGGCCGCCACCCGCGCCTCCTCGGGCGTCGCCTGGCCGTCTACTGCGGCACCTTCGGGCGGGCCAACGGGCTCGACCACCTGGTCGACGTCGCCGTGGAGCTCGACCGGCGGGGCCACGACCTGGTCGTCGTGCTGCTCGGGGCGGGGGCCGAGAAGGAGGCGGTGCGCGAGCGGGCGCGCCGGCTCGGGGTCCTCGACGGGTCGCTCGTCGTGCTCGACGCCGTGGCCAAGGCCGACCTGCCCGACGTCCTGGCGGCGTCGACCATCGCGCTCAGCTCGTTCGCCGACGTGCCGGCCCTGCGGGCGAACAGCGCGAACAAGTACTTCGACGCGCTCGCCGCGGCGCGTCCGGTCGCGGTGAACATCGGGGGCTGGCAGGCGGAGGCGCTGGTCGAGACGGGCGCGGGCCTGCAGCTCGACCGCGACCCCGGCCGGGCGGCCCGTGCCCTCGCCGACTTCGTCGACGACGCCGCCGGGCTGCGGCGGGCGGGGCGGGCGGCCCGGCGGCTCGCGGAGGAGCGCTACGCGCAGCCCCTGCTCGTCGCCCGGCTCTGCGACGTCGTCGAGTGCGACGCTGCGACCGCGGCGACCCGTCCGCGTCGGGGCCGAGGCCGCTCAGCCCGCCGCGACTAGGCCGCCGCGACTAGGCCGCCGCGACTAGGCCGTCCCGCTCAGGCCGTCGCGACGCGGCGCTCGCCCGCGGGGGGAGGGCCGTTCGTCATCGACCGGACGTCGAGGTCGTCGGCGGCGAGGGGCGGCACCACGGTGTGCGAGATGAGCGGGTGGACCGGCCGCTCGTCGACCTCGCCGACGCCGGTGAGCTCCTCGTGGAGCTTCTCGCCCGGGCGCAGGCCGGTGAACACGACCTCGACGTCACGCCCCGACAGGGTGATCATCCGCTCGGCGACGTCGAGCACCCGCACGGGTTCTCCCATGTCGAGCACGAGGACCTCGCCGGGCCCGCCGATGGCCCCGGCCTGCAGCACGAGCTGGCAGGCCTCCGGGATGGTCATGAAGAACCGCGTCGCGTCGGGGTGCGTGACCGTGAGGGGTCGACCCGCCGCGATCAGGTCGCGGAACAGCGGCACCATGCTGCCGCGGCTGCCCAGGACGTTGCCGAACCGCACCGAGAGGTAGCGACGGCCGCTGGCCTGGGCGGCGTGCGCCGTGAGCCGTTCGGCCACGCGCTTCGAGCGGCCGAGCACGCTGGTGGGGTTCGCCGCCTTGTCGGTCGAGATGGTCACGAACGTCTCGACGTCGACGGCCTGCGCGGCCTCCAGCACGTGGAGCGTGCCCATCACGTTGGTCTGCCAGGCCTCGCCGGGGTACTGCTCGAGCAGCGGCAGGTGCTTCAGGGCCGCGGCGTGGAACACCACCTCGGGCCGCCGGGCCCGGAAGACGGCTCCGAGCGCGACGGGGTCGCGGATGTCGGCGAGGACGACCTCGCGGGTGTCGAGCAGGCCGTGGCCGGCGAGGGACACCTGGACCGACTGCAGGGCGGTCTCGTCACGGTCGAGGAGGATGAGCTCCGCCGGGTCGAGCGCCGCCAGCTGTCGGCAGAGCTCGCTGCCGATCGAGCCGCCCGCGCCCGTGACGAGCACGCGACGGCCCCGGACGCTCGCGGCGACGGCCGCGACGTCGGTCTCGACCGGGCGTCGCCCGACGAGGTCCTCGAGCGAGACGTCACGGAGGTCGGTGACGCCCGACCTGCCCTCGAGGATCTCGTCGATGGTGGGGACGGTCAGCACGCGGAGGCCCGCGGACTCGCCGTGGTCGGTCAGCTCGCGGACCAGGGCGGCGTCGGCCCGGGCCATCGCGAGCACGAGGGTGCCGGCGCCCGTGCGGGCCGCGGCCTCGGCCAGCACCTCGCGCCCGCCGAGCACCTTCAGCCCCGCGATCCGCATGCCGTGCGTGGCCGGGTCGTCGTCGAGCAGCGCGACCGGGCGGTGGCGGCAGCTCGGGTCGGTGAGCATCCGTCGGACGACGTGCTCGCCCACGGAGCCCGCACCGAGCACGAGGGCCGGCGTCGGAGCGCCGCGGGGGCGGAGCCGCGCCTCGAGACGGCCCCGGAGGAGCGCCCGGGCCGAGCCCATCGCGAGGGCGGCGACGCCGAGCGCGACGAGGGGCAGGGCCGGCGGCCAGTCGATCCACGGGCCGAGCCGGTAGGGCGAGACCAGGGGCAGGAGCGAGACCGCGGCCGCGGCCACCGCGGCGCAGGCGACGAGGCCGCGGGCCTCCGCGGCGCTGCCGGCGACCCACCGGGGGCGGTAGAGGCCCCAGGCCGTGCCCACGGCGAGCTGTGCGACGGCGGCTGCGCCGGCGCAGGCGGCGACGTGCGGTGCGGTGCCCGGCCCGACGAGGTCGACGAGCAGCGCCACGGTCGCGACGGCCACGAGCCAGGCCGCCGCGTCGGCCGCCACCAGCGCTCCGCGGACGGCGGCGGCGCTGCCCGGCCAGCCGTGACGCGGAGGGGGAGAGGGGTCGAGGTCGGTCTCGCTGATGGGGCACCTCTGCGGGTCGGGCCGGCGCTCGTCGATCGGCTCGAGCAGGGTAACATTCCACGTGTCACACGTGCAATGACCGATCGGTCTGCGGGCCACGGCACCGGCCGACGTACCCTGGGGTCGTGCCCGTCGACGACCCGCGTCCCTCCCCGCTCCCGGACGACCCCGACGAGCCCCGTCTCGCCCACGGCGTCGGCCCGTGGCCCGGGGGCGAGGCCGCCTGGCCCGACGACCCCCGCTACGACCGCGAACTCCTCCGCGACGGCGACTCCCGCAACGTCGTCGACCGGTACCGCTGGTGGAGCATGGAAGCGATCGTCGCCGACCTGGACGAGCACCGGCACCCCTTCCACGTCGCCGTCGAGAACTGGCAGCACGACATGAACATCGGCTCCATCGTGCGCAGCGCGAACGCCTTCGCGGCCGACACGGTGCACATCGTCGGTCGCCGCCGCTGGAACAAGCGCGGCGCGATGGTGACCGACCGCTACCAGCACGTCGTCCACCACCCCGACGTCGAGACGTTCGTGGCCTGGGCACGCGACCACCGCCTCCCCGTGCTCGGCGTCGACAACGTCGAGGGGTCGGTGCCCGTCGAGACGTTCGACCTGCCCGAGCGCTGCGTGCTGCTCTTCGGCCAGGAGGGCCCGGGCCTCAGCGAGGAGGCGGTGGCCGCCTCGGAGGCGCTGCTCGCGATCTCGCAGTTCGGCTCGACCCGCAGCCTGAACGCGAGCGCGGCGGCGGCGGTGGTCATGCACGCCTGGGTGCGGCAGCACCGCTTCTGACCCGCGCCGCGGCGGGCCGGGGGGAGTCGCGGGCCGGGTCGTCCGGCAGCACGGGCTACCGTGGGGGCATGCCCTCCCAGAACCTCCTCGGCGTGCCCGAGACGCTGCTGCCCGCCGAGCCCGACGTGCTCGCCGACCTCGGGTCCCTCGAGCTGGCCGAGGTCGTCGTGGCCCACCCGACGTCGTCGCTGGCCTGGGCGCTGCTCAGCGACGAGGCCGCCGCGCGCGGCGCCGACCTCGAGGCATACGCCTACGCCCGCGTCGGCTACCACCGCGGTCTCGACTCGCTGCGCCGGGCGGGCTGGCGGGGCCAGGGGCCCGTGCCGTGGTCGCACGAGCCCAACCGCGGCGTGCTGCGCTCGCTCTGGGCCCTCCGCCGCGGCGCCGCCGCCATCGGCGAGGCCGACGAGGTCGAGCGCCTGACGACCTTCCTCGACGACGCCGACCCGGCCGCCGCTCCGGCGCTGGAGGCCGAGCGCGCCTGAGGCCCTGCCGCTAGCCGATCAGCGACGGCCGCAGGTCGCGCAGCGTGCGGCGACGGGTCATCCGCCGCGCCGCGAGCAGCGAGAGCAGCAGCGCGCCGAGGCCCCACAGGGCGAGGACGCCCGCGTCGCCCCAGGCGGTGGCCGTGCTGCCGCCGTACATCAGCTGGCGCAGGCCGTCGGTCGCGTAGCTCATCGGCAGCACGAAGTGCAGGGCGGCGAGCGGCGCCGGCAGCGTCTGCCACGGGAAGGTGCCGCCCGCGGTCACGAGCTGCACGACCATCAGCACGAGGCCGAGGAACTGCCCCACGCTGCCGAGCAGCACGTTGAGCGTCATGATGATCGCCGCGAACGTGACCGAGGCGAGGGCCATCAGGCCGATGGTCGCCCAGGGGTGCACGACGTCGAAGCCGAGCGCGAACCGCACGATCGTGAAGAGCGCGAGCATCTGGACGACGCCGAGCAGCGCGGGGGCCGCCCAGCCCGCCACGACCACGCGCCCGGGGGCGCGCACGGCCGTGACGGCGCGCTTCGAGAAGGGCTTGACGATCAGGAACAGCGCGTAGATGCCGATCCAGGCCGCGAGGCTGATGAAGAACGGCGCGAGCCCCGCGCCGTAGGTGCCGGCGCTGGTGACGGCCTGGTCGGAGACGGACACCGGGTCGCTGATGGCCTCGGACTGCGCGTCGCGGGTCTGCTCGGTGCTCGCGGGGATCTCGCCGAGGCCGGTCTGCAGCCCGTCGCGGAGCTGCGTGGCGCCCGTGTCGAGGGTGCCGAGGCCCTCTCGGAGGCTCACCGTGCCGTCGCTGAGGGTGTGCAGCCCGCTGGAGAGCCCGGCGGCGCCGGTGTCGAGCGTGCCGAGCCCCGTGGCGAGCGTGTCCGCGCCCGTCGCGGCGGACGCGGCGCCCGTGTCGAGCTGGCGCGCCCCGGCGGCGGCGTCCGAGATGCCCGTGGCGAGGGCCGGGGCCTGCACGTCCAGCGCCGCGGCGCCGTCCGAGACCTGCCGCGCACCGGTGGCGAGCTGCCCGACCTGGGCGTCCAGCCCCTGCACCTGGGCGTTCGCGTCGCTCAGCGACTGCGAGAGCGGGGCGAAGTAGCTCGCCACCTCGGCCGCTGACGCCGCCGCCTCCTCGGGGGTCTGGCCCTGCCCGACGAAGTACTCGACGAGCTGCTGCCCGATCGCCTGCTGCGTGGCCGGGGCGGCGTCGATCGCGGCCTGGCTCGCCGTGGCGGCCTGGGCGACGCCGGCGGCCAGGGCCTCGTTCCCGTCGGCGACCTGGTCGGCGCCGGTCGCGAGCTGGTGTGCGCTGCCCGGCAGCGTCGACGTCGCGGTCTCGAGCTGGTCGAGCCCGCTCGACAGGGTCGAGGCGCCGGCGCTCAGCTGGTCCGTGCCGTCGGAGAGCGCCCGGGCGCCCGCCGCGGCCGACGAGGCCCCGGCCGAGAGCTGGTCGGCTCCGGCGGACGCGTCCGAGGCGCCGGTCACCAGCTGGTCGGTGCCCTGCTCCGCGGAGACGACGCCGCCGACGAGCTGGTCGGCACCGTCCGCCGCGTCGCCGAGCGACGTCCGGATGTCGGCGAGCCCGACGAGCAGCTGGGCCGCCGCCTCCTTGCCGACCTTCTCCGTCACCGAGGCCCGGATCGTCTTGCCGGCCTGGCCGGCGATCGTCGTCGCCAGGTAGCTGTTGGTGTCGTTCGTCGCGAGGGTGATCTGCGCGCGGGTCGGGTCGTCGGTCGTGGCGCTGGTGAGGTCGGCGCTGAAGTCGCGCGGGATGGTGAACGTGAAGTCGTACGTGCCGTCTCGGAGGCCGGCCGCGGCCTCCGCGGCGCTGACCGTGTGCCAGTCGAAGTCGCCGCCGTCGACGACCTCGTCGGTCACCTCGTCGCCGTAGTTCGTCGCCGTGCCGTCGACGGTCGTGCCGGCGTCGTCGTTGACGAGCGCCGCGGGCACCTGGTCGAGCTTCGCGTACGGGTCCTGGTTCGCCCAGAGGTAGAGGCCGCCGTAGAGCAGCGGCACGGTCATCAGGGCGACGAGGGCGAGGCGGGCGAGCCCGGTCGACGTGAGCCGCTGCAGCTCGGAGCGGACGAGGGCGATGATCTTCACGAGCGGGAGCTTCCTGGGGTCGGGGCAGCGGTGTCGTCGTCGGGACGGGCGGCGGGGTCGTCGTCGGGACGGGCGTCGAAGTGGGTGTCGGAGTCGGCGCCGGGCGCGGTCTCGGTGTCCTCGTCCTCGCCGGGCGCGGCCTCGGCGTCGTCGTCCTCGTCCTCGCCGAGGTCCGGGGCGGGCAGGGCGCGGACGGTCGCCAGGGCGGCGAAGCCGGTCACGGTCAGCACGACGACCCCGCGGCGGGCCAGGTCGTGCACGACGCCGAGCCAGGCGGCGACGTCGCCGCCGTGCCGCTCGGGGCTGGTGAGCACGAGGCCCTCCACGCCCGGGCGCAGCATCGCCAGCTCGCAGAGCAGCCGGACGCGCAGCTCGGTCGGCAGCGACGCGAGTCGGGTGCGGCGGTGCTCCGTCAGCCCGACGACGTCGAGGAACTCGGCGACGGAGGCGCGGTCGGCCCGGTGGCCGGCCAGCGCCAGCTCCTCCCGGGTCACCTGCGCCACGGTCAGCGTGCTGAAGGGCTCGGCCACCGTGGGGGTGTCGACGAGGGCGAAGGAGGCGCGGACCGCGTCGGCGTCCTCGCTCCCGTCGAGCGTCACCCGGCCGCGGTCGGGGGCCATCCGCCCGCCGGCGACGAGGGAGGCGAGCGTGGGGGCGCCCTCCGTCTCGACGGCGACGAAGCCGGGGGCGCGGCGGTCGGCCACCACCGAGACGGCGGGGAGCGGAGCGCCGGGGCCGTCGCCGAGGGCGACCTGGTCGAGTTCGAGTCTCATGCGGAGGGCTCCGGGGTCGGGGTGGGGCGGGGGTCGGCGGTCGAGGGGTCGGCGGGCGGCGGTGCGAGGGCCAGTCCGGGCGTCGCCCTCACCAGCTCGTCGGCCTCGCGCCAGCCGAGCCCGACCATGGCGAGCACGGCGAGCATCACGAGGCGGTGGCCCTCGGCGCGGTCGAGGTCGCGGCCGGTCGCTTCGTCGAGCACCGTGAGCGCAGCGCCCTCGACGAGCCGGGCCAGCGTGTCGACCGCGATGTCGTCGCGCATGCGCCCGTCGGCGACGCCGCGACGCACGGTCTCGCGGAGGAAGGCCCGCAGCGGCGCCAGCGCGCCGCCCACCTCGGCGGCCAGGGGCCCGCGCACCGTCAGCTGGGCCAGCACGCGCACGTGCTCGACCTCCGACCACAGCCGCGCGCCGAGGGCGGCGAGCTGGACGACCGGGTCGTCGACGTGGTCGGGCAGCGCGGCCACGCCGATGCGGGCGGCGCCGCGCAGGGTGACCTCGCGCACGAGGTCGTCGCGGGTCGCGAAGTGCCCGTAGACGCTGCGACGCGACAGGCCCGCCTCGGCGGCGATCGCCTCGAGGGGGGCGGCGGCGTCGACGTTGAGGAGCCGGACCGCGGCGGCCATCAGGGCCTCGCGGTTGGCGGCGGCGTCGCGGCGGGGGGCTCGCGGGGTCTGCTCGGTCGTGGTCACGAGGTCCATCGTACGATCTTGCACACTGCTGTGCAAGATCAGATCGTGGACGCGGCGACAGGGCAGGGACATGCCCCCAGTTGGCGGGGTGGGTGGATGGTCGCCGAGGCGCGTCCCGCGGGGCGCGCCCGCGCCTCCTCGGGTCTTCGTGGGGCTCTGACCTGGACTTTCCCTCGAGGCGTGTCCTCCTTTCGGCCGACCCAGGTCCATGCGTCCGCATTGTCCAGGAAGCGCACCGGCCGCCCGCGGCGCCCCTCCGGCGGCGACACTCGAGACGGGCCCCAGGACGGGTCCGCCGAGGAGACTCGGTCACCGCACGGACGCAGGACACGATGGACCACCGCACCGCCCCCGACGACGCCCCGACCCCGCTCGTCGCCCCCCGCCGCCACCGAGGCGTGCCGGCGCCCCTCGCCGCGCTGCTCGTCGGCGCGGCCCGACCGCTCTTCCGCGTGCACCTGGAGCTCTACCGCCGCGAGATGGCGTCGTCGATCTTCCCGCGCGACGAGCGCGCCCCCCTCATCGCCGGGCCCCGGCCCGAGCGGCTCGCCTTCATCGGCAGCGTCGCGGTCTCCGGTCTCGGCGTGCTGAGCCACGGCATGACGACGTCGAGCCAGACCGCGGCGCGGGTCGCCGACCGGCGCGGCCGCGGCCTCAGCTGGAGCGAGCTCACCTCGCCCGTGCTCACGATGCACACGGCCGCGACGATGCCCTCCCTCACGACGGAGGGCGCCGACGTCGTCGTCGTGCTGCTCGGCATCGCCGACGTGCTCGCGGCGACCAGCGCGACCTCGTGGGAGGCCGACCTGCGCCTGCTCGTCGACCGCGTGCGCCAGGAGGCCGGCCCCGAGGTCGGGGTCGTGGTGGCCGAGCTGCCGCCCATGGCCGAGTTCCGTCCGATCCCGCCCGTCGCCCGCCGCCTCATCACCGCGCAGATCGCGCGCCTCGACGCCGCGAGCCGTCGGGTCGCCGCCGACGACGACGCGGTCACCGTCGTGCCCTTCCCCTCGTGGAGCCTCGACGGCCTCTACGTCCAGGAGCTCTTCTCCTGGGCCTCCATGCACCGCAAGTGGGCCGAGGCCCTCGCCCCCGGGGTGGTGGCCGCCCTCGAGGCGGTCGACGACCGTCGGGCCGCCCCGACGCGGCGGCACCGCGCGGCGTCGGCGCTCGCCGGGGCCGTCGCGACGGAGCTCGCCGGCCTGGCGAGCGAGGTCGGCGCCGGCGATCCGGCTCCCGTCCGGCGCCGCGCACGGCGACGCGCTGCCCGCGCCGCCGCCGGGTCGCTCTCGGCGTCCTGACCGCCCGCGTCGCGGCCGCTCCCCCCTGGCCCGCACGACCTGCTCCCGTGACCGGAGCGTCCGCGCGCCCCGACGGCCGGTCGGCGGTGCCGGTGGGTACGGTCGATCGATGACCCTCGCCGACGCCGCCCAGCAGCTCTACGCCCTGGTGCCCGGCGAGTTCGTGGCAGCCCGGGACGCGCTCGCCGCCGAGGTGCGCCGCTCCGGCGACCGCGACCTCGCGGACAGGATCCGCCGGCTGCCGCGTGCCGCCCCCGCGGCCTGGGCGGTGGACCTGCTCGCCCGCGACGACGCCGGGCAGGGCCTCGCCGGCGCGGCGGCCCTGGGCGACCGGTTCCGCGCGGCGCAGGCGGGGGGCGACCGGGCAGCGCTCGCGACGCTGGCCGACGAGCGGAAGGCCACGCTCGCGCAGCTCCTCGCCCGCGGTCGAGAGCTCGCCGAGCAGGCGGGCGCGCCCCTGGCCGGCCCGGCCGTGGTGGCTCTCGAGCAGACCCTGCGAGCCGTCGTGGCCGACGCCGACGCGGCGGAGGCCGCCCGGTCGGGTGTGCTCGTCCGCCCCCTCGCGGCGGACGGCCTGGAGCCCGCCGACCTCGACGGGGCCGTGGCCGGCGAGGCCGTCGACCGGCCCCGACCGCGCCGCGTGGGCGCCGGGGCCCCCGGCGGGCCCGAGCCCACGAGCGGCCCCGACCGACGGAGCCGGCAGCGGGACGCACGGCGCGTCGCGCGGGAGGAGCTGCGGCGCGCCGAGCAGGCCGCCGACCGGGCCGAGGCAGACCGGGACGAGGTGGAGTCGCGGGTCGCGGAGCTGGACGACGCTCGCGACCGCGTCGCCGACGACCTGCGTCGGCTGCGCGACGAGTTCGCGGCCGCCGAGGCTCGTCGGGCCGAGCTCGACGACCGCGAGCGGTTCCTGCGCCGGGAGCGCCGTCGGGCCGTCGAGGACGCGGCCGCAGCCCGGCGTGAGGCGGAGCGGGCCCGCGAGGCGCTCGAGGGGCTCGACGCCGACTGATCGACGCGGCCACGGGCCCCGACTCCTGCGGAGGGGCCGGGGGAGAGATCAGTGGGCGTGCAGCCACGCTCCGAGGCGGGCCCGCCAGCCCCGGGGAGGCGCGGTGACGGCCTCGGCCGCGTCCCGCTCGGCCCGCGGCGGGAACGAGATCGCCTGACACCGTGTGCAGACCTGGATCTGCCGGTGCACCGAGAGCCCCGTGCCGAAGTAGGGGTTGTCGGCGAGGCGGGCCGGTGCCCGACAGATGCGACAGCGGAGCTCCGCGGCGGCGCCCTCGACCATGTGACCTCCTCGTTCGAGGGACACCATCGGCCGCCCTGGTCGCTCGGTCAGCAGCGGCGGGGGATCGTACGCATCCCGGACAGGCGGTGCGCTGCGGTGCAGGACGGCGGGCGTGGCGACGCCCGGCCCCGAGTGTCGGGGCCGGGCGTCGTGGGTGTGGCTGGCGCTGGCGCGCCTGCTCCTAGCTCCGTCTGACGCGCCAGGGCGCGTCAGCGCACGCGACGCAGCCGCTTCGCGCCTGCTCCTAGTCGCGTGCGCCCATCAGGTGCTCGAGGGCGAGCTGCTGCAGACGGACGAAGCCGTAGCCGTGACCGCCGAAGTGGGCGGAGGCGTCGTACTCCTCGTAGGAGGCGCGGTCGGCCAGGAGCTGCTCGTAGCCCTCGCCCTCGCCCAGGGTCGGCACCGAGAGCTCCGCGACCTGGCTGGCGGCCAGCGCCTCCTGCACCTCGGGGTCGGCACGGAACGCCTGCGCGCGCTCCTTGAGCAGCAGGTACATGCGCATGTTGGCGGCCGCGGACTCCCAGACGCCGTCGATCGACTCGGTGCGGGAGGGCTTGTAGTCGAAGTGGCGAGGCCCGTCGTAGGAGGGGCCGCCCTGGGGGGAGCCGTGCTCCAGCAGGTCGACGAGCGAGAACGCGTTCTGCAGGTCGCCGTGGCCGAACACGAGGTCCTGGTCGTACTTGATGCCGCGCTGGCCGTTGAGGTCGATGTGGAAGAGCTTGCCCTGGTAGAGCGCCTGGGCGATGCCGGCGGTGAAGTTCAGGCCCGCCATCTGCTCGTGGCCGACCTCGGGGTTCACGCCCGCCATCTCGGGGTGCTCGAGCGTCTCGATGAACGCGATCGCGTGGCCGAGCGTCGGCAGCAGGATGTCGCCGCGGGGCTCGTTCGGCTTGGGCTCGATCGCGAAGCGCAGGTCGTAGCCCTTGTCGAGCACGTACTGCGAGAGCATGTCGACGCCCTCCTTGTAGCGCGAGAGCGCCGCCTGGACGTCCTTGGCGGCGTCGTACTCGGCGCCCTCGCGGCCGCCCCACATGACGAAGGTCTTCGCGCCCAGCTCGGCGGCGAGGTCGATGTTGCGGAGCACCTTGCGGAGCGCGAAACGGCGCACGCCGCGGTCGTTCGAGGTGAACCCGCCGTCCTTGAAGACGGGGGCGCTGAAGAGGTTGGTGGTGACCATCGGCACCACGATGCCGGTCGCGTCGAGGGCGCCCTTGAGGCGGTCGATCTGCGTCTGGCGCTCCGCGTCGGTCGAGCCGAAGGCGAAGAGGTCGTCGTCGTGGAAGGTGAGGCCGTAGGCGCCGAGGCGGTCGAGGTTCTCGACGGCCTCGACGACGTCGAGGTCGGGGCGCGTGGGGCCGCCGAACGGGTCCGCGCCCGTGTAGCCGACCGTCCAGAGGCCGAACGAGAACTTGTCTTCGCGAGTGGGGGTGACGGACATCGATGTCCCTTTCCGAGAGTGCGTCTGCGACGAGGCCTGGTCGCCGCGACGGGGCCGCGACGAATGTTGTGTGCCTCAACATATCCGGTCCGCGGCCTGAACGGAAGCCCGGTCGGCATTTGTCGTCCGCGGCAACGAAACACTTGCGCTGGCCGTCGCGGCTGTCGTAGTGTCTCGAACCGCGAGCAGTCGAAGCGCTTCCGCACCGAGCGGGAGAGCGTCGGTCTCGCGTCTCTCCACCCACCAGACAGCGAGGTCCCGATGGCGACGATTCACGACGTGGCAGAGGCCGCCGGCGTGTCCATCTCCACGGTCTCGTACGCCCTCTCCGGCAAGCGCTCGATCGCGTCGACGACGCGGCAGCGCGTGACGGAGGCGGTCGACCGGCTCGGCTACCGCCCCCACGCCGGCGCGCGGATGCTGGCCGGCGCCCGGACGAACATCCTGGCGCTGAGCGCCCCGGTGCGGCCCGACAACCACCAGCCCACCCAGATGCGCTTCGTCACCGCCGTCGTCGAGGCTGCTCGCCGCCGCGACTACGACGTGCTGCTGCTGGCCACCGACGACGAGGTGTCGGGCATCCGGCGCGTCGCGTCGAGCTCGCTGGTCGACGGCGTCGTCGCGATCGGCGTCGCCACGGTCGACGAGCGCGTCGACCTCGTCCGCGAGCTCGCCCTGCCGGCCGGCTTCATCGGCATCCCGCAGGGGGCCGACGACCTCGCCTGCATCGACCTCGACTTCGAGACCGCCGCCGCGATGAGCGTCGACCGCCTCGCCGACGCCGGCCACCGCGTCGTCGGCGTGGTCGGCCACCCCGCCTCGTACCAGGAGCGCGACACGGGCTTCATCCGGCGCTTCGACGACGCGTTCGCGGCGCGGGCCCAGGTGCGCGGCCTCGAGACCGTCACCATCCCGACCGACCTCAGCCGCGCCTCCGGCGGGCGGGCCTTCGACGAGCTGCGGGCCCGCCTCCGCGGCATGACCGCGCTCGTGCTGCACTGCAGCGAGCCGACGGCCGAGGCCGTGCTGCAGCGCATCCGGCAGCTGGGCCTCGAGATCCCCCGCGACCTCTCCGTGCTCGCCGCCGCCGCGAGCTACGCGGCCGACGAGCTCGAGCCGGCGCTCGACATGATCCCGCTGCCGATCGACGAGATGTGCCGCCGTGCGGTCGAGGCTGCCTTCGAGCGCATCGACGGCCGGCTCGACCGCGGGGTCGAGCTGATCGCCCCCGTCTACCTCGCGCAGGGCTCGGTCACCGTGCCGACCCGCGCCTCCTAGCCTTCCCTGTCCCTCACCCACCCGCACCACCGCGCCACGAACCACCGCTCCACGCACCATCACCGCACCACCACCGCACGACACCGCAGATCACCGCCCCACGACGATCGTCGAAACGCTTCGACGACGCAAGGGGCCTCTACGAGGAGGTAGAACCATGAAGAAACGACGCGTGCTCGCAGTCGGCACGGCCCTCGCGGCCACCGCCGGGCTGCTCACCGGCTGCTCGGCCGGCGGCGGGTCCTCCGACCCCGACACCCTCAAGCTCTGGCACTTCGAGAGCGAGACCAGCGCGATGGGCATCGCGTGGGACCAGGCCATCGAGACTTTCGAGGAGGAGACCGGCGCGACCGTCGAGTTCGAGGCGAAGAGCTTCGAGCAGATCCGCTCGACGGCCAGCCAGGTGCTGAACTCCGACGAGGCGCCCGACATCCTCGAGTACAACAAGGGCAACGCGACGGCGGGCCTGCTCGCCAGCCAGGGCCTGCTGGCGAACCTCGACGACGCCGTCGCCGAGTACGGCTGGGACGACGACCTCGCCCCGTCGATCGCCACGACGTCGAAGTACGACGAGCGCGGCATCATGGGCTCGGGCAGCTGGTACGGCATCCCGAACTACGGCGAGTACGTCGAGGTCTACTACAACAAGGACGCCTTCGCGGCGCAGGGCGTCGAGGTGCCCACGACCTACGACGAGTTCGAGGCGGCGCTGCAGACCTTCGCCGACGCGGGCATCACCCCGCTCGCCGAGGCGGGCGCCGAGTACCCGCTCGGGCAGCTCTTCTACCAGCTGGCCCTCTCGCAGGCCGACCGCTCGTTCGTCGACGACTACCAGCTGTACGAGGGCGACGTCGACTGGCAGGGCCCCGAGCTCAGCTACGCGGCCGACAAGCTGCAGGAGTACGTCGAGAACGGCTGGATCTCGAAGGACGTCACCGGCATCAAGGCCGAAGACATGGGCACGACCTTCATGAGCGGCGGCGCGCCGATCATGGTCTCCGGCAGCTGGTGGGCCGGCCGCGTCGCCGACGAGGCGACGTTCGACTGGGGCACGTTCCTCTTCCCCGGCAGCGAGATGGCTCCGGGCTCGGGCGGCAACCTCTGGGTGATCCCCGAGAACGCCGCCAACAAGGAGCTCGCCGAGAAGTTCATCGACATCACGATGCGCCCCGAGATCCAGAACCTCATCGGCAACAACGGCGGCGTGCCCGTCAAGGCCGACCCGGCCGACATCACCGACCCGAAGAGCCAGGAGCTGATCGCGAACTTCAACACGCTCCTCGAGCGCGACGGCCTCGCCTTCTACCCCGACTGGCCCACGCCGACCTTCTACGACCAGCTGGTCGCCGGCACCCAGGAGCTCGTCAACGGCTCGGCCTCGCCGGAGGAGATGCTCGAGACCCTGGGCGGGCAGTACCAGAGCGGCGTCGACGACATCACCGGGGAGTAGCCAGCCATGACCTCCCTCGACACGAAGGAGGCGCGGGAGACCCGGGAGGGCCGGCGCGCGACGTCGGCCCTCCCGGGCTCCGGCCCCCGCGCCGCCCGCACCGCCCGCCCGGCCCGCCCCGCGGAGGAGAGCTTGCTGCCCGGCTCCGGCCGCCGCGGCTTCTGGCTCTATCTCATCCCCGGCTTCGCGCTGTTCGCGGTCGTCGTGCTGGTGCCCCTGGTCTGGAACGTCTACCTCAGCTTCACCGACTACCGCGGCATCCGTCCGCCGACCTGGGCCGGGCTCGACAACTGGCGCGAGCTGATGGCCGACGAGCGCTTCTGGACGTCGTTCCTCAACAGCGTCTTCCTGATCATCGCCATGGTCGTCGTGCCGACTCTCCTCGGCCTGCTCCTCGCCGCGATGCTCTTCGACCTGATCGGGCGCAAGTTCGGCGGCCGCCTGGCGTCGTTCCTCCGGGCCACCTACTACCTGCCGCAGATCCTGCCCGTGGCCATCGCCGCGATCGTCATCGGCTGGATCCTCCGGCCCGAGAACGGCGCGCTCAACAGCGTCCTCGACGCCGTCGGGCTCGGCGCCCTCCAGCACAACTGGCTCGGCAGCCCCGACACGGCGCTGCTCAGCATCATGGTGGTGATGGTCTGGGTCCAGCTCGGCTACCCGGTGGTCATCTTCATGGCGGCCCTCCAGCGCGTCGACCCCGAGCTCTACGAGGCCGCCGAGCTCGACGGCGCCGGCTGGTTCCAGAGGTTCCGCGCGATCACGGTGAGCATCATCCGCCCCGAGATCTTCGTGGTCGTGCTCACCTGCACCATCGCGGCGCTCAAGGTCTTCGGGCCGATCTACGCCCTCACCCGCGGCGGCCCCGGCGACTCCACGATCGTGCCGAGCTACTACGCCTACAGCGAGTTCTTCCAGAGCCAGCAGGTCGGCTACGGCGCCACCATCGCGACGGCGCTGACCCTCGTCATCGTCGTGATCACGATCTTCTTCATCCAGGCCCAGAACCGGGTCGAACGAGCAGAGAGAGGCCGCTGATGGCCACGACCGTCGTCCCGCCGGTGGAGGGCGACCGCATCCGCCCTGCGGTGCCCAGCCCGCGCCTCCCGAAGGCGAAGCAGCGGAAGAGGAAGAAGACGGTCACCGACTGGGTGATCCTGGCCGCGGCCCTGCTCTTCGGGCTGCTGATCGCGCTGCCCTTCCTGCTGATCCTGGTGAACTCGTTCAAGTCGCCCGCCGACTACACGAGCGGCGGGCCGCTGAGCCTGCCGACGTCGCTCTACTTCGACGGCCTGGTGAACTTCTGGAACAGGGTCGAGTTCCCGACCAAGCTCTGGAACAGCTTCGTCATCGCGGGCCTCGTCGCCCTCTTCGCCGTCGTCATCTCGGTGTTCAACGCGTACGCCCTCGGCATCGGCCGGGTGCGCGGCCGCACTTGGATCATCGTGCTCTTCCTGCTCGCGAACATGCTGCCGCAGGAGGCGCTGCTCTACCCGCTGTACTTCCTGTTCAAGCAGGTGGGGCTCTACGACAACATCTGGGCCGTCATCATCATCTTCACGGTCATCCAGAGCGCCTTCGGCACGTACCTGCTGTCGAGCGTCTACGGCACCTTCCCCAAGGAGGTGCTCGAGGCCGCGTCGCTCGACGGGGCCAGCCGGTGGCAGATCCTCTGGCGCGTCATCGTGCCGATCAGCCGCCCGACGCTCTCGGTGCTCGCGATCTTCTTCTTCATCTGGACCTGGAACGAGTTCCTCATCCCGCTGACGTTCCTGGTGTCGAACGACAACCAGACGGTGCCCGTCGCCATCACGGCGCTGCAGGGCGACCGCCTGATGGACGTCACGACGACGAGCGCCTCGGCGCTGCTCGGGCTCATCCCGACGCTCGTCTTCTTCCTGCTGTTCCAGCGCACGCTCACCCGCGGCATCACGGCCGGGGCCGTCAAGTGACCGGGCTCCGCGCCCGCCGCGCTCCCCGGCCCCCCGCCCCGCGACTCCCCTCGAAAGGCACCGCATCGTGAAGTTCACCGACGGCTTCTGGCAGACGCGCCCCGGCGTCTCCTCCCTCTTCGCCCAGGAGGCCTACGACGTCGAGCAGGGCGCCGACGGCCGCTCGCTCGTCGTGACGGCCCCGACCAAGGTCATCGCGTCGCGGGGCGACACCCTCAACCGCCCGGTCATGACCGTCACGCTGCGCTCGCCGATGGAGGGCGTGATCGGCGTCACCGTCGAGCACTTCTCCGGCGGGCGCGACGAGATCGGCTTCGACCTCGTCGGGGCCGAGGGCGGCGAGGCCGGGGTCGGCACGGCGACGGCGACCGAGGGAGGCGCCACCCTGACCTCGGGCCGGCTCACGGCCACCGTGGGTCGCGGGGCCCCCTTCGACCTCTCGTTCCGCGACGGCGACACCGTCCTCACCCGCTCGGGCGCGAAGTCGGTCGGCTACCACTCGGTGGCCGCCGACGCGCAGCTCGACGGCGCGATGGTGGGCAACGCCCGGGCGGGCACCGCGCGGGCGTTCGCCCCGCACTACGTGTCGCAGCAGCTGTCGCTCGGCGTCGGCGAGTTCGTCTACGGGCTCGGCGAGCGCTTCGGCCCGCTGGTGAAGAACGGCCAGACGGTCGACGTCTGGAACGCCGACGGCGGCACGTCGAGCGAGCAGGCCTACAAGAACGTGCCCTTCTACCTGACGAGCCGCGGCTACGGCGTGCTCGTCGACCACCCCGGCCACGTCTCGTACGAGATCGGCTCGGAGGCGGTCGAGCGGGTGCAGTTCTCGGTCGCGGGCGAGGGCCTGACGTACTACGTGATCGCGGGGCCGACCCCGGCCGACGTCCTCGACCGGTACACGCGCTTGACCGGCCGCCCGGCGCACGTGCCGGCCTGGTCGTACGGGCTCTGGCTCTCGACGTCGTTCACGACCGACTACGACGAGGCGACCGTCACCTCCTTCGTCGACGAGATGGCCCGGCGCGACATGCCGGTCAGCGTCTTCCACTTCGACTGCTTCTGGATGCGCGAGTTCCAGTGGTGCGACTTCGAGTGGGATCCTCGGGTCTTCCCCGACCCCGAGGGCATGCTCGCCCGCCTGCACGAGCGCGACCTCCGCGTCTGCGTCTGGATCAACCCCTACATCGGCCAGCGGTCGGCGCTCTTCCGCGAGGCGGCCGACGCCGGCTACCTCGTGCGGAACCCCGACGGCAGCGTCTGGCAGTGGGACCTCTGGCAGGCCGGCATGGGCCTCGTCGACTTCACGAACCCCGAGGCGACCGCCTGGTTCCAGGGCAAGCTCCGGGCGCTGCAGGCGCAGGGCGTCGACGCGTTCAAGACCGACTTCGGCGAGCGGATCCCCACCGGGGTGGTCTGGCACGACGGCTCCGACCCCGAGCGGATGCACAACTGGTACACGCAGCTGTACAACGAGGCCGTCTTCGAGGTGCTCGAGGAGGTCCGCGGCGAGGGCGACGCCGTCGTCTTCGCCCGCTCGGCGACCACGGGCGGTCAGCGCCTGCCGGTGCACTGGGGCGGCGACTCGACGTCGACCTTCGAGTCGATGGCCGAGACCCTCCGCGGCGGCCTCTCGATCGCGATGAGCGGGTTCTCGTTCTGGAGCCACGACATCGGCGGCTTCGAGGGCACTCCCGACGCGGAGGTCTACAAGCGCTGGACGGCCTTCGGCCTGCTGTCGAGCCACAGCCGCTTCCACGGCAGCGGCTCGTACCGGGTGCCGTGGGCCTTCGACGAGGAGGCCGTGGAGGTGACCCGGCGCTTCACGACGCTGAAGCTCTCGCTGATGCCGTACCTCTACGCCGCCGGGCTCGAGGCCTCCCGCACCGGCCTGCCGGTGATGCGGCCGATGGCCCTGGCCTTCCCCGCCGACCGCGCCGTCGCCCACGTCGACACGCAGTACATGCTGGGCGACGACCTGCTGGTGGCCCCGGTGTTCTCCGCCGACGGCACCGTCGAGGTCTACCTGCCCGCCGGCCGCTGGACGAGCTGGTTCACCGGCGAGGTCGTCGACGCGGGCACCGGCACCTGGCGCACCGAGGTGCACGACGTCCTCTCGCTGCCGCTGTACGTCCGCGAGGGCGCCGTCGTCCCGGTCGGCGGTCGCGACGACCGCCCCGACCACGACTACCTCGACGGCCTCGTGCTGCGGGTCTTCCCCGGGGGCGACGGCGACCGCACGGTCACCGTGACCACGCCCGACGGCGTGCGGGCCGACTTCGTCGTCCGGCGTGCGGGAGGCGCGGTGACGGTCGAGACCACCGCCTCCGGCTGGAGCCTGGACGAGGTCGGGGGAGACCCCGCGTCGCAGTAGGGTCGGAACGACGAAGGGGGGCGGCATCGTGACGATCGACCAGGTCGCGCGGACGGAGGGCGCTCGCCAGTCGAACCTGGCGGCCGTGCTCGGCCTCGTGCACGCTCGTGGCCCGCTCTCCCGGTCGGAGCTGACGCGCCTCACCGGCCTCAACCGCTCCACCATCGCGACGCTCGTCGGCGACCTCGTCGACCGCCAGCTGGCCCACGAAGCGGACCCCGTGGGGGTCTCGCGCGTGGGCCGGCCGAGCCCGGTCGTCGAGGCGCGCTCCGACGTCGTGGCCTGGTCGGTCAACCCCGAGATCGACGCGGTGACCGTCGGGGCCGTGGGCCTCGGCGGGGCCGTCCGCGCGAGGGTCCGTCGCGAGACGGCGAGCGTGCCCACGGCCGCCGAGGCCGCCGCGCTCGCCGCGGAGACCATCGACGAGCTGCGCCAGGTGCTGCGGAGCAGCGGGGGAGTGGTGGCCGAGGTGGGCGTCGGTGCCGCGGTGCCGGGCCTCGTCCGGGCCGACGGCGGCCTGGTCCGCCTCGCGCCGCACCTCGGCTGGGTCGACGAGCCGTTCGCGGCCCTCGTCTCGGAGGCGACCGGCCTGCCGACCGAGGCGGCCAACGACGCGTCGCTCGCGGCGATGGCCGAGGGCCGCTTCGGGGCCGGGCGCGGGGTCGACGACCTGGTCTTCCTCAACGGCGGCGCGAGCGGCGTCGGCGGCGGCGTCATCGCGGCGGGCCGACCGCTCGCCGGGGTGGGCGGCTACGCCGGCGAGATCGGCCACACCCTGGTCAACTCGGTCGGTCGGCTCTGCCACTGCGGCGCCACCGGCTGCCTCGAGACCGAGGTGGGCCAGGCCTCGCTGCTCGCCGCGACCGGCCTGTCGCGCGCTCAGGCCGACGAGCTCGACGCGGCCCTGCAGGAGGCGCGCCCCGGCTCCGAGGCGCGGGCCGAGGTCGAGCGCCAGGTCGACCAGCTCGCGGTCGCCCTGCGCACGGTCGTCAACGCCTTCGACCCGTCGATGATCGTGCTCGGCGGGTTCCTGGGGTCGCTGCTCGCCGCCGCCCCCGATCGCCTGCTCGACCGGGTCACGCGGCAGGCGCTGCCCGGCCCGGCCGACGACGTCAGCATCGTGCGGGCACAGCTGGGCGCGGACCGCCTGGTGATCGGGGCGGCCGAGCTCGCCTTCGCGCCGCTGCTCTCCGACCCGGCGTCGGCCTCGCTGCCGCGCACGGCGCGCTAGGCCCGGCCCCGGCCTGCGGCCCGGCCTGCGGCCCCGTCCTGCGGCCTGCGCCGGCCCGGTCAGGACGGCGGCCCGATCCGCCTCCGCCCGACGGGCGGCGTGGTCAGGCGTGCGTGTGCGGCTCGGAGTTCGCCCACACCGACGAGGCGGCCGCGCCCGCGAGCTCGACGGTGCCGAGCGGCCGGTCGTGCACGTCGGTCAGCACGACCTCCATCGACCCCGCGTAGTCGCGGCGCTCGCCGACGCGCACGTGGGCGCCGACGCGCAGGTCCAGCGAGGCGAGGTAGCGCAGCAGCTCGGGCTCGTCGTCGGAGACGCGGACGACGAAGCCGCACTCGCCGCTCGCGAACTGCTGCAGCGGGTGCGCGACGGGCCGGGTCACCGTGCCGTCGGCGGCAGGGATGGGGTCGCCGTGCGGGTCGGCGGCCGGGCGGCCGAGCTCGACGTCGAACGCCTCGAGGAGGCGGTCGCTGACCGCGTGCTCGAGCACCTCGGCCTCGTCGTGCACCTCGTCCCAGCCGTAGCCCAGCCGCTCGACGAGGTAGGTCTCGATCAGGCGGTGGCGGCGGACCATGCCGACCGCGACGCGCCGCCCGAGCTCGCTCAGCGCGATGCGCCTGTAGGGCTCGTAGTCGATGTAGCCGTCGCGCTCGAGCTTGCGCAGGTTGCCCGACACGGTCGAGGCGCCGACGCCGAGCGTCGCCGCGATCTCGTTGGTGGTGATGCCCCGGTCGCCCTCGCCGGCGGCCCACTCCTCGGCCTTCCAGATGACCTTGAGGTAGTCCTCGGTCATCGTGGAGGGGGTCGGCTGGGCGTCCGTCGGCATGTCACCGATCCTAGGTGTCGCCGCCCGGCCGACCCGGCCCGCGCCTCCTGGCCCGCCCGCTCGGCGGCCGACCCGGCCCGCGCCTCCGGCCCGCCTCAGCCGCGGGGCAGCGACCCGAGCTGCTGCGCCGCGCGGTACCGCTCCGCGATGGCGGGCACCGGCGAGGCCTCGGCCGACGACCGGATCGCGACCTCCCACCGGGGGCGGCCCCCGGTGAGCGCCCACGCCGCCTGCCGCGCGGCCCCGTCGGCGACGTACTCGCCCGGCGACGGCACCGAGACGGGCACGTCGAAGACCTGAGCGGCGACGGCCTGCACGGCCGGGTTCAGCGCGGCCCCGCCGATGAGCAGCACGCGGTGCACCTCGACGCCCAGGTCGCGGACGGCGGCGGCGCCGTCGGCCAGCGCCGAGAGCATGCCCTCGACCGCGGCGCGCGCGAGGTTCTCGCGGGTCGTGGAGGCGAGGGTCAGGCCGGCGAGGGTGGCCGTCGCGCGGGGCAGGTCGGGAGTCCGCTCACCCTCGAAGTAGGGCACCAGCGAGACCCCGCCCGAGCCGGGCTCGGCGGCGAGGGCGAGCCGGGCGAGCTCGTCGTGGTCGACGCCGAGCAGCGCCCCGATCGACGAGAGCACCCGGGCGGCGTTGAGGGTCGCGACCAGGGGCAGGAACCCGCCGGCCGCGTCGGCGAAGCCCGCGACCGTGCCGCTGGGGTCCGCCACGGGGTGGTCGGTGACGGCGAAGGCGGTGCCGCTCGTGCCGATGCTGATCACGAGGTCGCCGACCCCGGCGTCGAGACCGAGCGCAGCGCCCGCGTTGTCGCCGGCGCCGGCCGCGACCACCAGCCCGGCCGGCACGCTCGCGTGGGCGACCGTCGTGCCCGCCGCCTCCGACGGGCCGAGCACGCGGGGCAGCACGACGCCCGTGCCGTCGCCGCCGGCCACCCGGCCGGGGCGGCCGAGCGCGCGCTCGAACAGCTCGAGGTCGTAGCCGTCGTCGGCCGGGCTCCAGTACGAGGTGCCGCTCGCGTCGCTGCGGTCGGTCACGAGCTCGTCGAGGTCGGGGCCGAGGGGCGAGGAGTCGCGGGGCCCGTACCCGAGCAGCCGCCAGGTCAGCCAGTCGTGCGGCAGCGCCACCGCGGCCACGCGCTCGGCGGAGGCCGGCTCGGCGTCGCGCAGCCACCGCAGCTTCGTCGCGGTGAAGGAGGCGACCGGCACCGTGCCGGTGCGCCGGGCCCACTCGTCGGCGCCGAGCTCGTCGACGAGGTCGCGGGCGGCGTCGGCGCTGCGGGTGTCGTTCCAGAGGAGGGCGTCGCGGACGACCTCGCCCTCGGCGTCGAGCACGACCATGCCGTGCTGCTGGCCGGCGACCGAGATCGCGTCGACGTCGTCGAGGCCGCCCGCCGCGGCGATCGCCTCGAGCAGCGCGGCCCACCAGGCCGACGGGGCGACCTCGGTGCCCTCGGGGTGCCGCGCGCTCCCGGAGCGCACCAGCGCACCCGACGACGCGTCGCGGACGACGACCTTGCAACTCTGGGTCGAGGAGTCGACCCCGGCGACGAGACTCATGGTCGGTAGTTTGTCGTACCGCGCAACGAATGCGCCAGCCCCGGCCCCGACCGGCGTGGCGCACCTGTCGGTAGACTCAAGTGCACCTCACCCGGTGCAGTCCCCCGACGTGAGGAGCCCCCCATGCCCGCAGTAGTGATCATCGGTGCCCAGTGGGGCGACGAGGGCAAGGGCAAGGCCACCGACCTGCTCGGCAGCCGCATCGACTACGTCGTCAAGTTCAACGGCGGCAACAACGCCGGCCACACGGTCGTCATCGGTGACCAGAAGTACGCGCTGCACCTGCTGCCCTCGGGCATCCTCTCGCCCGGCGTCACCCCGATCATCGGCAACGGCGTCGTCGTCGACATCGAGGTCCTCTTCGACGAGCTCGACGCGCTGATCGCCCGCGGCGTCGACGTCTCGCGCCTCAAGGTCAGCGCCAACGCGCACGTCATCACGCACTACCACCGCACGCTCGACAAGGTGACCGAGCGCTTCCTCGGCAAGCGCCAGATCGGCACCACCGGTCGCGGCATCGGCCCGACCTACGCCGACAAGATCAACCGCGTGGGCATCCGCGTGCAGGACATCTTCGACGAGGGCATCCTGCGGCAGAAGGTCGAGGCGGCCCTCGACCAGAAGAACCACCTGCTCGTCAAGATCTACAACCGCCGCGCCATCGAGGCCGACGAGATCGTCGAGTCGCTGCTCTCGTACGCGCCCCGCCTGAAGCCGATGGTGGCCGACACGGCGCTCGAGATCCACCAGGCGCTCGAGGCCGACAAGACCGTCCTGTTCGAGGCGGGCCAGGCGACGATGCTCGACGTCGACCACGGCACCTACCCCTTCGTGACGTCGTCCTCCGCGACCGCGGGCGGCGCCTCCACCGGCTCCGGCATCGGCCCGGGCCGCATCGAGCGCGTCATCGGCATCGTGAAGGCTTACACGACCCGCGTCGGCGCCGGGCCCTTCCCGACCGAGCTGTTCGACGCCTCGGGCGAGTTCCTGCGCGCCAACGGCTTCGAGTTCGGCACGACGACCGGCCGCCCGCGTCGCTGCGGCTGGTACGACGCCCCGATCGCCCGCTACTCGGCCCGCATCAACGGCGTCACCGACTTCGTGCTGACGAAGCTCGACGTCCTCACGGGCCTCGAGACGATCCCCGTCTGCGTGGCGTACGACGTCGACGGCGTCCGTCACGACGAGGTGCCCGTGTCGCAGAGCGACTTCCACCACGCCGTGCCGATCTACGAGGAGTTCCCCGGCTGGTCGGACGACATCACCGGCGCTCGCGAGTTCTCCGACCTGCCCCAGGCCGCCCAGGACTACGTGCTCGCCGTCGAGGCGATGAGCGGCGCCCGCATCTCCGCCATCGGCGTCGGCCCCGGCCGCGACGCCATCGTCACGCGCCACGACCTGCTCGGCTAGGCGACCGCCCGCCCCCGCGGCCGCGCCGTGCCCCCTCGGGAGGCGCGGCGCGGCTAGACGACGCTGAACCCGTCGGTGAGGCGGCCGCGCCCCGTCAGCGCGAGCAGCACCTCCTCGCCGTGCCCCTGCATCGTGGCGGCGCGCGCCGCCAGCGCGGCCGTGTCGGCGACGGCGGTCGCGGGCAGCGTGTGCGGCAGCCCGGTCGCCCGCGAGAGGTCGATCGTGTGTACGACGAGCTCGAAGACCCGGGTGCGCAGGTACTCGTCGAGGGGGATGCCCATGCCGCCGATCGAGACGATCCGGTTCGAGAGCGCCCGGGCCAGCGCCGCCCGCGAGTCGGCGAGGGCCGCCGCGACGACGGTTGAGGGGGAGTCGCCGAGCCAGGCGCCGGCCTCCACGCCGCGCTGGAACACGCCGTCGGCGTCGGTGAACTGCGAGGCGTAGGCCGAGTACCAGGCCTCCGCCGAGGGGATCGTCACGTCGCCCGGCTCGTCGAGCGCGAGGTACGTCGAGACCGTGAGCACCGCGCGGGAGGCGTGGCCCGCGAGGTCGCGGACGGTCCAGCGGCCGAGCCCCGGCTGGCTCCACTGCTCGGGGCCGACGCGCGACAGGAGGTCGACGAACGACTCGGCGGACTGGCTGAAGGCGGCGGCGGGGCTCATGGCCACGATCATGCCGGACGCACGCCGGTGCCGCTGCCCGCTCGACGGCGACGGCGAGTGCTGGCAGCATCGGGGGATGACCGCCACGCGTCCGCCCCTCGTCCCGCTCGTGGGCCGCCACGTCGTCGTCGAGCCGATCACCCCCGACGACCTCGCCGAGCTGCACCCGGCCATCGCCCGCCCCGAGGTCTTCGCCGGCGGGTGGGGCGGCGGCTCGGCGGCCTTCCGCGCCGACCTCGAGGGCTGGTCGGCCTTCATGCGGGGCTACCTGCTGTGGGGCACGGGCAACGTCTACGGGGTCCGGCTCGTCACCGACGGGGAGCCGGGGGCCCTGGTCGGCACGACGACCCTCGCCGACTTCCAGCTCGAGAACGAGAGCGCGCACCTGGGCTGGACGGCCTACGCGCCCGAGACCTGGGGCACGGCGGTCAACGTCGAGACGAAGCTGCTCGTGCTCGGCACGGCCTTCGAGCACGGCCTCGGCCGCGTGCAGATCCAGGCCGACGCCGCGAACGCACGGTCGCGGGCCGCGATCGTGAAGCTCGGGGCGACCCCCGAGGGCGTCCTCCGGCGCACCCAGCCCCGGGCCGACGGCACGTGGCGGGACACCGCGGTGTACTCCGTGCTCGCCGACGAGTGGCCGCGCGTGCAGGAGGGTCTCACGGCGCGCCTCGCTGCCCATCAGCAACCGTCCAGACTGTAGGTCGACCCTGGAGCCATGACACTGGAGATCGCCTACACCGCCATCGCCCACGCCACCGGAGGCGGCCGCGACGGCCACGTCCGCAGCGAGGACGACCGTCTCGACTTCGAGACCCGCCCGCCGAAGGAACTCGGCGGCAACGGCGAGGGCACCAACCCCGAGCAGCTCTTCGCGGCCGGCTACGCCGCCTGCTTCCTCAGCGCGATGCACTCCGTCGCCCGTGGTCTCGGCGTCGACACGAAGGACAGCTCGGTCAGTGCGAGCGTCGGCATCGGCTCGAACGGCGAGGGCGGCTTCGGCCTCGCGGTCGAGCTCGACATCTACACGCCGAACGTCCCCGCCGAGCGTCGCCAGGAGCTCGCCGACGCCGCGCACCACGTCTGCCCCTACTCGAACGCCACCCGCGGCAACGTCGAGGTGACGCTGACGCTGGTCGACTGACCCGCCCGCTGCACCGCAGCACCGCAGTACAGCAGCACCGAGGAGGCGCGCCCCGCGATCGCGGGGCGCGCCTCCTCGTCCGTTCCGCCCCGTGGTGGCCCCTGCCCCACCGGGCCCGCCGTGTCGAGCCCCTCGTCCCGCCCGTCGGGCGCGGGGCGTCGCCGCTAGGCTCGGCCCATGGCACTCGACAGTCCCCTCGGGGCGGACAGCCCCCTCAGCGACGACGACAAGACCGCGATCGAGCAGCTCTCCGGCATCCGGCAGAGCATCGACAACATCGACGCCGCGCTGGTGCACCTCCTCGCCGAGCGCTTCAAGTTCACGCAGTCGGTCGGTCACCTCAAGGCCGCGGCGGGCATGCCCGCGAGCGACCCCGAGCGCGAGCGCGTGCAGATCCAGCGCCTCCGCCAGCTCGCCGAGCAGTCGCACCTCGACCCCGCGTTCGCGGAGAAGTTCCTGAACTTCATCGTCGGCGAGGTCATCCACCACCACGAGCGCATCGCGGCGGACGCCGCGGCGACGCCGGGCGAGTGACCGCGGTGAGCGACGGCACGGCGCCCGAGCAGGAGCCGACGGGCCCGCAGGGGCCGGTCACGGCGGGCCCCGCCTCAGCGGCCGCTCCCCAGCGCCTCTACATCGGCTCGTACACCGCCTCGAGCGGGGGCTCGGGCACCGGCATCACCGTGCTCGAGCGCAGCGCGCCCGGCTCGCCCTGGCAGGCGGTGCAGACCGTCGAGGCCGACGACCCGTCCTTCCTCGTCGCGACGGAGGGCGCCCTGCACGCGGTCTCCGAGACGACGGAGGGGCGGGTGCTGTCGTACACCGTCTCCGCCGGTCAGCTGGTCGCCGCCTCGAGCGCCGCGGCGGGCGGGGCCGCTCCGTGCCACCTGCACCACGACCCGGCCTCCGGTGCGCTCGTCGTCGCGAGCTACGTCGGCGGCACCGTGGGCGTGCTGTCGAGCGACCCCTCGCACCCGAGCCGCGTCGTGCGCACCCTCGCGCTGCCCTACGGCCACGGCCCCGTCCTCGAGCGCCAGGAGCGGCCGCACGCCCACCAGGTCGTGTCGACCCCGTGGGGCACCACCCTCGTGAGCGACCTCGGCACGGACCGCCTCGTCGAGATCGTCGTCGACCCCATCGCGCTCGACCCCGAGATCGTGGCCGTCCACCCGTTGCCCTCCGGCGCCGGGCCGCGCCACCTGGCCTGGCTCGACGACGGCCGGCTGGTCGCCGTCGGCGAGCTCGACGCCCGGTTGCACGTGCTGCGCCGGGTCGAGGGCAAGCTCGTGCTCGACCACTCGATCGAGGTCTTCGAGGGCGCGGCGTCGACGCCGGGCGTGCTGCCCTCGCACCTGGCGGTCGACGCCGGCCGCGTGTACGTCGCGACCCGGGGGCGCGACACCATCAGCGTCTTCACGGTGGGCGACGACGAGCGGCTGCGCCTCGTCGGCGAGTCGTCGTGCGGGGGCCGGTGGCCGCGCCACTTCGCGATCACGCCGGGCGTGCTCTACGTCGCGAACCAGGGCTCCGACACGGTGGCGGTGCTGCCGCTCGACCCCGAGACCGGGGTGCCGGGCGAGCCCGTCGACGTGTTCTCGCTGGGCAGCCCCGCCTGCATCGTCGCCGTCTGAGGGCCAGGGCCGGGGGCCTAGGCGCTCCGGCGCGACAGGCCCTGCAGCAGGCCGATGACGTCGCCGATCGGCGCGCGGGCGGCCGCCGGGTCGACCGTCGCCTGGTCGAACGGGCCCGGGGTGAACCAGAGGCCGTCGGCGACGAGGCAGACGAGCCGGGCGACGACCGGGTCGCCCACCTCGTCGAGGACGACGTCGTACCACCGGCGCTGCATCGCGCTCAGCGCCTCCACCGCCCGGGGCCACCGGCCGCTCGACGCGAGGTTCGTGACGGCCGTGATGCACCGGTCGAAGGGGTCGCCGTCGGCCACCGCGTCGGGCGAGGAGGTGCGGATGAAGTAGTCGACGGCGCCGTCGGCGGCGCTCGTCATCGCCGTGACGTCGGCGTCGATCAGGGCCTCGAGCCGTTCGACCAGGCCGTCGACGAGCGCCTCGCGCGAGGGGAAGTGGTAGAGCAGGCCGCCCTTGGAGACGCCCGCCTCGGCGGCCACCGCGTCGAAGGTGGCGGTGCGCTCGCCGCTGGTCGTGACGAGGTGCTCGAAGGCGTCGAGCATCTGCTCTCGGGCTGACGGACGGGGACTCATCCTGTTACTGTACCGTCTGGACGGTCAGCTGTACCGTCCGGACGGTACAGCTGGAGCACGACGCCCCGCTGCACCCCGACGCACCACTGCACTCCGACGCACCACGAGACCGAGGACCGACCATGACCGCGACCGCCCGCCGCCCCGCCGCCGTCCCCGAGCGCGCCGGCACGCGACAGTGGGCCGCGCTGGTCGTCCTCATGCTCCCCGTGCTGCTCGTCTCGGTCGACAACACCGTGCTGAGCTTCGCCCTCCCCGAGATCTCGACGGCGCTCCGGCCCTCGGCCGCGGCCCAGCTCTGGATCGTCGACGTCTACTCGCTGGTGCTGGCCGGCCTCCTGGTGGCGATGGGCTCGCTGGGCGACCGCTTCGGCCGACGTCGGCTGCTGCTGATCGGGGCCTCCGGGTTCGCCCTCGTCTCGCTCGCGGCCGCCTTCGCCCCGACCGCCGAGGCCCTGATCACCGCCCGCGCCGTGCTCGGCTTCTTCGGCGCGATGATCATGCCCGCCACGCTCTCGCTGCTCCGCAGCACGTTCACCGACCGTGACCAGCGTCGGCTCGCCATCGCCATCTGGGCCAGCGGCTTCGCGGCGGGCTCGGCCCTCGGCCCCGTCGTGGGCGGGGTCCTGCTCGAGCACTTCGCCTGGGGCTCGGTCTTCCTCATCGCGGTCCCGGTGCTGCTGCCGCTGCTGGTCGGCGCCCCGCTCCTCCTCGTCGAGAGCCGCGACCCCGCACCCGGGCCGTTCGACCCGGTGTCGGTGCTGCTGTCGCTGACGGCCATGGCGCCGGTCGTCGCCGCGGTGAAGCAGCTCGCCACGCACGGGCCGGGCCTCGACGTCGTGCTCCTGGCGGTGCTCGGCGTCGCCTCGGGCTGGCTCTTCGTCCGACGCCAGCTGCGGCGCGAGCGCCCCCTCCTCGACGTGCGGCTCTTCACCTCGCCGGTCTTCGCGGGCTCGGTCGTCGTGAACCTGCTCGCGGTCGTGGCGCTCGTCGGCTTCCTCTTCTTCACCACGCAGCACCTGCAGCTCGTCGTCGGGCTCCGCCCGCTGCAGGCCGCGCTGACCCTGCTGCCCGGGCTCGGCGCGATGATCGTCGCCGGCCTCGTGGTCGTGCCGATCGTGCGGCACGTCAGCCCGCGCACCATCGTCGCGACCGGCCTCGCCGCGGCCGCCGTCGGGTACGCCCTCGTCTGGCTCTCCGGGGCGGGCGCCCCGGTCGGCGTCTTCGTCCTCGCGTTCGCGCTCGTCGGGGCCGGGGTCGGCGCCGCCGAGACGATCTCGAACGACCAGATCATCGCCGCCGTCCCCGCTGACCGTGCCGGTGCGGCGTCCGCCGTGTCGGAGACCGCGTACGAGGTCGGCGCCGTGCTCGGCACGGCCGTGCTGGGCAGCATGCTGACGGCGATCTACCGCGGCTCGCTCGTCGTGCCCGCCGACGTGCCCGCCGAGGTCGGCGACGCCGCCCGCGAGACCCTGGGAGGCGCGGTGGCGGCCGCCGACGCCCTCGACGGCTCCGTGGCCACGCGCCTCCTCGACGCCGCGACCCACGCCTTCGACGCTGGCCTCGTCACCACGGCGGCGGTGGGGGCCGGCGTGATGCTGCTCGCCGTGGCGGTGTCGCTGGTGTCGCTCCGGCGCGCGTCCGCGAGCGACTGACCCCGCGCCTCCCGCGGGCCCTCCGGGGCGGTCGGCGGCGTCGTCGCGGCGGGCTCCCCGGGCGGGCCGCGGAGGTCCGTCGGCGTCGCCGGTCGTGGGTACAGTAGAGCCGTCCACCCCGATCCGTGCAGGAGCCCCATGTCGCGAACCGTCAGACTCGCCGCCGTCCCCGGCGACGGCATCGGTCCCGAGGTCGTGGCCGAGGCTCTGAAGGTCCTCGAGGTCGCCGTGGGCGACGAGGCGACCTTCGAGGTGACCCCATTCCACCTCGGCGCGGCCCGCTACCTCGAGACGGGCGACGTCCTCACCGACGACGACCTCGCGGCCATCGCCGCGCACGACGTCGTGCTGCTCGGCGCGGTCGGCGGCGACCCCCGCGACCCGCGCCTCGCGGGCGGCGTCATCGAGCGGGGGCTGCTGCTCCGGCTGCGCTTCGCGCTCGACCACTACGTGAACCTCCGCCCGACGACGACGTGGCCGGGGGTCCCGTCGCCGCTCGCCGACCCCGGCACCGTCGACTTCGTCGTCGTCCGCGAGGGCACCGAGGGGCCGTACGTCGGCAACGGCGGCTCCCTCCGCACGGGCACGCCGCACGAGATCGCCAACGAGGTCAGCGTCAACACAGCGCACGGCGTCGAGCGCGTCGTCCGGTTCGCCTTCGAGAAGGCCCGGTCGCGTCGCGGCCGCCTGACCCTGGTGCACAAGACCAACGTGCTCGTCTTCGCGGGCAGCCTCTGGCAGCGCGTCGTCGACGCGGTCGCCGCGGACTACCCCGACGTCGCGGTCGACTACCAGCACGTCGACGCCGCCACGATCCACTTGGTCGTCGACCCCGCGCGGTTCGACGTCATCGTCACCGACAACCTGTTCGGCGACATCCTCACCGACCTCGCCGGCGCGATCAGCGGCGGCATCGGCCTCGCCGCCTCCGGCAACCTCAACCCGTCGGGCGAGTTCCCGAGCATGTTCGAGCCGGTGCACGGCTCGGCGCCCGACATCGCGGGGCAGCAGAAGGCCGACCCGACCGCCGCGATCCTCTCGGTGGCGCTGATGCTCGAGCACCTCGACCTCCCCGAGGCCGCCGACCGCGTGCACCGCGCGGTGGAGGCCGACATGGCCGACCGTGCCGCCGCCGGCGTCGGCGCCCCCGTCCGCAGCACCGCCGAGATCGGCACGGCCGTCGCCGACCGCGTCGCCGCCTTCACCACCTCCGTCGCCTGACGCCGCCCCGTCCGAGAAGAGCACCATGACCACGACCGACGACACCGCCTCGTCCACCGAGTTCGGGCTGAGCTTCGAGCTCACGCCGTCCGAGAGCGTCCGAGCCGACGCTGAGCGCGAGGCGATCCTCTCCGACCCCGGGTTCGGCAAGCACTTCACCGACCACATGGTCTCGATCCGCTGGACGGTCGACGAGGGCTGGCACACGGCCCGCGTCCACCCGTACGGCCCCCTGCAGCTCGACCCCGCGGCCTCCGTCCTGCACTACGCGCAGGAGATCTTCGAGGGCATGAAGGCCTACCGCCACGCCGACGGCTCGGTGTGGTCGTTCCGGCCCGACGCCAACGCCCGTCGGCTCCAGCGCTCGGCCCGCCGCCTCGCCCTCCCCGAGCTGTCGACGGAGGACTTCGTCGAGAGCGTGCGGCAGCTGGTGCGCATCGACGAGTCGTGGGTGCCGTCGGCGCCCGAGACGAGCCTCTACCTCCGGCCGTTCATGATCGCCAGCGAGAGCTTCCTCGGAGTGCGGGCGGCTCAGCAGGTCGACTACCACGTCATCGCCAGCCCGGCCGGCGCGTACTTCAGCGGCGGCGTCTCGCCGGTGTCGATCTGGCTCACGACGAACTACGCCCGCGCGGGCAAGGGCGGCACCGGCGCCGCGAAGACGGGCGGCAACTACGCGTCCTCGCTGCTGCCCCAGCAGGAGGCCTACGAGAACGGCTGCCAGCAGGTGCTGTTCCTCGACTCGTCCGAGAGCTCGTACATCGAGGAGCTCGGCGGCATGAACGTGGTGCTGGTCTACGCCGACGGCACCCTGGTCACCCCCGACAGCGACTCGATCCTCGAGGGCATCACCCGCGACTCCGTCCTGGAGCTGGCCGAGGCCCGGGGCCACCGGGTCGAGCGCCGACGGGTCACGATCGACGAGTGGCGTGACGGCGTGGCGAGCGGCGAGATCGTCGAGGTGTTCGCCTGCGGCACGGCCGCGGTCGTCGTGCCGATCGCCGAGCTCAAGGGCGAGGGCCTGCACATCGGATCGCCCTCGGCCGAGGGAGGTCCGCTCACGATGTCGCTGCGCGAGGAGCTCACCGACATCCAGTACGGGCGTCGCGACGACGTCCACGGATGGATGACGAGGCTCGACGCATGAAGATCGCACGGTTCGCGACCCCCGGAGAAGACCCCCGCTACGGCATCGTCGACGAGCGCGAGCTGATCGTGCTCGCGGGCGACCCGATGTACAGCGGCTACGAGACGACCGGCGAGCGGGTGTCGCTGCGCTCGGCGAAGATCCTCGCCCCGGTGATCCCGCGGTCAAAGGTGGTGGGCGTCGGCCTGAACTACCACGACCACGCCGACGAGCTGGGGCAGACCCCGCCGGAGGCGCCGCTGCTGTTCCTGAAGCCGAACACGACGGTCATCGGGTTCGGAGACTCGATCCAGCTCCCGCCCGACGTCGGCCAGGTCGACTTCGAGGGCGAGCTCGCCATCGTGATCGGCTCGATCGCGAAGCGGGTGAAGGCCGAGGACTACCAGAGCGTGGTGTTCGGCTACACGATCGCGAACGACGTGACCGCCCGCGACGTGCAGCAGTCCGACGGGCAGTGGACTCGAGCCAAGGGCTACGACACGTTCCTGCCGCTCGGGCCGTACATCGAGAACGAGCTCGACTGGACCGACGTGACGATCGAGACGCGGGTGGACGGCGAGGTCAAGCAGCGGGAGTCCACGCTGCAGATGATCCACAAGATCCCCGAGCTGATCGAGTACGTGACCGACGTGTTCACCCTGCTGCCGGGCGACGTGATCCTGACCGGCACCCCCGCCGGCATCGGTCCGTTCACGGCCGGTGAGACCGTCGAGGTCGCGATCTCGGGCATCGGCTCGCTGATCAACCCGGCCAAGAACCGGGTCTAGGCACCATCCGGTGACGACCCCGAGCAGTTCCGTCGAGCGCGCGCGCGCCGCGTGGCTGCCCGGGGTCGTCGCCGCCGCGGGGGCCGCGGTCGTCGCCTGGCTCCTGCACCTCGCGATCCCGGCGGTGCCGGTGCTCACCGCGAGCGTCCTGCTCGGCATCGTCGTCGCCCAGGTCCGACCGGCTCGGCGGTGGCTCGACGGGGTGCTCGCTCCGGGGCTCGCGCTCTCGGCCCGTCGGCTGCTGCGCATCGGGGTCGTCCTGCTCGGGCTGAAGCTCAGCCTGGTCGACGTCGCGTCGCTCGGCGGCGTGACGATCGCTGCGATCGTGGGCATCCTCGTGTCGACCTTCGCCGTGACGTGGGCGCTGGGCCGATGGGCCCGACTCCCCGGCGATCAGCCGCTCCTGCTGGCGGCCGGCTTCTCGATCTGCGGGGCGTCGGCGATCGGAGCGATGAGTGCCGTCACCCGTGACCGCGGCAAGGACGCCGCCACCCCCGTGGCCCTCGTGACCCTGTGCGGAACGGCCGCGATCGTGGTCTTGCCGGTGGTCGGCCGTGCGGTCGGCCTGACCGACGTCGAGTTCGGTGCGTGGACGGGGGCCAGCGTCCACGACGTCGGTCAGGTCGTGGCCACGGCGCAGACCGCCGGCGCCACGGCCCTCGCGATCGCGGTCGTCGTCAAGCTCACCCGAGTGGTGATGCTCGCCCCGGTGGTGGCGATCACGTCCGCGGTGGTCCGTCGCGGCGGGGGCGACGCCGGCAGCCGGCCTCCCCTGGTGCCCCTGTTCGTGCTCGGCTTCCTGGCCGCGGTCGTCGTCCGCACACTGGTGGACCTGCCGGAGTCGGTGGTCACCGGAGCCGACACCGTGCAGACCGCACTGCTCGCGCTCGCACTCGTCGGGCTCGGCACCGGCGTCCGGCTCGAGCGCCTCGCCCGCACCGGAGGCCGCGCGGTGCTGGTCGGCCTGGGGTCGTGGCTCTTCATCGCGGTGCTCTCGCTCGTGGTCGTCCGGATGCTGCCGCTCGGAGCCTGATCGACCCTCCTGCCGCTCGGCAGGAACGCCCCTGGGCGGCCGTGTGCGGCTGTCTGCGGGGTGTTCACGCGCTGGACCCTTGATTTTCCGGGGTTGGTGGTTGCGACACGCC